>JBDHQI010000035.1:0-43603 GCA_039806955.1 Verrucomicrobiota bacterium | reverse complement strand
CGTTTCCACAACCGCACCGGGTGCTACCACCACGATCTTACCCAGCGTCTTGAGCTATGTCCGACAGGCTGCTAGGCACTCGAGGACAGAAAAGCGCGTTGCAACGGCTGCCCATCTGGGCGTTTCACGGCGCTGACGACGACGTCGTTCCGGTCGCGGAATCGGAACGCGTGGTCAACGCGCTCAAACAAAGCGGCGTCACCAACCTCCAACTCACCATTTATCCGAACACCAAGCATGATTCCTGGAAACCAGCCTACGCCGATCCAAAGTTTTACGAGTGGATGCTGAAGCAAAGCCGCTGACCGGCGAACCTGGTCCAATTCAGCTCTTGATCCACGGCAGAATCCGTAGCCGCGACGGCGCGATAAAATGTTGCAGCAACTGCAGGTTGGTGCGACTCGCCTTATCCGCGCGAGGTTGCTGAACCAGCACCACCCGCGCCTCCGGCCTGAGCCGCACCGGCAAGGCGTCAAGAACCAGTCGCACCTGATTGATTGCGCCCAGTTTGTTGGGACAAACCACAATCGGTTGGGCCGCCAACGCGAGGAGCAAATCGCGCGAATCAAAATCCGCACCCAGCGGACTGAGCAATCCGCCGGCGCCCTCAACCACCACGACTTCAAACGCTTTGCCAACCCGGCGAATTTGCCGCACCACTTCACGCAGTCGGACCTTGCGATGTTCTTGCGCCGCGGCCAGCACCGGGGCAATGGGCGCGCGAAAATGCCACGGATTCACCTCATCCAGTGAAAGCACTTGGCCTGCTGCCGCGCGCAAAATCCGGCCGTCACTGCGTCCCCCCGAAGCTACTGGTTTCAGCGCGGCCACGCGGAATCCCAACTGCCGCAAATACAGCGTTGCCAGTGCTGTAAAAACAGTTTTCCCCACGCCAGTATCCGTGCCGGTGACGAAAAGTATCTGTGGCGACTTCATTGGGCGCGTCCAAATTTCCGTTCCAGCTCGCGGTAATTCATCTCAATAAGCGTGGGCCGCCCGTGCGGACAAGTATAGGGCATGGCACAGTGCCGCAGGTCTTCCACCAAATTTTCCAGCTCTCGTCCGGCCAGCGGATCATTGGCTTTCACGGCGTGACGACAAACCGTTTTCGCCACCACGCTCTCGCCCAGTCGGGCGGAATTGACGCTCTGCCCGGCGGCTTTCAATTCGTCCACCAAGTCGAGCGTGAACCGCCGCGCGTCGCCCACTTTGACAAAAGGGGGCAGCGCATCGAGCAGAAACGTCTGTTCGCCGAACTCGCTCAAACCCACGCCAAGACGCGTCAACACCTCAAGCTGGCCCCGCAAAAAATTGGCGTCGCGCGGCGACAGCTCGATGGTTTCCGGCAGCAACAGCTTTTGCGATGGCGCGAGTTCCTTGCGTTCCAATCGCGTCAACATCTGCTCAAACAGGATGCGCTCGTGCGCCGCATGTTGATCCAATAACACCAAGCCCCGATCCGATTCCAACACGACGTAGAGCCGTCCAATGACGCCCACCAGCCGCAACGGCACGGCCAAAAGCGGCGGCGCGCCTGCCGCGACCGTTGCCGCCGACGAACCCGTTTCCCGTTCAGCCGACACATTTGCTCCCCAAGTGGAATGTTGCCCCCCCGGCGGCGCGGGAGGTGGTCTGTCCATCTCAGCCGGACGGGCGGGAGCGAATCCCATTTTCAACGCGCTCTGCTCTGGCACCCGCGACACCGCTGGCGATTGACTTGGAAATTGTGGCAACGTCGGCGTCATCATTGCACGCGACGGCGGCAACTCACTTGGGTTGTCGTTCCCTTTAGTTCCGCCAACCACTTCCCCGCGCGGCGGCCCCAACGGCGCGGCGGTGGTTTGCTGATGAAACTTCAACAACGCCTGGCGCACCGCCTCCGCCACGCCACGCGACACTTCGCGCTCGCGATGGAATTTCACTTCGCGCTTGGTCGGATGAATGTTCACATCCACCGCCGCCGGATCAATTTCGAGAAACAAACAACCAACCGGATAACGACCTTTCATCAAAGCAGTGTGGTAGCCCTCCAACAGGGCAAAATTGACGCTGCGGTTTTCCACTGGACGACGGTTTACGAACACATATTGGTCCTGCCGATTCGCCCGCGAAATGCCTGGCGCGCCAATCAACCCCCAAACCCGGAATTGTGGATTCCGGGCTGCGCGACCCGATGTGGGAAGCTCCGGAAGCGCATTTTCAAATGATTCCGTCTCATCGAGGGTTTCACGCTCCTCCATCGCATAATCCGCCGTGAAATCCACTTCGACCAATTTCACTTCTCCGAGCAACGCACGAATCCGCTCGCGCAAAGCGACCAATTTTTCCGCAGTCGTCGCGCCGGAACGCTGGGCCGGAAGCTGCCAAACCGTGCGTCCGTCCTTGAGAAAGGTGAATGCCACCTGCGGAAACGCCAGCGCCGCCAATGTCAGATAGTGCTGGATGTGCGCCGCTTCCGTTTCCTCCGTGCGCAAAAATTTTCGACGGGCCGGCAGATTGAAAAACAACTGGCGCACCTCAACGCTCGTGCCGGTGGCGCAACCGGCGGCCTTGACCTCGATAATCTTGCCGCCGTTGACCACGACCTGCGTGCCCTCCGGCGAGGCACTATCGCGCTCGCGGGTCGTCAACGTGAAGCGGCTGACGCTTGCGATACTCGGCAGCGCTTCCCCGCGAAATCCCATCGTCGCAATCACCGCCAAATCCTGCGCCTTGCTGATCTTGCTGGTAGCGTGGCGTTCGAGACAAAGCAGCGCATCATCACGGTTCATTCCGCTGCCATCATCCGTCACCCGCACCAAACTGCGCCCCCCCGCCTGAACTTCTACCAGAATGCGCAACGCCCCGGCATCCAGCGAATTTTCAACCAGTTCCTTGACAATGCTCGCCGGTCGCTCAATCACTTCGCCCGCAGCGATTTGATTGGCGACCTGTTCCGATAACAGGCGAATGCAATTCATCAACCAGCAGAGTGACGAGAGACGCGGAGCAAGTCAAACGGGAGCCACATCATGAAGCCTCCAAAAACTTCAAATGCGTTGTGCCGACGCGCGCGGCTCCGGCAGCGATCAAGGCTCGCGCCGCCTCAAGCGTTCGGATATTTCCAACCGCCTTGATCGCTAACTTCGGCTCCAATGCGTCCCGAAGCGCCTTGATATCATCCGCGCTGACCTGGCTGTCCGGCCAGAAATCCGTTCCCGTCGCAATGGCTTTCAGCCCCGAATCCGCCGCAAGTTCAATGAATTGTAGCCGTTCCGCCTGGGACAAAGCCGCAGATTCAAACGTCGCACAAACGGGCCGCTCATCCGCCGCTTCCACAACGTCGTGGATTTCCCGGAGCAGCGCCTTATGATTGCCGTTTTTGAGGTGGTCGAGATTGAGGACGAGTTCGATTTCCTGCGCGCCAAAATCAATCGCCACTTCCGTTTCGTAACGCTTCACGTCGCTGTCGTTCGTGCCGAGCGGGAAGCCGACCAGCGCGACGAGTTGCACCGGACTATCCTCCAATCCGGCGGCGGCGAGCATGACGCGCGAACCATTCACCGCCAACGCCCGCGCGCCCTTGTTCCGCACGGACGCGCAGCAGGCGGCGAACTCGTTCGGCGTCAGCACGGGTTTCCAGAAAGCGAAATCCGTCTGCGCGGCAAGTTGGGAAGCGGAAGTTTCCATCAAAGCATGAGGTTTATTTGGCCACCGGATAAATCTGATAGAGCAACAGATAGATCAGCACTCCCGTCACCGAGACGTACATCCACAACGGCCACGTCCAGCGGGCAATTTTTTTGTGCCGTTCAAAATTGCCCTTCAAGCCAAAGGTGATGGTGATGAGCGCCAGGGGGACGATCAACATGGCCAGCAACACGTGCGTGGCCAGCATCAGCAGATACCACGGTTTCAACGCGGCGGGTCCGGCGAACGGCGTGTTCACGCCTTTGACGACAAAGATCTTGTGCGCGAGATAGCCGACCAAAAAAACGCAGGAGGCCCCGAGCGCCGCCAGCATACAGCGTTGGTGCGCGACGCGCTGGCCGCGACGGATGAAGATGAAACCCAGCGTCAGCAACACTGTCGCCAGCCCATTGAGGCAGGCGTTGATCAAGGGCAAATCCAGATGGTTCACGGTTCGCGCTCCAGTTGTTTGATGGCAGCAAGAACTGCGGGGCGCACCTGCGCCCATTCGTGATCTTCGTCGCTGGTCTCAAAAATGCCACGCAATTGGCCCTGCTTATCCACCAGCACAAAAATGGTGCTGTGAATGAAGAGGTCGTCATCGCTGGTGCGGTCCGTCGCGGATTTTTCAATCGCCGTCAGTTTCAGGCTGTTAATGGCGAGCGCGGCGATTTCGGATTTGGTCCCGGTGAGAAATTGCCAGCGTTGCGGGTCGGCCTGGAAGCGCCCGGCGTATTTGTTGAGCACTTCGGGTGAATCGTAACCGGGATCGGTGGTTAATGAAATCAATCGGACGGGCGCATTTCCGAGGATCGTTTTTTGTACTTCCGCCATCTGCCGGGTCATACGCGGACACGGGCCGGGGCAGCGCGTGAAAATGATGTCGGCCAGCCAGACTTTGCCGCGCAAATCAGCCAGCGTCACTGGCTGGCTCAATTGATTGGTCAACGTGAAATCCTGCACCGTGCCGAGGACGGGAAGCACAGTCGAGGCGACACCATGACGTCGCGAGATGACGAGGCTGAGAACCAAAATCAGCGCCAGCAGAACCACGCCGATCCACAAAGTCCGAAAGGGATTTCGTGTTGCTGGGTCCATACGCAGGCTCCGGGCGGCTGCGGTCAGTGGAGACGCATCTCCCACCGAGGCAGCGCCAGAATCGGACAACTACTCGAAACTGGCGGAGGCGCCCGCTTTGGAGGCCAGCCACTGATCGAATTTCTCCTGGCTTTCCACCACGAGATAACCGCCCGCCATGGCCGCGTGGCCGTTGCCGCAAAGTTGCGCGCAGAAGATTTGGTAACGCCCCTCTCGCGTTGGCTCGAACCAGATGGGAATCCGCATGCCCGGAATGGCGTCCTGCGCCACGCGCATGGTTTGCAGGCGGAAGGAGTGAATGACGTCTTTGGAACTGATCTGGCAAATCACGGGTTTGTTGACCGGCACGTGAATGTCATTCAACACCTGCACGTCGTCCGCGCCGTGAGTATCTGCTGGATCCACACCAAACAAGTTGTCCGCCGAAACCAGTTTCATGTCCTGGCGACCGAACTGGCCATCGGCACCGGCGTAGCGCGCGTTCCAGGCGAATTGTTGCGCCACGACCTGAATGACGGTGGAATCCTTTTCTTCCGGGAAGCCGCCGGCGTGACGTGCCCAAATGGGGTAGGCCACAAAAATCAGCAGCGCGGCTTCAATGCCCGCCACCGTTAATTCGAGGTAATTTGAGAAATGTCCGCGCATGCCTTTGTAGTCGGCTTTGGCATTGTTCTTTTTGCTGAAACGCACCAGCGCATAGACAAAATAAATGAGCCACCCGAAAAACAGAACGATCATCAGGTAGTGCAAATAGATGATCAAATCGTCAACATTCTGGCCTTCCTTGGAAGCCAACACCGGGAGCTGAAGAAGTTTTTCCATAAACTTAACGATCTACTTGAGTCTCATTGGATTTGGATTCAGGCGGACGGTGACTGCGGCGATTGACGTGGACAAAAAATCCCGCGACTCCGACCAGCACCAAACTCATGATGCCGCCGAGCGAGATAATGCCCCACGTCAACCCGCGGGTCATGGGCGCGCCCGGCTCACCAAAGCAAACGGCACATGCCCAACCGGAATTCTGGATGAGCACCAGAACCAACATGAGTCCAAGCCAATTGAAGCCAGACTTGCGCATCAGAGGTAACTGTGTTGCTTGAGTTTCTTGAGAAAGTAACGACCGTAAATAACGACCGCCACCAAAGCGACCAACGCCATCACGCCCCAGATCAAATCCGGCGTGGCACCTTCGGCGCGGTATTGGCGCAGTTTCGTCACGCTCAAGCCGGCACACAGCAGGCTCAGGACGGTGACGAAAACCAGATGGACAGCTTTTAACGACATAACATCAAACGCCGGATTTTAGATGCGGCACATCATGATAACCATACGTGCTTAACACCAACAGGGCCACAAAATAGAGCGCGGTAATGAACAACATGCTCAACAGCAGCTTGCGCTCGGTCACCAAGTGCATCAAAAAACAAACCACCAAGGAGGCGTTCACCGCCGCCAGACCGAGGATCAAAGCCAGTCGCACGGAAGGCGCGAGGCCGCTATAGGAACAACCAACCATCAGGCCGATGCCCACCACGATGACCACGAAAATCGTGGCATAACGGCGCAGGTAGCTGTCAAATGTCTTTGCAGGCGTGTCACTCATAGTTCAGGTCAGGTAGAATAGCGGGAACACAAAAATCCAAACCAAATCCACGAAATGCCAGAAGAGTCCGGCGGTTTCAACGCGATTGGTGAAACGCACGGGAGCGGTGAACCACATTTTGCTGCCCGGCCCCCAAAGGTAGGCGAACACGATGATGCCGCCGAGAATGTGGATGGCGTGCAGCCCCGTGATGCTGAAATAAATCGCCAGGAAATTGTTCAGGGCCGGTCCGTAATTTTTCAGGCTCTTGATATCCGTGCGGGCAATTTTTAGTTCCTCATGGGCCGGATGCCCCTTGGCGCGACCGTCCAGGAGTTCGGTGGCGTTCGCCGCGTAATGACCACGCAACAGAATGTAATCAGCGTCTTTGTTGTTTTCCACCAGGTGTCCGTCCGCAACACGACCGTCATTCAATTGCACCTGATAGTGGGTGAGCTTGTCGCGGTATTCATAGGACTTGATGCCCAGGAACGCGCACGCGAGCAGAATGGTCAGCAGACCGAACAGTTTATAGCGCCCGAATTGCTTCGTCTTCAACGCTGCCCACGCGAGCAAGGTGGTGATGGCCGAGAGCGCCAGCAGGACGGTGTTGATGGTGCCGAGCGTGACGTTCATCCAGCCGTGCGGCCAGGTGTCTAGCGGGGCGCCAATCCGCAGGTAAGTGTAGGCGGAAAACAAACCGCCAAACAACATCACTTCGGAAGCCAGGAACAACCACACGCCCAGCTTGCCATTGTATAATCCGGTATCGGGTCGAACTTTGCTTGTGTAGGGAATGTCCATGCGAAATCAGTGTTTGGCGCCAATGTTGTCCGGTTCAGTCTGCGGCGTAAAATCCCGGCTGAAACCCGGCACGCTGTATTCATACGGACCGCGATGCACCACCGGTTCTTTGCGGAAATTGTAAACCCAGGGCGGCGTTTCAGTCTGCCACTCCAACGTGGTGGCGTCCCATGGATTGTCGTTCGCCACTTTGACGCCTTTTCTCATGCTGATGAAGACATTGAGGATGAAGGGAATCTGCACAATCGCCAGCCCGATGGCACCCCATAAAATCACGCGATTCATTTCCATGATCATGTTGGGTAAACTGCCTTCGGTACCGGTGTGCGACAAAGCGTAGTTGATGCCGCCATCCGACATGCGCCGCAACATGCCAGCCATGCCTTGCGAGAGCATTGGCATGAAAATCACGTTCATGAAGAGCAACGATCCCCAGAAATGCACCTTACCCCAAAATTCATTCATGAAGCGACCGGTCATTTTGGGATACCAATAATAGATGCCGCCAAACACGGCGAAGATCGTTCCGGGCGCAACCACATAGTGGAAGTGACCAATCACGTAGTAGGTGTCGTGCAAGTGCAGGTCACTCGCGCTGAAACCCAGCGGCAGACCGGTGAGTCCCCCGATCGCGAACATCGGCAGAAACGCCAACGCGAAAAGCATGGGGGTATTGAATCGGATGCTGCCGCCCCAGAGCGAAATCAGCAAGCAAGTCAAAATGATGACCGAGGGAACGGAAATCATCATCGTGGTTGTTTGGAAGAACGTGGCGATCACCGTGCCCATACCGGTGAGATACATGTGATGCGCCCAGACCAGCACCGAAAGGAAGCCCAACGCCAGCGACGCATAGACCATGGATTTGTAGCCCCAAAGCGGCTTGCGAATGTTGTTCGCGATAATCTCCGCAACAATCCCCATGGCCGGCAAAATCAACACGTACACTTCCGGGTGCGCCAGAAACCAGAATAGGTGCTGCCACAAGATCGGGCTGCCGCCACCAGCCGCATGCGCTGCGGCCCCGCTGACCGCCAGGCCGGTGGGCAGAAACATGCTGGAGCCGGTTAGTTTATCCACCAGTTGCAACAACCCGGCAGCCTCCAGCGGCGGAAACGCCAGCAGCAACAGAAATGCCGCTACAAACTCCGTCCAAACGAAGAACGGCAGGCGCAGCCAAGTCATGCCCGGCGCGCGCAATTGGATGACGGTGGTAATAATGTTCACCGATCCCAACAGCGAGGAAGTGATGATAAATACCATGCCCACCAGCCAGTAGGTTTGGCCATCCGTCGGAACGATCAAGCTCAACGGCGGATAAGAGGTCCAACCGGATTGCGCCGGACCGCCGGGAATGAAGAAACTCGCCAACATCACGATTCCACCGAACAGATAGAATTGGTAACTCATCATGTTCAGGCGCGGGAACGCCATGTCGCTGGCGCCCACTTGAATCGGCACGAGGTAATTGCCAAACGCACCGGTCAACACCGGCACCACCGCCAAAAATACCATGATCGTGCCGTGCATCGCACCAAACATGTTGTAAAGATCAGGCGAAACCACCCCATTGATCGCTGCGTCTTTAAAAACCGTTTGCAAAAAATTCCCAATCAACGGCACGGCTTCGCCGGGATGCGCGATCTGCCAACGCATGATTCCCATCAAAAAGAACCCAAACAGCATGAACGCCAGGGACGTATAGCCGTATTGGATTCCTATGATTTTATGATCAATGGAGAAAACGTATTTCCGTAGAAAGCCCGGCTCGGAGTGAGATCCGTGGCTCGGGTGAGCTTCAGGCTGCGACATAAACGGTATGAGAGATCAATAATAATTCAAATTCGTCTTGCTAAATCAGAATTCGCAAAATGCGTTTGCGAGTAAATAATTTCACAACTTCAGTGTCAAGGGATTTCAATTACCTTGTCGCGACTCTTTGAGAATGTCCCGTTTTGGACTCGATGAAAATGCCCCCATTGGGAAGCAGCGATGGGAGTCGCTGTAGCCATATTGGCAACTTTGAGAACAAACTCAATGGAACTGGCCAGTGCCGCAAATTGCGTACGTTAAAAATCAAAAATTGAAAATCCGGATGCGCAGCCCAAAAGCGCCGGCGAACAGCGCACTCCAAAAGCGGCGCCGCCGCGATCAGATAATACGTACGGCCGGGTTTTAAGTCGTGGAATTCCCCGTTGCCCTGATCGAGACGCAAAAGACGCTTGAATCTTCGGCTCGTTTGCCGACCCTCACCGGAAATGAAGCTGTTTATCATGCTGGCCGTCACGACGATGGTGACTATCGGTCACACTGAAACAACCAACGTCGTCCTCAATGATTCGCGCCCCGGCTACTGGCTCGCGCAATCCGCTGACCTTGGCGTTTGGTGGTGCGAAAGTGGTTGGAAAATCGGACGTGGGCGCACAATGCCTGAACGAGCAGATCAAAAACCGGCACTGCTCA
This sequence comes from Verrucomicrobiota bacterium, assembly GCA_039806955.1. Classification (GTDB taxonomy): domain Bacteria; phylum Verrucomicrobiota; class Verrucomicrobiia; order Limisphaerales; family JADLHS01; genus JADLHS01. The sequence continues at coordinate 33,984 of JBDHQI010000035.1, read as the reverse complement.
AAATCTCGGCCGCGCGCGGCGAGTATGAGGCCGTCCAAGTGGTGCTGCGTCCGGAACGTGATGGCGAGCTGCTGGCGGCAGAGCTGGGACCGCTGAAGAGCCGTTGGGGGCGAACGGCAGCCATTACCAGCACGATCGCTGAAGTGGCTTATGTGGAAGTCACCACGCCAACGGACAAAACCGGCGCGCCCGGCCAGTATCCCGATCCGTTGCCACCGTTGCGGACACCGTTGGCACTGCGCGCCGGCCAGAATCAACCACTCTGGCTCACGTTTCAGGTCGGTCGCGAGGTGAAAGCGGGCAATTACTCGACCAAACTCAAGTTGCAAACCTCCATCGGCGAACTGTCCGTTCCAGTCGTCGTCGAAGTATTTGATTTTACGCTGCCGGAAGAATCGCACCTGCGCAGCGCCCTGGGGATGGGCACTAGCGCGATCAATCGCTATCACCGGCTCACCGATCCCGCCGACCAGGAACTGGTCTATGAAAAGTATCTGCGGAACTTTGCCGAGCATCGCATCAGCCCCTACTCGTTCTTTGATTATGCGCCCATAGACATCCGTTTTGTCGGGGAAGGCGCCGACCAACGGGCGCAAATAGATTTCACCAAGTTCGATCGCGCGGCGACCCGGTGGCTGGACGAGCACCATTTCAACTCGTTTCTGCTCCCGTTGCGCGGCATGGGCGGCGGCACGTTTCACAGCCGACACCTTGGCGAGTTGCAAGGCTTCAAGGAGGGCACGCCCGAACACGCGCGGCTGTTTCACGATTACCTGAGTCAGATTGAGCGACACTTACGCGAGCGCGGCTGGTTGAACCAGGCTTACACCTACTGGTTCGATGAGCCGGACCCCAAAGATTATGAATTTGTCACGGAGGGCATGAAACGAATCAAGGCCGCCGCGCCCGGCATCCACCGCATGTTGACCGAACAACCTGAACCCGCGCTCATGGGCAACGTGGAAATTTGGTGCGCACTCACCCCCGAGTGGACGCCGGAAAAAGTCGCCGCCCGCCGCGCCGCTGGCGAAGAGGTCTGGTGGTACATCTGCACCGGACCGAAAGCGCCTTACGTCACCGAGTTCATAGATCATCCGGGCACGGAACTGCGCTTGTGGCCGTGGCAATCCTGGCAATACGGCGTACAAGGCATTCTCATTTGGGAAACGCTTTATTGGACCAGCGCGACGGCCTACCCGAGTCCGCAATTGCAAGACCCGTGGCAAGACCCAATGAGCTGGCAGGTGGGTTACGGCTTGGAAAGCGGAAAAAAATCACCCTGGGGCAACGGCGACGGACGCTTTCTTTATCCACCACGTCGGCCGTTAAGTGACACCTCCCCGAATCTGGACGGACCGATCAATTCACTGCGCTGGGAAAATTTGCGTGATGGCATGGAAGACTATGAATACTTCTGGTTGCTGAATCGCGAGGTCGAGCGGGTGGCCGGTGTAAAAGGGGAGAACCATTTGGTGCAAGAAGCGCGAGCATTACTTCAGGTGCCAGCGGATATTTCGCAAGACCTGACGCACTTCACCACCGACCCGCGACTGATGCTCCAACACCGCGAACGCGTGGCGCGAATGATCGAAAAGCTCAGCAAGGTGCGCTGAACCAGGTCGAGCGCCTCTCGCGCCCGGCCCGGCCTTCGCCCCACCTCGGGTGTGGGGGAAACGGCCAACCTAGCCGTTCTGGTCGGCAACCTGCCGTCCCGTGTAACCCGGTTTTCCTACGTTGATCTCGGATGAAGTGTTCCGCAGACTCTCACAAACGCGTCATCGGCAACACTCGGGTCTCCGGCTGCCAAATCGGGCAACTTCCGTCTGATTGACAAACCAGTTCGCGTATTGTTTCTGTAAGTAATGCGCCTTTTAATCGCGCTTCTTTTCAGCCTGTGGGGATGCGCTGGGGCCCGAGCCGGAGACGGCACGATCCAGCATCGCATCAAGCTGATGCAATTTAACGTCTGGCAGGAGGGCACTCAGGTGACGAATGGCTTTGACAAGATGATTGACGTCATTCTCGTCAGCGATGCTGATCTCGTGGCGTTATCCGAGGTGCGGAATTATCAGGGCAAGGATTTTCACGAACGCATTTTGGCCGCGCTCAAAACCAAAGCGCCGGAGCGGAAATACTACGGGGAATATGCAGGCGGCGATGTCGGATTGATCAGCCGGTTTCCGATCGAATCCAAGGCGGGCATGTTTGATGGCACGGCGGACGATACCGGTTCGATCAAGGCGTGGCGAATGTCGTTGCCCGGCGGACTCAAGGCCACGATTTGCTCCGCGCATCTGGATTATCGCGGTTATGGTTTGTATCTGGTGCGCGGCTATGAAGGCGGCTATCCCCATTTCAACATGCGCGATGCGAATCACGATGGCGTACCGGATCGCGTCACGGACGTGGAGGAAATCATGGCTTACAACCGACGTTCGCAGCGGAATAAATCCATCGCGGACTTCCTGGCGTTTGCGCAACAGGAAGAGGCGGCGGGACGGGTGGTGATTCTGGCGGGCGACTTCAACGAAGGCTCGCATCTGGATTGGACGGAACGCGCGAAGCACAACTTCGGTCACTACGGTGTGGCGCTGCCGTGGGACAATAGCATCGCGTTGCAACAGCACGGTTTCCTTGACGCTTATCGCGTGGTGCATCCGGATGAAATCGAATATCCCGGCTTCACCTGGCCGGCCATCGCTGATGGCAAACAGACCACCTCATGGGCGCCCAAATCCGATGAGCGCGATCGGATTGATTTTGTCTATTACGGCACCCAAGCGAACCCGGTTTTTCGCGCCACCCAGGCGTGGCTGGTTGGCCCCAAAGCCTGTTTCATTGGCAACGAAAAAGTGCCCAATCCGGGCCGCGATGCGTACGTGGGCGACGCGCTGCCCTGGCCGAGCGATCACGCGGGCGTACTGGTGGAATTTATGTGGTGAAGTCAACCAGTTGCCGACGTTACTTCGCGGCCGTGGTTGATTCCACGGGTACCGCACGCAAACTCAGACGGCGCAGTTGCAGTTCCACATCGAAAACGCCCGGCACTTCCCAGCCCACGACGATGCCCGTGATCCGATAATCCGCTTCGTTACGCGAGCCGGTCATGTAACCGCGTTGCCAACCGGCGGCCAGACCCGCGCGCAACAGCGGCAGCAGGTCCTTGTCGAACGTCACCCATTGACCGTCATGCGTGCTTTCCTTGGTGAAGACTTCCGAACTAACGGTGTTGATGAACATCTTCGTGTCGCCAAAATCCTGCGCCTGATACATGGGCACGATACGCTCCCGATTATCGTAAAGCGGAATCCCGAACCAATAATACTGGCCGAAACCGGGCGAGGCGCGATTTCGATTCGCGACGGTCAGATAGATGATGTATTGCGCGGCGTGCAATCCGGGATTGTAGTCCTCGGTGCGAGCGAGCTTGGAATGCGCGAGGCGCGCTTCCACGTGAAAGGAACAGGCGGATAGATCCGCCAGCGACGGAGGATTTTCGAGTTCTTGCTGCACGAGCAGATGGGTCCAGGGGTCGCTGGCGGCCTGACGCGCCCGTTCACCGTATTCCACACTGGCATTCACGCCAAGCGCCAGTTCCGCACCCGCACCGTCAACGGGACCAATGCCGACCCGCTTGGCTGCGTTGGTGAAGCAAAGCAGTCCATCGGACGCGCACACGGGGTCGCCGGGTTGCAGGGGGAACCGACTTGACCACTGGCAAAGATCCCATACCGGTTTGACGGATGCGCCGGCTGTGGTGAGCTCGCCGTACACGACGCGCTGGCCAGTCTGAGGTTTAAGCAGGATGAATCCATTTTGAAAATGGGGATCGCGTATCAATTCCCGTCCAGACTCGGCAGCCTGCCCCACCAGTGCCATTGAAAGACCGGCGACGATTCCCTGTATTACTCGGTCCTGATACCAGCGCGCGAGACGACTTTGTTTTGATCGCAACAACATGTGACCGAGATTAGGGCGCAGTTCAGTTTGAAAGCAAACCTCAATCCCCAGAACCAACCCCAAGAATCCAAGCGCGCTGGTTCCGCCCACTCCGGCTATTGCGCCACCGGATGCCCCTTGACCTCCCAAGCGATGATGCCGCCATCAAGGTGAATAATTTCCTTGAAGCCGAGCTGCTCGAAGGCGGGCAAAGCGCGGCGGGAACGATTGCCACTCGCGCAATGCAACAGGTAGATTTTATCTCGATCGAGCCGGGCGAGTTGCGCCGTAAAGTCGCCGGCGAAAAAATCAAGGTTGGTCGCGCCGGCGATATGTTTGGAGGCGAACTCTTTCGGAGTCCGAATGTCCAGCACGGTGACTTGGTGCGCGGCGATCAACTGCGCGGCTTCATCAGCTTTGACATATTTGATCACGGTGGTTGATGCGCTGACTTTTTGGGTCGCGCAACCACCTCCCCAACAAGTGAGGCCCACCAAGGCTGCGGTAAATAATTTTCGAATCATACGCTCAATCGTGAACCAGCTTCAGGCTGAGAAAAAAAGTCCAAGCCAGCACCAGGTTTACCACAAAACCTGACTCCACCAGTGCCAGCCAAGGCGACCCTGCCCAGCAGGATCAACTCAAACCCTTCACGCGCCAGCCGCGACGATAAGTGCGGCGGACGTAATGATTGGCTTTGCGGTTGTCAAAGCGTAGTCGCGCCGAGTTCCAATCCAGGGTGGTATGCGGAAAGCGTGAAGCCACGCCGCCAAGCAGCACCGCCTCGGTCAACGGTCCCGAGTAGCCGAAGTGCGCCGAGGTCTGGCCCTTGCCCAAGCAAGCGTCAATATAGGAACCCCAGTGATCCACTTCGGTGAGGTTCGGATATTCGTAATTCTGGAATTTGGCGTCCGGATACAAGACCGGCTTGGAAATATGCGGGAGCAACAGCGTGCCCGCCGTACCCACAAAAATCGAGCCCGTCATTGGAGCTTTGTCGCCCTCCAGCAGCGCAATGACATCCGCCGGCGGTCTGGCATCACCGTCATACCACGTGACCGGCAACACACTCTCCGCAGTGTATTTTGTGCCGGGGAACTGATAATGAATCGTCGAGTTGAGCGCCCAATTCCATTCGTCCGGGGCCACGCCTTCCGAGCGCACCGAAGTCGGAGCGGTCAATTCGAGCGCTTTGAAAACCGGATCGAAAATGTGGCAGCCCATGTCGCCGAATGTGCCGGTGCCGAAGTCCAACCGTTTGCGCCAGTTTTCCGGATGGTAATAACCGTTGCCAATGAACGGTCGCTTTGCACAGACCCCCAACCAGAGGTCCCAATTGAGTGTCTCCGGCACCGGGTCCTGGCGCTGGGGCAGCGGCTCGGTATCGCCCCAGGATTTGAAACACCACGAATGTACTTCCTTGATTTTGCCAATCGCGCCGTCCTGCAGAATGCGCACCGCCACGCGGTAGGCGGCGGCGGAATGAATTTGAATGCCCATCTGGGTCACGAGCTTTTTCTCCGTCGCAATCTCCGTCATCCGCCGGACTTCATAAAGGTCGTGCGCCAGCGGTTTTTGTCCGTAAACGTGTTTACCCAAGCGCATGGCGCTGACCGCAATGGGCGCGTGCATGTGATCGGGAGTCGCGACGTTGACGGAATCAATGTTCCCGGCTTCCTTGTCGAGCAACTCGCGCCAGTCCTGGTAGAACCGCGCCTGCGGAAACTTCTTCCGCGCGGCTTCACTGCGGTGCGTGTCCACGTCGCACATGGCGACCAACTGAAACTGCGGGTGCGAACTGAATTGCGTGAGATCGCTCCAGCCCATGCCGCCGACCCCGAAGCTGGCATGGCGCAGCACCGGTTGCGCGGACTGTGCAAACAGGCGGGAAGTGATAAATGGAGCGGCCGCAGCCGTGAGGCCGACCGCTTTGAGAAACTGACGACGCGAGAAGTTATTTGGCGATGACATAAGCGAGAGATCTAGTTAAGCGGTTTGATGGAAATGTTGCGGAACATGACGGGGTCATTGTGCCCGGCGAAACCAAAATGCCCAGAGGTGCGGTTCACGCCCGGATGCGCGTGTCCGGCCATGAAGTCCGTCACCTTGGACAGGTCGGCATTGAGAATCACCGTCCCGTTCAGTTCCACCTTGATGGTGTGCCCGATGACGGTGACCTCTTCATAATTCCATTCGCCGATGGGACGTTGATAACCGCGTTGCGCAGCGACCATGCCGTACGCCGAGCCGTGCGCCTGTCGGGGATCAATCTGACTGCCGGTGGCCTGCTCGTAATTGTCATCCAGCACCTGTGATTCGCACATGCCCACATAGGCCGCGTCGCCCGTTCCTGGATAGCGAATGGCCAGACCGTTGTTGCCGCCAGGGGGCAGTTTGAATTCCAGCCGCGCCACAAAGTCACCGTAACTGGCATCGGTGTAAATCGTGCCGCCGCGCTTGGGTTTGCAGGTGATGGCGCCGGCCTCGATTTCATAATTGTCAATCGGCCCCGACCAACCGGCAAAACTGTGACCGTTAAAAACGGATTTGAATCCGCCCGCATCCTTGCCGCGCACGCGTTGGTTGGCCTCCGTGCTGCCGATCTCCCGGATGAAAATATTGCGCCAGCGGATTTCGCCGCCGTGCGTTTGCAGTTGGATCGGTCCAACGACGGGCAGCGGCAGTTTGCGATCGTAATAATTTTCCATGCGCGCGCCATCCACCGTCTGTTTGCCATTTAGCCAGATCCAGGCGCGTTCGCCGCACAGAATCACGCGCAGCGAGTTCCATTCGCCAAACGGTTTGTCGGCCTTCACTAGTGGATCCTTGCCGGGCGCACCGGGGCTGTTGTTCCAGAGCGCTCCGGAGCCTTTATCCGCGCCGATGCTGAATTTGTCCTGCTCGGTGGAATCCCAAATCTGCACCTGCGGACAGCCGCGCAGATAAACGCCACTATCCGCGCGCGGCACGGTGCGATACTCCAGCAACAACTCGAAGTCCCGGTAGTTCTTGTCCGTGGTCAGATACAAACCCTGCCCATCATTGACCAGTTCGCCATTTTGCACCGACCAATGCGCCCGGATGTCGGCCAGGCTATCGCGCTTCTTCCGGTTTAGATCCGCCTCGGGCAACGCGAGGTATTTCCGTGGGTCTTCCGTGGACGCGCCCCACCAGCCGGAAAGATCACTACCATTGAACAAAGCCGTAAAGCCGGCGGGCGGAAGATTATTGGCCGCACGCGAGCCAGTCGTGCTGCAACCAGTAAAAATAACTGCGCCGATCAACGACACAGCCACGAACATGATTTTCTTCATTGCGGGAGATAATTTTACAAGACGCGCGGCTCCGACAAGCTTAAATGCTATTTTTTATTCTCCCCTCACCGGTAATCTCCTCGGTGGAGCGCGCTTGCCGGACCAACAGCAACTTCCAAATCCCTCTGCTGCGACTCGTTTTTCAAGAACGTCGCTGGCTGACAGTTGCGAAAAACTTCAGCTCGCCCCCTCCGTTTATCGGGTGAGCGCCCCGTTGCGCTCCCGGGTGGCAACTCGATTTCAGCCAGGCAATCGTGCCCTGGTACTGGCATTGCTCTCAGCCAGTGCGTATGTCCGCCATTACCGCTGAATCCATCCGAATCGAACCCGCCACCACGAGCCAAAAGCTCAGGTTTCCGTGGAAAAAAACGCTGCTGTGGGCGGTTGCCAGTCTGACACTAGGACTGATTTTCGCACTGACCCTGCCGCTGCGCGTCTCATAAAACCTTTGTTTCAAGGCACCGCTGTCCCGTGTTGAGGCATCGCTTCGCCGGTTCGTATTGTTCGTTCGCCACTTTTTAATCCTTGAGTCGCGTAATCGCTGCTCAATGAGAAAGCCGGGGGGAGCGGGCAACACACCCGTAACCGATCAGCGACTCATCGCCCCGAACTACAGCAAGCATTCAGCCGGAACGATTCGATTGGAGTTTGGGTGGAACGGGCTACTGGCCCGTTCTGTCAGGCTACCAGACCGATAGCCGAACGCAAAGAGTGCAAACTCAATGGTGTGCGATCTCCGTGCGCCCGGCTGGGCGGCAGGTTGCCGCCCAGAACGGCCAAGTGGGCCGTTCCACCTGGACCAACGGCATCGTTCCGGTTCAGTCAAGCATGACGCAAGCGACGAAGTAGAAAATCGGAAGGCCCAAACCAGTGCGACAACAGTTCGCAAAGCCGTAGGCGGTTAGTTCAGCTTTCGGTAAAACAAATCCTTCGCTTCGATTTTCATGCCGGGATTGTGGCCTTGAATGGCGAAGTGTCCGGTCTTGTATTCAGAATCATCGTAAGTCATCACCGGCTGATCGTTGATCCAGAATTGAATGTGGCTGCCGACGGCGCGAATGCGGTAGTCGAACCATTCGCCATCCTTGGTAAGGAGCGCGGTGGCTTTACCAGTGGGCTTGCCAGGTTTCCACAGCCAGCCGGTGTAGGCGTCCTGACTGTTGCAAATTTGCGCCTCGTAACCGCGCGGAAAACCATCGGGATTATCCGCCGGCGGATTGGCGCGGAAATAAAGTCCGCTGTTGGCCTTGGCGCCATCTTCCGTGATGCGGAACTTGCCCTTGAACTCGAAGTCGGTGGCGGTGGCGTCTGTATAGATGTGGCCCATGCCACCCAGGCCAACCAGCACGCCGTTCTGCACGGACCAGGTGGCTTTGCCGCGCACGGTCCAGCCGGACAGGTCCCGGCCATTGAACAGCGAGATCCAGCCGGATTGGTTTCGTTGCTGGGTACAACAACCGGCCACCAATAGCGCCACCCCGAGGAAGATAAATTTTTTCATGTGATCAGATTTGTCGTGGACCACTCTATCGTTCGCGCACGGAATGAAAAGACTGAATCACGCGGCTGGACTTGCCGTCGCCAATCTTGGTTGAATAACCGCATGAGAACCCAATGTTCCGTTTTGCCCCGGGCCGCGTGGCTCGGCGCCTGGCTGCTGGTTGGCTCGTGGTTGGTGGTCGCAGCCGCACCGCCAGTTGTCTTCGAGGCCAACGTGATGGTGGCCATGCGCGACGGCGTAAAGCTCGCCGCCAATATCTGGCGACCGAAAGCGGAGGGCCGTTATCCCGCGATTCTGATGCGCAGTCCGTACGGCAAGATGGACGAGAAATGGGAAGAGGCGAAGCATTACACCGAGGCGGGCTACGTAATGGTAGTGCAAGATTGTCGCGGGCGTGGCAAATCGGAGGGCGTATGGGATCCATTTCGATACGACGTCGAGGACGGATTTGACACGCAGGAGTGGGTGGGGCAACAGTCCTGGTGCAACGGCGACATCGGCACCGGCGGCGGGTCTTACGTCGGTTGGACGCAATGGGCGACCGCCGCCAACTCCAGCCGGTATCTCAAGGCCATGGTTCCGGCGGTGCCGTTCGATAACGCCTACGACATCGCCTACACAGGCGGCGCTTTTCAACTGGCGTTGCTGATGGGCTGGGGCGTGGCCGTCGGCGGTGTGGCCGTCAGTCCGGAGAAGGTGTCCGAGGTCTTTCGCTACCTACCGCTGAGCACGTTCAGCAAGCAGTTTGACAAGCCGGTTCCGTATCTCGGCGACTGGGTGGCACACCCGACCTACGATGATTACTGGAGGAAACGCAGCATTCAAAATCGGTACGCGGACGTGACCGTGCCCATCCTGAACATCGGCGGTTGGTATGACATCTTTTCCAAAGCGACCCTCGAAATGTCGGCGAAGGTCCGCGCAAGCTCGCGCGATCGGGAGGTGCGACGGAATCAGTTTGTGGTCATGGGGCCGTGGGCGCACGGGGTCGGGGGGCGCAAGACCGGCGATCTGGATTTCGGCGAGGGCGCCAAGTTCAGTGTTTCCCTGTGGCAATTCAAATGGTTCGAGTATTGGCTGAAGGGCCGGGAGACGGGAGTTCAGGATTGGCCGCCGTATTATTTGTTTGTGATGGGCGAGAATCGCTGGCGCGGCGAAAACGAATGGCCGCTCAAGCGCACGCAATACACCTCGTATTATCTACACAGTGGCGGCCAGGCGAATTCGCTCAACGGCGATGGCTCACTCGAGACCACCGCGCCCCGGGACGAGAAACCAGATGAGTTCACCTACGACGGCAAAAATCCCGTGCCCACCACGGGCGGCAACAACCTGATCGGCGCGCCCGCCGGTCCGTTCGATCAAACCACCGTGGAACAACGCAACGATGTGCTGGTTTATTCCACGGCCCCGCTGGAACAGGACGTAGAGGTGACGGGTCAGGTGAAGTTGATTTTGCACGCGGCCTCCAGTGCGCGGGACACGGATTTCACCGCGAAGCTCGTGGACGTGCATCCGGACGGCAAAGCCTACAATTTATGCGACGGCATCATCCGCGCGCGGTATCGGAATGGGATGGAGCAACCGGCGTTGCTGACGCCGGGCGAGGCTGAACGCTTCGAGATTGATCTTTGGGTGACGAGCAACCTGTTCCGGCGCGGCCATCGGATCCGGTTGGAGGTTTCGAGCAGCAACTTCCCGAGGTTCGACCGCAATCCCAACAGCGGAAAACCCTTTGGCACGGACACGGAACTGCTTTCCGCGAAACAAACCATCTTCCACGATCCGGAGTACCCATCGCATCTGGTGCTGCCGATCATTCCACGGTGAAACGCGCCACCCGCATCCCCTCCGCGCCATGAACATCAAAATCATCCGGGAAAGTTTCTTTCGTTTCGCCCGGATGGGCGGGGCGGTCATCGGCGCGTGCTTCGCCACGGTTTACGCGCTGGCCGCGGACAGTTCGACGCTGCAAGGAGGAGTGGCCAGCGTGGATTTGACCCCGCCGCTGGAAATGAAAGTGGCGTTGGGTGGTTACGGCGAGCGGATGAGCAAACCCGCCGTTGGCGTGCATGACCGGGTCTGGGCCAAGGCGCTCGTCCTCGCGAGGGGCGACCGGAAATTCGCGCTCGTCACCGCCGATGTCCTGGCGTTCCCGCCCCAATTCAAGGCCGCGGTGATGACGCGTCTCGCCGGCGAGGGTTGGCGCGCCGATCAAGTCATGCTGCTCGCGAGCCACACGCACACCGGTTTCGATCTGATGGCGCTGCATCCGGGCAACAAGTTCAACATTCCGCAGATTGGCATCTTTCAGAAGGAATTGTTCGAGCGGGTGGCAGACGCGCTGGCCGGGGTGATTCGGGAGGCGAATCAGAAACTGACGCCGGTGGTGGCCGGCTCCACCACCGTAAGCGTGACGGATCGAAACCGAAATCGGCGAGCGGGGCTGACCGCGCACGACACCGATCTGACGGTGACGCGGGTGGACACGAGGGCTGCTCAGCCGCTGGCGGTGCTGGTCAATTGGACGGCGCATCCCACGTTCATGGATGCGCAGGACATGCTGTTTTCCGGCGATTGGCCCGGACATCTGCAACGCACCGTCGAGGCGTTGGTCGGGCAGGGCGTGGTGACGATGTTTTACAACGGGGCCGAGGGCGATCAATCACCGACGCCGCCGGTCGAGACGGACAGCCATTGGGAGCGCGCCGAGCGTTACGGGCGGGACATGGGAATCCGGGCGTGGCGGGTTTGGGAAAAGATCAAACCGCATCCGGTGGAGGAATTTTCCTGGCATACCGAAACCATTGCGCTGCCCAAGATTGCCTGGCATCCGGATTTCATGAAAACCGGCGGTGCCGAGTATGGCTTGAACGAATCCATGATTGGCGGCTTGCTCGGGGCGCTGCAACCGACTCAGACCCACAGCACGGCTTTTCGTTTAGGTGATCTGGTCATTCTAGGTGTCCCGGGCGAGATGGCGGCGGAATTGGGCATGACCCTCAAGCAGCAGGCGCGTGAACTCACCGGGGCCAAGTGCGTGACCATCGGCGGTCTGGCCGATGAATGGGTGAGTTACATCCTGCCGGCAGCGGAATGGCGCAAAGGCGGCTACGAAGCGAGCGTCAGCTTTTACGGCGAAACCCTGGGAGACACGATCATAGGCGGCGTGCTGCGGGCGGCAAAGGGATTGAAATGAGGCCCGGTGGCGATGGCGTTTATTTCCCCGCACCCGCCTTTTGCTCGGCGCGTTGCAAATCGCGAATCGGCCGATAGCCCAGCAGGATGATGTTCTCTTCCTTGAGGAGGCGCTTCATGTCCTCGTCGTTCGTGAAGACTTCGTATTCCTGCGCCCGCGTGGACCAGGATCCTGTGGCGGCCTTGAGTTCGTCCGTCGGCAGCCCGGCATGGATGTAAAGTTCGGTCACGCCGGGCTTCAGATTTTTCACAATGCGCAGCCAGAACTCCTTCACCCCATTTTTCTCGTCCTTCAATTCGTCGTACACGAAGTAGTCCGGGAAGAGAATCCCCTGCGCCGCGACCCGCTGGCGCAAGTCCGGCTGGCCGAAGCGCGCCAGGGTTTCCTGTGACGCCATCCGCAGCGGCAGATTGAACTCCCGCGCCAACTGCACATAGACCTTGATGTAATCGGGGTTGAGCTGGAGCGTGCCCATGTGCGAATCGAGATGAGTGACGTCAATGCCCGCCGCGAGCGCCTTCTTGATTTGTGCGCGACCCTCGATCAGGGCCTCTTCCGGTTTGGCGTGTTTGTAAACGTCCTCCACCTCGCGCCACAAATAACCGTCCGGATCGAGCAGCCCCGGCACCAGACTGCGATCCGCCACCGGCCCCCAGCGATACGTCACCCATTCGGACGTGTGACACAGATGAACGCCAAATCCCTTGTCCGGATGTTGGCGCGCGTAGGCCGCGATCTCGGGAAACCACGGGCAGGGCACCATGATGGTCGCGGAACGCATCGCGCCCCGCTCCAGGCAGTCAATCGTTGCCCGGTTCGCGGCGTGGCACATGCCGGTATCGTCGCCGTTGACGATGAGAATTTTGTCGGTGGCCCGATAGCCAAGTCGCTCAGCCAGCGAGCGCGTTTCTGCGCTGAACCCGGTCGTGGCAACCAGGCCAATGCTGAGAGCGAGGATGAGAGTACGTTTCATGGAATATACGAGAAGCGCGGTATGGTTCATTGGCGAAATCATTTCTCCCAGGCCAGAATCGGTCGTGCTGGTCCGTCGTAGGGTAACGCGCCCGACGACTTGGTGGCGCGCGGACTGACGTTGATCAATTTCGGGTCTGTGGTTTTGGGCGCAGCAATGAAACCGTAGTAGCGGCCCATCCAATAGTCTTCCAGCCAGCCAATTGGCGGCGTCATTGCGTGGCCGTTGTCGCCGCCGTCGTATTGGATCGCCGAGCGGCTGCCGAAATCCGGACCAATTTCACGCGGAGAGATGGCGCGGGTGCCGCCCATGTACGGCACGTAACCCGGACGCGGCGCGAGATCACTGCGATGCGAGTTGTGGTAGGTGTAATTAACCAGGTCCAGCGACCATTCGCGCAAATGTTGTACGGCCTGCGGCGCTTCACAGTCATTTCCCGTCAAACTGCCATAGATGAAATTGAAGAACGGTACTTGCTGCATCCGCATGACTTCCCAATGACGTTCGAGGCTGCGCAGGTAAAGCGAGCGCAAGTCTGGATCACGCGCATAACGGATCAACGGATGATAACAATGAAACGCCAGTTCATCATCCCACGTCACGATGGAATCCGGCGGGAAGGTCAACTTCTGGCGGACGGTGTAATTTTGATAACCCCACTTCAATAATTGCTCAAGCCCGGCCTGATACTTCGGGTCGCCGGTCAAAGCCAACGCGGTTTGCGCGTATGTCTGCGCCTCCATGCCGTTCAAGCCGCGCGATTCGTAACCGTAGGGTTGCAGCAGATACTCCGGATCCCAGCGCCCCCAGCGTGTAGGTTGACCATCCACGTCACGCAACACCCACCCGTTGTCCATGATGTGCGAAGTGATGTCGGCCAAATGCTTGGCGGCGCGTTGCCGCTCCGGCCCTTTGGCCGCCAGATCGTGGAACAGCGAAATCGCGTAATAGTGCGAGTTCACCTCGTCGCTAGAAGTGTCGCCCTTCCAAAGCCATAGTCCGTCCGGGGTGGGATTCCATTTCGCGGGCAATCCGCCCGAACCTTGCGTGGCCCGCGCGCCCTGGTCGCTCTTGACCGACCAGACGGCCCGCGCGAAAAAGCCGGGTTTGGCGGTGATATCCCCCAGCCAGACCAGGGCCTTGAAAGTTTCCAGCGCCTCGGCGCGCGCCGCCGCACTGCCGGTCGCGGCGAATTTGAACGTCATGGCAGCCAGGTACTGCGCGCTGTTGCCACCGTCGTTATCGCTGATCTCGCGCAACCAACCGCTGGGTTCGCCGGACCAATAAAGTTTATGCACAAAACCCAGTCGTTGGTAACCGCCCTCCTTCAATTCTCGCTCGAAATAAGCCGCCTTCTTGGCCAGCGTGTACGGCTCGTACTGAATGATCCCCAGACCGCCATCCGTGGCAATGTAAACGGTGTGATCATTCACCGCGATGTCGCGGACGAATTCGCCCGGCAACCAGCGCTGCACCCCAAAGTAGTGAAACTCGCCGCCGGTCTGCCGAATGGCACCCCGGCTCGTCCCAATCCACAAGTCATCGCCAAAACCGCGCGCGAGACAGGTGGTGTCCTCATAGGGCAACCCTTCCGCGCCACGCAACACCGTCAACGCCATGCCGCGTAATACCGCCACTCCGCGGTCGGTGGCGACGTAAAGCCGGCTGCCCAGCGCCAGCAGATCGCGCGTAATCCGCGACGGCATCATCCCCCAATCCACCGGGTCTTCGACGAACGTCCGCCCCTCGAACAAAGCCAGCCGACCGCGCCGCAGCAAATAAAGCGTGCCGCTATAGGAGGCGATGCGATCCACCGGCCCGATGTCCACCGGATGACTCAGGATTTGAGTACCGTCTTCCATGATCATCGTGGTGTCCGTCTGCAAGTAACCGTTGGTCGGGCGGAGATTGACGAATCTGCCGTCTTCAAAGCGATAGACGTCGCTGCGCGTGGCTGCGTGAATCCGACCGAGGTGCAGACAAAAATCATTGAATGACTGCTCATCCACGCGTACCCATTGGCTGGCGGCGAAGCGATGCGTCCCCTGCCCGCCCGTAGTCCAAAGCGCCCCGGCGAGTGAACGCATCCGCTTCACGTCGGCCGGCGCCCCGGCGATCTCCTGCAACGCGCCGTCCCGCAGCGTTTTCATCGTGCCGCCGACCACCACGAAAACCGTATTGTCATGCACCGCAATACTCGTGGCCGGTTTCTCTGTGGAAATTTTTTGCCCGATCTCTTGCAGATAAACTTCATCCTCCACCGGCGTCCACAAATGCGCCGGGCTGGCCGCTCCACTTTGCGCCGGACTGGCGAGTGGATGGGTCAGCACCCCGAGGGTCAGCCCCAATGCAATCCCGGACGACGCCAGGAAAAGCCTGCGACCAATTTGACGGGCTCGTTCCAACACGCGCGTACTGCGGGTCACGGAGCGATTTATGGTTTGTCCAACCACTGGAATAGGACTCATGGCGCACAGCATGTTCAGCCGTGTGCGAGCGGTAAAGTCGAAAGCGCAACTCGCCACTGCGCATCCACCGTGGTCACTCGAATTTTTTCTGGCTAGATCGGGAGATAAGTCTGATAGTTCCGACCATGCGCCACCGCATTGCCAACCCCGCTGGCTGGCTCAAGTATATGGCGGCCCTGCTTCTGTTGCCGGTTGCCGCGCGACCGGTCAGCGCAATTGATTTGAAATCGGCGCAGATCGTTGCTCCCGCCGGTCTGTCCGGCCCCGAGCTGAAAGCCGTTACCATGCTCGTGGACGAAGTGGAGAAGCGAACGCAGATTCGCTGGCCGGTGCTGAATTCCTGGCCGGCCTCGAATGTCACCACCATCGCCGTCGGCAACCGGCCCGCGCTCGAGGCCTTCCTCGAATCGCATGCCGCCGGGTTGAACGCCGTCGCTCCCTCAAGCGCGCCGGAAGGCTATCAACTCGTCCTGTCGCGCACCGCGGACCAGTCCACCGTGCTGGTCATCGGGAACGACGCGCGCGGTGTGTTGTTCGGCGTGGGCCGGCTGCTGCGGGAGCTCCGGATGCAGCGGGGCAACGTCAGCCTGTCGGGCACGTTGCCGATTTCCTCCGCCCCCAGGTATCCGCTGCGCGGGCATCAAGTCGGTTACCGGCCCAAGACCCATTCCTACGATGCGTGGGACCTGCCGGTGTGGGAACAATACTTCCGCGATCTCGCGGTTTTCGGCTGCAACATGGTGGAACTGATCCCGCCGCGTTCGGACGATGACGCGGACAGCCCGCACTTTCCGCGTCCGCCGATGGAAATGATGATCGGCATGTCGCGCCTGGCTGCGGAGTACGGTCTGGGGGTTTGGATCTGGTATCCGGCCCTGGACAAGAATTATTCCGACCCGAAAACGGTGGAGGCCGCGTTGCGCGAATGGGGAGACGTTTTCTCGAAATTACCGCGCGTGGACGCCGTGTTCGTTCCGGGTGGCGACCCCGGGCACACCCAGCCGAAAGACCTGATGGCGCTGCTCGAAAAGCAGACTGCGAACCTTCACCGGTTTCATCCCCACGCCCAGATGTGGGTTTCGCCCCAAGGGTTCACGCAAAAATGGCTCGATGAGTTTCTGGAAATGTTGCGCCGCGACCAGCCGGCCTGGTTGGGCGGCATCGTGCATGGTCCGCAGGTGCGCGTCAGCCCCAAACAACTGCGCGCCCTCATCCCGGCGAAGTATCCCATCCGGCTGTATCCGGACATCACTCATTCCCAGCAGTGCCAGTATCCCGTGTCGCAATGGGACGTGGCCTTCTCGATCACCGCCGGTCGTGAAGGCATCAATCCCCGGCCCGTGGACCACGCGATCATCGTGCGTCACACGTTGCCGGACTCGATTGGTTTTGGCACCTACTCGGAAGGCTGCAATGACGACCTCAACAAGTGCCTGTGGAGTTCCCTCGGGTGGGATCCAGAGGCGGACGTGGGCCAGGTGCTGCGCGAGTACGGCCGGTACTTCATCGGCGCGGAAGTGGAGGAATCGTTTGCCGAAGGGCTGTTCGCGCTGGAACGAAACTGGCGCGGGCCGCTGGCCTCGAACGTGGGCGTGGAGCAAACCTTGGTCCGTTTCCAGGCGCTCGAACGAGCGGTTCACCCTGCCACGCTTCGCAACTGGCGGTTTCAGCAGGCGTTGTTTCGCGCGTACTTTGACGCGTACGTTCGCCACCGTTGGTTGCGCGAAACGGACCTGGAAAAGCATGCCCTGGAGGTGCTGCGCTCCGCGCCCACGCTCGGCAGTGAAAAGGCCATGACCGAAGCGCAGTCCATTTTGCGGCAACCCGCGGATGACCCCGCCACGGCCGCATTGCGCCTCCGCATCTTTCAACTGGGCGAAGCGTTGTTTCAAAGCATCGCCATGCAGCTCAGTGTGACGCGCTACCGGGCCATTGACGTGGACCGCGGCGCGATGCTCGACTCCATGGATTACCCGCTGAACAACCGGCCGTGGCTGGAGCAACAGTTTGCTGCCATTCGCAAACTTCCGGCGGAGACAGAGCGGCTCAAGGCGTTGGATGAGATCGTCAATTGGACCAATCCCGGTCCCGGCGGATTCTACGACGATCTCGGCAACGTGGCCAGGCAACCGCACCTGCTGCCCGGACTGGGTTTCGCCCGGGATCCGGATTGTTTCCAGACACCGCGTGTGGATTTTACCGAAGACCAATTTTGGGATGCGCCGGACGATGCCGTCACCCCCGTGCGCCGGATTTCGTGGAAGGATCACGCGGAGGCACTTTACGATGCGCCGCTGGAAATGCTTTACGACGGATTGGATCGCAATGCCCGGTATCGGCTGCGCGTCATCTACGCCGGCGACTACACCCAGAAACGCGCTCGTCTGGATGCCAATGACACGATTGAAATTCACCCGTTGCGCACCAAGCCCGCGACGATTCAACCATTGGAATTTGACCTGCCTGCCGCCGCCACCGCATCCGGACGGCTCAAGCTGACGTGGCGGGCCGAGCCGGGTCTGGGCAGCAATGGCCGCGCTTGTCAGGTTTCGGAAGTGTGGCTGATCAAAACTTCGCCCACCTCGTCTCCATGAACATCATTCCGATTAAGACCAACCTGGTTGGGTGCGGGCGATGCGATGCGCCTGAGCGTATGCCTGTCACACTCGGATTAGCGGATTCGATTTTATGCCCGTAAGAAAAACCAAATCATCCAAGCTCGAGTTCAAGAATCCGGTTAAAGAAAAGCTGAAGCGCGGCGAGCCGGTGATCGGCGCGACCATCACCGTCAACAATGTCGAGGTGGCCGCCCAATGCGCGGCGCTGGGCTTTGATTTCATCTGGCTCGAGATGGAGCACGCGCCGTTGAGTCTGGAGATGGTGCGCCACACGGTGCTGGCCACACGCGGACTGCCCGCCGTGCCGTTCGCGCGCCCGCCGACGAACGAACTCTGGACCGCCAAGCGCCTGCTGGACACCGGCGTGCTGGGCGTGGTGTTTCCGTTCACGCGCACGCCGGAACTCGCCCGGCAGGCCGTCGCCGCCTGTCGCTATCCGCCGCGCGGGTTGCGCGGCTCGGGGGCGAACCTCGCGCAATTCCGCTGGCCCGCGCCGCAAGGGTACTATGATTTTGCGGATGAAAACGTGCTCGTCGTGGCCATCGTCGAGGAGCAGCAGGGACTCGAGCACGTGGAAGCGATCGCCGCGACGCCCGGCATTGATGTCTTGTTCATCGGCACGAGCGATTTGTCATTCGCGCTCGGCTTGGGAGGCAATCAGAATCACCCGCGGCTCGAAGCGGCCATCGCCCGAATTGTCGCCGCTGGAAAGAAGCACGGGAAATTCCTGGGTCGCCCTGCGATCACGGTGGAACAAATCCAACGCTGCCAGAAACAAGGCTTCCAGTTTTTCCAGAGCGCGGCGGATATTGATCTGCTGACGGTCGGCGCGACGCAACTGCTCAAACCGTTTGGCAAGGCGCGCGCGTCAACTTTTGCCGGAGGTATCTGAGTCATGGGACTGGCAGGGGTGAAATTCCACTTCGGGCGTCGAGGCGTTGCGCAGTCGTTGCTGCGCGCGTTTCGGTGGTTGCCGTTCCAGCGCGCTCTACTGGCGGCGGGTGCCGTTTCGATTGCCTCTGCCAGCGTTGCTCAAACGCCAGACTCCATTGTTTGTGAGAACGCGCACTTTCGTTACACGATCTCGGCACAGGCCAGGAACGTCGCTTTCGTGGATCGCGCCACGGGGGCGGATTACCTGCGCACGAACGTCGCCACCGCCTGCGCGGCGGTTCGGTTTCAGGGGAGGCAGTTCGACGCCACTTCCGCCCGGCTGGAGGCGGGCCGTTTGGAATTGGGCTTTGGCGACAGCGGAATCCGCGTCCACGTCAAGGTCGAGTCGCGGCCGGCTTGCATGGTGCTCACCGTCGAGAGCGTGACCGGCGGCGAAGTCGAAACTTTGACATTTCTCAACGTCCCACTCGCGCTGGCTGGAAAACCGGAGGAACAGTTCGGCGCGTGCGCGCATGCGCTCAATCTTTTCACACGAGTGGATGCGTTGCCGGCACTGCAGACCGAGTTGAGCGCGTCGTGCGAAAGGAAGTTCGGTCTGGTTGGCGCGAAGGTGGCCATTGTGGCGGCGCCGATGGCGCGGATGCTGCCGCTATTGCAGGAGACCTTGTCGAGCGTGAGCGAACTGCCGGTGTGCAAGGTCGCCGGCCCGTGGGCGCAGGAGATTCCCTTCAATCACGGTTCGTATCTTTTCAACTTCGGCACGCTGACCGAAACCAACCTGGACGAATGGGTGACGATGGCGCGCAGCCTCGGTTTCACGCAGATTGACAATCACGGCGGCGGAAAATTCTTCCGCTTCGGCGACCTGGAATTGAACCGGGACAAATGGCCGGACGGCTGGGAATCGTGGCGTCGCATTGTTGCGCGGCTGCGCGCGCAGGGCATCGGCTCGATCCTTCACACATACGCGTTCTTCATTGATAAGGGCTCGAAGTACGTGACGCCCGTGCCGGATGCACGCCTGGACGCCGCCCGCACGTTCACGCTGGCCGCGCCGCTCAGTGCCGGGGCGACGGAGATCGTGGTGAACGAATCCACCGCCGACCTGAGCACGGTCACCGGTTTCTTCGTGCATAACAGCGTGGTGCTGCACATCGGCGACGAGTTGGTGACCTTCGGCGGATTCAGCAAGACTGGGCCGTGGAAATTCACCGGGGTAAAGCGCGGCGCGCATGGCACCAAGGCCGCGGACCACGCGCAAGGTGCGACGGCGCGCCAGCTCAAGGAATGTTTCGGTCTGTTCGTGCCAAACCCGGAATCGTCCCTGTTCACGGAGATTGCCCAGAATCACGCCGACGTGGTCAACCGTTGCGGCTTTGACGGCATTTATCTCGATGCGATTGA
Organism: Verrucomicrobiota bacterium; assembly: GCA_039806955.1. GTDB lineage: Bacteria > Verrucomicrobiota > Verrucomicrobiia > Limisphaerales > JADLHS01 > JADLHS01. Next base: position 13,674 of record JBDHQI010000035.1, on the reverse strand, counting down.
CGGCAGCTCCATTCTGGGCGGTAATGACGAGGTTTGGTATTGGGGGAACAGGTTTGTTGTGGAAATTCAGAAGCGGTTGCAGCGGCCCGTGGGCATGGAGATGAGTTCCATGTGGCATCAGTTCTGGCAATACCGCACGCGCTGGCAGGCGTGGGACTATCCGCAGCGGGGCCACAAGCGCTTCGTGGACCAGCACGCCGCGGAAGTGAACGGCGGCTTGTTGCTGCCGCTGCATCTGGGCTGGTGGGGCTTTCAGTCGTTCAATCCGCCCCAGATCGAGCCGAGCTATCCGGACGTGATGGAGTATCTCGGCGCAAAACTCATCGGCTGGGACGCCGGCATCTCGCTGACGGCCGGCGTGAACCGCGACGTGCTCCGCAACACGCCGCTGTTTCAACGGGCCGTGGACATCCTGCGGACGTGTGAAGAGTTGCGGCACGCGAAGGTGTTCGATGAGTCGGTCAAAGCAAAGCTGCGCGAACCAGGGAGGGAATTTGCGCTCTTCAAAGACGACACGGGCAGGACGCGGTTCCGACGGGTGCAGTCGCAGTCGCAAACCGTCAACCTGGCGGAACCGTGGACGCTATCGTGGGTGGTCACCAACTCATTCGCCGAGCAGCCCGCCCGATTCCGCCTCGAAGCGTTGATCTCGGCAGACCCGGCCGCGACCAACGCGGTCCCGTTGCTGGAGTTCACTCAGCGGGAACTTGGAGGCTGCAAAGTCACCACGGCGGACGGGGTGAAAGTGGAGTTTGTGCCGCAGGTTGGCGACGCGGAATTCCCGGTGTCCATCCTTGCGTCCAACGCCGGCCGGGTCGCGCAGAACGCCGCGTGGGTGCGGATCGAGAAGCGATTTGATCCGCCGCTGAACCTCAAGGCGTGTCAGGGATTGAGCGTGGCGATTCGCAACACGGCCGGCGGCGACGGCGAGGCGCTGGTCGCCGTTCGCCTCGAAAGCCCGCAGCACCTGGCTTACGGGGCGGTTGCCGACCGCTACGTGGTCGCCAAGCCCGGCCCGTCGCACCGCTACACCTTGGTGGAGACGGAGGCGGCTCGCTGGAGTGACTACCAATGGAAGGACGGGAAGGGGCTCTACAATGTCTATCGCGAGACGATCAACTTTGGCGTCGTGGACTCTTTGAGTGTCTGGCTGCAAATTCTTCCGCCGAATCAAATGGTGAAAATGGAACTCGGCGAACTTCGGGCAATCCCATTGCAACCCGGCGCCGTCAAGAATCCGAAAATCACCCTGGGCGAAGCGGTCATTGAATTTCCCGTTGAACTGACCTCCGGAAGCTGGATTGAGGGCAACGGTCCCGACGACTGTGCGGTGTATGGCCCGAAAGGCGAGTCGCTGGGCAAGGTGACGCCACGCGGTGCGTGGCCGAAACTCAAGCGGGGCACCACGCCGCTGAAGTTTTCGTGCGAAGCAACGCCGGGGGTTGATCCGCGCGGGCGGCTCACGCTCTTCAACCGCGGCGAGGCGCTTTGAGTGTTGCGGTGACTGGGTTCACGCAGACCCGGCCTCCTTCGCAAGGCGTCATTGGGCGAGCCGCTGAATCTGTTGTTGAGCCAGTGCCACACGATAGATGCGTACGTCCCGAAGCGCGCCGCGGAAATAGTCGTTCGGACCAAAACCGATTTTCAACGCCGTTCCCGATCCAAGGTCGTAGTCGGATGGAGCAAAGGTGGCTGAAGTCGCTGCCGGTCGGCCGTCCAGGTAAAGGGTGAGTTGATTTCCCTGGCGCACGACGGCGAGATGATGCCAGCCGTCGGGCAAGGCATGATCGTACGTCACATTTTTACCCGCTTCAAAGGACCACACCCGGCCCGAAGGCAGCGTCCCGCAAAACAGGCGGCCTTGAAATTCCGCCATCGTCCAGGCCCGGCGGTATTGGACGTTCGGAGTGGCATCGAGCACCGCGAGGCGCGTCCAGTGGTCCGCGTTGTCGAAGCGATACGTCTCCGCCAGCGGCAGGCTGCCCGCGTACAGTTTTCCGTTGTGGACCATCATGCCCATGACTTCGAGTTCCTGTCCGAGGCGGCCCACGTCCTTCCAGTTGTTGTCGCCCTCGTAGCGGTACACCCGGCCCGTTCGCCAGGTGCCGACGTAAAGGCGGCCTTCGTACACCGCGAAGGAATACGTCTGTGTGTTCTCGGGCGGCCCCACCTGGCCGCAATCCACCCAGTCCTTTCCGTCAAAGCGGAAGACGTGGCCTTCGTCGTAACTCGACGCAAACAACTGTTCGTTGTACACGCACATGGCTTCAACCCGTTTGCCGAACGGGACCGGCAGCGACGTCCAGTGCGCATCGCCGTCATAACGAAAGAATCCCGCCGGACGATACAGCGACGACGCATACAGTTTGCCGCGAAACACCACCAATCCGCCGATAGCTTCGGTATCCGGCAACCGACCGCAGTCCACCCAGGACTGGCCGCCGGCGTAGCGATACACTTTGCCCCCGGAATGCGGGTTTTCTGATTCGGGCAGTGCCGAGCCGCCGAGCCGATATTTCGACACGCCGGCATAAAGCTGATTCTCGAAAACTGCCAGCGCCGACACGGAGTTGCACACATCCGGCCGCCCGCAATCCACCCAGGTCGAACCGCCGCCGAAGCGGAACACGCGACCGGCCTCGTCCCGGCCGGGCTCGCAAGTGCCGGCATAAAGCTGTCCACCGTGAACGGCCAGGGCGAAGACAAGCACGGCGTTGCCCGGCCGCCCGTGATCACGCCAGGCGGCGTCCTGTTGGGCGTTGTCCATGCCGAAATGCACATTGCGCGTGTTGGGCTGGCTGGTGGTGACGCCGGTGTTGTGGGTGATGCCAAAGTTAAATCCGCGTCGGATCGAGGGATCAAACTGGCTGAGAATGTCACCATAGGCATCGTCCTGCGCGGTCTCCTCCGGCAACCGCACCCAGGCCGCGATCGTGAAGTCATCGGCACCCAGTCGCAGCGACGCACTGGGGGGCACTTCGATCCAGCCCGCTCGTCCATCGAACCGTGCCGCCTTGTGTCCGGCGAAGTTCGTGAAGTTGACGCCATGATTCAGACCATGATTCCCGTTGCCAGAAGCGTCGCGACTGTCGTCGGTCAGCTTCCAATAACCAACCAATTTGTCGGATGGATTGAATGAGTTCTGTCCTGACGCGAGTCCTGGAGAGCAAAGACTGCCGACCACGATGAGCAGCGTGCCGATCCATGTATTCGGGCGCGGGGTGGCCGATGTTCGGGCAAACGTAATCAATGGCTTCATGTCACCGCTCATTCTTTGGCTCGGGAAAATTCGAGCAAGCCAATTATTCCGCAGGTTTTGTTGCCGGGCTGAGTTCTGCCGAGAACCTGAGCCGGTCATCAGCCATCAGATGCGTCGCGGAATGATCTTCCGCCGGTCCGCCAGCTATTTCCATCCGGGAAAGGTCCGGGGCGTACCGAGGTGCGCGATGAAGCCGCCGCCGGATCTCAGGTCGAGGGTCAGTCTGCCGTTCGGAGGCGGCTTTAGATTCGACTCGATCCGGCAAGCCGCTCCTTCCGCGCCGTCGCGGTAGAGCGTCATTTCCTTTCCTTGCAGGCCGAGCGAGGAAAGATCGAGTTCGAGGGTCTGTGGTTCGGCGCGGCAGTTGAGCACGCCGACATACCAGTCGTCGCCCTTGCGTCGCGCCATGATGACGGTGTCGCCGATGATTGAGCCCGGCAGCACGCGGGTTTCGTCCCAGGTAACCGGGACGGTGCGCACGAACTGGAGCAGGGAACTGTTCAAGTAGGCTTCCGGATTATCCGGCCAGCACAGGAAGGGCGAACTGAACACAATCACCGAGGCCATCTGGAAAATGGGCGTGGTGTTCTTGAGGAAACGGCGCTGCACGTAGCCGGGCAGAAAGTCTGCGTGCCCCACCGCCATCCGCGTGAAAGGCAACGCGCCGTAATGCGCCAGCGGCAGCGTGCCCCACAAGATGTATTCCTGTTCACGGATGCCTTCGCGGGTGATTTCGTTGGGCCAGGTCCGCGCTTCACCCGTTGGCTTGTTGGCGCCATGCAGGTTGACCAGCAGTTGGTACTTTGCGGCACGGCGCAGGAGGTCTTCGCAGGCTTCAATGGTCGCTTTGCTTTCCGAGTTGAAGAAATCAATTTTGACACCCTTCACGCCGGCCTTCTGGCAATTGCGGAACAAATCCTCCCGCGCCTCCACGGTGGTCAACCCGGGACTGTCATCGCGTCCCTCCGGATAAGCGTGCCAGAGCACAATCCCGACATTGCGCCCGGCGGCGTAACGGCAAAGCTCCGCCGCTCTGGCCCACACATCGCCGCCGTCTTTCAGCCAGCCCCAGCGCTCGCTGCGCCAACCGGCATCCACGAGCAAATACTCGCAGCCGGTGGCCGCGGCGACGTCCACGAACCACTTCTGGCGATGCCATTGCGCGCCGTCGTTGCCATAGACCATCCATGTGCAGGGCGCCTTGCCGGGTTTCAGCCAGGCGGTGTTCATGCCGTCGGGAAAAAGTTTCGGGTCCGGCGGTTCGCACAACGCGGGAATTACGTCGCTGTTGACCAGTCCATTCAAATCTCCGGTGAACACCATGACCCGCCAGGGCGACCGAAACGGCCCCTGGTTGGACCAGCCCTCGGGATCATCGGGAAACACCGCGCGCAGACTGGCCCCGCCTTCCGGCTGCAAGGCCATGCCGCTGTAATGGTAAAGTGCCGCTTCGCTGATCAGCCCGAATCCGCCGTCCGGATACTCCACGGTCACCGGCGGCCCAAGCCGCACCGGTTGTGGTTTGCCTTGAACTTCTGTGCTCAGCGGAATCTGGTCCGCGCGACTTGAATGATAATCGCCTTCGTAGGCACCCGCGCCGGTGGCGGTTTGAAACCAGACCCGGGCCGCCTGGGGCAATCGCCATTGGGTGGACTCGCCGTGGATTCGCCGCGTGCCTTCGCCCGGCACCTGATAGCGGAACGCAACGCCATCATTGAAAGCACGCACCTCCAATTCCCACGCCGGCGTCGCCCCGGTCCGGACGGGAACAACGTAAGTCGAACAGAAGTTGGTGGCGACTGACTTGTTGCCGCGCCACGGGAAAGTCTCGGGCTTCGAGTGGCCGGAGCGACGGACCAAGGCGGCGTCGAAGGTCGCTCCCGCACCGAGATCATGATCATCAACGATCACCCCCAGTCGCGAAGACGCGATCCGCACCTTGCCGCCGACGGTTACGGAGCAGGCGAGATGTCGTTCGGCATTGGTGAACAGTTGAAAGCGGAGGTTGCCGTCGGGGCTTGTCAACTCCAACGGATCCGCCAGCAAAGTGGAACTGGCGAGGGCGAGCAACAAAGCCAGAAAGCAGCGTACCATGGGACTCGTATGCACGCGCGCTCTGGCGGCGTCAAGCCTCAAGCCGCAGCCTCAGCGCACGACGCGCATGGCGCGGTATGTCAGGGAAACAATTCCATCAAAGCGTCGGCGAAGATCTTCATGCCGCGCGCGTCGGGGTGGTTGATGGAATTCATCATCAGCGAATTGTAAGGGATGCCTTGTCGCCAGAGGCGTCCGTATCGTTTGGCAGCATCGGCGAGCGCGACGTTATGTCGGGCGGAGAACTCGCGCAAGCCGGCCACGTACGGCCGAGGGTCGTCATCAATGTCGCGTTCCCGGTTCAAGCCCATCCAGTCCGGGCGCACATAATGCGGCGTCAGGATGATCCATTCCGCGCCAATGGCGGTAAAGTCGGCGAGTAGTTTGCCGTATCGTTCCTCCACCTGTGGCGGATTCAACCCGGCGTCGTTCACAAATTCCGAGACGATCAGGTCGGGCTTGGCGTCCAGCACTTTCTCGCGATAATTGTGCGGGCTGCCGGGCGGTTCGTTCAAATAGCTGCTGGTGTTGCGCCCGCCCCAGGCTTCGGTGCTCAACTGAATGTTCGCCCGGGGAAAGCGCTGGCGCAATCGGGTGACAAACTGCTCCTGCCAGCGGTTGCGCTCCCAACCCGGCACGTAGGTGCCGACGGTGACGCTGTCGCCCCAGGCCAACACGCGCAACGGCTCGCCTGATTCAAGTTTCTTCATGGTCCGGGGCAAGAGTCGCTCGGCGACGGATGGTTTGGGCTTCGGCGGCTCCGGGTACGCGAGTTCCAAGATTGGAAAGAGATTGTCGGCAGTGAGCTTTGCGAGGTGGCCGGGCAGCCAGATGTTGCCCAAGAGACGTTCGCCCGGTCCGGCTCCGGGCGACAACGGCGCGGCGGAGCGCGGCTCGCCCCGACGCACCACGATCTCGCCGCTGGCGGTGAGCACAATGCCATCCAAGCGAAGCAGGGCGTGACGATAGTTTGCGAACACGGTTTGCTCCGGCTGGATCGTGCTGTTGGTCGTGCGACCGAACGTGCCCCAGACCGGATCCAACTCGTAATCGCGACCGCGCTGAAGAATCGGAGCATCCGGCCCCGTCCCGGCGCGCAGAACAAGACTGTCGGCCTCCAGCAGCCCCGGGCTGGTTGTCTCCTGCGCGCTGACGCCATGCAATTGCGCGCCTTTGACCCAGCCACCGGCCGACGGATTGAACAGCGGCAACCCGGTGTACGGCTCGTTGGTCACGGTGAGCAGCATGGGGGGAGTGATGCGAACGGTGGCGCTGATTGCTTTTGGTTCTGATACCGTGACGCGCACCTCCCAGTCGCCGGCGAGCGTGAACGTCGCCGGCGGCGCGGCGGTTGCGGTCAGTGCAACCGCCCCGAGCGTGGTGAGGATGCGCCAAATGTTCGTGGTCATGACGTTGCCTTGTGGTTTGCTGCCAGACCACGCTGCGGAGTCGCCACGGCCGGCTCTTCGTTCATTCGGAAAGCCGCAGTTGGAAGAACTGGTAGGGCGCGCCCGCGAGTGAAGGATGCTGTAAATTCACGGTCAAGGTTCCTCCACTCTGCGACCACGCGGCCGGATCGCAGGGGGTCCAGGTTTGAAAATCAGCGGTACGCCAGAGTTCCACCGTGCCTTCCCATCCGGTGGTCTGCAATTGCAGTTGTCCGTCTGAAGTCAGGCTCGTCTGGGTGAAAGCGGGTGCTTCGGCGCGTCCGGGAGTGCCGCCGAGCGCACCACTGGGACGCCAGTTGGCTGCCGTGCTCCAGACCGATTCCTCAGCAGCAGGATCCACCACGACGAGGGAGAAGCCGGTATTGAAGGTTTCGGGATACCAATACCGGGAATAGGTGAAGCTCAGGATGTTGCTGCCGGTGGGCGTCACCAACGAAAGCAACTCACCGCTCCGTGACAGATTGCCGCTCGCCCAAGCCACTAGGGTCAAACCATTGGTCGCATAACGAGTGGCAAAAGCCTCGGGATTTTTGGCCAATACCAATCGCGCTCCCGGATTCAACACCAGCGGCGCGAACGTTTGATTGATGCCTGCGGCAAACTGCACTCCCTCCAGGTCAAGCGCGCTGCCACCGGTGTTGCGCAGTTCCAACCAGGCGAAGTCATCGTTCTTATACGGACTCTCCGGCTCGGGGGCGACGGGAGCGTACATCAGCTCGGTCACTCGCAGTCCGGAGTAATCCACCGGTGGACGTTCCACCGTCAGGTGATTTTCAGAAAGTGCGCTCCACTCGCCCGCTTGGAAGGCGCGCGCCTTGAGTTCGAGATCGTGGCTCACCACCAGATCAACAGCCACGTGCGCGTCATCGCCCGGCTGCACCAAGGAAAAATCAAAGTAGAGGTCAGAGCTGGTTTCGTTGCATTGATGCAATGAAACCGCCAGCGCGTTGGCGCCGACGCGCAACAGATGCGCCACGTCGGCAGACCGACTGAAGTACGTGTTCTGATCGGGCGAACCAGCGATGCCCGCCGAGTAAGTACCGTAGGTGTCCGGCCCGAGATTCATGTTCTCACGCAGGATTTCCGTGCCGTTGAGATAAACCACCGCGCCGTCGTCGCGCAAAATTTCCATGAGCAACGCGGGATTGGCATTCGTGGCGGTCACCGTGAATGTCGTCCGGAAATAGGTGGTGGTGACCTGCGGGCCGGACGAACCGCTGACGTACCGACGGGTGACGGTGGCCACCGGATTCGCGGGGGCCGCGCCCGCAAAACCGAGAGTGGCCGGTCCCTGTGCCCAACCGCCATCGGAATAGCCGACCTCGCGCCAGTTCACACCACCCAGGTTTGGGGGTTCGGTGCCGAAGTCGTAATAGCGCCAGTTCGCGCCGCGAGCGATCAGGGTTTGCGGCCCCGTGGGCGGATTGGTGGTGGTGACCAAAAAGGCGGCGGGATTGATGGTGCCATCCGGCAGGCGCGGGTCCGTTCCATTAGTCGTGTAGTAAAAGGTGGTCGGGGACGAGATACGCAGCGTCGAACCATTCGGAACGGTCTGATTCATGACCGAATAGGCCGGAGCGTCAATGGAGGGGAACCAACCCCGGCTGCGAAATTGGCTGATCACAATATCGCGACGCTGGGTGAGGTAATTGTTGAGTACCTCGTTACACGCGGGAAGCCAGGTGCCATCGCGAGTCTTGCCGCGACCCCAGCGGGCTGATTCGCCAATGACCGCCAGATCAATCTCGTTCATGCGGCTGAGGAAGCGATTTTGCGCGTTGGCCGGCGTGAGCGCGCCATCGCCGAAGAGATGCTTTTGCACCAGATCCGCAAAGCGCCGGCGATACTCCGGATGCTGAATCAGGCGCAAGTGAAGGGTGGCCGGATTGAACCGATATTGTTCGGTAAAGGATTCACCAGCGGAGGTGGTATCGGCGGTGACCCCGAAACTTGGGTTCGCCCCGAGCGAGTGCTCGGCGTCATGTCGCAGCCATTTGAAGCCGGACGGCTCGGCGCGATTGAACAGACCGTACATGTTGTTGGGAAAACCGCCCCAGATGGACACGGGCGAATCCGGGTCGCCGGCGTAGTACGCGGAAATCATGTAAACGATCAGGTTATCCTCATCCAGATAGACGGGGTAGGCCGGGTTGGGTGTGCCGTCTGGATTCAGTCCTTTGACGCGCTGATAATTGGCGGCGTTGGCGCCGGTAAAACCCTGGTTCACAGCCAGGTTGTGCAGCGCGTAGAAAGCGTCGAAATTACCGTCGCTGGCGGTGGTGACGTACCCCGGTTGACTGGTCTTGATGCAATCCCAATCTGCCGCGTCGCCGCCAAGATACGTCTCCGCAAAGTCGGCGTCGCCGCGTTCCTGAGTTTCGTAAAGCCCCCAGTATTGGCCGTTGAGATAGAGATGATAATAACGGCTGCGAGTATAGGGCATGCCCATGTCGCGTTGCGCATCACGCGAAAAAGTCTCGCGAATGAAGGTTTCACGGTCACTGTTCTCGAACGCCCACGAGTAGTTTTGCGAGCAACGCAAATCCACTTTGTCAAAACTATCCGCGCCCTCGGCGCCAAACAGCGGAAAATTCAACCGGCCCGCACCGTAGGCGGAACGGAAGAACAGACGCAAACCATGTTTGGGGTTGCCCGTGCTCCGACTGTAAGCGCCGCGAATGCGCAGTCCGGCGTTAATTTGAAATTCATTGGTGCTGCCGTGAACGGGATCAATCAGTTCCACCGAAACGGGGCGCTCCCAACTGCGACCGTCATTGCCCGGATTCACATAAATGCCGGTCTGCGGACTGAACAGATTGGCCAAGTCCGTCACGATGGACAGGGTGGGAATGCTGTTGGTCATTCCCTGGCGCAGGCGCGTGCCATCGCCGGTCACAATGGCCGAGCGCATGCCGTATTCCATGGCGTGGTTGTTCACGTCGCCATCCGCCGGCCAGCCCGGCGGCGGCGTGCTGCCTTGCTGCAATACGTCTTCCAGAAAGAGCCAGGTCACGGTGGTCACATTTTGCTGCACACTTTCCGGATCCACCACCGCCGCCCGTAACGTCGTGGTGGCGCTGACCGGGACGGGTGCGGTGTAGAGCGGTGATTCCGCGTTGGGGGTGCTGCCATCAAGCGTGTACCGGATTTCCGTGCCTGGCTCGGGGCTACTCAGGGTGACATTGAAGGGCGCGGTTTTGTAGCCGCGCGGTTCGCTGGCGGTAACCACTGGCGTGGGCGCATTGCGCGGAGTGCCGTTGGGACCTCCGGGGGTGGGCACCGGAAAATAAGCCGCCTCAGTTTCCGGTGTGCGTTGCACGAGCCGTGGTTGAATGAGAAACTCTGTATCCGTGACAGTATTGTTCAGCGCGGTTATTTCCAGCAGGTTGGTACCGACCACAAACGCCGCCGTGGGCACCACAAACGTCAAGGGTTGCAACGCCTCCTCCGCCGTGCGCGTGGTGGTTGCCGCGCTGTTCCAAAGCAACGGGGCCGGCACATTCAACGCGGTCAATGGCGTTCCGTTTAGTGACGCAGTAAAACCGTCCGCGCAACGCACCTGTAACCACGCAGTGTGATCCGCTGGCCAGGGTTCATCCAGCTTGAAGCTCCATTCGGCATCGAGACGAGAGTTCACGCCCCGCATGTCGGGATCCACATCCGTGGTCACGTAAGCGCCGATGGCACCCGCGTGGCGGAGGCCGTTGATGGCATCGCCCACCAGATGGAAGGCTTCGGGCGAGAACCCAGCTTGAAAACCTTGCGCAGCGGATAATTCCAGCGAGGCGTCGCCGCCGTTCTCGTAAAAGATGAGCCAGAGCGCGTAATCACCGGCGACCGGAAAATTGAAGGTGGACAACGTCGTGCCGAATCCGCGCGGGTCCGGAAACTCGCCTACGAAACTCACTCCATGACCACTCAAGCGCAGTCGGAAACCATCGTCGCTGCCCACCGCAAAAGTCCACTCGCCCGCGGTGGGAATATGAATGACGCCTTCCGCCACCACCACGAAGTTGTCCCGGTCCTCGCCAATATAAGCGTGCCCCGGAAAGGGTTCGTCGTTCACGAAGTAACCCGTCGAGCCATTGGCGTGAAAGTTGATGGTCGCATGTGATTCAACGATCGGATAGGAGCGATCCGTTTTCCAATAGCTGCTGTTGGCTATGCGCGCTTCCGCATCGTCCACGTTCGCCATGCTGGAGGTCATTTCGTAGTAGCGGACGGTGAACGTCGCGTTGGAACTGGTGAACCCCAATCCTCCGGTCCCCGTGTACCAGGGGGCGTTCCCCGCCGCGTTGGGCACGCGATAGCGAACTGAGGTCGCTGTGCCCACCAATTCATATTCACGCGCGGCCCGACCATAGGAGATGTCCTCGAACTGCTCGGGAAACGTCGGGGCAAACTCATCCTCGACCGTGACGCCATCAGGGTGAATGAGTCCCAGGTATTCGCCGCTCTTCGACAGACTGAAATTGGCGTGCAGTTCGCCGTTGGTGATCGCTTCAGACGAACTATCGGCAAAGATGATCAAATAACCCTGAGCCGGAATCGTGACGCCATCGGGGATGCGCCATTGGGTGGGGGTGTTGGCACGGTCCGTCAAATACCAGCCGCTCAAGTCCACCGAAGCGGCGCCGGCGTTGAACAGTTCGATCCAATCCGCCGCCACGCCCGCCGCCGTGCGCAGGCCGTCCTCATTGTCCGCGACGAACTCGTTAAGGCGCACCTGGGCCGGGGCCAGTGAAGCCATCAGCAACGGCAGCAATAGAAGCCGCAGCCACTGACGACGCGCCCTGGCGGGAACTCCCTGGTGAGCGGCTGGATGGGGAATGCAGGTTTGGATCGAAACTTGTTTAGTCATGTGCCGCGCAAAAATAAGCCATGCCGCCGTAATCGGCCACCAGTTTTTCAGGGCAGTTTTTCGGCGCGGACAGTGGGCGGACCGCGCTACGCGCCCAGCCACAGATCAACCGGCTTTTTCACCTGCGGCCGGAAGGGCAACTTCACCTTTTGTCCGGTGCGCGCCGAGGCGTACGCGGCGTAGATCAATTCCAACACGGCGCGGCCATCCTCACCGGTGACGAGCGGCGGCTGGTTGTCGCGCACGCAGGAAATGAAATGTTTCAATTCCTGCGGATAACCTTGGTTGAAGGCCTCCTCGAAAATGGCGAACGTCCAGCCTTTCGTTGCGCCCGCCTTCTCCATCGCGTAACCGTAACCGTTCTCGCTGTAAACCAGGGCGGCATTGCCGCGAAACAAATCGGCGTAACTCACGCCGCCGGTGCCATACACCTCCGCCCAATCCTCCATGCCGCCAAGCTTGGCCCAACTGTTCTCGGCCATGCCGGTGGTGCCGCCCTCGAACTCGACGATGACGACCGCATGTTCCTCGCCGCGCGTGCGCCCTTGATGAATCAGGTTGGTTTGCAAATGCGCCTGGACACTGAGCGCGCGCGGCCGACCCCCGAGCATCCAGCGAAACCACGCCAACGCGTGGCAGCCCATGTCCATGATCACACCGCCGCCCGACTGATTGATGTCGTAAAACCAATCGCTGTGCGGACCGTTATGTTTCTCAGCCTGCTTGAGCAAATAAATTTTTCCAAACGCACCCTCGTTGGCCAACGCGCGCACCCGCTCGTACTTGGGCGCAAAGCACAGTTCCTCGGCATACATCAATTTCACTCCGGCAGTCTGACAGGCGGCAATCATTTCGTCGGCCTCGTCCAGCGTCAGACAGAGCGGCTTTTCCAGAATGACATGTTTGCCGGCCCGCGCCGCGGCCAGCACGGCCCGGTGATGCAAAAAATTGGGCAGACACACATCTACCACCTCGCAGTCGGACTGGGTGATGGCGGCTTCCAAATCGTCGAACCAGCGGGCGATCTGGTGTTTGTGCGCGAACGCCGCAGCCTTCTCCGCATTGCGGGTGTACACCGCCACAACCTCCGCCTCGGGCACAAACCGACGATAGGATTCCAGGTGTATGTCGGCGATGAAGCCGGCTCCGAGCAGTGTTACTTTGGTCTGACGCATAATTTTTCTCGGGTCATTCAGCCAGAAATTGAGCGCGCTGCAAACCTTGATTTTCCCGTCGCCCAATTGGAAATCAGCAACCATATAGCGGTTTAATTAAAATTGTAGCCGTCGAAGCAGAACGAGCCTAACCCCATGAAGGACGATATGTCGCCACACTCTTCACTTGCTTTGGTATAGGCTGCGGAGATAGCGGGCAGTATCTTGACCAAAACTGATTTCTCATCAGCATCGGAACGCAATGACTGTGTGCTGGCGGCATGACAAGGTGGGTTACCATGTGACCTTCACTCACCAGAATCTTGCAAGCAAACCACAAACCCAAGAGCAGCGACGGCAAGCCATCGTTTCCCTCGCCCCGCCTCTCGCCCCATCGGGGATTTTTGGCAATCCTGCCAATGCTCAAAGGAAATCACCTTGCCCGCTCATTCCCATTCCGGGTTTTTCCGATTATGCCGGGTGTAGATCAGCACCACTTCGGTGCGGGTGTGGATTTTGAGCTTCATAAAAATGCGGTCCAAATAATTCCGCGCGGTCTTGGCCGTCAGATTCAGGGCTGCCGCCACTTCTTTGTCGGTTTTCTCCTGGGCCACCTCGGCCAATACCCGGCGCTCGCAGGCCGCCAGAGCTTCCAGCGGGTTGACGCCACCGCCACCGCGCAAGTTGCGCATGCCCCCGTGCGTAACCACCGCTCCTCCACCGGCAAAACCAAATTGCCGGAGGGTGGAGATCACCGCGAATCCGAGCGGCCTGCGCAATTTATGAGCTATAAAAAGCAAAAAAAAGAGGTGACACCCATGAACGTCGTGACAGGATGGCCGCATCATTCACCAGGCC
>JBDHQI010000034.1:0-43621 GCA_039806955.1 Verrucomicrobiota bacterium | reverse complement strand
TGGATTTCAGACGCGCACGCCCAGCAACTGTTCAATCCACTTTGCTAAAATTGCGTTCCCTAAGTCCGACAGGCTGCGAGGAAGACGTTCATGGACATGCTGCGCAGGCGCGCGGTTTGAACTGGCCGTTCACCGTTACGCCGGAGCGGTCCGCGGGACATTTCCAAATGGCCAGATTTTTTCCTGTGTACGGCCACAGCGGACTTGTTTCAATGGTGAGCGAGGGGTCCCAATTTCGCGGATCACAGGAACTGTAGTTGAGCGTGCCGGTGACCCAGGCGTAATCGGCCGTCCACAGCTTGTCCGGGTCCAGCGATTCACTGGCAAAGAGCAGTGCGTCATTATTATCAATGGCGTACATCTGCCAGGCGAGGGTCAGTTGCCGGTGACTGTTCATGCACGAAAGTCCCGCCGCTTTGCGTTTCCCAATGTCCAGCGCGGGAAGCAACAAGGCCGCCAATATCGCGATGATCGCGATGACGACCAGCAACTCGATCAACGTGAAGCCGCGGCGCGGCCTGGTTGGAGACCATTTCATGACCACTGCCACTCTAGAAGGGCCGCAATAATATGCAAGCGCCCTGGAATATGTTTTGTTTTACGGCTGGCAACGCTAAAATTTACCGAATGAAGTGGACCATGAAAGTTAAAGTCGGTTTGGCGCTGTTGCTGGTTGGGGCGCAGACGGTCAGCGTGCGCGCCTGGGATTATGCCGGCCATCGCGCGGTTAATCTGCTGGCGCTGGAAACTTTGCCGGCGGGGTTTCCGGCGTTTGTCAAAACCCCCGAGGCGCGCGAGCGGATCGGGTTTCTGGCGGGCGAACCGGATCGTTGGCGCAACATCAATGACGATCAGTCGTTGAATCATTGTAACGGCCCGGATCATTATCTGGACCTCGAAGAACTGGAGTTGTTTCAGCTCACCCCCGAAACCCTGCCGATTTTTCGTTACGATTTCGCGCAGAAAATCGGCGTGGAACGCGCCGCTTACCCGGATCGCTTTCCGTTACTTGATCCGCTGAAAAACAAGGATCACACCCGCGAGCTGATTGGTTTCGCGCCTTGGGCGATTACGGAATATCAGGGGCGCTTGCGTTCCGCCTTCTCCTATTTGAAAGCATTTCAGGAGTATGGCGGCACGCCGGAAGAAATTGTTAATGCGCAACAGAACATCATTTACATCATGGCGTTGCAGGGCCATTTCGTCGGCGATTGTGCGCAGCCGTTGCACGTTACCAAACACCATCACGGCTGGGTGGGTGATAATCCCAGTGGTTTCACCACTAATCGCGGTTTTCATAGTTGGATTGATGGTGGCTTTTTGAAAAAGACCGGGCCGGTGGACGTGGCGTTGCTGGCGCGGAAAATCAAGGCGGCGCAGATCGTCGGTAATCCGTTTGTGGAAGGGGACACCTTCCGCGCGGTCATGGCGTATTTGCTCGAAACAGAGAAATTTATCGTGCCGCTTTATCAGTTGGAAAAAGCGGGAAAATTAGCGTCCGAAAATCCCGCCTCGCAGGAGGGCCGCGCGTTTTTGGAAGGGCAACTGGTGCGTGGCGGACAGATGCTCCGGAATCTCTGGTATTCCGCCTGGCAACAAGCGACCGAAGATCAGTATCTCATTCGGCAACTGCAAGAGCGCCAGTCGTCGGGTAAATCCCCAAGCCCAAAGTGATCCGTTGCTCGGTGCGGATGAATGTTTGTCGTCTCACTGAGTCGGCTGCTCAGGAGCGCGTTCAATACTTGAACTCACAGGTGCGGCTTCCGATTGTCGAGCTTGCGGAATAAGGTGGCTTGGCGGCGTCGGTGAAAATTTTCACCGCTGTTTTCCGCGTTGCCATCGGGCCGGAGTCAATTAACATCACGATTACCTTATGGTTTCATCCCAAAGTTCCTCACTTCGCGCTGACGGTCGTCGTGCCGCTGAGTTGCGTCCGCTCAGCTTCAAAAATCACATTGCGCCGAACGCCACCGGCTCCACGTTGATCGAGTGGGGGAACACCCGGGTCATTTGCGGGGTGACCATCGAGGAAAATGTTCCCCGATGGATGAAGGAGCAAAATGTTACCGGCGGCTGGATCACGGCCGAGTATTCCATGCTGCCGTATTCCACGCTGCAACGGAAACCGCGGGATAGCACCAAAGGTAAAATTGATGGGCGCACCCAGGAGATCCAGCGGCTCATCGGGCGCACCATGCGCGCCACGCTGGATTTGGAAAAATTGGGTTCGCGCACGCTGTGTGTGGATTGCGATGTGTTGCAAGCGGATGGAGGGACGCGAACAGCCGCGATCACCGGGGCGTACGTGGCGCTGGTTTTTGCAGTGCGCCGGCTGCTCGCTGAAAAAAAACTGACGGAGAATCCCATCCTGAGCGCGGTGGCCGCCGTGAGCGTGGGTATTGTAGCGGGGCAGGCGCTCTGCGACTTATGTTATACCGAGGATGTGGCGGCGGCGGTGGATTTTAATCTGGTGATGAACGCCGCCGGTGAATTTATTGAACTGCAGGGAACGGGCGAAGAAGCCACCTTCACCGAAGCGCAACTGGCCGAATTGCTCGCGCTGGGCAAAGCCGGCATCCGACAATTACTGGCCGCACAGGAGCAAGCTCTATCCGGCGCATGACCGCACTTCGCTCGCGGCTCCGAGCTTCGAGATCGGTTTTCACGGTTTGAGTTTTCGGTTTTAATCCAGATTAAATTTTGAGTGAACACGACTTTACATTTCATCCGCCACGCGGAAGTGGAATCGGCTTACCAGGGCGTTTTCGGCGGCACGATTGATATGAATCTTTCGCCGCGTGGCGAAGCGCAGGCGCGCGTTTTGGCGGATTACCTGAAGAGCCAGCCGCTCGAGGCGATTTTTGCCAGCCCGATGAAACGGGTGCAGCAGACCTTGGCCCCGTTGCGCGGACAATCCGATCTGCAGCCGGTGATTCTGCCGGACTTGCATGAGGTGAATTTCGGGGTCTGGCAGGGACTTAACTTCGCGCAGGTCAAGGAACGTTACGGTTTTGATTCGCATCAATGGCTCGAAGCGCTGGTGGGCGGGAAGGTTGCGCAAGCGGAAAGCATGGAGGCGTATCAGGCGCGCATCGAAAACTGTCTGCGGCAGATTCAGGAACAAGGGCAGGGGAAGTCCGTCGGCGTCTTTTGTCACGGTGGCGTCATCCGGATGTTGATCTCGCTTTTACTGCGCCTGCCGTATGCAAAAATGGACTGGATGGAAATCGAGTATGCGAGCATTTCCACGGTGGTCATCAACGGCGCACGCACGCGTTTGCGTTTATCCGATTTCACTCCCTGGCGTGATTTGTCGGGACTGAATCACGCGGAACAACCGGAGTAATTTTAATTTTGCCTTACGGCTTCGTTTTAACCGCTCATGAGCGCGCAAATCATCTGGAAAACGGCCATCGTCACGCATCCGGAAGCGGAAGAAGCCGTGGCGGAATTACTGGCGGCCGCAGTTGCCCCTGGACCGTCTTCCTACACCGACGTGGAATCGGGAGCGCTCACCGTTTCCGTTTATTCTCCACACGCGCCGCGAAATCGCGCCAAAACGGTAGCGGCCTTAAAAGCAGGTTTGCAACAACTTCAAAGCTGTGGACTGAACCTTGGGCCGGGGCAAATTCGGATTCAACAGTTGCCGCGAGCGAACTGGGCTGAAGCTTGGAAGCGACACTTTTCCGCCATGGAAATTGGCGAGGCTCTGCTGGTCAAGCCCGGCTGGATCAAACGCAAACCGAAGCGCGGACAAAAACTCGTCGTGCTGGATCCCGGTTTAAGCTTCGGCACGGGGCAGCATCCGACCACGAGCTTTTGTTTGCACGAATTGGCGCGCGCGGCGCGGCGCGCTGGTTCCCGGTCTTTTCTCGACATGGGAACGGGATCCGGAATTTTAGCCATCGCAGCGGCAAAATTAGGATTCGCGCCAATTGCCGCCTTTGATTACGACCCGCAGTGCGTCAAGACTGCTCGCGCCAATGCGCGGCGAAATCGCGTGGCCGATCGCTTGCGCATTACGCGCGCCGATCTGACCCGGCTGCCACAGCGTTCCGCCCGGCGTTACGATTTGGTCTGCGCGAACCTTCTGGCGGATTTGTTGCTAAACGAACGGGATCGCATCCTGGCCCGAGTGAAACCTGCCGGGGCTTTGGTCGTTGCCGGAATTCTCAAAGTGGAGTTTGCCCGGGTGGAGCGGGCCTACGCCGCGGCGGGATGGAAATTGGTTCGGGCTAAAACTGAGAAGGAATGGCGTTCCGGGACGTTCATGCGCCGTGCGGACTAAACACGATTTGGCGCGGCCTCGGCCTTTGATCAACGGCGGGCCGCGAATAAATCAGGGCAACAGTTTGATGGCGCGTTTCGAGGTGCGCGATTCCCAATGAGCAAACGGGTCGCTGGGTAAAACGGTGTTGACCGGGTAAATCAGATAGACGGCGTTTTTGGAGTAAGCCCAGGCGTCAATTACGTTGGCGCGCGGAAACACTTTGGGGGTCGGTTGAGTTTTGCCGGGATCGTTGATGATCGGATCGCCTGTTTCCGTGAAGCCTACCAGAACGACCAGATGCCCGCTGGGCGTCCGACTACGCGCGTTCAAGCGATTGGAACAAACCGAGAGGCCGACGGGGATCCCGTGCGCGATCAATGTTTCCAATTCGGTCAAATCAAGCAATCGGGTCGTGTAGGCGCGCATCCAGCGGAAGCTACCGGCGTAAGCCGTGTTGAAAATCCAGTTGCCCGTGCCGTCCCAGACCGGATCAAAAATTCCCTGAACCACTTCCGGCACATCCACGTTCAAACCCGGACGATTCAATTGCCGGCTCCAGTACGTCAGCAGCATGGAGGTGGTGGTGGCGCTGCACAAAACTTTGCCGTTGGGGTAATCCATTTGCGAGCGTTTGGGCACCTCGATGAGTTTGCCCCAGGCTGCGCGGTTTGGCGGGCGTACGGGCGGTTGATATTTCGTATCCAACACGGACAGGCTCAGGAATTTCAGTTTTGGTTTGGTTCGCGCGGTTGAGCCTAAGATGATCCGCACCTGCACACGATTTACCGGGCGTTCGAGGACCAGGGTGTCGGTATCCATCGTGCCGTCCGCGTCCCGTTGGCGTTTGACGCTGGCCCGTTCGTGGATTTGGGGCGCAACCGACCATTGTCCAAAAGTGAACCACTTTGTCGTGTGCTCGGGATAAATCGCTCGCGCCTTGACCTCAAGCCAGTCGGTGGGCTTCAGGTCGGCATTCCAGGAAATCACCAATTCACCCCAGTTGATGCCGGTTTCGATTATTGGCGAAGTCAGAGTCATTTCATTACGGTCCGGTTGGGTTTCCGGAGTAAAAGCGCGGAATGAGGTGAAGGGCAGGAATTGTTCACCATGAAAATCCAACGGCGGCGCGGCCAAAGCGGGGCGAGGTGCGAAGCAAAATCCCATCACACATCCGATGAGGAGTCCGCAATTTTTTTTCATATTGATTCAGGATGGTAATTTTTTCGCGCCCAGGCCAGCGCGGATTCGGTCGGCGCGCGGCGGTCCGTTTGGCATCGCTTTTGCCTGCAACCACGGAAAGTAAGTTGTCGTTCGCGTTTAATCGCGTAAGCTGGAGCAACGCATGAAAGTAATTCAACCGAACTGTCGCGTGCAATTTAGCGCGGCAGACGTGGACTTCGTTCGCGAGGTGATGGGATCGAAACTGAGCGACACGGAATGTCTTGTTCGGCTGCTGGCGGATGAAGACACGCGTGATCTGATTCTCGACGATGACGCGTTGTTGCAGGCCTTGCTGGAGCGGCGCGGTTGCCTGCGGGTTTCCACACATTTTTATTTCTACGTTTTAGTGCGCCACGTTTTGAAGCGAGCCGGAGTGAACGACCGCCGCGTCGCCGATTACGTGGCTGAGGTGCTGACCGGGTTTGCGCGGGCGGAGCAATTGCGTTGTGTCGTGCCGGGGCAACCCAACGGGCTGGATTACTTTTTTGAAATGCTGGCGGCGTTGCGCACCGCTGACGATCGCACCAGCTTCCAAATCCGCGTTCATATCGGTAACCACTCGTTGTTTCTTTCCGGCGTCTTTCCCGAACGCATTCGCTTTCGGGCCGGGCGCAAGGGGTTTCCTGATTTGAGCTATTATGAGGCGCTCGGGCGCAGTCAATATGGCATCGCCAGCGATCACCGTCTGGCCCGGCGCTATCAGCTATCCGGGATATTGAGCACGCTTGCGGAGCAGTTCCAAACCGCGCGCCGCGCATTGAACGAAGTTTCCGAGCGCCTGTTCGCGCTGGGGGATGGTGGGGAGAAACTGGAGCACCTCTTGATCGGCAAGAATTAAAGCCGTGCGGCCGGCTGCAGGCTAATGCCGGAGTGATCCCGCATATCAATCCAATAACCCCAGCCGCTCAATTTCAGCGCGCGATTGCGTCGGGGCCGTTTGCAGGATCGTTTGCCAGCCCCGCGCTGCGCCCGCCGCGATGTTCTCCGCCCGATCATCCAGATAAAGAATTTCGGCGCCACGCTTTTCTGTGAGCGTTTCCAGCGCCTCATAGATTTTCGCCTCGGGCTTCATCGCGCCCACTTCATAACTGAAGATGTAACCGTTGAAATTGGCGAAGAACGGGAAGTCGCGACGAATGTGCTCAATGGCGAGATCGTTCGTGTTGGAAAATATGTAAGTGGGCACACCGCGTTCGCGCAGCGCTGCGTGCAGGGCGGTCATTTCGCCAATTTCCGTGAAAATATCGGCAAACAGCACGCTGAATTCTTCCAGACTGCCACGAAATCCGGTGTGTTGACAAACGGTCGCGTAAAACTCCCGCCGGGTGAGTTCGCCGGTTTCATAGCGAAAGAGCAGGGGAGAGTGATCGAGGTACGCCTGGATTTCGGCCGCAGGTAAATTTGCCTGCGCGGCCAGACTGCGTCCAGCGCGGGAATAGTCAAAGTCCACCAGAACTTTACCGAGATCGAAAACGACAATTTGAGGTTTCATGGCTGCGAAGACTCCTAAAGAGCGTAGTGGTTTGATGATTCGACTGCGGGGGCGTTCGCGCCTCGGGGGCGGCGGCGGATGCGTGTGTTTCCTGGGAAATGGAAATCCGCCTGGGTCGGCCCGTTGCTCCTTTGTTCAAGTGCATGGCTTTATTGCATTTCGCGGCGCCCCTCAAGCGCGCGGCTCAAGGTAAGTTCATCTGCATATTCCAAGCCGCTGCCCGCAGGCAGGCCATAGGCGATGCGCGAAATTTTCAGGTCGGGCCGCGCCAGTCGTTTCGCCAGATAATTACTCGTCGCGTCGCCTTCCACGTCTGTGCCCAAGGCAATGATGATTTCCTGAATTGGTTCGGTTTGCAAACGCTGCTCCAGTTCCGCAATGCGCAGGTCTTTCGGTTCCACCCCGTCTAGGGGCGAAATTTTTCCGCCCAACACATGGTATTGGCCACGAAACGCGCTGGACTTTTCGATGCGCAGCAAATCCACCGCGCGCTCGACCACGCAGGCCAGCGTGTGATCGCGGCGCGGATCGGAGCAGATCGTGCAGGGCGATTTTTCGGTGAGCGCCCCGCAACGTTCACAAAACCGCGTGCGTTCCCGTGCCTCGACCACGACTTCGGCAAGATTCCTGGCGACGTCCGGCTCGGCTTGGACCAGATGCAAGGCGATGCGCTCCGCTGAGCGCGGGCCGATCCCGGGCAGCCGAGTGAGCGCGGCAACCAATGCGGTGATGGAATCCGGAAGCATGGCATGTAGCGACGGTCTATGACCGCCGCTGCAATTCACCCAAATCCCGGCAGATTAAACCCAGCCGTGGCCCTGCCCATTTCAGTGTTGGAAATTTCCTTGGCCTGGGCGAGTGCCTGATTCACGGCGGTTAACACCATGTCTTCCACCACCGACGCGTCGGAGGGATTGAGCGCCTGCGGATCAATCTTGATGGCCGCGAGGCTGCCGTCGCACTTGGCGGTGACTTTGACCGCGCCGCCGCCGCTGGTGGCTTCCACCGTGCGCTTGGCGAGGTCGGCCTGAATTTGTTCCATTTGCTGCTGCATTCGCGCAGCCTGTTTCATGAGTTTTCCAATGCTGGACATAAATTTGATTGCAAAGATTTAAGGGAGTGAATGCTTGCAGGGCGTTGATAAATTCCTCGGCGGAAACATCCGCTTGTCGCAGCGCGCCTGCCAGAGTGCCGACTTTCAGTTCGCGATGATTGGGAATGACACAGCGCGGACGAACCGGCCGGAGAGCGATGTGGCTGCCGCGCTGACGGGCGATCTGAAAACCGAGCCGTTGCATAGCCCGCACCGCCTCCGCGCCGGATATGCGGGGCAGTTTAGGCATTGACGGCCACCTCGAAAGTCGTCAACAAGGGCCGGCCTTTCTGCGCCAGTGGAAACTCCTCCAGATAGAGTTCCGTTGCTTCGTGAAGATTATTGATGGCTTCGGGCACGGTTTCGCCCTGGGGGGTGGCGCCGGTTTCTGGATTCAGGGCGACAAAACCACCCTCTTCGGCGGGAATCAAAATGGCCGTTAGCGTCATGCCGACAATCTGAAGTATTCCAAGCCGGAGTCAATCTCGGGTGTCGCGTTCAAGCGATTTTGACCATGCCGCCGCTGGTGGCTTCCACCGTGCGCTTGGCGAAATCGGCCTGAATCTGTTCCATTTGCTGCGGCATTCGCGCAGCCTATTTCATGAGTTTTCCAATGCTGGACACAAATTTACATTGCGGTTAAACGAAGTTGCTTTTCCTTATGCGGTTTGCTTCGCCGGAACGATTCGATTGGAGTTTGGGGGGAACGGGCCACTGGCCCGTTCTGTCGGGCTACCAGCCTGATAGCCGAACGCAAAGAGTGCGAACCCAATGGTGTGCGATCTCCGTGCGCCCGGCTGGGCGGCAGGCTGCCGCCCAGAACGGCCAAGTGGGCCGTTCCACCTGGACCAACGGCATCGTTCCGGCTTAGTCAGGATAATAACCGAATCCTGACTTGGACGAATACCAGTAGGAAATCCCCGGATCGTTCATAAAGTAGGTGACGCAAAATTCGTTTGTTTCGTCAGAAACAAAACCGTAAATATGCGATTTAACACCAGCGTTTTTGAAGGCGTATCCATCAAGACTGGCGGGATAATGACCGGTTTCGTTCTTCAATTCTTCGGCAAACGGTACAATGGAGATAATGTCCTCATGAATTGTTGCCCACTTGCGATTCTGGTATGACTGCCAAAGTAATAGGCAACCCCCCCCCAGCGACGTGACACACCACAAGGCAATGGTGCGATGACGAAACCCTGTTAGGACGCAACATGCGACGAAGCCAGTCAGCAGAGCGAATAATCTCTGCAGCACCTCTCCTTCCGTGTAGAACACGTTACGATATTGCAACGAAAGGGTGGCTACTATCACCCCCGTGACCGTGAGCAACAACAGCCAGGACACTTCTTGCTTGCGGCCACTCTTGCGGTCGGTTTCGTTCATGCCACACCAGTTTTACGTCCGCACTTCCACAATCTCTCCCTTGAAAATCTCCAGCGCCTTTTGAATCAACGGATCGTTTTTGAAATCCTCTGCATTGAAAGATTCGCGAGTGGAGGTTTTGCCTTTGCCGCCGTTCGCCGCAGGCTTTTTACTGCTCGCGCTCGTTTCGCTTTTGCCGGTGGCGGCTGGGGGTGTTTTGGATTCTGGCGCGGCTGGCTCCGGTGCGGGCCGGACCCAATCCGCCGGTGCTTCCGCGCAAATAAACTTTACCCGCGCTCCGGCGAAGCCCAGCTCGGCCAGCTTGGTTTGCAACACCGCGTGGTTGCGCGAATGGTCCACCAAACCGCGGTGGTCGTCGAATTCAGGGTCAAATCCAATGGTCAACAAATCGTCCTCGAAAGACACCGGATGCGCTTCCAATAAATAAGTGCGAATGAACGGACTGGCCCGTCCGGCGGATTCCAGAAGCTGCTTCCAGAGCGTGGTGAGTTTTTCCCCACTCAGTGACGACTTGGTCTTTGCCACTGGTGCCGGCGGTGGGGTTTCTTGGACAACGGGTTTGGGTGGCGGCGCGGTTGGTTTCGACGGCGTGACGGGGCGAGGGTCCCGCAGCGACGCCAGTGGTGGTAACGGAGCGCCACCGGCCTGCTCGCGCAGCATGCGCAATTGCTTTAACACCGTGTCCAGGCTGATCGCTTGCCGGGCTTCGATGGCGCGCAACAGCGTGACTTCGAGCAAAATCTTTTTCGATGCAGCATCGCGCAGGCGCAACTCGGCGTCAGAGAGAACTTCGAGGATATGCGTCAACGCTTCAGTGGAGGCTGCCTGGGATTGTTCCTTGAGCGCGCTCCCTTCGGCCTCGGAAACTTGCAGCAGTTCCAAATCACCCTTGGAGACTTGGAATAAAATGAGGTTGCGGATGTGGCCGAGCAAATCAGAAAGCAGGCGTCCGGGATCTTTGCCTTGCTGGATCAATTCGGTCAATTGCCGCAAGGCCGCTTGAATGTCGCCCGTCAGGATCGCTTCTCCGAGCGCCAGAATTTGCTGCTGCCCGGTCAGTCCGAACATCGTGAGCGCATCCGCTTCCTGAATGGTATCGCCGCAGAAACTGATCAATTGATCGAGCGCCGATTCGGCGTCGCGCATGCCGCCGTCCGCGCCACGCGCAATGGCGTAGAGCGCGCCTGCGTCCGCCTTGACCCCTTCTTTCGTGGCGATCTCGGTCAGGTGCTTGATGATCAACGCCATGGGGATGCGCCGCAGATCAAAGCGCTGGCAACGCGAAAGAATGGTGGGCAGCACCTTCTCGGGATCGGTCGTGGCGAACATGAATTTCACATGCGCCGGTGGCTCTTCCAAGGTTTTTAACAGCGCATTGAATGCCGCCGTCGAGAGCATGTGGACTTCGTCAATGATGTAAATTTTGAATTTGCCGTTTGCCGGCATGTACTGGCAGGTCTCGCGCAATTCGCGCACCTGTTCGACGCCGTTGTTGCTGGCCCCGTCAATTTCCAGCACGTCCAGCGCGCGGCCCTCGGTGATCTCTTTCACCCGTTCGTCGTGATCGTCAAAATCCACCTTCGGTCCGCCGGTGCAGTTGAGGCACTTGGCAAAGATGCGGGCGATGGTGGTTTTGCCGGTGCCGCGCGGCCCGCAGAAGATGTAGGCGTGCGCAATGCGGTTCTGTTTGATGGCGTTGGCGAGCGTGTCGGTGACGTGCTCCTGGCCGACCACGTCGGTGAACCGTTGCGGACGATATTTGCGAGCTATGACCTGATAGGACATGGCAGAAAAGTTATGATTTACGATTCACGATTTGCGAGCCAAATGTGACCCGTGGGAAAAGCGTAAATCTAAAATCACAAATCGTAAATTGGGAAGTGCCAGGGTGACCACGGCAGATGCGGAGCAAACTGCCGCTGCTGCCTTCCGGCCCTGACGGGGTTCGTAAGTCCACATTCCATGGGCCCTGGCACGGAACAGGGTGCGTCATGACGGCGAATGCTTCAAGCTTAAAGCGGTGAAAGCGGTGAAACAGAGAATCTTCCCGCGCCTGAAATATCCCATTGCCAAAAAGTGAAACCGCGCCACACTCCAACCGGACGTGAAACAAATAATTCAGTTGAAGCGCAAATGACCTGGCGACGTTGGCTGGTATTCCTCGGGTTAAGCGGGGTGCTGTGGGGGGGCGGTCGCGCGTCAGCGCAGTTCGTGGATTTCTCGCTTGCGCCCAGTTCCAGCCCCGCTTCGGTGCAACCGGGCGAGGAAGTTTTCTATTCGCTGTTCATCACCAACATTTCCGGCGTGACGCTGCCGCAAGTCATCGTTACCAACCAAACGTCCGGTCCGGCGGAGATCGTTGGCGCGACAAATTCATTCGGCGGCTTCATTACCAACTCGAACGACAGTTTGATTTTCACGTTTGGTCCGATGGCCTATGGCCAGGTGGCGCGGCTTACCATGAGTTTGCGTCCACAAACCTCCGGCGCGTTCACCAATGAATTTACCGTGTTCACCTTGGGCCGCACCAATATGACCACGAACCTCGTGACGCAGGTCGGGTTTCCCGTTGCCGATCTGGCTATTGGTTTGACCAATGCCGGCACGGGCATTTTCACGAATGATCTCACGAGCATCGGCTTGTTCGTAACGAATCTCGGGCCCAGCGCCGCCTCGGGGGTGGTGGTCACCAACTGGCTGCCCAGCACCTTTCAATTGGTGAGCGTCACGCCATCGGACGCCGCCACCAATCTTTCCGGCGACACTTTGACGTGGACGATCGGCTCGCTTGCCAACGGTGGTGTCGCGCAATTGTTGCTCTCCGTGCGCAGCGCGCAAGCGGGTGATTTCAATTTAAGCGCGGCGGTGGGCGGCGGCGGGGACGATCCGAATCCCACCAACAACGTCGCGACCAGCACCCTGCCCATCAGTGCCTTTATTTCGGGCGGACTCGCTGCGACCGTGCTGGCGCAGCAGATCAATCCCCAGACCGGCCTTTTGGAAATGCGGGTGCTGCTGACCAATCAACTGGCGGCGCCGGTGCCCGCTGTACGCCTGGCGGCGGCGGGCCTGCCGGCGGGCGTCTGGCTCTACAACGCCGCCGGGACCAATGACGGTGCCGCCTACGCGCTTTATAACTATTCCGTGCCCGGTCATGGTGGAGTGGAATTGACGCTGGAATTTTACACGCTGGAACGCGAGCCGTTGTCGGATTACACACTGACTCCGCTGGGCGTGACCGCCATTGATCTTTCAGCGGCTTCCACCAACGGCATGGCGGTGACCAAACAACTGATGACGCCAAACGGATTTCTGATCGAGTTCGCGGCGAACATCGGCCGGACTTACACCATCATTTATCAGGATGGTCCGGGCACCAACACCTGGCTTACAGTGCAACCCTCGGTTGTGGCGCCCGCCACTCGCGTGCAATGGATTGATCGAGGACCGCCCAAGACGCGCAGCGCGCCGCTGAGTATCGGCCAACGCGTTTATCGAGTTTTAGAACTGCCCTGAACCATGCGGAACAAAAGCCCATTAACCCGGTCGTGCCTCGGAGCGCTCACTAGTCTGGCGCTCGGAATTGGCGTTGCTGGAGCGCAAGGTTGGGATCAGGATTTAAGTCAGCTGTTTAATTTGGGCCAATCCGATCAGGCGCAATGGACGCGCCATTTCCGGTTGGGCGCAGTGATGGGACTGAATTTTAAGGCGAAATTTGCCACGGCTGGCACGTTTGCCTTTTCAGGCAATCATCCAGGCGCCGTCGGTATGAGCGGGCAGGACCACCTCTACGACGACGGTTTTGTGCGGGTGGATGCTTCCGGAAACCAGCATGATCAGACGTGGTATTGGGGCTATCAAGGCGAAGGCGGTCAATACACGGCAGGGGATGATCGAATTTATTTTCACGCCGCGGAAAGCTACACGGTTCAAGGCGGCGCAAAACGCGACAGTGGCGCGGAAGCAGGATTTGAATTGGCGTATGGCGGTAAATTGCACCAGGCGCGAAATACGTCGTTGGGCTGGGAAATTGGTTTTGGCTTCATGCCGATCGGCATCAAAGACCGACAGACGTTGGGCGGGGTTTCCGCCACCCGCATCACGCACTCGTATCAACTCGCGGGCAGCGTCGCGCCTGACGCGCCGTATCAGGGTACCTATCTCGGGCCGGGGCCGCTGATTTCTGATGTGGCGCAAAATGAAACGGCGGGCGCCGGCACGTTTACCGGATTGGATTTAGCCGGCACGCGCGAGCTGGACCTGACGCTTTACAGTTTGCGTCTTGGGCCTGCCTGGCAATGGGATCCGCATCCGCGCCTCAGCACCTTGCTCGGCGCCGGCGCCGCTTTGGGAATCGTTTCGGGCGATCTGAAAGTGTTCGAGTCAGTTCGATTTCCCGACGGCACGATTGGAGTGAACGCGGGTCGCCACAGTGGAACCGAACTCACCTATGGCGGTTACATTTCTGCCGCGCTGCTTTTGCACACTGTGGAGAACGGCGATCTGTATCTCGGGGTCCAATACATGCCGATGAGCGATGCGACCTTTAAAAGCGCGGGCCGCGCCGCCAAGCTCGATATGTCTGGGGCGCTTTATTTCTCCATCGGCATCAACTGGCCGTTTTGATCGCGACAGGAGCGCAGCCCGCCGCTACCATTCAAGGGCAGTATCAAGATGCGCTCAGCGCGTCTTTCGAGATTGAATTTCACGACGAATTTCGCTTGGCTGAACGGGATGAAACGATTTGCTCATGCTTCCTTGTTCCGAGTGGCGCTGATGCTGGTGGCGGCGCTCGGGTTTACCGCCCTGTTCACCGGTTGCAACACCGTGCCAGTGACCGGACGGCAACAGCTCAACATCATGTCCGAAGGCGAAGAGATGCAGTTGGGGCTGACCAGTTTTGACGAATTGAAAAAGCAAACTCCCATCAGCACCGATGCGGCGGCCAACGCCCTGGTCAAACGCGTGGGCGAACGCATCGCGGCGGTGGCCGGCAAAGACATGCCGAATGCGCAATGGGAGTTCGTAGTGTTCGAGTCGAAGGAGGCCAACGCGTTCTGTCTGCCGGGCGGCAAGGTGGGCGTTTACACCGGCATTTTGCCGATCACGAAAGATGAAGCCGGACTGGCCACCGTTTTGGGGCATGAAATCGCGCACGCGGTGGCACGGCATGGTGGTGAGCGCATGAGCGAAGCGATGCTGTTGCAAACGGGCGGCAGTTTACTCGGTCTGGGATTGCAGGCCACCGATCCGCGCTGGCAGGCAGTGGCGCAACTGGCCTACGGAGTCGGCTCGCAAGTGGGGGTGCAATTGCCGCACAGTCGGAAACAGGAGTCGGAGGCGGACCACATCGGGTTAATTTACATGGCGCAGGCCGGTTATCCACCGGAAGCGGCGGTCGAGTTTTGGAAACGGTTCAGCGCCTTCAACCAGCAGCAGGGAGACAACACTCCGGAGTTCCTGCGTACGCATCCGCTGGATGCCACGCGCATCCGGCAACTGGAAGCCTGGCTGCCCGAAGCGCGGCAGCGCGCCGCGCAGGCGCGCTGAGCGGATCATGGTCGCGCTTTGATTCCAAGTTGCGCCGGGGTCTGGCGCGTAATGCCAAAGCTGAATTCCTGTCCAGGGTAATAGCGCTCGTTCAATTCAAAATTCTCAAAAGCCACGCCCCCGGGGATTGGTTGTTTCGATTGCCAATAGGTGTAGCGCGCATTGACCACCGCACGCAAATCGGGTCGCACGGTGGCGGCTGGCTTGCGCCAGTACTGCGTGACCGGCTGGCCGCCATAATACCAGGAGTCGGAATGGCGAAAGGGATGCACCGCCGCCGGATTGGATTCGTCCGAGGCCAACGCCACCAGCACATCCCCGCCCGAAATGCGGGAGAGTTGCTTCAAGGAGTAAATGCTGTGCGCGGCAAAACTGGTGTCGCGATGCTCGCGGTATTGCCGCAAACTGTTGATCACCTGATCGCGCAACCAAAGCTGCCGGGCCCGAATCCAGTTGCCCATCGTGGCGGTCAAAATGCAGTAATCCAACGGCGCGCTGTCCGGCCGGGCCTGCACCACCAGGCGCAATTCATCCGGGCGGTCCGTGCGCTGGCTGATTTGCAGTTGGACCGCGGCGCCGTTTTCGAAGCGTTCGATGCCGATCGTGACCGTGAGTTCTTCAATTCCGGAACCCAGTTGCCGCAACGTGCCCGGCGACAACTGATTGGTGGGGGACGTGGAGGTTTCCGCGCCGGACCAGAATAATTTGCCGGGTTTCCGGTCGGTCTGGCTCAACTCCAGTTCGCTGAATCCGCGCTGGCCTTGGACGATGGGTTCGACGGCGATGAAATTAATCAGATCATAACCGCCGTTGGCGCCGTTGGTGAGTACGGGATAACCGACCCGGATGAGTCCGCGCGGTTCGCCCTGGGGCCGCAATTTGCCGGGGGGAATCGCCCAAATGAGACCGCCCGGGATGCCCCAGACCGGCGCGTTGGTGTTGTGGCCGGCGCGAATCCATTCCGCCGCGCCGCCCAGGTTGAGGGTCAACAGCAGAACAATCAGTACACCAATTCGCCGCATGGCGCTGACCCTACAAAGACGCGCCGGACGTGTCGAGCGGCGAGCGGACGTAAGGGGACAGGACTGACCCTTTCACGCGCTCCGCGGGATTGTGCCGCCACGCGTAACGCCGCCACGCCAATCGTGCGCGTGAATGCGTGCGTGTGGAATCGAACCAAACCTCCATTTATTTTCGGCCTCGGTGTGCGGGACATGCTGGCCGAGCGTGGGAATGACATGAACGTCGCAAGTCTTCGGCAGCAGTTTGTAAAACGTCTCCGTGATCCAGCCCGCGCCACTGTGGGTACGGGTCAGGTCGGAGGGAAGCAGGAGGACGCGGCGGAAATCACATTTTAGTCGCGCGCGCGCCTCATCCAGCGTGCGCTGGCAGAGGGCCTCAATCTCTGGGCGCGTGATGTTTGTGGCTTCGTGCTTGAACCAGGGCATTGAGTTTTGAGGTTGTAGTTTGTTGTTTGTGTCAGGCAGGCAAGCCTGCCCGTGAATTGCGTCAGGCAATCTTCTTCAGCTTGGTTACGCGGCCCACCTCCACCCACTCGACGACGAAGATATTCCCCGTATGATCAAAAATGGCGCTGTGAGGCGCGACGAATTTGCCCGGGGTGAAGGCCGAGCGGTCCTTGTCACGAATGCCGTTGTAATGTTTCCCGTCGCCGAGATGGGCGATCAGCCTGTTTTCACGGTCAAAGAGTGTCACCCGCGATTCCAGGTCTGGAATCAGGAGAACATCACCGCGTTGGTGGAAGTGACAAGGCGCCCGTAGTTCCTCCGTGACGAATTTTACATGCTCGCCGTCCAAGGTGAAATATTGCAACCGGCGATTGCTTCGATCCGCCACGACAAGGAGCGGTTTTTCACCCCTGGTGTCCACCATGAGGCCGTGGGGCGTACTTGTGTGGCCTGGATTCCTGCCGCTGCCGCCAAAGGTTTTCACATAGGTGCCATCTGGTTGATAGATGTGGATGTAATTCCGCCCATACCCGTCAGCCACAAAGACGCGTCCATCCGGCGCGGTCGCAACATTGGTCGGCACGTATTCCTGCGGATTCTTATAGCCGCCGGTTTCCTCCGGGCAACCGCGTTCCCAGATCACCTGGCCTTCAAGGTCGGTTTTCACCAGTTTTTTGCGGGCTGTGTCGCAAAGGTAAAAGAACTCGCTGCCGCCTTCCTTCACCAGATGCATGCCGTGGGCGCCGCCTTTGAAATCAGCCCCCCACGACTTGATGAATTTCCCCTCCGCATCGAAGACCACCACCGCGTCGGCCACCTGACTACTCTGGTGAACGGTATGCTTGATGTAGATGCGCCCCTGCGAATCCTCGGCCACGCCATGGGTATTTCCATAGACGATGCCATTCGGAAGCTGCCCCCAATCGTGCAGCACTTCATATTGATGCTCGCCAGTGCCGACCGGCGGGATTTTGACTCCAGCCTTGTCTTCGCCGTGAACAAATGGGGCGCCGGTAACGAGTGCAGCCGACAGGGTGGCGCTGGTTTTTAGGAAGGAGCGCCGCGTGGTGTGGTGAGTATTGGTTTTCATAATGTGTTATTCGAGCGTTCGTATCTTACCAAGCGAGCACATGCTCCGCAAAGATCAACGGCGCCATAATGGGCGCGTCCGATTCGATGATGAACTTCGGCGTGGCTTTGCCGAGTTTGCCCCAGGTGATCTTCTCGTTGGGCACGGTGCCAGAATAACTGCCGTAGCTTGTGATGCGAAACTCGGCCATGACTTTACCGGTTGCATTCACCACGGCCACGTCGTGATGATCACCCGCCCAGTCCAGGCCGGCGCAGTGCGTCAGTTCGTTGTAGCTTTTCATCGCTTGTCCTTTCGTTCCGGCTTAGGCCAGGCCGCATCATCCGGTGTTCGACGCGGGACGCATCGAACGGCACCCGAGCCGGGGGCGCTCCCAAACCCATGACCTCGTTTTATTGAGGCTCGTAAAACCGGGTCGCATCTGGTCACAACGAAAGTTCGGCCTGTTGTCGGAAGGCGCGCATCAATTGTCGGCGCTGAAGTCGTCACCCGAGCAACCACGACTCCACGACCGCCCGCCGCTGGCTGAACCGCGAACCACCCGAAATACGCGAAACCGCCCTCCCCCTCCGCCACGCCGTCCAGGTTGAGGGGCAACAGCAGAACAATCAGCACGCCAATTCGCCACATGGCGCTGACCTTACAAAGGCGCGCCCTGACGTATTGAGACGAGCGGACGAGACGGCGTTGATTCGCGGGGATCAGAGCGGACGAATTTCCGTCAGAAAACTGCCATCGGATTGCTCGGTGCTCTGGCTGGAAAAACCGCGTTCTTCGAGGTGTGCGTAAAGGTGCATTGGCCGTCGGTCAGTGCGGGCGCGAATTCCCGTTTTGGCCGGCAGTTTGGCCACGGCTTCCAAAATCGTTACCATCGGTTGCGGCGGCTCCAGCCCGCGCGCGTCCACTTCGATGAAGGAAGTGGGTTCATTCACGTTCACGGGCACGGCGGGCGCCGTGTTTTTAGGGGCGGATTTGGACGCGCGGTCCGGCGAAAAAGTGATTTCCCAAACGTCGGAATCCAGTTGTTTGGTTTCGTGGGTGAAACCTTTGTTGCCCAACACCGTGTACAGGGGAGCTGGTTCAAACGGAGCCAGCAGCCGGAATTTTTGGCCGGGCTGCAACTGGGACACCGTGCGCATGATAATGCCGAACGGTTCGCGGCCCTGACTGATTTCCTCCCGCACATCCAACGTAACAATCTCGTCGCTCATGGCGTCACTCTGACTGAAGGCTATCAGTCCAACTTTGACGCGGGTCAAAATTTCCTAATTTCAAAGCGCCCCATTGAGTTCCGTCGGGCGATTGGAAAGTTGTCGTCTCAGGGCGACTTCAAGCGAAAGAAACGTCGTGGCCCGGTTAGCGGGGTGGGGTGCGGACTGGTGGCGTCGGGCAGTTCGACATACGGTCCGCCAGCTTCGGACGCCGATTCCAGCATGAAATTCGGATCGTCCCAAGTTAGAACGAGGGTGTCACCGGCGAGTTGCCAATGCAGCGGAATGGGGGCAGTGCCGAGGATGGCTTGCGCGAGGTAGGGGGACACCCTGCCGCCGGCGGTCATAAAACGTCCTCCGACGAAGAGTCGGTTGCCCATTGTGGTTAGTGCTTCCACGTACGGTGAACTGATTCCCAATCCGGACCCGAGCGGGGACCAGTCGGTGCCGTCCCATTTTGCCATGTAGGGGACGGGATTTCCTCCCGCGACCGTAAACCAGCCGCCGGCGTAAAGGTCACTGCCCACCACGGCCAGCCCGCGGACACTGCCGTTTAGTCCCGTCCCCAAGGCGTGCCAATGCGTGCCATCCCATCTGGCGATGTTGGCGACGGCGACGGTGGTTGCATCGGAGTTGCTGGCGTCCGTGAATGAGCCTCCCACCAGGAGTTGGTCATTCCAGGTGTCCAAGACGTAAACCCAGCCATTGACGCCTCCACCCACGGCCGACCAATCATTACCATCCCACTTCGCGAGGTAATTGGCGGCCTGGCCTCCGGCGGTCGTAAACCGGCCTCCGGCATATAACTCGCCATTCATCCAGTGCAAGACCTCCACTTGGTTGTTCATTCCCGTGCCGAGTGCGCTCCAACTGCTCCCGTTCCATTTGGCGATCCGATTGGCGGTCACATTTCCGGCCTTGGTGAATTCGCCCCCGGCATAGACGGTGGTGCCGGTCACGGCCAGCGCATGGACGGGATTGTTCATGCCGCTGCCAAACGCGCTCCAAGCGTTGCCATTCCATTTGGCAATACCGTTGACCGGGGTCACTCCGGCGAGCGTGAAGAAACCTCCGGCATACAACGCGCCATCCACGTAGGTAAGAGCATAGACCGGGTTATTCATGCCGCCCTGCAGGGTGCTCCAGCCCGTGCCGTCCCAGCGCGCGATGTAGTTGGCCTTCAAGTCGCCGATCGAGTTGAAATTGCCCCCGACGTAGAGATTGGTTTCGGATGCGGCCAACGCGTACACCCAGGAGCTGAAGCCGCTGTTCAGAGGACGCCAGGCGCTCCCGTTCCAGCGCGCGATGCGATTCACGTAAACTGGACCCGTCGCAAGGTTGGTGGCCAGAACCTGAGTTCCCCCCACAAACAGGCCGTCGCTCCGCACCACCAAGGTGTTTACTGTGTCATTCAATCCACCGGCCACGGAATCCCAGGTGGTGCCATTCCATTGGGCGATGCGGGGACTGGACTTCCCATCTGCCTGCGTGAACGTACCGGCGGCGTATAAATTGCCATCCCACACCGCCAAGGTTCTGACGACGTGGTTGAATCCACCTCCCATGGCGTTCCAAGCGCTCCCATCCCATTGCGCCACTCGATTGGCAGAAATCGCCTGGTGATCAGCATTGGTCGCCAGGGTGAAAACGCCGCCCACATATAATTCACCGTTGTCGGCAAGCAAAGTGTTGACGGGTTGATTCAAGCCGCTGCCCACGGTCTGCCAGTTATTCCCATCCCATTCCGCGATGTAAAAGGCCGGCGCATCACCGGCGGTGGTAAACCAGCCCCCGACATATAGCTTCCCATTCAACCCGGCCAACGCCTGCACGGAAGCGTTCAAGCCCGTTCCCAAGGCATGCCAATGGTCTCCGTCCCAGCGGGCAATCCGATTCGCAGCCACCCCATCAATGGTGACGAAGTCGCCACCCGCGTACACGTCGCCATTCATTATGGTCAAAGCCAGAACATCCGACATCGGACTGAGTCCAAGCTGGCCGAGCTGCTGCCAGGTCTGGCCGTCCCACTTGGCGACGCCCACTTTGGTGTTGCCCCCGATGACGAACCTGCCGCCGGCGTACACTTCGGTACCGTTGACGGCAAAGGCGCGAATCGCGCTGCCGACATCCGTGCCCATGGCGCTCCAGCTTTGCCCATCCCATTTGGCGACGCCGGCCGCCACCGTATTCCCTACCAAATGAAATTGTCCACCAATGTAGAGGTTGTCCGTAGCGTCCACGGCTGCGGTAAAAATCTCATCGTCCGCTCCAGGTAAATCGCCCATGCTCACCCAATTGACATCGCTGAAGGTGGGATCAATCCGGATGGGATAAACGGCATCCTGATCGTCCACCAAAATCGCCAGCGTCGAAGCGCAGTCGGGGTCGCTCATGGCGAAGCGCGCCGGAAGTTCCCGGCCAACGGCGTCGGTAACGCGCAGCCGGCTGTAGGCGATCTGGCGCCCGGAACGCGTCAGGGTTAATTGCGCGCTCGCAGCGGTTGGCTCTATGGCCGCCCCATGCACGGCAAGCTCCAGCCGGAGCAATGTTTCATGCGCTGCCCCCCGCGCCTCCGCCGGGGAAGGGAGCCGCCACGAGACGGCGGGAGGTTCGACCAGGATGAAATCCTGACGGATGCCGTCCAGGCTCACTGAGTATTCCTCCACCAAACCGGGCCGATTGAACCGGACCACTTGCCCCGCCATGACGACGGTGCCGGTGGTCGGAAACGCAAATGATGACGCGTCCGGAGTGGCGTTGTGGCGGCTCACCGCCGTTGCCATTACCTGAAAGCGTTCACGCGCCGGCTCGGCGGCCGTGGACGTCAACCACAGCCCTTCGGCAGTGACTTCTCCTTCCAGGCGTTGAAAGACGCATTTCAACTGTGCCCGTTGCGGGTGGGGGGTGCCGGCCGGCGTCGAAACGCCGAAATTGGTCCGTTTTTCCGCCGAACCGCCAGCCTGGAAAAAACTCAATGCGCTCGCGGAAAAGGAGTCGGCGGAAAAATTGAAACAGATTGCCCGGCTCATCACCTGGCCGGGCAAACCCGGTTACGTTCCGCTTCACGGATGTTCACGGCGAATTGCCGACGAAGCTGTCGCTGTGGCCTTTGCCGCCAGAAATTTCCGAAAATCCGGGTGGGTCTCCCGGAGAATGTTCACGATGCGCGACCGTTCCTCACCGTCGAGATAGGAATAACGCGGCTCGCTTTCGCGCGCAGTGAGCACGGCTTCCAGCCGCGCATACACGCGCTTTTTGAGTTCCGGCGGCAGACCGAGAAACGATTCGGAGTTAATCAGGTAACTGCACCGATGCTGAAACAGGTGGCCTGCCAATGAAAAATCCTTGAGCGACTGGCCGTCAGCCGTCCGGGGCGCGCCCGCCTGAAAGGCGCGCTGAAACGCCGGCGAACCCTCCACCCCGGCGGGCAGTTCCGCTTCCCGGTAAAACAACAAATCGTCCACGAGACTCTGCACGGCGCCGGCAAACACGCTGCGCACGCTCGCAAAGGCCAGTTCGTTAGTGGAGGTCACCTTGAGCTCCTGTTGCAGCGCCGCCTGATATTCCAGCATCCGACGGCAGTCCATGCCCGCCCGCGTGATGGTGTTCTGCATGGCGGTTTGATGTTCGAGCACGAGCAACGCCACGATGTCGCTGCTGTTGGTGGGATAGCGGCTGGTGTCGAAAAACCGGTCGAGGCTGGTGATGTTCGCCCCGCGCTGGAAGTCCACCACCAGTTGATCGTCCTTCTCCTGGGTGAACACATTGCCCCGATGCAACGCGCGGCCATGCTTTCCGGTCACATACCATCCGCCCCAGCGATTGGTGAACGGCGTGCGGAAGTCCACGACCTCCGAGCCGCCCCGCAACAGCGTCTCCCCGGTCGCGTCCGTGTGGATGGAGCGCACGAACAGCCCCGGGATGTCCCGGACAAACGTCCCGCCATGACAACGGAGGCAATCGGCGTTGCGTTGGAAACTGTGGACCGCGTCGGTGGCGGTGGTGCTGGGATCGAGCTGGTAAAACACCGGACCCAGTTTGGGATCAATCGCGACCACCTCGATCAATCCCGACGGCACCCAGCCCACGTAACAATCGTCGGAAAAATACAATGCGCGCGGCCGGTCGGGACTGATGCGCTGGCGTTGCAGGCTGGTCTTGGAAAACACGAGCACCTGGCTTTCCACCGGAATGTTCAAGTCCCGCAACAATTCCTGAACCAGGCCGCGCTCGTGACCGCCCAGCTTGGCGTCGCCGCTGCTCAAACGGGCCTGCAACCGCGTCACGGCGTCGCTCGGCCGGGCCGTCGAGTAATTGATCGGTGGCTGCTCGAAAAGCTCCGTCGCCGCGGCAAGCCTGCCGACCACGAGCAGCAACCCGACCAATAACATGAAATAGGTTCGATAACGCATCATCCCGGTGCTTGGTAATGGCGGAGGATAGTACACCACCGGATTGGAATCCAGTTTGACGCAAGTCAAGCTTGGGGGCATTCCCCCCAAGCCCGGCGCAACTCCGGTCCGCCGCTTCCACGGATTATTCCTAGAACAATTCCCTTTTGTAAATCGGTCCGGCTCCGCTTAGCCTCCACCCACACCAGCGATGAAAACCAAGCTCCCACTTGCGAAACGCTCCACCCAACGGGCGTTTATCCCTTCCCGGACCACCGTCGTCTCCCTCAAGGAGTGCCGGTTGAATTTCGGCAACAAATGGGATTACGCGCCCGCGCCGGAGGAGTCCCGGAATTACGTCATCGCGCCGCAACACGAATTGTTCATCGGTGGCCGGTTCGTGAAGCCGTCGTCCAGAA
The DNA here is from genome assembly GCA_039806955.1 of Verrucomicrobiota bacterium. Lineage (GTDB taxonomy): Bacteria > Verrucomicrobiota > Verrucomicrobiia > Limisphaerales > JADLHS01 > JADLHS01. Next base: position 20,029 of record JBDHQI010000034.1, on the reverse strand, counting down.
AGTACTTTGAGTCGGTCAACCCCGCGACGGAGCAGACGCTCACGACGATTGCCGCGGCCAATGCGGTGGACGTGGACCGCGCGGTGAAGGCCGCCCGCAAGGCTTACGACAAGGTCTGGAGCAAAATGCCGGGGCGCGAGCGCGGCAAGTATCTCTATCGCATCGCCCGCATCATCCAGGAGAAGTCGCGCGAGCTGGCCGTGTTCGAAACGATGGACGGTGGCAAGACCATCAAGGAAAGCCGCGACGTGGATTTGCCGCTCGTGGCCGCGCACTTCTTCTACTACGCGGGCTGGGCAGACAAATTGAAATACGCGTTCCCCGGCAGGGCGCCGCAGCCGCTCGGCGTCGCGGGGCAGATCATTCCGTGGAATTTTCCGCTGCTCATGGCCGCGTGGAAAATTGCGCCTGCGCTCGCGTGCGGCAACACGGTGGTCTTGAAGCCGGCGGAGACGACGTCACTGACGGCAATGCGGCTGGCGCAGATTTTCCAGGAAGCAGAACTGCCCGAAGGCGTGGTGAACATCGTCACCGGCGCGGGCGAAACCGGCGCGGTGCTGGTGAATCATCCGGACATTGACAAGATTGCCTTCACGGGAAGCACGGAAGTGGGCAAAGCCATAGCGCGGGCGATGGCGGAACGGAGCGCCGAGCACCGGCTCGGCTCGAAGATAGGCGAATCGAAACACGCCGAGCAGGCGCTCGGCGCTCCAAAGATTCCCAAGCTCACCCTCGAGCTCGGCGGCAAGGCGGCGAACATTTTGTTCGAGGACGCGCCGATTGATCAGGCCATCGAAGGCGTCATCGCGGGCATCTATTTCAATCAAGGCCACGTCTGCTGCGCCGGCTCGCGGTTGTTCGTGCAGGAGGGGATTTATTCCACCGTCATCAAGAAACTGCGCGATCGCATCCAGACATTGCGCGTCGGTAAGGCGGTCGAACCATACGGGCAGGTCGGCATAGACCGGGAACGTGGGGACGCCCTGGCTGATGAGATGCGTGCGGATGGCGACGTAGGTGTCGCGCAGCAGCAGGAGGTGATCGCGCTTTTCGGAACTCGTCAGCGCGGACCAGTTGGGGAGCGCCTGCGGTTCGATGTCGAGATGGAGGGCGTCGAACTTCTCGGGGCCGGTGCGGCCGGGGGCGCTGTTGAAGTTGAGCACACGCTGATCAATTTTCGTGAGCAGCGCGGGATGGTTGCTCGGGAAGATCGAAGTGGTTTCGGACATCAGAAACTGGGATTGGATGCCGGCCGCGTGGAGTTTGGCGTTCCACGCCGCGCTGACACTCGGGCTGGTGACAGGTTGCGTGCCGTAGCTGCCATAAACACGTTTGACCGACTTGCTGGTAAGAAACGCAACGGTCTGATTCTCCAGGGTGGCGTTACCGACGATCGTGGCTGCGCCGTACGGACTGCCGACATCCTGCCAGAACCAGACGCCGCGGTGTTTGCACTCGGCTGCCGGCAGGGACAAGGCAAACGCAAACAGCGTTGCAGTCCGCAGAGGTTTGAACATGGGGGCAAGGTAACCCAGCCGCCCCTGGAATCCACACGAAAATCCAGCAGCGTTCGGCGGCTACAAGGAAAGCGGCTTCGGTCGCGAGGACGGCTTGCAGGCGCTCGCGGCGTATGGCCGGGTGGATTAACAGTCCGTTTCGTCGCCGTCCTCACGGTGACGTTTTTGCCCACTCCCGCGCGCGCGCCATCAACCCTTCGCGTTGGTCGGGGCGCACGTAGCTGAGGCCGAGGCGATGCTCCCAACCCAGCAGGATGGCGATGGTGCGGGCGGTGCTGTCGCACACCCGCATGGGCGGGCCGGGCAGGGTGCGCGAGTATTCAATCGGTGTGGTGTCGTCGAGTAACGGGATCAAGTCGCGCACGCGGTTGGTTGCCGAGATGTTGCAGAGGGTGACCAGGGCACGCTCGCGGAGATAACTGTCCGTCTTTTTGTTGTGAGCCACAGCCAGGATTTCACTGGTCAACCGGTCCGGCGCGAGCTTGGCCAGGGCGCGAGTCGCTTGCGCGTCGTAATCCGTGCCGCGCAGCTTGAACAACTCATCCACCGCCGGCGTGTAGCTCACATCCGCCAGCGCTTCGAGGAGGGCGTCGGCCAGATTGTAGTTGTGGCTGGGAAAATCAATCGGCTTCGGTGGCAGGCGCAGGCTGGCATTTCGCTTCATGATGGAGGTCACGGTGGTTTCCAGCCGGAGCGCGAGACGATCCACGTTGAGCAGTTCACTCGCGCGGTAATGTGTTCCGTGGATGTCTTTCACAATGGCCATCACTTGCGGTGACTGCTCCTCGGAAGCGATCACCGGCAATGGCAGCCGTTCCTTGAGTTTGGTGAACAGCAGAGGAGCGGTGTTGGTGGCGCCGAGTTTCGCGAGTGAATAGGCCGCCGCCGCGCCAACCAGTTCATTCGTATCGTTCAGCGACGCCAACAGCGCGGCGACGCTCTGGGGGTCGTTCCACCCGGTTTTGTAGATGGCCAGGAGTCCCTGCCAGCGCACGCCATCCGCCGGATCCCGCAGTGCCTGCAACAGCAATTTGCGCGTTGCGTCGGTTGGCTGCGGCAACCGGCTCAGGAGGACGCAAATCAAACGCCGCCCATGCGGTGATTGTTTGGCAAAGGCGGAGGTCAGAGCTGCCGTGTCCATCGCTTCCGGACGCGACAACAGAATGCGCGCGGCGGTGTTGGCCAGGTTGTAGTTGGAAGAGCCGAGGAGTTGGATCAAGTCCTTTTGCCGCGACTCCCATGGCAATCGGGAGATGATTTCGCCGAGGCCGTCGGCAAGGTCGTTGTTGTCACCGGCCTGCGTCATCAGGTCGAACAAGGCAGCCAGGTCTTGCGCCGTTGCGCGCGAGCCGATCTGCCAGAGCAGGTCGCGGGTATCACCATAATTGGGATTCTCGTCATCGCGCCCGGCGCGCAGTTGTTTGAGCAATTCCCCCACAGACGTTTCCGCGTAGAAGCTTTTGGTGAACGGCGGGGCGGATGGTGTCTGGCCTTTCGCGATCAACGCGCGCCACGATTCGTCGTCCAGCGGTTGGTCGCTTGGGCGGACGAATTCCCGATAGGTCAGCACCGCGCCGCGATAGAGTTGGAGCGCCTTCCCGTCGGGGACGATCACGTACAGCGCCTGCGGTCGCGCCAGCCCCGCGTAGAGCAGCGAGCCGGTCAGCGGATTGGAGAAGACCCGCGTGACAATGGGGAAATCGTCACGGGGCACTTCGTAGGAATTGCCGTAATAGAAATGGAACCCAGCGAGCGTGATGCCATAATCTCGGATCCACTTGGCGTCGTCTGCCGTCAATGCCTCCCGGTTGAGAGATTTTCTGGCCAGCTCCGCGAGGCGGTCGCACACCGGGGCGAAGTCATGGATGAGCCGGGCGGTGTTCTGGCGACAGTCGAAGAACATGCGAAGCGTTTCGGTATCCGCTTCGGTGGCAACACCTGATTCGGCGCAGCGGCGGGCCAGGTCCGTCAACTGCTTTTGCAACTGCATGTGTCGTGTGCGCGGGTTAACTTTCTCCAGTTCAACCTGGTGTTTTTCGTAATAGCGATTCTGAAATTGACCGAGTTGTTCCAGCTTGCCTGACATCCGCTCAAGTTCCTTCTCGTCCCGACTGCGTTGCGCCTTCTCCACAAGCTCGAGTGATTCCAACAAATTTGTCGCCACCGATTTGATCTCGAATTGAGGTTCCAGACCCGCCTGCGCGAACGCCTCCGCGGTGCGCCGGGCCAGCTTCGCAAGCCCGGAAAAAAACTCCGGGTACGGGGCAACCATGCCTTGCGGTGGAGTGACACTCCCCATGTATGACACGCTGAGTTTGGTGTGCAGCGCCCAGGTATGCCGTTGCTCGGCCCAGGCGCCGAGCTGCGTCCAGAGTTGCAGGTCGTGCCACGCCTCGGTGCGCAAGGCGGCTGGCACTTGCGCCGGGAGCGGTTCTTGCAATTTGGCCAGCAACCTCATGGCATCGCCATGCAACGAATCCGGCAGCGGCCCGCCTTTCGCCTGTAGGATGAGGTTGCCAACTTCCTCGCCGAACTGGCTGCGCACCGCGCGCACGGCGGCGGGCGAACGGAGTTCGACCGATGACGCGAGGAAGTCGAGGCCGGACGGATACATGCGGTGGGGAATCTTCGGATCGGTGGTGTGATGAAAGCAGACGGCGCAAGGCAATCGCCGTGGCGGCAGCAACCGGAACCCCCGGGTTTGCTTGGCGAAATCCGAATACTGCTCCGGCGACAACAACTGGTCGTTGACCCGGGGCGCCGGCAATGCGCTTGCCAACCGGTCTTGGATTTGGACGAGTTGGGCCTCCGTGGCCAGCAGAGCGTTGGTTCCCAGCACGGCGGTTGCAGCGGTGGTGTATTCGCGAACCGTTCCATCTTCCGCCGGCGCGAGAAAAGCGTCGAACGGCTCGGAGAGTTGCCGCCACAAGCTCAGCAGGCTGGGATCGTGATTGATGAGGCTGGCCAGCGCCACGGCCGCTTGCGTTTCACGCGAGTTGTTCAGGCGAAAAACCACGCTGGCGTACCACTGCCGCGCAGCGAAGTAGTCGCTCAACTCGGGAGACTGCGTGTAAAAACTCTGCGCCCGGAATTGCGCGGGTGACAAGGGGAAGCCAACAGGCATCGGGATTGCCCCCGAACCGCTGCGCAACGCTTCGACGAGGCGCCCGGCTTCGCCATTGAGGGATTGCCGTGGTGCTGCGTCCTGCAACGCCAGCCCCACGGAGGTCAGCAAGCTCAGATCATTGGCCGACGGACCGAGCCGGTTTGATTGCGAGTTGATCTCAGCCAAAAGCTGGCGTGAGAACTGGCGCAACCGCTGTGCCTGCACCAGTTCCATTTCCTTCACGCCTTCCTCGAGCAAGATGTGGTAGGTGTGCCAGGCGGAATCCGTGGTGATGAAAGCCGGCAGCGACTGACCGAAACGGTTGGTCTCTGATGGGGGTTCAATCTGTGGGCTTTGGATGTACGCTTCGAAGATTTGCTTGAACGTTGGATCGCTGACGACAAAACCGTTCTTGGCGAGGATTTCTTTGGCCGTCGCTGAACCATTGAAAGCCGCGATGCCTTTGACGGCGCTGAGGTCGTAGGATTCCCCGAAAGTCCTGGTCGCCAGTTGCGGCCCGAATGCCGCGGCGAGAAGCAAGCCCAGAAGCAGGTGATTGCTGTTCAAGGGTAACCTCGCTGTGCTCGGTGACAAACAAATGCCATCGGCAGCGAGTATCGCTCTGTATTTTTGTTCTGTAAAGCGACGTCACTCATTTATCACTTGAATTTACACGAAGTTTGACGAGACGGCCCAGTGTGTTAAGGGCGAAAGGATCGGGCCATGCGTTGGCGCTGGCTGCGCCAATTGATCGGCGACCTGCGGCGCCGGCGAATGGATTTGGCTACCGTGCGCGATAGAATCGGCGTGGGTGATTTGTCCATTGGGGATCCACGAAATCAACGGGCGGGCCGGACAACATGTTGGTCCAGATGGATTGCCAGTTGACCAGATTGGTGCTGGCCTCGACGACGACGGACTGATATGAGGCTCGTCAGGCTGGTGCAGGAGGAAAACGCATAATTTCCGATACCCACGACGGGATAACCGCCGACGGTGGCGGGAATGACGACGTTGGTAACGCTGCTTCGAGCGCCGACATAGCCGGTGACGGTCACCGCGCCGTTGTTGGTGGCGTAGGTCAGCGCGTTCTGCGCGTTCAGCACCACTGGCAACCACGTCAAGGTCACGAATAAGATCAGGGTTTTGGTTTTCATAATCGAGGCGCCATCAGCCTGGAGTGCCAGGCAAGCGCTGTGGCTTGGTCTTCCACGTTTTTGCCCGTCACACCGCACTCTGTCACAGGTTTTGCCGAAGGTTCGGAATAAGGAATAGCGCAGTCTGCTACGGTTCATTCGGGAGATTGCCCGAAGTGTAGGTCTTGAACATGCGGGGAACGCCTCTGGCTTTGTCAACGTCGGAAAATGAAAGGGGCAGCGTGCTTTTGCGGTTTGGATCCGTGACGTGAAAGTGCAGGTGCGGCATCAAACTTTTTCCGACATGGCCGCTGGCGGCGATGACTTGTCCCTGTTTTACCACGTCGCCGACTTTTACGCGGCTGCCATCTTTTTTCAGGTGCAGGTAGTAACCGAGCGTGCCGTCGTCGTGTTGGATGACAATGAGGTTGTTGGGCCTGTTGCGCCCGTGACCGTCGTGATTGATGGTGACCTTGATGACTTTTCCGCCGCGTGCCGCGCAAACATCTGTGCCGATCGGCATGGAGAAATCGTAGGCAAATTGTTCCCGGCCACGATGACTGACGACCCCACGATTGCTCTGGCAACAGCGGAAGGTTTTCCCCGCCGCCCACGGCAGACGATAGGGCGATTGGTCCGCAGCCGGATAGTGGGAAAGGTTGGTCGGCCCAGTGCAACCGCAATAGAGAATGACCGAGGCGAACGGGGGGGTGGCCAAAATCAAAAGCACCACGCGCCAAATCCGTTTTTGCTTTCGTGGGTGTGGTGCGGTGTCGGGTTTGAACAATTCCGTTTCCATTCGCGTCGGCAACACCCTGAACTTACCAGTCGCTAAATTGCTCGACAAACTTCTTAATGCCGCACTTGCAACATCAAATCCCGCCATGGGAGGGGGCGTGAGGGACTGCCTCTTTGTCGATTCAATTTTCGCTTCTGCACCGAGGGTGGGTCGGTTAAAAATGGAAGCCGAACCGTCCGTCCGTATGACTCGGGTAATTGAACTGAAATGAAGAAGATTGCGATCCTCCTGTTCCTCGTCGCCGTGGGCGCCGCCAGTTTTGAGGCGTGCGCTGAGGATTCCGTCCAAGCTCCAGAACCGTATGGCCCGTTGCCCACTCCACGGCAATTGGCGTGGCACGAGTTGGAATTTTACGGCTTCATTCATTTCACCATCAACACCTTCACCGATAAGGAATGGGGTTATGGTGACGAATCCCCGGCCCTGTTTAATCCCTCTGATTTCAGTGCGGATCAAATTGCGCGCACCGCGGCGGGCGCGGGCATGAAAGGCTTGATCCTCACCGCCAAACATCATGACGGGTTTTGTTTGTGGCCTTCGCAATACACGGAACATTCGGTGAAGCACAGTCCCTGGCGCGAAGGGCGGGGTGATGTGGTTGGAGAACTCGCCGCCGCCTGCCGCCAGCACCACTTGAAATTCGGGGTCTATTTGTCCCCCTGGGATCGCAATCATCCCGAGTATGGACGATCGGAATACATCACTTATTACCGCAACCAACTGCGCGAGTTGCTCGCCAATTACGGCGACATCTTCGAGGTGTGGTTCGATGGCGCCAATGGCGGTGACGGTTACTATGGTGGCGCGCGGGAGACCCGGAAGATTGACAACCGCACCTACTACGATTGGGCAAACACCTGGCAGATCGTGCGGGAGCGCCAACCAATGGCCTCCATGTTCAGCGACGCCGGGCCGGACGTCCGTTGGGTGGGCAACGAACGTGGTGAAGCGGGGGAAACTTGTTGGGCCACATTGAATCGCACCGATTTTGCGCCCGGTCGCGCCGATACCCAGCGGTTGAATCACGGCGATCGCCCCGGTACCGATTGGCTGCCCGCCGAGTGCGACGTTTCCATCCGTCCCGGCTGGTTTTATCACGCCCAGGAAGACGCGCGGGTGAAATCACCGGAACAACTCGTGAAGCTCTATTTCGCCTCGGTGGGTCGCGGTGCTTCGTTCCTGTTGAATCTGCCGCCGGATCGGCGCGGCCAGATTCCCGAGGGGGATGTGCGGTCGCTTACGGAATTTCACCGCCGGCTTCAGGTCATGTTCAAAACCGATCTGGCGCCTTTGGCCGAAATCCAGGCTTCCAATGTGCGGGGACATGCGCGGCAGTTCGGAACGGCGAACCTGATTGACGGACGCCGCGACACTTACTGGGCGACGGATGACGCGATCAAAACGCCGGAACTGATTTTGGATTTTGGCAAGGCCACTTCGTTCAACATCGTGCGGCTGCGCGAATATCTGCCGTTGGGACAGCGGATCGAAGCTTTGGCTTTGGATCATTGGCAGAATGATGGCTGGGTGGAATTCGCCACGGCCACCAGCATTGGCAACTGCCGGTTGGTGCGCACGCGTCCCGTCACCACCACCAAACTGCGTCTGCGCATCATTAAAGCCGCCGCTTGCCCGGCGCTTAGCGAACTTGGTGTGTTTTTGGAACAGCCCGGGACATAGCCTCTCAGGCCGTTTTTAACTGGTCTGAAATCACGCCAGCTTCAAGCTGGATTCCACCTTGGTCGCCGCGTCGTGAAGTTTAATGATGGGTTGGATCTCCGGATGCACCGTTGGGTTGCCGAGCTGGCGGAGGAGTTGACACGTTGCCCAGTTGGCAGCGTAGCTCTCGTAGTTCGCTTGCCAGCGTTGGAAGCGCTGCTCCCGCTTTTCGTTTTCGAACGGCCAGCGTTCCGGTTTCATGGTTACTCCGCAACGCCACGGCTTGGGCGTGAGCCGCGCGCGATAACATTTTTGCGTGTGACAAAGTTTGCGATACAACGGATCGGCGCCGAGCGCCTCAAACACGGCGTCGGCTGCGGGCAATTCGGGCGCGATCAACGCATGCGTTGCCAGCAGGCGCAAACCCGCCCGCGTGCGATAAATGCGCCAACCCCAATCGGGATGACGTCGCGTCCACGCCTCCGCTTTGGCCAAGGTGCTGTCGGCGGCAGTGTCGCTCGAGGGAATGGGTTTTCCAAACAGCCGTTTCAGAAAACCGGCGGGCGGTTTCGGCTTGGGCAAATCCACATCCACAAACATGATCCGAGCGGTGTTCAGCACCTCGCAACCATAAGAATTGCGGGTGATCACGGCGCTGGTTTGATCAACCCCGTCTTTCATTTCGTACAAAACCGGTTCGCGGAAGGGACGATCCGGATAGTAACCGCCGTGTGGCAGTGGCGGGTTTCCCGAGCGAAAGCGTTCGGCGAGCCGTTGCGCGGCGGCATTAGCTAATACTTGTGCTTCAGCCAGATTGTTCGACGATCCGCGCCAGGCTTGAAAATCACCACATTCGCCCTTGGCCCAAAACTTCGGGAAATTCATCGGGCGATGATCAGACCCGGGAAACAATCTGACAAGGAGTTTTGGTTCGCCCAATTGGTGAGTTCAAAGCGTGGCCTGAAGACAAGCGAATGAGAAGTTGAAGCAAGTTCGGGCGCGAACGAAATCAAAGCGCGTGTTGCCGACGGAACGATCGCCCGCTTTGGAAATCCGTTCCTGCAGCGTGAACATTCGGAGATTACTGAAATAATGCGTTGACGATTGCGTGAGTGAATTCGGTTTGCGCGAGTAATTCCGAATTGCCCGTCGCGCGAAGGTCCTGCGCCAAGCGTTGCATGCAGGGCAAGGTGGCGCGGGTCAACGCGCTGCCAAAGGTCACGCGGCGCACTCCGATTTGTTCCAGCTCGGCCAGCGACGGCGCGCCCGGACCCGCGATGATGTTCACCGGACATTTCACCTCGCGTAACAAACGGACGATGGTTTCACGGTCGCGCAATCCCATTGGAAAAATGCAATCCGCACCGGCTTCACAATAGGCCTGGGCGCGCCGGACGGCTTCATTAAAGCGTTCGGTATCGCTGCCGTTGCCGTGCAAAAACACATCCAACCGCGCGTTGATGACGAATGGCGTGTCGGCCGCGTCGGCGACCGCGCGCACGGCTTTGATCACCTCGACCTGATAAGCGAGGTCGGCGAGCGGTTGATGCGGGCCGCGACCATCTTCAAGGTTTGCCCCCGCAACGCCGAGGTTGATGGCTTGGCGGATTGTTTCGGCAACAGCGTCCGGAGTGGTGCCGTAACCCGCTTCGAGGTCGGCGGTAACGGGAACGGAAACCGTAGCGGCGATGCGTCCGACCATCAGCAACATTTCGCTCGCGCGGATGCGTTGACCGTCGGGATAACCCAGGACCGCCGCTACGCCGCCGCTCGTTGTAGCCAGGGCGGGAAAGCCCGCCTGCTCGAATAACCGCGCGCTGATGCAGTCCCACGCGTTCGGCAGGACCAGGATTCCAGGCCCCTGATGCAATTCACGCAACTTCGCGGTGCGCACCCGTTGCAATTCTAAATTCACGCCTTCGCCTTGACCTGATGTTGTCCGACCTGGTACGTGCCCGGAACGCTGCGGAAGCTGATGGCGAGCCGATTCCAACCGTTGATCGCTATGATGGCCAGCGTCAGGTCCACCAGTTCCTTCTCGGAAAATTGTTTGCGCGCCTGCTCATAAACCGCATCGGGCACTTGCGATTCCGCGACGCGAGTCACGGCCTCGGTCCACGCCAACGCCGCGCGTTCGCGCTCGGTGAAGAACGGGGTCTCGTGCCAGACGGAGAGCGTGTAAAGGCGTTGCTCGGTTTCGCCGGCGGCGCGGGCGTCCTTGGTGTGCATATCGAGACAAAAACCGCAGCCGTTGATTTGGGACGCGCGCGTCTTGACCAGTTCGAGCAGCGAATGTTCCAGCCCGCTGCGGCGCGCATAGAGTTCGAGTCCGAGCATGGCTTTTTGTCCGTCTGGAGCGACTTCCCCGTAAATGAGTCGTGGTTGCATGATGTTTTCTTTCTTGATTATGAATGTGTCTTTCGTATTCGCGGCTTGCCGGCATCGGCAATCTTTTATGAAACCCAGCGAAGTCGTTCTCGCTGTCGGTCAAACCGCTGTAACAGCAGTGCTGTATTTTTCGACCGCGTCAAGCCAAGGGACGCTTCAGCTGCGTGATGGCGAGCGGTTCGCAGGGAGGATTCAGCGGAATTTTGATTCAGGTCAAAGAACGCACCCCGGTTCTGCCCAAGGCTGGTAGTGGAGAAATAAAATAATGAGTGCAACCGCCATCGAACAAATGAGCGCCGAGCATCGGCACATTGAAACCGTGATCAACGCGCTGCACGCGGCGGCGACCCAACTGGAAAAGCAGAAATCTCCCAGTGTCGAGTTACTGCGGAAGAGCGTGGAATTTTTGCGCGTCTATGCGGATGAACGCCATCATCAGCGCGAGGAGGCGTGGTTCTTTCCGTTGCTGGTTCAGCGCGGGGTGCCGCCGCAAGGCTGCCCGATCGGAGGATTGAACAACGATCATGCCAAGGGCCGCGCGATGTTGATCGCGCTTGGCGGGCGCATCAATGCGTACGAACACAAACCGAGCGGAGCAGGCGACGCCCTGCGCCAGTCCCTTCAGGAAATTGTGCAACTCTACCGACATCACCTGTGGATGGAAGATGCGATGGTTTTTCCGATGGCTGAAAAATTGGTCACGGGAGCGGACAATCAAGCCTTGCTGGATAAATTTGCCGCCCTGGATCACAAGCTGGGCACGGAAGTCGTGGCGCGACTGGAACAATTTGCCACACAACTGGCGTCATAGTTATCCTTCAGCACGGGATCAGCATCCGCCACCATAAAAATTTCAAGCCCAGGAAAATCTTATGTCCAACGCCAAAACGCCACCCGCGGTCCGTTCGAAAATCGAGCCGGCGCAAGTCTTCCAGCTTGCGGGTCTGGTCGCTTATCAAAGCGGTACCATTGTCAGCCGGGAAATTCTCAAGGGTGCCGCCGGGCGCGTCACGCTGTTTGCTTTTGACGCCGGCGAGGAATTGAGCGAACACACTTCGCCGTTTGACGCGCTCGTGCAAGTCGTTGAAGGCGAGGCGGAAATCACCATCGCCGGTAAGCCGCACCGGGTTCACGCGGGCGAGGCGATCCTGATGCCGGCGCAACAACCGCACGCCTTGGTCGCCGTCAAACCGTTCAAAATGGTATTAACCATGATCCGCGGTTGAAGCGGATGAAAACGCGCAGGTGAGCGGAATGCGGTTCATTTTCGAGACCCCGGATCAAGGCGCGTATTTGGCAGCCTCCGACGTGATTGATTTTCAATCACCGTTGGTAGCGGCAAAGATTGTCGCCATTCGTCAAGAAGCCGCCACCGACGTGGCGCAAGCCCGATTGGCCTTCGAGTTTGTGCGCGATCAAATTGCGCACTCCTTTGATTTGAACAGCGCGGCTGTCACCATTTCGGCTTCCGAAGCTTTGGCCGGGCATGAAGGCATTTGTTTTGCCAAAGCGCATCTGCTGGCGGCTCTGTTGCGCGGCCTGCGCCTCCCGACGGGATTTTGCTATCAACGCGTCCTGCGCAAGGGCACGCCGGAATCCGGTTACGCTTTGCATGGATTGAACGCGGTGTATTTGCCGAGCCGTCAAGTGTGGTTTCGACTCGATCCGCGCGGCAACAAACCGGGCGTCAACTCTCAGTTCAGCATCGAGCGCGAACAACTGGCCTATCCGATCCGTCCCGAACTGGGCGAAGTGGATTATCCGTATGTGTTCGTTGCACCCCGCGCGGAAGTCCTGGCGTCCATGCGCGATTCCGCCGACGGTCACGCCTTGTTCTACAATCGTCCCGCTGCGTTGGACCCGAGTACGCTGTGACGCCCGGCAGACCTTACGTTTTCACGTTGACTTACCGACTCGCGAACGCACTGAGTCGCGCTTCATGGGCGTCAAGCTGGGTTCATGTTGCGAGCTTTTCCGGCACTGGTTTTGCTTGGTTTAATCCGGGTGAAATGAGTTCAAGTAAACCTTTTCTAATACGACCGGAGCGAATTCGACCCGTTTGCTTCAATTTCATCCGCTGGGCCCGATTAACATTTTCAAACCCAGGCCGTTTGAGCATATTGAATCGCGACGGTTGATTTTACTTGTTTATGGTTGATGCGACGGTTGATCTCAATCACATAAGCCTCGCCTGGGTGGAAGGTTTATATGCCGATTTTTTGCGTGACCCAGCCTCCGTGCCTCCCGAATGGCGCCGTTATTTTACCAGCTTGGTAAACGGGGACGCGGCGGAGAAACAATTCGTCGCCCGGCCAAACTTCACGACTTACAGCGTCTTTAATCCCCCCGCGGATCGGCGCACCGGTTTTACGCACCATGAAGTTTCCAGCATTGCCGGCCGCCAGGAACTGGTGGATGCGCTGATCCGCAGTTACCGGATGCGCGGGCACATCGTCGCGCAGATTGATCCGCTGGAACAACTCAAGGCCACTCCGCCGGAATTGGACCCCGCCTATCACGGTTTGACCGAGGCGGATCAGGACCGTCTCTTCGCCTGCGTCACGATGGAGCCGGATCGCCTGCTGACGTTGCGGGAAATCATTGAGCGCCTGCGCAACACTTACTGCCGCACCATCGGCGTGCAGTTCATGCACATTGACAACTACGAAATGCGGTTGTGGTTGCAGGAAAAAATCGAGCGCTCCCAAAATCGGTTGGCATTGAGCCGCCAGGAGCAGTTGCGGATTCTCACGCGGTTGACCGACGCCGTGATGTTCGAGGAATTCATCCGCAAGAAATTCATCGGCGCAAAAAGTTTTTCATTGGAGGGCTGCGAAAGTTTGATTCCGTTGCTCGATCTGGCAATTGAACGGGCCGGAGAGCAAGGCGTGGATGACATTGTTCTGGGCATGGCGCATCGCGGGCGGTTGAACGTACTCGCCAATATCATCGGGAAAAGCCCGCGCGAAATCTTCCGCGAATTTGAGGACACTGGCGCGAAGTCCAAGGATACCAGTGGTGGCGATGTGAAGTATCACCTCGGTTACAGCAATGACTGGACGACGGCCACGGGCAAGCAGGTGCATCTCTCGCTTTGCTTCAATCCGAGTCACTTGGAATTTGTCAATCCCGTGGCCACGGGGCGGGTGCGCGCGCGTCAGGATTTGAAGGGAGACACCGAACGCACCCGCAGCATGACGGTGTTGATTCATGGGGACGCGGCTTTCATTGGCGAAGGCGTGGTGCAAGAGACGCTGAATTTGAGTCGCGTGGCTGGTTACACCGTTGGCGGTACATTGCACATTGTAGTGAACAACCAGATCGGATTTACCACGCGTCCCAAGGAAGGGCGTTCGACCATGTACGCCACCAGCGTCGCCAAAATGCTCCCCGCGCCCATTTTTCACGTGAACGGCGAAGACCCGGAAGCCGTGGCGCAATGCGTTTTGCTGGCGTTAGAATTTCGCGCGAAATTCAAACTGGATGTGGTCATTGATATGTATGGCTACCGCCGACTGGGGCACAACGAAAGCGATGAACCGACATTCACGCAGCCGATGTTGTACCGACGCATCGCCAGGCGTAAACCGGTGCGTGAAGGTTATTTGGAACACCTGCTCAAACTGGGCGAAGTGACTCGTGCCGAAGCGGATCAGATCGCCGAACATCGGCAGGCCGCACTGGAGCAGAATCTGGCGGAAGCGCGCAGCGAACTCGGCACTCAGCTCAACTTCGAGCGTTCCCGCAAATGGAAGAATTTTTTTGGCGGACCTGAACCTGCGGAAGAGGTCGCCACCGGCGCGGAGTTATCCCGGCTGGCTGCGTTGCTGGCCGCACAAACCGAATTACCGGCGGACTTTCATCCGCATCCGAAAATCGTGCGCTGGTTGGAAACGCGCAAGCAAATGGCTCGCGGCGAACACGCGCTCGATTGGGCGGCGGCGGAATCGCTGGCGTTCGGCACGTTGGCGACGGAAGGCGTGCGGGTGCGGTTGAGCGGCGAGGATAGCGGTCGCGGCACGTTCAGTCATCGGCACGCCGTGTTGCATGATTACGAGAACGGCCAGCTTTATACGCCCCTGCAACATCTGGCGCCGGACCAAGCGCCGGTGGACATCTGGAACAGCCCGCTTTCCGAGACCGGTGTGCTCGGTTTTGATTACGGTTACAGTCTGGACTGCCCCAACGGACTCATTTTGTGGGAAGCGCAGTTCGGCGATTTCGTCAACGCGGCGCAGGTCATCATTGATCAGTTTATCGTAAGCGCGGAAAAGAAGTGGGATCACTTGAGCGGACTCGTGATGTTGCTGCCGCATGGTTTGGAAGGGCAGGGACCGGAACATTCCAGCGCGCGTTTGGAGCGATTTCTTCAACAGGCCGCCGAGGACAACATTCAGGTCGTGTATCCCACCACACCCGCCCAGTATTTTCATCTGTTGCGACGGCAGGCGTTACGTCGCTGGCGCAAACCGCTGATCATCATGATGCCGAAAAGCTTGTTGCGTCATCCTCAATCCGTTTCCCCTCTGGCCGAACTGGCTGAGGGCCAGTTTCAGCGGGTCATCCCCGATGCCCGGCCCGCGGCGGCGGCGACGAAAACTAGACGGGTGTTGCTGTGCAGCGGTAAGGTGTATTTCGAACTGGTGGAACAACGGGAGAAAACCAAGCGCGATGACGTCGCAATTCTGCGGGTGGAACAGTTGTATCCATTCCCCGAAACCTTGCTCGAAACGGCGTTGAGCCAATACCCGGAAACCACGCCGGTGTTTTGGATGCAGGAAGAACCGGAGAACATGGGCGCGTGGCGCGAAATCCGGATGCGCTTCGGCGACCGCTTGCTCGGTCGCTGGCCGCTGGCGTTGATCTCGCGACCGCGCTCGCCCAGCCCGGCTACGGGGTCCGCGAAGGCACACAAATCGAAACAAGCGGCGCTGGTTGCCGCTGCATTGGGAGAATGATTGGATTTTATGGCCATTGAACTAAAAGTGCCGGCAGTCGGCGAATCTATCACCGAAGTAGAAATAGGCGACTGGCTTAAAGCCGAGGGGGACGCGGTGGCGAAGGACGAAAATCTGGTCGTCATCGAAACCGAAAAAGCCACGGTGGAATTGCCCGCGCCAGCCGCCGGGCGATTGACCAAAGTTTTGCAGCCGACCGGATCAACCGCCAAAGTCGGTGACGTGATTGCCTTGATCGAGGCGGGCCAAACCGTCGCGCCAGGCAAACCAGCCTCGGTGCTGGCCACACCGGCTGAACCAGCCGTCGCGCGTGCGCGCGCCACGCCGCTGGCGGAGAAAGTATTAGCTGAGCACGGATTGCAGGCGAACGAAGTCTCGGGAACCGGCCCCGGCGGGCGTGTGTCAAAGCAGGACGTGCTGCGGTACGTCGAAGCCCATTCGCAGCCAGCTACCGCAAGTCCGGCGGCCGCTTTGACCTCCGAACCGACTGCTCCTCTCGTTCCGGCTACTTCTCCGGCCATCAGCCGCGAACAACAGGCTGTGCGCATGAGTTTGTTGCGCCGCACCATCGCCAAACGCCTGGTGGAGGCGCAGCACACGGCAGCGTTGTTGACCACGTTCAACGAGGTGGACATGTCTTCCATCATCGCGCTGCGTCGCCAGTATCAGGAAACCTTCCAGAAAAAGCACGGCGTCAAGCTGGGTTTCATGTCGTTCTTTGTTAAAGCCGTGATTGACGGGCTGAAACAATTCCCCGGATTGAACGCCATCATTCGTGATTCGGACATCGTTTATCATAACTATCACGACATCGGCCTGGCCGTCAGCACGGACCGCGGTCTGGTCGTGCCAGTGCTGGCCGATGCGGATCGGTTGAGCTTCGCGGAGATTGAACGCGCCATCATTGATTTTGCGCAACGCGCCCGTGACGGCAAAATCCGACCCGAGGAACTCGAAGGCGGCACCTTCACCATCACGAACGGTGGAGTATTTGGCTCGCTGCTTTCGACACCGCTGGTCAATCCGCCACAAAGCGGCATTCTGGGCATGCACACCATTCAGGAACGGCCTGTGGCGGTGAATGGCCAGGTGGTCATCCGCCCGATGATGTACGTGGCCCTCACTTACGATCATCGAATCGTGGATGGCAAGGAAGCCGTGTTGTTTCTGCGGCGCGTCAAAGACGGCGTGGAAAACCCCGCACGCCTGTTATTGGAAGTTTAGCGTGCTTTAAGTATTCCTGTGGCCGTCACCGTGAGGCGGTGGACCTCCCGACTTCAAGCCAAGCACCGGTATCAAATTGACAACCGCCATTGGTTCGGGATGAGCACCCGCGCGGCAGCGCTTTGGAAGCGCAGGCACATGGCGGGAGAGCGGCAGAAAGCTGCCGCAGTTCAAAACCTCGTGGACATGGACTCCATTCGGACTTAGCCGGAACGATTCGATTGGAGTTTGGGTGGAACGGGCTACCAGCCCGATAGCCGAACGCAAAGAGTGCGAACCCAATGGTGTGCGATCTTCGTGCGCCCGGCTGGGCGGCAGGTTGCCGCCCAGAACGGCCCAAGTGGGCCGTTCCAACCTGGACTAACGGCATCGTTCCGGCTTAGCCTTGACTGGATTACGTCCGTTCTGCTGCAACCGTTACAATCTTAATTAAACCGCTAACCTGTGGCGGCGCGAAGTGAACCCGGCCTCAGCCGGAGCGGATTTCTGACGCGCCGATGCGACCACCGCAAGCGTATTTAATCGTCTCGTCGCGGAAACAACGGCACGGGATCGCCGCATTGATGGCCCGCAGATAATCCGCCCCAGGCGATTAATGCGAATTGATCCGGTTCTCCCGGCAAACCCAGTTGGGCGAAAATTTTGGTCGCCGTCTGCGGCAAGAACGGCCACAACAAAACGGCCAGCACTCGGCAAACCTCCACCAAATTGTAAAGCACTTCGTCCAGACGTTGCGCCTGTGCCGGGTCCTTGGCGAGCTTGAACGGCGCGGTGTGATCCACGTATTGATTTGCGCGCGTGATCAGCGCTCCGATGGTGATCAACGCCGCTTGCAATTCATTCCGTTCCAGGTGTGTGCGCGTTTCCGCTCCTGCCCGGGCCACTTCCGCCGCCAGCTCATCATGGCGCGCGGGGACGATGCTTTTGCGATAGCGTTTTAGCATCGCCAGCGAACGATTGATCAGGTTGCCCAGGCCGTTGGCCAGCTCCGCGTGGTAACGCGACTTGAATCCCGCGTCGGTCCAATTGCCATCCGGACCAATCGCCAGCTCGCGGATGACGTAGAAGCGGAACGCATCCACGCCCCATTCATCAATCACCGCCACCGGGTCCACCACGTTCCCGGTGGTCTTGCTCATCTTTTCGCCATCCTTCTGCCACCAGCCATGCACGAGGACCTGTTGCGGCAGCGGCAGCCCCATCGCCTTGAGCATGATCGGCCAGTAAACCGTGTGGAATTTCAAAATGTCTTTGCCGATCACGTGCAGGTTCGCCGGCCACAACGCCGGACGAGGCGCATTTTCCGCCGGTTGATAATCCAGTCGCAACGGATCAAAGCTCGGATCGCCCAAGCTCGCCGGAATGCTGATGTAATTCACCAACGCGTCAAACCACACGTACGTCACGTAGTCCGGATCGAAGGGCAGGGGAATGCCCCAGTTGAGTCGCGTCGCGGGCCGCGAGATGCACAGATCTTCCAGTTCGTTGTTTTTCAGAAACCCGAGCACTTCGTTGCGGCGATAATCGGGCTGCACGAAGGTTGGGTTCGCTTCGATGTAATCAATCAACCATTGTTGATGCGGTTTGAGCCGAAACCAGTAATTCGTTTCCTCCAGCTCGATGACCTCGCCGTAAGCCGGATCGAACGTGCCGTCCGGGCGCCGGTCTTTTTCCGTCAAAAATGTTTCTTCCTTCGCCGAATAGAAGCCTTTGTATTTGGCTGTATAAAATTCATTGGCGGCGTGGAGCTTGGCGAGGATGGCTTGAACAAACTCCCGATGTCGTCGTTGGGTCGTCCGCACAAAATCGTCGTTGGCCAGATTCAGTTTCCGGGTAAACGCCTGCCAGTCCGTCGCAAGCCGATCGCAATAAGCTTGCGGATTCAGCCCCTCGGCCACCGCCGCCTGCTGCACTTTCTGACCGTGCTCATCCAGGCCGGTCAGGTAAAAAACTTTCCCGCCAAAACTGCGGTGCGCCCGCGCGATCGCGTCGGTAATCACCTTCTCATAGGCATGGCCGAGGTGCGGCTGGCCGTTGACGTAATCAATTGCGGTTGTGAGGTAAAAGACCTTGCTCATCCGCCGAACAGTGTGGCGAAGCCAAACCGTCTTGGCAATCGCAGGCCCCCGGCGGGGCAGGGCCTACGCATTAAAAGCCGAGGAGGGATTGGAGGTAGGCGTGGTCCCACGCGGCGTTGAGTTGTTTGCCTTTGATCCCTGTCTGGCAGCGGGTGTCGCGGCGGAGTTGGTTGAGGACCAACCGGCGCAGCAGACTTAAATTTTCAGCGGCGTGACCGCTCCGCGCGCGATTCTGGTCCTCGTTCATTTGTACGTCCAAGACCCAGTGCAGTTGGTTCTCCGCGCCCCAGTGTTCGCGCACCGCCCGGGCGAAGGTCGCCACGTTCAGCGGCAGGCTTGATAGGGAGTAGCGTCGTTCCACCGCCAGTTTGCCGCGCACTTCCCGGCGGGCTTCCACCATCCCCACCGCCCGCAACTGGTTGACCAGCGCGGTGCGTTGCTCGATCAACGCCACTTCGTCCCGACACAACAGCCGCAGTTCCTGGAGCAACGGATCCTCCGGGGACAGTGCCCGCCAGTTCCGCCCGTCCAGCCGCAGCGCGTCGGCCATTGCCCAGGCGTCGAGTTGATCGTCCTTCACGCCGCTGGGGGCTTTGCGCTCGCGGTAGTGCGCTGCCGCCTTCGGCTGCACGGGAAACACCATGCCGTCACTTTGCAGCAACTCCTCCACCGCCGCGCCGCTGCGCGTCTCCAGAGCCACGCCCCAAGCTGGATAACCCGCCATCTTCTGGCGGAACTCCGCCCAGTCCAGGCCGCCGAAGTGCGTCAGTTCATTCCACGTTTTCATACGTTGTCCGTTCATTGCGGCAGACGCCTCGCCGCGTTCCGGGGACGGCCTCGACCTGATACGGGGACCCTCGCAGGGTGCGGTTCTCTCAGAGGTTGGCCCGGACGCACCCGTCGCCACCGGTGATCTCAGGCTGGTCCTTGTGGGGACTGCGCCGCTACGACCGTGAAGCGTCGGGGCAAAGCTGCGACTGTCAGCGGGACTCTCGCCCGTCGCCAAGTTGTTCACAAGGGCGCTGCGCTCCCGCTTCCCGGAGCGTCGCTCCGCGCCCTTGTGAACAACTTGGGGAAGGGTATCAGCGCCGCTAGCAGCCTGTCGGACATAGCTCAAGACGCTGGGTAAGATCGTGGTGGTAGCACCCGGTGCGGTTGTGGAAA
>JBDHQI010000063.1:0-9082 GCA_039806955.1 Verrucomicrobiota bacterium | reverse complement strand
ATGATTGGACTGCAGAGCCGCTGAGACGCGGAGGCCGGCGCTGTCTTGTCGGAGTCGGTCATCGTAATGGTGCGTTACGATCACGCCATGGAGCGGGCCGCCCGTGCAGGATTCCTGCAAGAGATTCTCCACGTCATCCAGCAGCTTGGTCGGGCTCGTCGCTCCGGAGAGGATGTTGGTCAATCCTCCGCACCGGTCGTAACTTTCAGTTGCTTGACCGCCAGCGTATTTGGCCATCCTGCGCCCGGGTGAATCCGGCTCGGGCGAGCATCCTGGTGGGGATTCAGTTCGGCTGGATCAGGCGATAAAAAGCCTGCGGCTCGGCGGCGGTATCGCTGGCGCTGCTGGCACCCTCGCTACCCGGAACATCCTGCCAAATGGGATTGGTCAGGCTGGTGGATTTCTGGAGTTTCCTTCCCGGCGCACCCTCCCAGGAGATGGTCACGTTGGCCCCGTCGCGGACGATGCTGCTAATCTGCAGCTGAGTTGTTACCGGACTGTAGAGCCCTACGTTATCAATGCCGAAATACCAGCTATCCGTGCCGGCATGTGCGAATCGCAGACGCACTTTGGGTTGATTGTCCGCTTGCGGCAGGCGGAAAAACTCAACGCGTTTGGATTCCACGGGGTTGTCATCCGCGCGCGGACTGATGTAATTGCCAAGCGTGGACCATTGACTCGGGGCCACGCCGAGGAACGCCCCATAGTAGCCGCCTTCGATGGTTTGGGTGTCGGGATCATAATACGTGGCCACTCCTTGAAACCCTGCAGGATGGACGGTTGAAAAGGTCGTGGCGGCATCAATCGTCCCGTCCAGATTTGTCAAAACGTCGGAGGTCTCAATCATATAAACGACCGGCAGCCAACTGGCGCCTTCGTCAATGGAATACTCCACCGCCGCGAGGCTATCCTGGTTTTGCTCCCAAACACTATGAAAAGCCAGATGAACGTTGGTCTTGCCTGTCAGGTTGAAGTCGGGCGAGAACAAATACATGACTTGGCCCAGCTCGTCATTGCGATAACCTGAGTTGGCAAACGCCATGCGACCGCTGGCCAGACTCCGAAGAAACACGCCATTGACCACGTTCGAGGGATTGACGGTCAGCACGCGCTGATAATCCTCCGCATAGCCCGGCGGTTGGGCGATCCCGTTATACACCTGGCTGTAGGTGTCAAACGTGCCAGTGAAACGCGAAACGTCCACCGTCGTCCAGTTTACGTAGGCCTCGGAGTCCAGATTGCCAAAGTTGAGGGCCGGCTCGGAAGTCACGCTCCTGAAGGTGTCCAGACTCACCGCCGTCCAGCCGGATGGCAGACTGCCTTCGGGTGTGTTGTCGAAGTCTTCAAACACAATCGGCGGCGGCAGCTGGAGGTTCACATGCGCGGCGACGATGAATTGAACTTCGTTGGTGTAACTCTTCGCCGGAACGCCGTTGTCATCGTACGTCAAGGTATAGCGGTTGGTCGAACCACCGGGCAACAGCAGGGCCGGGGCTTCATAGCTCACGGTCGTCAGGCCGTCCGCCTGGGTGATCGTCGGGGCGGGCGCCACCGGACTGCCGTTGAGTTGTAACTGGATCGTGTTGAGCGCCACCGCCGAGGTCTGGTTGGTGATGCTGGCACGGTACAAGCCATCCGGGGCCACGCTGATTTGATTATTCGCAGGGGAAACGGCGATGACCTGTGGCCCCACCGCCAGTTCTGTTTCCGGCAATTGGGCAAAGGTAATGTCATCCACGGCGATATTGGCGTTTTCGCCCTCGGTTTCCCCCTCGCCCAGTATGGAGGCCACCCGCGCCAGCCGCAGCGTTAGCGTCTGCCCTGCGTTGCCCGTGTAGTTGATGCTCACCGGCACTTTGGCGGATTCAGCCATGAAGGTGACGTTCAACGGGCCGCTCACCACCGTTTCCCCCGCCAGCACACTCACATCGTAGGTGTAGCGTTCGGTGGAAAGATAATACGGGTGGAAGTTGAAGGACTTGATCACCACCGCCGCCTGGGCGGCGTTGGGCGTGAACACCAATTCATGGCGGTCGCCCACGTGGGAACTGTCCAACTGGCCCGCCGCCCAGATGTCGTCAATGTAGAAATCCCAGCGGGCCGCGCCGCCCGCCACCGGGGTGGCCTGCCACGTCAGACCAATGTTCGGTGTCCCAAAACCCGCCACGCTGACTCCCTCGCTGGAAACCAAAGCATTGTCTCCGAACGATTGGATGATCGCGGCATTTTGATTCTGGCCGGCAGGGAGCGACTCAAAATCCAAGACGGTGTCGGCTTGGGCGACATGCCCGAGGAACACGCCCGTCGCCATCAATGCGATGGGCCGGAGACTTGCGAATTTCTTGATTTTCATATGGTTGATCGGTTGTGGGTCTGGTTGCTTTGGTTGAATTTCAGCAGCGTGGCAGGCGCGTCACGGCGAACATACAACTGGATAAGCGCCGTCCGGTCCGGCCACATTCCATTCAGTCAAAATCTTTTCACCTTGGGGCGTATTGAGGGGATGCCAGGTTTCGTCTTCGACCCGCTTCACCAAGCGGTAGCCGTTGCGGACTTTGGTTGGCAGCGGTTCCGCCTCACCAGCCCGGACTTTCTCCAGGTGTTGTTTCAACTCCGGAGCATATTTCTCCAAGTAGGCAATCCGGCGCGCCGCCTTATTATCCGGGTTGTTGCCCGACGCAATCACCACCGCGCGCACCCCGTCTTCCGCCGCGTCATTGATCCCGCGAATGGGCGGCAGCGACTCGCGCGGCGCGGCAAAAAGCTTTTGCTCACTCAGATCATAGAAGTACTCCTGCTCGCCCACGCCGCGGTCCTGCTTCAAGAAACGGGCGAAAAGGAAACCCGCGCCCCCCAGCAACACCACCGCCAGGGCGAGTTTGAGAAGCGTGGTTTTGTTCATCGGAATGACCGGGACGGACTAATGCGGATCAGCCTTGGCCGACCACCAACACTCATTCACATTACAGGGAATGCGCCCGGCATCCAGTGCCGAGGCGCTGCCATCGGCCATGGCGTAATTTGAGCGCCGGCGGTGGCGGACCGCGCCCTTGTCGCCTTGGGCGACGCGATTGAAACCCACCTGGTTTGGCGCATCATACTTCCAGATCCACCAGCGGTCATTGGGCCATTCGTTGCGGACATCGCTGTGGCCGTCGCCGAACAGAATCAGTTGGCTGGGCTTTTCTATGGCGGCGGAACGGCAAAGATTCCTCTCGTAAGAACGCCCGAATGGCGGTTGAGCGCCGCCGGATTCCCAATGCACGTTCACCGCGCCGATGCCACTGAGGAGTCGGATCTCGCCGTTAACCGGCAAACCTGCCATGTCCGGTGCGGCGGGCAACTGGTGGCGCTTGCCTTGCGCGTACACCTCTTCCTTCTCCGTGGGGCAGTCGTAAACCGCCTTGCTCTTGCCGACGAAGTTGAAGAGATAAGATCGCCAACTGGTTTCAAATCCCGCCGGCAGCAATTCCTGAATGGGTGGCAACCACTGGTTGTTGTCATCCAGGTAAAGGTGCGTGCCCAAGGCAAGTTGCTTCATGTTGTTCAGGCAATACGTTTGCTGCGCCTTGCCTTTCGCCTTGGCCAGCGCCGGCAACAGCATCGCCGCAAGCATGGCAATGATTGCAATAACCACCAACAGTTCGATGAGCGTAAAACCTGCGACTCGTGGCCGGCGCCCCCCTGCTCGCCCAAGCCTGCGGGCATAAGCAACATTCATTCGCAATGCCGGCTTTTTCATGTTCTCTCTGGGTAACGACGATATAATTTAAGGTGAGGCTGAACCGTGCGACAACCCCCTGCTTTGAGGGGGGGACGGGCGCATCTTGATCCTGCTCCCCGGATTTCAGGCCGCGAAGCGGCTCAATACGAACAGCTGTGGGGGCAAACTTGCCGGGCAACTGAACCGGCGTTCCCAGCAACCCTCGCGCACTTTCGTCTCAATGCGCGCAGTCAGCTTGGCGAACCGGCTGGCAGTTGAAAATTCCCCAAGAGGATTTAAGCGCCGCGTCACCCTCTCCGACGCCGCCACATTCCCGCGAAGGCGAGCCAACCGACTAAACCCAGGCTGACGGTGGCTGGCTCGGGGATTGGAAGGATGCCTTGAGCATTCGGGCCACCCAATACCAGTAGTTCCGCTGGCGAGAGCATCCGGTCCACAAACGCAACACTGCTCACGTAGAGCTCGTGAGTGTATTGCCCACTGAGGTCCCCCTCGTTGAACAGGAGGAAGCTTGGCTCCACATCCTCGTTGGAATACAGCGCAAACCGTCCATCAATCAGCGAACCGCCGGTCCGGTCATGAACCGACGTTCCATTCACATAATAGGAAACCGTGCCGACCCCAAGATCGGCTGCGAACGCGACCCGATACCAGGTATCGGGAGCGATGATTCCCGCACTGGAATAGCCCAACACACCAATTCCCAAAGAACCGTCGTCGGCAATGTACCAGTCGGCATCATTACCGTTGTTGGGGGCCGCATTGAAGAACGGCGTCCAGTTGATCGAACCCGGGCTGAGAATATCGAAAATGATCGTGTATTGATTGATGTAGTCCCCGCCGCCGTTCGGCCCACTGTCATTGAGCTTGAGGTGATACCCGTTGCCCAAGTTGGCGAGCGCCGGGACGTGCATGTATGCGGCCACTTCGCCGTTAATGTTCGGCACGCCGCCGCCGGTGTTGCCAAAGCCTGTCAACGTGCCGGTCTCCGCGTCGGCATAAGTCATCACGCCGTTGCCGAGCGTGGGGGAAAGATTTCCGGCACTGAAGTTCCATTCATAGCTGGCCGCCCGACCGGGTTGGGAACAGGCGAGGAAAGCCATAGTTGCGGCGATGCCGCGCCAGAAGCGAATTGCGGTTGTGTTCATGATTCTGATTCCAGTTGCTGCCGGGGATATAGTCTATCGGTTCGACGGCTTTTCACAACCCCTTCTTTCAGGGGCATGTCAGCGTGGCTGGCTGGCCGTCTGAAACCAGTCTGGCGCTCGTCTGTCCGAAGTTGCACAAGTCAATGGCCGGGCCATGCGAAAAGTCCACGCCTGCCAGGGTTTTTTACCCGTGGCTGCGCGCGTGGTTCAACATTGACGACCCCGCGGCAAAGACGGTTTTATACACTCATGTTCAAGCAGCGTCCAAGCAATCTTCACGCCGGGTCAAAGACCCTGGAACTCTCCGGCCAGCCTGCCCCCCAGGCAATCCGCCGCTGGCAGCAACGCCTCTTCAAGAATTCCTATACCCGTGCGGGACGGCGTTTCACCCTGAAACATTGGTCGGTGAAGATTCAACACGCTGGCCGGCGTCATACTTTCTCACTGGCCGCCCGCACCAAAACGGCCGCCGCCGCCGAGGCCAAGGCCATCCATAAAACAATTCTTGCCGAGGGCTGGGAGGCGGCGTTTCGAGAGCATCCATCCCGCCGCGCCGACAACGGGGATTTTCCCAAAACGGATCCGCGCTATTGGCGGCAGCGATTGCTGCGACGACGGTACCCGTTTCCCGCGCCGCGCGCCGCCGCCGAAGACCTGACGGTGCGTGTCGAACATGCCGGGATCGCGCATTTCTTTCCGCTCGGCACCACCGATTCGCAGGCCGCCGGTGAGCGGGCCAGAGGGATTTATCAGACCGTTGTGGCCAAGGGCTGGCCGGCGGCGTGTCGCCGGTTCGCGCGGGAAGTAACCGTGGGCTTCGAGTGGTCGGTCAATCCGCTCCTCTGGACCTACACGACCCTGCACACCCTGCCCCGGGAGCCCGGGCCGTTCCGCCGGGAGCTGCCGATGGGCCAGACAAAGATTAACCATATCCTGTTGTTGGAGTCTGATCCGGGCATCAGCCGCGCGCTTATCTGGGCCATCCAGCAGCAAGCCGGGTTTGCGGTGTCCACCTGCGATTCCGCGGAGTCGTTTCCGCGCACGCTCGAGCTCCATCAACCCCGCCTCATTCTCGCCAACCGCCGCGTGGCCGAGCCGTGGGGCATCACCACTGGCTGCGAGCCGCCAGCCAGCTGTCCGAACGCGACCGTGATTGCCTACTCGGTGTATGTGGATAGCGATCAGTTGTTCCTCGCCACACCTGGCGGCATGGGTGTTTATCTGCTGAATCGCGTCGCGCCAGCCAACATTCTCGCGCCCCTGAGCAACGCGGCTGGCGATGTGGACCTCGCCGCAGAGGCAATCCTCCGGCGCGTGCAGCACTATTTCAAGGGACTGCTGCAACCGCCCGCAACGCGCGACACGTCCGGCCTGGCCCGGCTCACCCGCCGCGAGCGCGACGTGCTTGCGCTGATCAGCAAAGGTTACATTGACAAGGAAATCGCGCCCGCGCTGGGCATCAGCACCTGGACCGTGCGCGGGCACATCAAGAGAATTTTCGAGCGGCTCAACGTCCACAAGCGCACCGAAGCCGTGGTGCAGTACCTGGAGAAATGAATTCGCGGCAATCGCGGCTGCCGTTCAGTGCCCCACCACGCGGAAGAATTGTGTCTCCGCGGACATTGGTTCGCTGAACATGCGTTCATAGGATGGCGGACTGGCATTGTCCCACTCGGAGGAAAAAAGGGACGCCGTCCGCTGCACTTGAAACGGGCCTTTGCCGCCGACCCAACTCAAAAGCAATTCGTCGCCCTCCCGCGCCACCGAAGCCTTCAATGCCCGCCCGGGGAAAATGCCGCCCGCCTTCGGTCCGCCGAGTGCCGCGATTTCCGCCGCCGTCAACGCGCGGTCCACAAACGCCCAGGCGCTGAGATAAAGTTGATGCGTGTAATTGCCGGAACCGTCCCCCTCGTTGAACAGCAGCAAATCCGCTCCGGGATCGAGGTTGGAATACAGCGCGAACCGCCCGTCAAGCAGCGGTGCTCCGGCTCGCGTATGCACCGGCGTTCCGTTGACGTAGTATGAAACCGCGCCCGCCCCAAGATCCACCGTCAGAGCAACCCGATACCAGGTATTGGCGGCGATGACGCCGGCGCTGGAGTAGCCCAGCTCGGCGATTCCCACCGAACCATCGCCCGCGATGTAGAAATCCGCGTCATTGGCGTTGCCGGGATTGGTGTTGAACAAGGCCGCCCAGTTCAGCGGTGACGGAACAAGCAAATCTTGGATGATGGTGTATTGATTGATGTAAGCTCCGCCGCCATTCGGGCCGCTGTCCGTGAACGTCACCAGATAACCATTTTGCGGTGCAGGCATCTGCGGCACGCGCATAAACTTCGCCGGCTGACCGCCGATGTGCGGCACGCTCGCGCCGTCCGTCGTGCCAAACACCGTGAGGTTCGAGGTTGTCGCATCGGCAAACGCAAGCACGCCCTGGCCCAAGGCTGCGGTGAGATTGCTCAAGGCAAACGTCCACTCATAAGTCTGCGGAACCACGGCGGCCGTGGTGAACGACCAGACCGGACCCGTGACGACTCCGCTCGCGGTCGTGGTATCCACCCGCCAGAAATACGTCGTGCCGGGCGTCAGCGCGCCGGGCGCAAAATAACTGTTGGTCGTATTCGCGCGAAATTCACCGGGGCTGTTCGTGCCCAAATAAACCGCCTGTGAAACCATGTTCGATGCCGGCAGCCAGGTCAGGAGAATGGCGCCCTGCACATTCGTCGCGCCCGTCATCGGAAACGGTTCCCCAACCGTTTCGCCCGGCGTCGGCGGCGTCAGCGTGAACGTCGTCAACACCGCGCGATGATCCGAGGGCCAGGGATTCGCGCTGTTGCGCCCGTCCAGTTCGATGGAATGGGTCGGCGTCGCGCCATCACCCGGCGAGTAATACAGAAAGTCAATCCGGTCGAAAACGCCTTCCGGCTCTTGATCCGTTCGCGGGGTCCAGGTGATGCCCGGTTCGTCGTAGGCGAATGGGCTGGGGAACTTGCGATTGCCCGGATGTACTTCGCGGTAGGAATCGCCCAGGCCGGCTTCCACCGTCACCACGGATGTGGGCCACGGAAAATCGGCGTAATCCAAATGCGACGGCGCGTTGAAATCGCCGGTCAGGAAGCACGCATCTGGCCCGGCGAGCCAGGGTTGCATCGCATTGAGCAACAAGTTCAACGACGGCATCCGCGTCTGATTTTCCTGATTGATGACGAACGCCTGCGACTGGCCGTTCTTCAAGTCATACGGACCGTAGGGATAGGCCGGCAAATGGCAGTTAAACAAATGCAGCCGCTGGCCCGGATGCGGCTCGACGGTGATGCGCGTGGAGCCGCCGATGGTTTGTGCGTTTAGAATTGGATAACGGCTGACGATGGAGCAGCCCGAAGCGGGCAACACATGAAAACCAAGCGCCGTCGCGATGGTCTGCGCCGTGGCGGCGTTGCACTCCTGCAGGCCCACCAAATCCGCGCCGCTGGTGCGAATGGCTTCCACCACGTTGCTCAAGCCGTGCGCGCCCTGCACCCAGATGTTGAAACTCATCACCTTCACCTGCGTCAACGGCTCGGCCCGCGTAGTTAGAGCAAGGGCCAGGAGGAGAACGGCAATGCCCCAGGCGCGCGCGGGCAGGGGCTTGAATTTCGCCGTTCGCTTCATGTCATCGTTCAGATTGTTCATCAAGCCGTGAAAAGTAATCCGTGAGGCCCCAGCGCGCCATGCCCTCATTTTGGGGGTGCGCTTTGAAATCTTGAATTAAAATTTCCCGCTTCGGCCCAGACCCACACTTCGGCGGCCCGAAAAAGTTGGGTCACGTCATGGTGCGCTATTTCCAGTTCCGCCCCCGGAGCTGTTGAGCCGTGTCCGCTCTGGAGGCGCTGCTGCGCTGGAATCTATTCAGCTATCGCGATCTGGGCAATGGCTGGACCAGCCGTTGAAGCGCCCGCGCTGGCGACCGTTCAACTGGAGCCTGCTTGGGACAACATCTGCGCTTGCGGATGGTCAACCTGTACTCGGAAACCCGCATTGACCGGCCCACACCTCAGCAAAATGAAGCCTTTCAACCTCCGTTTCGGCCGTTTTGGACAGCAGTGAATGTTTTGCGACTGCCTTCACGGGGACAACGGGCGAAACGCGCGAATGCGGAAGAAGTTTTGGTCGTCTCCCAGATAGAAGCTTGCGATATTCGCGCCCGGCGACGCGAGGTTCAGGAGTGAAG
>JBDHQI010000062.1:0-9104 GCA_039806955.1 Verrucomicrobiota bacterium | reverse complement strand
CTTGGGGGATAAGACTTCCTCAGGAGCCAACCGGTGAAGTCCGCTCAAACCTCGGGCTTATCTGAATCGTTACGGCTTAGACAAGTCGCCACCAGTCCGGCGAATCAACTCTTACGAGAGCGGATCCTACTACCTTTTGTCACGCGTGCGTGCAACCCGGCAGCCTGGCCAGACGTTGTTTCCGATACGCACGGGTCCGCCTGATGGTGGCACCGGATTCGATCGTCGCTTGCGGATGAATGAATGCTTTGGGTGAAGCCGCGTTGTTCCTGAGCGTTGGTGCTGATTATTGAAAGAGGCAGCGGCGAAAACCAGCATTGAGTTTTTCAAGTATTTGCACGACCAACGCATCAGCCCTTGCGACAAAAAACAAACAAGCCGCAGCCGTAATCCAAGCCTTGCGCTGCCGTAAGCGAAACATTTTCGTGCCACGCGGTGGAATCGCCGTCGCGGATCAACGAAAACTCCTGCAACTTGAGTTCCGGCAGCGCGCCGACGATTTGCGCCGGATCAAACACGCGATGCGCGTGAAACACCACGCGCGAACGTCCGCATGGCGTGCCCAAAAGCAGTTGCCCGCCCGGGGCGAGGACGCGTTGCAACTCCGCCAAGCCTTTCCGCCAGCCGTCCGGGTCCATCGGATCGCCGTAACGCGCCAGCCCGATGTGTTCGATGACGTGCAGGCAACTCAGGCTGCGCACGGAGCGAGCCGCGAACGGCAGTTCGCAGACCGAGCCTTGCAATCCGGTCAGGCCCGGCACGCCCGTGGTGAGCGGACGGATGTCCACATACTTCACCGGACAAAAACTCGCGACGTGCGCCACGAAACCGTCCACGCGACTGCCCACGTCAACGTGTTCCTCCGGTTTGAACCGACAGACCCACTGCGCCGCCCACAAGTCTTGCAGGAAATAATGGCCCTTCGCGCTGCCGGCGGAATCGTGCCGATCCTTGAGCATGGGTTTAAGTTCGGCCAATCGCGCCCGCCATTCCGGCGGGGCCGTCCGCTGCCATTCCCGGTAAGTTTTCCAAAACCAGAGCACGTCGGTGGGTCGCGTCGGAAACTGGGCCGCTAATTTGAGCACATGGCGCAGCGCTTTCATTGTGGGGGCGAAGTCTCGCTGGAATCAAAGCCGTTGGCAATCTGTTGCCACCGGGCGGGCATGACGATGGGCCAGCCGGTTTGTTGCGGAGCAAAGACCAATCGTTGCGGCGCAGCATCGCCGAGCCACGCGCCCCACCAACTGAAGGAACTGTTCGCCGCGATGGCGTGACGACAGCGGCTCATCAACCAGAGATCGACCAGTTCGTCGGCTGAATTGTGTGGAACCGATTCCACGTTCGCGCCACGAAAATCCAGATTCTGCCGGGGCCAGTCCAGATCGTCGCCAAACAAGACAAAGCGCGGGTGGGTCAGCTTGGCGACCACAGCATCAATCGCGGTCTGATAATAATCGCGTCCGAGCAAATGTTCATAACGCACCCGGCGGAAATGCAGAAACACCGATTCGCACGCGGCGAGCTTTTCTCCCAGTGCAAGATTTTGCGGGTCAGGAGGTGCGGGGGGGCTTAGTTCGCCGCGAATTGTGGCGGCGTGATTCGCAAAGTAGGCTTCATCCTGCCAATAGCCTAACAATGTGATTCGCGCGGGGTGCGGTTCAAGTTCGGTAAGTTGTGTCGGCGGCAGGTTATGTCGCTCGGCAATGTATGACCGCGAATTTCGAGGCAACAACTTGCTAACCGCGCGGATGATTTTGTGGCGCGGATGTTTGAGAGTCGGCGCAATTCGCCACGCTTCGGGCATTGCCGCCGCTTGCAGAGGAAAATCATTCAAGCGATAGCTGCGTCCGTAATCGTCGTGGGTGTAACCGCGCCGGGCATCAAGATACAAGGTCCGTCCGGTGCGTAGCGCCAACGCCCGTGCCGCCGCATAGATGAAAAGTTGGTTGCCCAATCCCCCTTTGACAATGGCGATGACGGCAGACGACATGATGTTATGGCCGCGCAGTTTGCAACAACTCGCGATACACGTCGAGCGTGCCGCGGCACATGGCGGCGAGGGTGAAGGATTCTTGGATGGTGTTCAAATCGAGGTCCGTCACCAGCAGTTTTTGCGTTGTTTCAAGTAGCGCGGCGGTATCGCGCAGCGGCACGCGACCCGGCGGAAACAGTTCGCGCAGCAATTCGCCCACGCCGCCGTGATCGTAGCCGATGACCGGACGCCCGAGCGCCAGCGCTTCGAGCGTGGTGAGCCCGAACGATTCCGGGCTGGTGGACAACGAGAGCACCAGTTGCGAGACCGCCATGACCTCGCGCAAATCCGAGCGATGTCCGACGAACGTGACGTCGTCCGCCAAATCGAGTTGCCGGGAGAGCTGCCTCAACTCATCAAGATAGGCGCGCTTGCGCGGGTGGGTGTCGCCGACGACGACGCCGTGAATTTGCGGATGGGTTCGCCGCAACGCGACCATGAAGTGCAGAAAATCTTCATGCCCTTTCAAGCGCGTAATGCGTCCGGGCAACAGCAGCAATTGTTTGCCGATGAATTGCGGAAAATCCTTTTGCCACTGCGCCAGCCAAGCGGGGTCAGGTTGAAAACCGCGCGGATAAATTGTCGGATCAATGCCGTGACGCACGACGCGCAACGCGGCGGGTGGCGTGCGGGGGAAATTTTTTTCCACGTAATCGCGGATGCACTCGGAGACAGCGATGACCCGTTCGCCGCGCGTCATGATGGCGGAATAGGCATTCACGGAATAAAAGCCATGCACCGTGCTGACGAGGCGCGGCCGCGTCTGCGGATTCATTTTCCGCCACGCGAGCCACGCAATCCAACCGGGCACGCGCGAGTGAAGCTGCAAAATGTCCGGGCGCTCCTGTTCCAAAACGCGACGGAGCGGACGCACTTGAAGGAACGAGCTAAGGTTTTTGCGATGCACCGGCAACGCGATGTGCCGCGCGCCGGATTTTTCCAGCGTGGCCACGAGTCGCCCGCCGTTCGACACGGCGACGGATTGATGGCCATTCGCCACGAGATAATCCGACAGCACCAGGACCACACGCTCGACGCCGCCGGCATTCAGTTCCGGAAGAATCTGCAGAACTTTCATGGCGCGGTAGTGGGGAATAATTTTTGTAATACGAGATCTGCGCAGCGCCCGGTTTCGTGCAACGACCTGGCGGGAGCAAGTTGTTGCCCATTGCTCTTCCAATCTTCAAACGTGGTGGCGTAACCCTCGCGTATCAGCGCCTGGATGGCGCGCATCGGTGGCGCGGCGGGATGGAGGGCCGGCACGGGTAGTACCCCCGTCTGCGCCCCTGCCGTAACCGCCTCAAAAATCATTGAAACGCTGTCGGCCGTCACCCACGTTTCAGTTGCGGTCAGCAGATGCGCAGGCACCCAGTCGGGCGGCGTCTGTTGGTGGGAGATGATTTCCGCCGATAAATTCGCCGCGCGCAACTGTTGCAAAAAATCGGGCGGCGTCCGGCGCGAATCGGTTACGGTCCAGCTCAGATCCGAGCGGGTGCGAATCACTGCCACCACCGCCGCCAGCGTTTGGGGCGCATCCCAGCCGCACGCTCGTGACGGTCCTCCGATCAGCACGAGGCCTTGGGCCAGTTTGGT
The DNA here is from genome assembly GCA_039806955.1 of Verrucomicrobiota bacterium. Classification (GTDB taxonomy): domain Bacteria; phylum Verrucomicrobiota; class Verrucomicrobiia; order Limisphaerales; family JADLHS01; genus JADLHS01. Next base: position 5,479 of record JBDHQI010000062.1, on the reverse strand, counting down.
GGGAATTTCCTCCGGAATGCGGTTCAAAGCGCCCAGGGCGGTAATCAGGCGCGGGTTATGATGGCCCGGTTCAGTATCATGTTTGGGTAGAATGCAGAGATCAAACCAGCGTTTGGGCCAGGTGGGTTCCATGATGACCACGGAACGCGCCCGGAATTTTCGCGCGGCAAGCCACAGGGGCAGATGCACTTTGTGGCCGGCGCCAATGATGAGTTGGGGCGGCACCGGATTTGATTGCAACGCGACGCGACAGCGGGGAAACAAATTCCAGGTCGGAGGAATGCGGATGACTTCAACCCAGGCCCCGGTGCGCCGCGCCAAGGCGTACGCCAGTCCCACGCTTTGATTTTCGTGACCGGGCCGCCCTTCGGAAATGACGCGGATCCATTGCAGCGGGTGGCTCATGCTTGCGGATGTGTTGCCCGTCACCTTCGCTGTCCGGGCGGAGATTGCGGCTTTGCGTCGCCGCCGGTCTTCATGGGCTTAACGACCGTAAGCCAGGCGTTCAGCCAGCCGTTCCGGCAAACCAGCGGCGCGAATTTTCTTCTGGGTCGTGGGAATATCGTAATCCAATCGGCGCAGCTCGATCGTTCCTTCGGTGCTGTCGAAAACCACGTAAGCCGCCTTGGGATTGTTGTCCCGCGGCTGCCCCACGGCGCCGACATTGATGAAGTATTTCTTGCCCGGTTCGATCTTGAATTTTGAATAAGTGCCGCCGCGCACCACGCTGTCCTTGACAAACGCCACCGGCACGTGGGTGTGCCCGAAGAAACACAACGCCGTGTTTTGGTAGGTGAAACTGGCGGCCGCCGCCAATTTATCGAACACGTAACCCCAGCGTTGGGGACCGTCCAACGTGGCATGTACGATCGTAAAGTGCGTCACCATGCGGGAGTATTTCAAATCCCGTAACCACTTGCGGTCGTCATCGGTTAATTGCTTCCGCGTCCAATTGACGGCCTCGGCCGCGGCGGGATTAAACCCCTCCAACTGCTCCTCGCTGGAACAGTACTCGTCGTGATTGCCTTTCACGCAGGGTATGTTCATTTTCCGCACGAGGTCCAGGCACTCCTTGGGATTGGCATTGTAACCAACCACATCTCCCAAACAGGCGTAATGGGTCACCTGCTGCTGCTTGGCATCCGCGAGTACGACTTGAAACGCCTCCCAATTTCCGTGGATGTCGGCTATGATCGCAAACTTCATTTAATAAATTATCGCTCAATGGCAAACCCAACGAGGCCGCCTCGAGCCGCTTCCCAACGCACGTCTTCCTGACGGATGTTGACGCCCAGTCCACTCGCGCGAATCGCTCCGCGAAACGCTTCCAATTCAGCGGGCAGTCCTTCGGCGGTCAACTCCACCCGGCCATCGGGCAGATTACGCACCGTGCCGGTGACTTCGTAACCCGTCGCGAGGTTTTGGACCGTGTAACGAAACCCGACTCCTTGAACCCGCCCGGAATACAGGATTTGCATCCGGCGACGTTCGCTCGGAGCGGGGCCCGCTGTTCCGGCCGCTTGTGCCACCACGACATGAAGCCAAACCGCGCGCGCAGAGGCAATGCTTTTGTTCGGCGGAAACGATTCTTCGTGACTCAATTTCCCCCGGTAGCAGCCGACGTGAGCAGGCTCAAATCAAGCGCGGAAGACAAAAGTGAAGTCGGAGCGCCGCCGACCGACAGTTGATGGCTGAAAGTTGAAATCAAAGCTGCTCGGCCGGCGTGAACGGCAGGCCGCGTTCGCCGTTGAACAGTTTTTTCAACCGCCGATCTTTGGAACTGCTCTTGCGGCGGATGATTTCCGGCGCAACGCGATTACCCATCTCACGTCGAAACCGTCGGCCTTTCAACCAGTCTTCCCAACTGATTGAACCTTCAATCGGAATGCAAGGGACTTTGGACTTTGAGTTCATCGGCGACTTCTTTCACCAGTTTCGCGGACTCTACAAGGTTACGGTATTCCGGCAGATTCGCAAGCCGCCGGTCAAAATGACGGCAATAAATTTTTTGGCGCATGCCCGGGCGGATTCATTGGATTCAAGGTAGAATGACATCAGCACTCGCTCGACCAGCAAATCCTCTGGTTTCATCACCAGAAAACTTCCGTAGGGACCTTCAACTTGGCGGAACGGCGTGTGCGCAAAACTCTCCACCGGTCCCAGCACATCTACGTACATTCCAGCCACCTGCCAGTTCCGCGGGCCGCCTGTGGCTTCAAGTTGCGCCATGACTTCCTGCCGTTCGCGAATCGGCAGCGTCGCCTTGTTCGTATGGCACATGTCCAAATCACCGGAGGCATACGCGCCATCCGTCAAAATCTCGATGGCGGAACCGCCCACGACGACCAGCTCCACGCCGCGTTCCAGCCAAAGCGCACTCACCAGCGAAGCCAGCTTTGCGCTTTTGAGCGTCGGGTCCTGCTCCGCCGTAATGTCGGCCAGCGCGGCTTTGATTTTAGCGGCTTCCATAAAATCACCGGCGGACCGGAATGTTCTGCTGCGCCAGATATTGTTTCACGTCGCCTACCGTGTAAGTGCCGAAATGAAAAATACTCGCAGCCAATACCGCATCCGCTTTTCCGGCCAATAACACCTCTGCCAGATGCTCCAACTTGCCCGCGCCGCCACTCGCCACCACCGGCACCCCGACGGATTCACTGATCCGCCGGGTGATCACCAAATCGAAGCCGGCCTTCGTGCCGTCCGCATCAATGGAATTCAACACAATCTCACCGGCACCCAGTGCCACCGCTCGCTTGGCCCAAGCGATCGCATCCAGACCCGTGTCCTTGCGGCCACCGTGCGAAAACACCCGCCATTGGTCCACACCGGGCGCAGTGCGCTTGGCGTCAATGGAAACCACGATGCACTGGCTGCCGAATTTTTCCGCCCCGTCACGGATCAATTCCGGCCGGGCCAACGCGCTGGAATTGATGCTGATCTTGTCCGCCCCGGCCCGCAACATCGTGTACATGTCGTCCACCGACTTGATCCCGCCACCAACCGTGAGCGGCATGAAACACTGGTCCGCCACGCGTTCGATCACATCCACCATCGTGCCGCGCCCGTGCGCCGTGGCCGTGATGTCAAAAAACACCATTTCATCCGCGCCCTGTTCATTGTAGCGCACCGCCAGTTCGACCGGATCGCCCACGTTGCGCAAGCCGCCCTGCTCGGCCACGCCGAATTGCACGCCGCGAGTGACCTGGCCAGCGTGAACGTCCAGGCACGGAATGACACGTTTTGCGATCATGGCCGCATATTGAATAATCCTCATCTCCCGGGCGCAACCTATTTGCTCATTGGCCGCCGCCAGAAAGATCGTCGTGACCCGAATGATCGCCCACTATTGAAGCTCGCAACGGGTTTAGTTTAGGCTGGAGCGCATGCTGACCGCCTTGGCGTCCGGGATTCTATTGGGATTCTCCGCCGGCATTTCACCCGGTCCCATGCTGACCCTGGTGCTCACGCAAACCCTGCGCCACGGGTGGCGCGAGGGCTGCAAAATCGCATTCGCTCCACTGCTGACCGATCCGCCCATCATTCTGGTCACGTTCCTGTTGGCCGCCAAACTCGCGCAATGGCAACCCCTGCTCGGGGCCGTCTCCCTGGCCGGTGGAATTTTCGTGCTGTTCCTCGCGTGGGAAACATTTCGTCCGGCCCGACCCAACGCCACAGCGGCGGTTGAACTGCCCCGATCCTGGTTGAAAGGCATCGTCACCAATCTGCTGAATCCGCATCCCTGGCTGTTTTGGCTCACCGTCGGCGCCGCCATGCTGGCGAACGCGATGCAACGTGATCGGTTTGTGGCTGCCGCGTTCCTCGCCGGATTTTATCTCCTGCTGGTTGGCTCGAAAATCGGCATTGCCCTGCTGGTCAGACGCTCCCGCAATTTTTTAGCCGGGCGCTACTATCGCGGACTGATGCAACTGCTTGCGGGGTTGCTGCTGCTCTTCGCCCTGTTGCTCTTCCGCGAAGGATTGAAACATTTATCCCTGATCTAACCGGTCTGGGGAGCGAAGCAAAATCCGCCCGCCGCCGCCGGCGGAACGATTTTGTGTAGCCAGATTTTGCGCGCGCAACATTGACTCGCTTTCAGCAGTTGGCTAAGGTCGCTTTTGACAAGAAACAAATCGTAAACCACGGTTTCGTCTCCAGTTTATGCCACCAAAAACCACCGACAAAACGGCCGCGGAATCCAAACAAACTGAAGCCGCCAAACAGGCCGCTGCCCGCTCGCGCGAATTGGATGCCGCCATCTCCACCATCACCAAAAGTTACGGCGAGGGCGCCATTATGCGGCTTGGCACCGCGCAGGCGTTGAAAAAGATCGAGGTCATTCCCACCGGTTCGCTGGCCGTGGATCTGGCGCTGGGCGTCGGCGGGGTGCCACGGGGTCGCGTCGTGGAAATTTTCGGTCCGGAATCTTCCGGCAAAACCACCCTCATGCTGCACGTCATTGCCAACGCGCAAAAAGCGGGCGGCTTGGCCGCGTTCATTGACGCGGAACACGCGCTGGATCCCGCTTACGCAAAAAAGCTGGGCGTGAATCTCGATGACTTGCTGGTTTCGCAACCCGACTCGGGCGAGGAAGCTTTGACCATTTGCGAAACCCTCGCCCGCTCCAACGCGCTCGATGTCATCGTGGTGGACTCCGTGGCCGCGCTGGTGCCGAAGGCCGAGCTGGAGGGCGATATGGGCATGGCCACGATGGGCATGCAGGCGCGGTTGATGTCGCAGGCGTTGCGCAAGCTCACCGCCATTCTCAACAAATCCCGGACGACTTGCGTGTTCACCAATCAGTTGCGTGAAAAAGTCGGGGTGATGTTTGGCAATCCCGAAACGACGCCCGGGGGCAAGGCGCTGAAATTTTACGCCAGCGTGCGCCTGGATATTCGCCGCAAGGATACGCTCAAAGACTCGACCGGCGTGGCGATTGGCAATCACGTCAAAGTGAAGGTGGTCAAAAACAAGGTGGCGCCGCCGTTCACCGAAGCGGAGTTCGACATCATTTACAACCACGGCATTGACAAGGAAGGCAGCATTCTCGACATGGGCATTGACTCCGGCGCATTGGACAAGCGTGGCGCGTGGATTCAATTCGAGGGGGAATTGATTGGGCAAGGACGCGAGGCGGCGAAAAAGGCTTTGATTGAAAAACCGGAACTCGCCGAGAAAATCGTGGCCGCCATTCTCGCCAAACGAAATCCTGAGGTCAGCCCTACCAAGTCGGAAAAAGGCGACAAAGCGGAGAAAGCCGAGAAGTAAATTCTTGGGCCAGCTTTCAAGGCTAACGACACCGCCAGCCCTTTTTGTTTTGGGTCAACAGTGAGGGGACTGCGCGTCGGGGGGTGATCGAAAAATGAAGCGTCAGCGGATGGAAATTCGCTGGTTTTTCCGGTATCTAGCAGCCTGTCGGACATAGCTCAAGACGCTGGGTAAGATCGTGGTGGTAGCACCCGGTGCGGTTGTGGAAACG
>JBDHQI010000033.1:0-45805 GCA_039806955.1 Verrucomicrobiota bacterium | reverse complement strand
AGCGGTTGGTCCTTACAGTCTGTCCTCGAAGCAGCGGTGCGGGGTGTCTTCATTGGGCTCAATTAAATCAAGCCTTCTGACGCTCCCACCGCGGTTTCGTTCAAGCCCTTTGTGAAAAATGTGGGTTAAGGTTATCGGCAGTCAGCGCCGGGGGGATGGAATTCGCTCCTCCCTTTGGTGGTTCCGGCGGATGGGGTTGCGGCTCTCCGAGTCTGGCAAGAATTCGGCGCAGGTCCGTTTCCGTCACCACGCTGATCTGCGCTGCACGTAATTCTTCCTCCACGTGTCGTCGCAAATCATCACTGACCTCTTCTACATCGGCCCCGCTGGCGGCTACCGCTTCCTTCGCGCGGCGGCAATACTCGTCCAATACCCGGCGGGCTGATTCATTCCATTCAATCATACTACGCTCCTTTTTCTCGCAGCCCGGAGGCGCTGCGATTTAACTCAACCATGTATTCGTTCATCGCCTCCATCGTTTTGCGTCCATCCTTGGTCAACGAATAGTACTTCCGCGCCGGTCCCGCCGCCGACTCCTCCAAACGCGACGTGATTAACCCCGCCACCCGCAATCTTGAGAGCAGTGGATAAATCGTTCCTTCAGCGACCCCAAGGCCATGTACTTCCACCAGGGTTTTCACCAGGTCATAGCCGTAACGCTCCTCTTCCGCCAAAGCATTCAGAATGCAAAGCTCCAGCAGTCCTTTACGCACCTGCACCGTCCAGTTGTCGAAGAAATCATTCATTCAAAACCCGAGCCAGGCCACTTCCTTTACAACTATTCATTGCCAACTACTTTGCAATACATAGTATATTCATTTTCGAGCGTCAAGATGTTTTCTGTCCGCCCGGTTTTTTAAAGCCTTGCGTATTTCGCTACATGATTTGAAGCGATTGCTTCTGAACTGAAATAGTCTGGAGCATGCTTGTCAAAGGATTGGGAAAAGCATTGGCCTTTATTCTTCCATTCCCATGACAATTATTCTACTGACCGCTTTGATTTCGGGGCGGGCTCTCCAGAATTTCGGCCAGACGGGTTGCGGGCGTTGGCGGGTGTGCATTGAGAGTTGAATGGGCCGCGCGTTTTATCTAAGGTGAGCAGGTCGTCCCGACGGGAGTAGCGCTGCGCAAAAGCTGCTGCCAACCAGAAAATTTAATATGAAACGAGCTTTGAATCTGTGGCTGGGGTCGCTGGCCTTGACGCCGGTATTGCTATTTTTGATCACCGGTTGCAATCCGTCCGGCGGTGGCAGAGGGGATGTGATCAAAATTGGCGAGTTCGCGTCTCTGACGGGCAAAGAGGCGACGTTTGGGCAGTCGTCGCATGAAGGCACCGTGCTGGCCATCGAGGAAATCAATGCGGCGGGCGGCGTGCTGGGCAAGCAAATCGAATTGTTGACCGAGGACACACAATCCAAGGCGGGCGAACCGGCGACGGTGGTCAACAAGCTGATTTCGCGTGATGGCGTGGTTGGCGTTTTGGGCGAGGTCGCATCGAGTCGTTCATTGGAAGCCGCGCCCATTTGCCAGCAGAACAAAATTCCGATGGTCTCGCCTTCCTCCACCAATCCCAAGGTGACGGAGGTGGGCGATTACATTTTTCGCGTATGTTTCATTGATCCGTTCCAGGGCACGGTGATGGCCAACTTCGCCACGCGGACGTTGCACGCGACGCGTGTGGCCATTTTCACCGACGTGAAGAGCGATTACAGCAAGGGGCTGGCGAAATTTTTCAAAGACCAATTTCTCAAGAACGGCGGACAGATCGTGGCGGAACTGGATTTCAACGGTGGCGACAAGGATTTCAAAGGGCAGTTGACGGCGATCAAAGCGGCCAATCCCGAGGCGGTTTTTGTGCCGGGCTATTATACGGATGCGGCGTTGATTGCCATTCAGGCCAAGCAACTCGGGTTGAACGTGCCGCTGCTGGGCGGCGATGGTTGGGAGTCGGAAAAACTCACTGAGATCGGCAAGGAAGCCGTGGAGGGTGATTATTTTTCCACCCATTACAGCGCGGAGGTGGGGAGCGAAATGAGCAGGGCGTTCGTGGCGAATTATCAGAAGCGCTGGAAGGGCAAGCGGCCCGATGCGTTGGCGGCGTGTGGTTATGATTCGGCGCTGGTTCTGGTGGACGCCATCAGGCGGGCCGGTTCGACGGACGGCGCCAAAGTGCGGGACGCGCTCGCCGCCACCAGGGATTTCAAGGCGGTGACCGGCACCATCACCATCAACGCGCAACGCGACGCCTCGAAGTCCGCCGTGATCCTGACCATCCGGGACGGCAAATACAAATACTTGGAAACGATTGAGCCGTAAGCCATTCTTGCGCCGGACTTTGACCGACGCGAAATGACGGAATTTCTCCAGCAACTCATCAACGGTCTGGCGTTGGGCGCCATTTACGCCCTCATCGCGCTGGGCTACACGATGGTGTACGGCATCCTGCGATTCATCAATTTCGCCCACGGCGATGTGTTCATGCTGGGCGCGTTTGCAGGTTTGTTTCTCACGCCGGTGGTCCAGCGTTTCTTTCCGCCGCAATCCTATCTCGGCGGTATCGTGGTGCTGTTGCTGGCCATGGCCATTTGCACCGGATTCGGAATCTTGATTGAAATTCTGGCGTACCGCCCACTGCGCAATCGCCCCAAATTGACCGTGCTTATCACGGCCATCGGCGTGTCGCTGTTTATCGAATACACCTGCCAGCACCGGTTGGTATTCGGCGCCGCCCCGCGCAAGTTTCCGGACTTGATTCCAGTGACGACCTGGAATGTGGATCAACTCGTCGTCAGCTCCACGCAGGTCATTGTGTTTGTCACCACGATTTTATTGCTGATCATCCTTCGTTTCATCGTGCAAAAAACACGCATGGGCACGGCCATGCGGGCGGTTTCCTTCAACGAACAAGCCGCGGCGCTGATGGGCGTCAACATCAACTCCATCATTTCGTTCACGTTCGGGCTGGGTTCGGCGCTGGCGGCGGCGGGCGGAATTTTATTTGCCATGAGCTATTCGAGCATTGATCCGCTCATGGGCGTGCAGACCGGGTTGAAAGCGTTTGTGGCCGCCGTGGTGGGCGGGATCGGCAATTTGCCGGGGGCGGCGTTGGGCGGCATTTTGATTGGCGTAATCGAAACGTTTGCGGGCGGGATTCCGGGGTTGTCCAATTACCGCGACGGCATCGCGTTCACCATTTTGATCGTGGTGCTGATCTTTCGCCCCACCGGACTGCTCAGTAAACCGCAGGTGGAAAAAGTGTGAGGTGATGCGGCCCGATCCAACATTTCAACGCGTGCGCACCGGAATAACTCCCCGGCGTGCAGTTCAGTGGTGGGGCAGCGTAACGACAACAGCATGAAATCAGGCGCGAAAAGATATCTGCTGCTCGCGCTGCTGGCTGCGGTGGTGATTTCTTTCTTCTCGGCCTACTTTAATCGCTATTACCTCGGGGTGACGATTGATGTGGGCATCAACATCATCCTGGCGGTCAGTTTGAATTTGATCAACGGACACACCGGTCAATTCAGTCTGGGCCACGCGGGTTTCATGGCCGTGGGTGGATACATCGCGGCCAAGTTCAGTTTAATGTTGTCGCCAGCCCTGCCGCCTTGGGCGCAGCCACTGATCTTCGGGGCGGGATTACTCTTGGGCGGTTCGGTTGCGGCGCTGACCGGACTGGCGGTGGGAGTGCCGACGTTGCGGTTGTATGGCGATTACCTTGCCATCGTCACGCTGGGTTTTGGTGAAATCATCCGCGTTTTTTTCCAAACCACCGAAACCTTTGGCGCGGCCACCGGACTGACCGGCATTCCGAACTGGACCAATTTTGGCTGGGCGTGGGGCAGCGCGGCCATCTGCGTTTTTGTGGTCACGTGTCTGGTCAACTCAACCTACGGTCGCGGTTTCATTGCCGTGAATGACGACGAAATTGCCGCCAGCGCCAGCGGCGTCAATCCCGTCCGCTACAAAGTGACGGCCTTCGTCATCGGCGCGTTTTTTGCCGGGATCGCGGGCGGACTCTATGCGCATCACAAGTCGTTTCTGTCCCCCACCGGCTTCGATTTCATGAAGTCCATTGACATCGTGGTCATGGTGATTTTAGGCGGAATGGGACGTACCGTCGGCGTGATCATCGCCGCGATCTTGCTGACCTTGTTACCCGAGTATCTGCGCGAGTTTTCCGATTACCGGATGATTCTCTATGCGTTGCTCATCATCATCATCATGATCACCCGGCCGCAAGGGTTGTTTACTTTTGGATTCAAAGTAAGAAATTCCAAATGAGAAATGCCACCGCCAATTCAGTCACCGATCCTAAGCCCGTTTAACGTTGCGTTTTTAATCCATGCCCCAACTCCTTCAACTCAATCAAGTCACTATCCGCTTCGGTGGTTTGACGGCTGTGTCGGAGGTGGACTTACACGTGGGGCCGCGGGAACTGGTCGGCTTGATCGGCCCCAACGGCGCGGGGAAGACAACCTTGTTCAACCTCATTACCGGAGTCTATCAACCCACCAGTGGGGCGATTCACTTCGATGGCCGGCCCACGGCGAAGTTGAAACCGCACCAGCTCGTGCGGCGCGGGATCGCGCGGACGTTTCAGAACATCCGCCTGTTCGCCAGCATGACGGTGTTCGATAACGTGCGCACCGCTGTTCAGGTGCATCGTACGCATGGTATTCGCGACGCGCTGATTCGCGGCGGCCAATTTCGTCGTGCCGAAGCGGATGTGGAACAGCAGGTGATGGAACTGCTGGCGATTTTTCATCTGGACCAGTTGCGCAATGAACCGGCGCGCGGTCTGCCCTATGGCGACCAGCGGCGACTGGAAATCATCCGCGCCCTCGCCACGCAACCCCGCTTGCTCCTGCTGGATGAACCGGCGGCGGGCATGAATCCAACTGAAAAGACCGAGCTGACCGAACTGGTCCACTTCATCAAGGAGAAGTTTCAAATCGCGGTTTTATTGGTTGAACACGACATGCGAGTGGTGATGGGCATTTGCGAGCGTATTGCGGTGCTGGATTACGGCGTGAAAATTGCCGAAGGCACGCCCGCCGAGGTGCGCGCCAACGCACGGGTCGTCGAAGCGTATTTGGGCGAGGAGGCGACCAAACATGCTTGAAATCAAAAATCTCGATGTGAGCTACGGCGCGATTCAGGCGTTGCATGGCATTTCACTTTCGGTCGAGACCGGACACATCGTGACGTTGATTGGCGCGAACGGCGCGGGAAAGAGTACCACGCTACGCACCATTTCCGGGTTGGTGAAACCGTGGCGGGGCGAGATTTTGTTCCAGGGCAAAAACATCGCCGGTTTGCCCGCGCACCAGATTGTGAAGCTCGGCTTGTCGCATGTGCCGGAAGGGCGGATGGTGTTCGCCAACCTGACGGTTCACGAAAATTTGCTTTTGGGGGCCTATTTGCGCCGCGACAAAACCGGCATCCGACAGGATCTGGAGCAGATTTTCAAAATTTTTCCGCGCCTGGAGGAGCGATTAAAACAGGCGGCTGGCACGTTGTCCGGCGGCGAGCAACAGATGCTGGCGATTGGGCGCGCGTTGATGAGCAAACCCCGGTTTTTGATGATGGATGAACCGTCGCTGGGCATCGCGCCGCTGTTGGTGAAAACCATTTTCGAGAAAATCGTCGAGATCAATCGGGAGCGCGGTTTGACCATTTTGCTGGTCGAACAAAACGCCAATCTGGCACTGGAAATTTCTCACTACGGTTACGTGCTTGAAACCGGGAAAATTATTCTGCAAGCGGATTCCGCCACGCTCCGCGCGGATCCGCAGGTCCGCAGTGCGTATCTCGGCGGGTAGGCGAACGCAATCCGGCTTCACCATGACGTTCTCAGATGAAGTAACATTCCTTCTCCCGGCCTGACGGCCCCCTCTCCGACTCGGTGGGGAGAGGGACGGAGGGATGTTTTTCCTTGGGAGGGACACGTTCCCCCGTGTCTCTTCCTCAGGAAGGATTGCCGGCCGGGTTTCCCCTTCTCACCCCAAGCCGCTTGCTTCAGCATTGACAGCGAGCGGCATTTCGCTACTGTGACAGCCTTTTGATAGAGTTAGAGACGATTTTATGCCGAATACCAAGTCAGCCAAAAAACGCATGCGCAGCAGTGCGCGCAAGGAATTACATAACCGCTCCGTCATTTCCCGGGTGCGTCGGTCGGAGAAAGGGCTTCGGGCAACGCTGGCCTCCGGCAAAAAAGATGAGGCCGCCAAGCGCCTCCCCGAGGTTTTGTCGGTGATAGATAAAGCCGTAAAATCCAAAGTGCTGACGCGCAACGCGGCCGATCGTAAAAAATCCCGCCTGACGCTCGCGTTCAATCGCACGAAATAAATCCACAGACAACCTCCCTTTCCGGGCGCAGACCCGGCGCGTGTTCTACGCTTTCTCGCGGCGTTCCTGGCGGGGAAAGAATAATCGTGATTTGATCAATCCCATCCGGCTCAACCGGAAGCGCAGTCCGGTGGCGAGACAGCCTAAACCGTACTTCACGCTGCGGCGGAAGTTAATCGAGGAAGCGTCAGCAAAGTATTTCGTCGGGCAACTGACCTCACCGATTGAGAATCCGTGCCAGACGATTTGCGCCAGCATTTCGTTATCAAAAACAAAATCGTTGGAATTGCCGCTCAAATCGAGCATCTCCAGTACTTCGCGCGAGAAGGCGCGATAACCGGTGTGGTACTCGGACAGCTTGGCGCCGATCAGCAGGTTTTCCACGAGCGTGAGCCAGCGATTCGACACGTATTTCCAAACCGGCATTCCGCCTTTGAGCGCGTAGCCGCCCAGGATGCGGCTTCCCAAAACGCATGGATGAAGGCCGTTGGCAATCATTGAAACCATCGCGGGTAACAGCAGCGGCGTGTATTGATAGTCCGGATGCAACATCACTACGATGTCCGCCTGCTCCGCCAACGCCAGCCGGTAACACGTTTTTTGATTGCCGCCGTAGCCGGTGTTCTTTTCATGCTCATACACCCGCACGCCGGGCAACGTGCGTGCCAGCGCCACGGTTTCATCATGACTCCGATCATCCACCAGAATGATCTGGTCCACGAATTCCTGCTCCCGCACCTCCGCATAGGTCTGGCGCAGGGTTTTGGCGGCGTTGTAGGCGGGCATCACCACGACGACTTTTTTCCCCCGATACATGGTGGAAGTCAGCTTGCCGGGAGCGAACTGGCAACGCAAATCCAACTTGCCGAAATGGTGGTCCGACTCTATGCTATCGCCGCTTGAAAAAGAACGCTCCGTCCACCGCCCAAGACACTCCGTTGGAGTGTTGCGAAATCACCGGCATGTGCCCACTTTCGGCGGTGAACGCCGGAACGGTGGTCTGCATCAGGCGGCACCTGGCACAGCCTTCGGTGATTGATCGGTTGCGGGAACTCGGATTGGGCGAACACCAACAGATCCGACTGGTCAGCCAACATCCCAGCTTGATTTGTCAGGTGTGCAATACTCGGATCGCCCTCAGCCCGGCACTGGCGGCGGCGATTTTAGTCGAACCAGTTTAACGTCCCGCTTGCCCGCTTCATGCCCGCCACTTTGCAACCCCTCACCACCGTTGCCTTGGGCGCCACGGCCACAGTCGTCGAAATTCAGTTGCCCGCAGCGCAGCGACCGCGTTTGATGGAAATGGGATTATTGGTGGGAACGAAAGTCAAGTTGGTCCGCTTTGCGCCCTTGGGCGATCCCGTTGAGATCAAGGTGCGCGGTTACAATCTCACTCTCCGCAAGCATGAAGCAGAACAAATTCTGGTCACCAGCGCGGCGTAACGTAAAACGCAGTGTCATCTCTGGAATTTGCCGCTCTTTTTCCCCGTCCCGGCAAGTGACCGATAAAGAATGACAAATTTCGGCAATCCAACCGCGGCAGAAATTCGTTAAACTGCCAGCGAGAGAACAAGTGATCGAACCATCGCCACAGTCCAGTCCGGCCTCGACCAGCCAACCGTTCATCCCCTATGTCGCGCTGACCGGCAATCCCAATTCCGGCAAGACGACGTTGTTCAACCGGCTTACCGGCTTGCGTGCCAAGGTGGGCAATTACGCGGGCGTGACGGTTGAACGCAAGGAAGGCCGATTGAAACACGGGCCGCCCGACCGGGAGATTCGGATTCTCGATTTGCCCGGCACTTACAGTCTCAGCCCCAACTCCGTGGACGAACAGGTGTCGCGGGATGTGCTGCTTGGTCGGTTGAAGGAAGTGCCGCAACCACAACTGGTCATCGTGGTGGTGGACGCGGCGAATCTACAGCGCAATCTCTATTACGCCACCCAAGTGATCGAGCTGGAGTATCCGACCATCATTGCATTGAACATGACCGATGTGGCGGAAGAGTTGGGGCAGGCCGTTGATGCCAACCAACTTGCCAGATGTCTCGACGTGCCCGTTTTGCCAATCGTGGCGAGCACCGGTCGGGGGGTGGCGGAGTTACGCGAAAAAATCGTCGAACTGCTTGCCAACCCACCAGTCCGCCAACCTCGACTGTTCTGTCAACTGCCCGGTTTGTTCCGGATCGAAGCCGCCGGTCTGGCCGGGTTGCTGGCCTCAACCTTTCAGAATCGCCCCCGGCAGGCCACGGCGGAAGCGTTGTTGATTCTCAGTAATGAAAATGCCATGGCTTCGAGCCGTACGCATTATCCGCCGGAGATTCAATCCGCCGTGACGGCGGCGCGGCAACGACTGGAAGCCGCCAGGGTGGATTGGCGTGGCGCGCCGATCGAGTGGCGCTACGCTCGCGTGGCGGAAATTCAACAAGCCGTCACCAGCGAATTGGCTCCGCCCGGTGAAACTTTCAGCGACAAGGCGGATCGCATTGTCACCCATAAAATCTGGGGTAGTCTGATTTTTTTGGCGCTGATGTTCGTGATCTTCCAGTGCATTTTTACGTTTGCGGATTACCCCATGCGCTGGTTGGAAGGCGGCATGACCTGGATGGGGGATCAAGTGGGAAACATGCTGCCGCCGGGGGATTTGCGGGACTTGCTGGTAAACGGCGTGATCGCCGGGGTCGGCAGCGTGGTGGTGTTTCTGCCGCAGATTTTGATGCTGTTTACCTTCATCGGATTGTTGGAGGACACCGGTTATATGGCGCGCGCGGCGTTTCTGATGGATCGGCTGATGAGCCGGGTGGGATTGCACGGGAAAAGTTTTATTCCCATGTTAAGCTCCTTCGCCTGCGCCATTCCAGGGATCATGGCTACGCGAACCATCGAAAGTCCGAAAGATCGGCTCGTCACCATCCTGGTCGCTCCCTTGATGAGTTGTTCGGCGCGGCTGCCAATTTACACCTTGTTGATCGGCGCCACCATTCCGGATCGCGTGTTGGGCGATTTGAATTACCGTCTCAACCTCGGCTTCGCTCAATTCAATCTCTTCGGTTTTCTGGGGCTGCGCGGCTTGACGATGCTGGCCATGTATTTACTGGGAATCATCGTGGCGCTGCTGATGGCTTGGGTTTTCAAGAAAACCCTGCTCAAGAGCGAAACACCAATGCTCATCATGGAGTTGCCGCCGTACAAACGCCCGCTCTTTCGGGTGGTGTTGCAGCACATTTGGGATCGTTCAAAACTGTTTCTCACCCGGGCCGGCACCGTGATTCTTGGCGTCAGCATCGTGCTCTGGTTTCTGGCGACGTATCCCAAGAGCGACAAACTGGACGCGCAATTTGCCGCACAACGCGCCGCCATCACCAATTCATTCAACGCCGTGACCCTGAGCACGGGGCCGGGCAGCCTGGCCAATCAGAGTGCCGCCATGGAGGAGCAATTGGCCGCCGTGGATCAGGCGGCGTTTGGTCAGAGTTTGCGCCATAGTTTTGCGGGGCGGATGGGCCGCGCCATTGAGCCGATTTTGGCGCCGCTGGGCTTCGACTGGAAGATTGGCATCGGCATCATTTCCTCCTTTGCGGCGCGCGAAGTTTTTGTCAGTACGATGTCCACGGTTTACAACCTGAGCGATGCCGGTGATTCGGATGAAGGCCTGAAAACTTTGGAACAAACATTGCGCGAGCAGAAGCGGCCTGACGGCCAACCGGTTTACACCACGCTGGTCGCGGTCACGCTCATGGTGTTTTACGTCTTTGCGCTGCAATGCGCCAGCACCGTGGCGATTGTGCATCGCGAAACCAACTCCTGGAAGTGGCCGGCGTTCCAATGGGCTTACATGGGGGTGCTGGCTTGGACGCTGGCCTTCATCACGTATCAAGGCGGCAGATTACTGGGTTGGGGTTGACCCGCTGTCGTCTGCGATCAACGTCCGTCGGCAGGTGATTTGTCTCTTGGCTTTCCGGTCGCTGCCGCGTTTGTTACGTTGTCGTTGATGCCGGACATCATTCTCACCACGCTGAATGCCAAGTTCATTCACGCGTCCTTTGGCCTGCGCTATTTGTTTGCCAACCTCGGTGAACTGCAAGCGCGCGCGGCGCTGATCGAGTTTGACATCAACCAGCGACTGCTGGATGTGGCGGAAGTGTTGCTCGCCCAAAATCCTAAAATCATCGGCTTCGGCGTTTACGTTTGGAACACCACGGAAACAGCCAAGGTTCTCACCGTCATCAAACGCGTGCGGCCGGACATCATCGTCGTTCTCGGCGGCCCTGAAGTGAGTTACGAAACTGAGCAACAGGACGTCGTGCAACTGGCGGATTACGTCATCACTGGTGAAGCGGATTTGAAATTCGCCGAGGTCTGCCGGCAATTGTTGACCCCACCGCCGGCAAGCGCCATCGAGCATCCCGCCGCTGACAATCGCGCGGCAAACAACGTCGCATCGCTGTCCAGGGTGATTCCGGCGCCGCCGCCCAATTTCTCCGAAATTATCCTGCCTTACGAGCTTTACAACGCGCAGGACATCGCGCACCGCGTGCTTTACGTCGAGGCCTGGCGTGGCTGCCCGTTCTCGTGTGAGTTTTGTCTGTCCTCGCTGGACGTGCCGGTTCGCGCCGTTGAACTCGAGCGCTTCCTCGGTGAGATGCAAAAACTCCTCGACCGGGGCGCGCGTCAATTCAAGTTTGTGGATCGCACTTTCAGTCTGAACCTGAAGATTAGCCGCGCCATCCTGGAATTTTTTCACGAGCGCCATCAGCCCGGCAACTTTTACCACTTTGAGATGATCCCCGACCGTTTGCCGGAAGGATTGCGAGACACCATCGCGAAGTTTCCTCCCGCCGCCATGCAGTTTGAAGTTGGCATTCAAACCTTTAACCCAGTCGTCGCCCAGTTGATCCGGCGCCGGCAAAATTACGTGAAACTGGAGGATAATCTGACGTGGCTGCGAAAGCACACGGGCGTGCATGTGCATGCCGATCTGATTGCCGGTCTGCCGGGCGAAGATCTGGACAGCTTCGGTGTCGGATTTGACAAGCTTGTGGCTTTGCGACCCCAGGAAATTCAAGTCGGCATCCTCAAACGCCTGCGCGGCACGCCCATTGCCCGGCACGACGCCAAATGGGAGATGATTTATCATCCACAGCCACCGTATGAAATTTTGCAAACCAAGCTGATTGATTTTGCCACCATGCAACGCGTGCGCCGCTTCGCCAAGTACTGGGACCTCGTGGGCAACAGCGGCAACTTCATTGAAACCACGCCGTTGCTTTGGTTGAGAAAACCCTCGCCGTTCCGGGCCTTTCTTGACTGGAGTGACTGGTTGTTCACCCGCACCCAGCGCACCGATAGTATCGCCTTGTTGCGTTTGATGGAACTGCTGCTGGAATACCTCACCACCGCGCAGCAACTCGATGCGCACCGGGTGGCTGAAGCCTTGTGGCGCGACTATCAACGCGGTGGCCGCCAGAACAAACCCGGCTTTCTCGCGGCCCTCATTCCCGATGCGCCCAAGCGGGTGGCGACTGAGCGGCCGGCCGGGCCGAAACGCCAGTCTCGTCATCGAGAAACCGATTGATTTGTGGATTGCCATCGAACCATCTACGTGACGCCGCTCTGGACAAGCTCCGTTCCATTGGCGTCAACCCTCAGCCAGGCATCCATCGGGTCAGGGCTTAAAGTTCGACGACGATGGTTTTCGAGGCTGTTGCTCATCAGCCATCTGCTTCACTTTACGTTGCTCGCGCAAACGCTCACGCTTCCACCTCGCCCCGCGACTGCATTGACAGCGAGTCAACTACTCACCAACGCCACTCTGCTCTCGACCAATCTCGAAGCGCGGGAAGCCTTCGTTCGCGCCCAAATCCTTTCCGGCAACGTGCCCGATTTCCTGCGTCAATTAAGTCCCGTCACCGTGACCCACTACGATTCCGGTCGCACGAATATACTGACTTTCTACGTCACCTCGGATTGCCTCGCTCTTGGTCAAAATGATGATTATCTGCTGATGCCCATGACGCCGGCGACGGCGCAGGACATCGCCGATCACGCCGGCTGCATCTTGCCAACGCGAAAAATGGCGGATGCTATTTTTGCCAATGCCACCGTGCGCCTGATGCCGCAACCTCTGCCGCCCGGTCCGCAAATGACGATGCCCACGGTTTTTATCCAACACAACGATCTGGTGCGCACCCAGCGCGCGGAACAACTGCCCCAACACCCGCTCGGCGCTTTGACTGTTGGCGCCAAGAAGGACGTGGTGATCTCGGCGCGACTCACATCCGTCACCAACAAAGTGGCAATTTACGGCTGGCCACGGCTGGATGGTTCGATCATCCAGCCTCTTTTCCTCGGACACACCGCAGCCTGGGTGGATTATAGTCATGGTATTCGATTGGTATCGCAAGAGGTTCAACTCAATGGACAGCGAACCAACATCGCGGCGGTTCTCGCGGCGACGAATTTTTGTCCGCTGTTAAGCGATGAGGGGATCCTGTTGTCGCCGCGTTACCCGGTACTTGCAACCGACGCTACCGCCGCCGCGTTGATCCAAGCGCGTTGGCCGGAAGGGTTTCGTCCCGGCGAAGCTTTTGACGAATTGACGCGCGAGCTGCATTTGCCAGAAGGAGTGCGAATGGTCATCAACGCGCCGGCACCGGAGAGCTTTAATACCAATCAACCCGTTGAACTGATCATTTTCGCCGTGCCCAACGGCAGCACGATCGAATGGACCGTCGGCAAGCGGGTGCAACCCGGGGACGATTGGCGCTTCGACCTTCAGCATATCGGCGCGCAGACTCGTTGGCTTCGCCAACGGCAAACGAACCAAACGGTGGTCGTTGCCTACCTGGAAAATTCGCTGAAAAGCTGGCCCGCTTGGCGTCGCCAGCATGGCGATGCAGGCATCCCCGCGCTGATCAATGCGGTGCGCGATATTTTTGCCGTCTATTTGCATCACCTCGTATTAACGGGACACAGCGGCGGCGGCAGCCTGACGTTTGGCTATCTCAACGCGCTGCCGGAAATTCCCGATGCTGTGGCGCGCATCGCTTTTCTGGACAGCAATTATGCCTACGAAACCACGAACCATCTGGCCAAACTGTCCCGGTGGCTGCGCGCGGATTCCAACCATTGCCTCAGCGTGTTGGCCTACCATGATTCGATTGCCTTGCTGAACGGGAAAACCTTCGTGAGCGAGCGCGGTGGCACCTGGGGGCGCAGCCACGCGATGCTGGCGGACTTGAGTCGTGAATTTGCTTTCGCCAGCAGCACCAATGGCACGGGGTTACAAACGCACATTGCCGCAAATGGCCGGATTCAATTCTTCCTGAAAGAAAACCCCGAGAAAAAAATCCTCCACACCGTTCAAGTGGATCGCAATGGCTTCATTCATGCGCTGCTGACCGGCACGCCGCTGGAAAACCGCGGTTACGAATACTTCGGCGCCCGCGTTTACGGGCGATGGATTCAAGGCGACTGAACTATTTTTAGCTGTGGCGCGACGATGGAATTCAGCCTGCGGCGTGAGCGTGGGTTTCTCAGCCTTGACCAGTAGATGCAGTTGAGCCCAAGTAAATGGCTCTTTCGGTTACTTCTTCTCAATCGCCGCGAACAGACCTTCCAGACTGTTCAAGTTCGCGTGCGTCTCCGTTTGGGGATTCAAGAGGTGGCGCAGGTAATCCACCGCCTCAGGAATGTTACGAATGGAGCGCGGCAACAAAGCGCCGCTGGCGTTCGCGTGTCCGCCGCCCTGCAGCTTCTCCGCCATTTTGATTGCTTCACCGTTCCGGCTGCGAAAGCTGGCAATCACATTCGTGCCCCGGCGAAACAGCGTCACCAGCACGGGATATTTTACTGCGCTGCTCTCCAGTAGTTGGTGAACAATTTTATTGCTGCTGCCCACCACGGTATCCATGTAGCCCACCGTGGCGCTCAACTCGGTGATGTGACGCTTGCTCCATTCCAGGCCAATCGGGTCCTCGACCCGACGTTTGGTTTCCATCACTTCCAAAAGGGGATGATCCAGCAACCGCTCGATCTGGCCGTCAATCAAGGCATGCAGATTCCAGAAACCGTAAACTTTCACGAGGCTGGCATAATCGCCCGCCACCACAAAATCCGGATCCGCTTCCAGAAACAGGTCGGCGACGTCGCTTAGATGCACGAGCCGATCCAACTCCGGGGATTGAAGTCCGTGCTGACAGCACAGTTCATAAACCAGTCGGCTGGCGGATTTGCCGATGTCATGCACCAACGTGGCCCGCTGCGCCACGGTGTCGGTCAGATGATGATCCACGATGAGCCAGTTCGGCTTGTCCAGACGCAAGTCAAATGTATGATCCGCCACCCAGGCGGACGCTTCCCGCAGGTCGCGTTTGATCCAAAAATTATAGTGGTACGCCTCCAACGGCACCTCGACGTTGAACAGGCGTCGGGCCAGGCGCTGTAACAACACCCCGGCAACCAGCCCGTCGAGATCGCTTTCGTGGGTGAGGATGACTTCGGGGTGCGGCAACGCAATCATGCATGAGAGCGTAGAAAATGCGCTTCCGTCTGGCGAGCCGGGATTTTACCGCGCTGAAAAACTGCGCCGAAAAACAGATTTTACCCGCCGCATTTTTGCAATTACGCTTTGATCGTTTGCGCGCGTGGCGTTGCGGGTCACGGTCAGTTGCTCATCGCAACGGTGCGCGACCAAAAGCCAGATCGCCAAAGTTGATGTAAGCGGGGCCGCGCCCGGCTTAAAATTGTAATGATTCTCGCGCGGGTGAATCCGTCCATTCGCTGAATGCAAATTGTTGAACTCAACCATGTGGCCTTGTTTGTCTTGGATGTCGAACGCAGTTATAAATTTTATCTGCGCGTCCTGAAACTCAGTCCGCTGCCCCGACCGGCTTTTGACTTTCCGGGCGCGTGGTTTCGGCTGGGCGCGGGGCAAGAGTTACACCTGATCGGGGGACGCGCCGAACCGATCGTTTCGGGAAAACGCAGCAACCATTTTGCGTTGCTGGTTGACGACGTCCTTGCCTGGCGGGAACACTTCTTGACTACGGGCGCGAATTTTCTCCCGCCCAAACAAAGGCCCGATGGCGCGTGGCAACTCTTCGTTTACGATCCGGACGGCCACGTCATCGAGCTTTGCACGCAACCCGGCAAATAAACGCGCGGATCAACGACTGCCTTGACCACAAAAATAAGCCGGTCGCCGTAGAGTCTGGGGCGAACTATCTCTCAAGCTCTGGCGCTTCGCGGCCGTGAGTTGCCTGCGCTCACCGTCAGACCGGACTTCACATATTCGTGGTGATTCCCGACGGGCGATAGAAGAGCGACCATCCCAGACCTCCGGAGCCGTAATCAACCGTGGCTCTTGGATTATTGACGTCGAATCGGTACCAATGAACATGGCCGTCCTCGAAGAGAAAATTCCCACCATCGGGCACGCCACCTTTGCTGCGGTGGCTGGCGGTTTGGTAAGTCTTACCGTTATAGCTCGAAGACCAGGTCAATGAGCCGTGATTGGCTGTCAAATTCCAGGTGCCCACCGCCTGCAAACGGTCGCTCATGATGGGGGCGTGCCGTTGCGCGCCACCAAATTGTTTCTTGAAATGCCACTCCGCCAGTCCGGCGGAATTATAGGGCCAGCTATTGTCCGCGTTGTTCTCGCGGCCGGGCAGATAGAAATAGCCGATCAACTGTTGCGCGTTGTCCGAAGTGATCCCGGTTTCCGCGATACGATGCCAGTCGTCGGTCGGGCAATATAAAACATCATTGCGCGTCCGTTGATTGAGCGCTGTCCCGCGATGGTTCGGCAGCAGGTAATTTTTGTAGAATTCATTCAGGTTGGGGGCCATCCAACTGAGATCGTGGCCGCCGCGATTGTCTGGAAATGCGTTTTTATGGTCCGCTGCATAGGCGTTGAGCGCCACGCCCCATTGCTTCAAATTGCTCAAACACTGAATGCGCACGGCTCGGGTCTTGGCCTTGCTTAACGCGGGAAGCAGCATCGCCGCTAGAATCGCAATGATCGCAATTACGACCAGTAATTCGATCAAGGTAAACGCCTCCGGAACCGGGTGGGGGCGGTCATTGGCTTTCATGAGGCGACTATATGGACGCCCCGGCAACTTGGCAATAGAGATGCCGTGGAAACAACGTCAGGTAAAAAACACTCCGGTATTAGTTTATCGGCTTGATACACGCAATCCGTCTTGCAGGTCAGAACGGTGAACCGTGAAGGAGCGTCGGGCAAGGTGGCGGAGAGAGAGGGATTCGAACCCTCGTTACGGCTTTTGACCGTAAACCGGTTTAGCAAACCAGCGCCTTCAGCCACTCGGCCATCTCTCCATTCCCATCAAGGCTATCGCGAACTACACGCAAGCACGGCGATGCTCGGCCAGGCGCGGGAAATTTTCAAGGGAAATTCCCGGAAATTCCCGCTTTTATTCGACGTTTCGAGAAGGTTCATTCAAGAACTCGGCCGTAACTGCCTGCGGAGTGTCATCCGCTCCTTCCAACGGGTGAGCGGCGTTAAGGCTTTTCGTTTCCTTGCAACCCGGAAGTGGAGGGTGGAGCGTCGGATTGCTCATAAACCCGCACGTAATCCACCCCCAATCGCTGCGGCAGCACGGTGTCGTTATCCGGGTATCCCGGCCACTGTCCGCCCACCGCCAGGTTTAACAATAGAAAATGCGGCTGCGTAAATGCCCAGGTCGCCCCTTTGGGCAATAGCTTGGGCGTTGCTTGAAAGTATGCGGTTCCGTCCGTGAACCATCGGATTTGATCGGGAGTCCACTCGATTGCGTAAACGTGAAAATCGTCGGCAAAATTTCCATGATCCGGCAATGCCGAGACGCCTCCAATGCCCCCGTTACCCGAGTAACCGGGGCCATGAATCGTGCCGTGGATCAGCTTCGGTTCACGACCGATGTTTTCCATGATGTCAATCTCTCCGCAGGCAGGCCAGCCGTGCGTCGCAATACGGTCTCCGAGCATCCAAAAGGCGGGCCAGATGCCCTGTCCGCGCGGGATCTTAATTCGCGCTTCCGCCCGACCGTAAGTGAACGAAAACTTTCCCTGGGTTTTGATCCGCCCCGAACTGTAACGGACATCCTGGAAATTATCTGGGTGCGCTTCGATGATCAACTGGCCGTTCTCGATGCGAACATTGTTTGTGCGCGCTGTATAATTTTGAAGTTCGGCGTTTCCCCAGCCGCTGTGACCGAGATCGAAAACCCATCGGTTCGTATCGGGGAGAGTGCCGTTGGGCTGATCAAATTCATCCGCCCAAATCAGCTTCCAACCCGGCAATTCCTGAGCGAACCCGGAAGCGGCCAGGAGCAGTCCCAGACCCAGGAGCTGGAATGGATTTTTCATAAACTTCACATGCGGGCGGGGTTTCTAAAGCATGGCGATGCGGTTATCGGGGATTGACCCGTCACTCCGCGTCGTGGTGACCCGGAAGGGATTTGTCCTTCGGGACAGAACGGCCATGTTTCAACCGCAGTCATAACCCATCACGGGACCGCCAACAGACGGAAAAAGCGATTTTGTCCCGGCACCAAATTCTCCGAATAAGGCGGAGTGGGGCGGGGCGTGATGGGATGCCACGGACCGGAGGGAACGTCGGCCCATTCCAATTGCGCGTTGCCGCTCCAGTCCAGTTGGATCTGCCCATTTGTAATCACTGGCGCCAGGAACTCGGGTGGACGTAGGAATGCGTCCACGCGCAGCACGCCCAGGTAAGTGAAGTGATTGGCGTTATTATTATTTGGCGTCGGGGCCAGACTGATGGTGAGGTCGCCGCCCGGGGTGGGAACCACTCCGGTGAGCTTGACCGTGTTAGTCACGTTGTTGGCTGCGTTCAAAGTTGCAAACCGCAGGGTGTCGCCCTCCACCGTATAGCCAGTTTCCCGATTATCCCCCACGCCCAACCGTGAAGCGTAAAAAGTCAGATCGTACAATCGGTCGGGCTGTAATCCCACCAGCTTGAAACTGGGGAAAATATTGGCCAGTCCGCTGAAGGTCTCCGTGTTGCCATAGAGCGAATCACTGGTGGCGTTGGCGGGCAGGAAGAGCGAACTGGTGGTGCCGTTTTCGTTCGCGCCATTGAAACGCCGCACCATCACCAGCCCCACCGTGGTTGGCCCATTCAGCGTGGTGACGATATTGGTCAGCCGCCCGGTATCGGAACTGCCCACAGCGGTGGTGACGTTATTCCAAAAGTTAAACGGATCATTGGGCGTCGAACCATAACTGGTCGTGGTATTGCCCCCGAAATCGAACAGCAGGGTTTGCTGCGCGGGATTTTGCGGGGACGGGACCACATGCAACACCGCGTTGCTGCTGGTGATGCTAAACGCGAGATTGCTCACGGTGACTGAATACTGGCTGCCATCCAGGTCCAGGGTCACGGACGGAATGGTCAGCGTGAGTTGGTTCGCGTCGGGAATCGCCACGTCGTTGCTGAACCATTGTATGAAATACGGCGGGGTGCCCTGCACGGCGGCGGTGAAAAATGCCGGCAGGTATTCGGACACGGTTTGATCGGTAGGCTCTTTGGTGAAGGTAAGCGGCGTTTGTTCCGGCACGGCATCCATCCGCAGGACGCCCAGATAGGTGAAATGATTGGCGTTATTGTTGTTCGCGGTGGGCGCCAGACTGATGGTGATGTCGCCGTCAGCCGTCGGGGTGATGGCGGCCACCGACGCGGTGGCGTTCAGATTGTTCGCGGCATTCAGCACCGCGACGCCAGAGTTTTGTCCGGAAACCGTGTAGCCCGTTTCCCGATTGTCGCTGACCCCCATCCGCGAGGCGTAAAAGGTGAAGCTATATATCCGATTGGTGTTGAGATTCGTCAGCTTGAAACTGGGGAAAATGTCGCTCAATTCGTTGAAAGTTTCCGTGTTGCCGAATAGCGAATCCTGGGTGGCTGCTGCGGGAAAATCCGTCGCGGCGGTCGTGCCGTTGACGTTGGCCCCATTGAAGCGACTAAGAATTTCCAATCCGATGTCCGTCGGCAGGTTGGCTGTGGTGACGATATTACTCAGTTGGCCAAGGGGCGAAGCGCCGATTATTTCAAGCACGTTGTTCCAATAATTTTCCGGATCGCCGGGCGCGGCGCCGAAAGTCGTCGGCGTAGCGTTCGCGCCAAAATCGAAAAGGAAGGATTGCATACCAAACTGGCTGCCGCCGGAAACGGTTGCCCACGCTGCATCCTCCAACTGGGCTGTCGGCACGGTAAGGCCCAAACCGAGACTGGTGATCAGCGCGTTTGTTCCCAGCCCGTGCGGACTCACCCCATAAATTACGCTGTAAATCACGCAGGCCGTCAGGTAATAACCGTTGTTGTTGCCGTGATATTCGTCACTGCCGTGCAACCGCACGTAAAGCGGGTCCGTCAGCTCCCGCAATCCCCCCGCGTTCTCCCAGGCGTCACCGACGGGGGCGACCGCGACATGCTGGTTCGTCGGATAATTCAAATTGATCGAATTGGCCAGGCCCTGATAGTTGGTGCGTAACTCAGTTTGAAATTCGGCGGTGCTGGCGAAACTGTTTGGTCCCGAAACTCCGGTGATCAAGGAATGAGCCGCCGAACGGGACCAGGTTTCAAAGAGAATCACCTGCGTTTGCGGATAGTTCTGCATGATCTTCTCGTAGAGCAGCGTGCCGTAGGTGTAATGGTCGGGGATGTTGCCGCTCGCCAGATGCGTGGGCTGCGTGCTGTAATTTTGCAGAATGACATGCGTCCACGGTTTGGACGCAATGGTCGCCAGCGTGGCGGCACTCTCGTAATGGTATTTGAAATCCACGCCGCCTGTTGCCTGCATCACCGTGTCCGGATCCGCGTGTCCGCCCGCCTGGGCCAGCCGGTCAAAAATACCCGGCACCCCGCCGCCACCGCTGCCGATGGTGAAACTGTTGCCGATGAAGAGCACACGATTTTGAGCGGACAACATTTGCGTTCCCGCTCCCGCGAGCGCAACGATCAAGGCGAGACGAACCAGACGGTGAATCAACATAAACAACTGCATTTTTACCAGATTAACTTGGCAGACCATTTCACTTGCCGCCACTAAAACAAAACACCCACGGAAACCAAGCAAGCTTTCCGTGGGTGAACTATTCAAACACCCTTAAACCATCCCGTTATTGTACGAGCCGAAAGAAGCGGTTCTCTCCAGTCACCACATCCTCCTCGTAAGGCGAGGTCGGCGCGGGCTGAATCGGAGTCCACGCGCCCGAAAGCGAGGTGGCACGTTCCAACTGGCCGGTGCCGGTCCAGCTCAGATGCACCTTGCCACCACTGATCTCCACCGAGGTGAACTCCAGCGGCGGCACGTAGGCCGAGAGGCGCAGCGCTCCGAGGTAGGTGAAGTGGTTGCCGTTGTTGTTACTTGCGGTCGGGGCGATGCTGATGGTGATTTCGCCGCCAGCCGTCGGCGTGATGCCCGCTGCCGTAGCGGTGTTATCCACGTTGTTGGCCGCGTTCAACTCCGCGAAGCCCGAGTTGACGCCGTCCACGGTGTAGCCGGTCGAGCGATTATCGCCCACCCCGGTGCGCGAGGCGTAGAAGGTGAGGCTGTATTGCCGTGCCGGGTTCAGTCCGGTAAGTTTAAATTTCGGGAAGAAATTGGCGCCAGCTCCGAAGGCTTCGGTATTTCCGAAGAGCGAATCGCGCGTGGCCTGGGCCGGGAACACGGTTGACAGCAAGGTGCCATTCTCATTGGCGCCATTGAAAGGCTGGATCATGACCAATCCCAGCGAGCTGGCCACATTGTGAACAGAAACCAATCCCGGCAACTCACCAGTGTCCGAGCCGCCGATGCCGATCGTGATATTGTTCCAGGCATTGACCGGGTCATCGGGGGCGGGACCGGTCTGGGTCTGGTTGTTACCTCCGAAATCGAACAGGAAATCCTGATCCTCGATGGCTATCACGCTGCCCGAGATGTTTGAATTAGGTGCAATCGGGTTGCCCACCACGTCCGTAACGTTGTTCACGGTCACGGTGAAGCTGCCCGCGAGGTTTTCCGACAGGTAAAGCGTCACGGTCTTTCCGACCTCGGAATCCGGCACCGCCCCACTTACGCCCACGCTACCGTTGTTCACCGTGAAGTTTTGCGTGTCGCTTGCGCTCGTCCAATCCAATGGCTCGTCAAAGGTCACGATGATCGTTTGTCCATCGTAGCATGACGCCGAAAGCAATGTCGGTGGCTGGGTGTCGTTCGATACGTGCAACACCGCGTTCGTGCTCGACACGCCGTATTGCAGGTTGCTCACCGTTACGGAATAGGTGTAGCCGTCCATTGAAAGGTCTGCGGATGCCACCGTATAGGTGAAATCGTTGGCGTTATAGATGGGGTTCCCGTTTTCGTACCATTGCACGAAATACGGAGCGGGACCGCTGACGGCGCACGCAAAGGTGGCCGGGGCGAACTGGATCACCGTCTGGCTTGACGGCTGTTCCGTGAACGCCAACGGCGCCTGTGGCGGGACGGCTTCAATTTGCAGCACGCCAAGGTAGGTGAAGTGATACGAATTGTTATTGTTCGCCGAAGGTGCGAGGGCAATGCTGATTTCCCCCGAGGCATCGGGACTCAGCTCGGATACCGTCGTCGTGTTTTCTTCGTTCGCCGACGCATCCAACACCGCCGTTTCCGTCGTGGCGCCAACCACCGTATATTCTGTCTCCCGGTTGTCGCTCACACTCATCCGCGACGCGTAAAATGTGAACGAGTATTTCGTGGCGGCGTCCAAGCCCGTCAATTTGAACTTTGGAAAGACATTGGCCTTGCCGATCCACTCTTCGGTATTGCCGTACAGGGAATCGCGCGTGGCGTTTTCCGGATAGAGCGTGGAAAACCGGGTGCCATTGTCGTTCACATCATTGAAAGGACTGACGATGACCAGACTGATGCTGCTCGTTGTGTTGTAGCTGTCCACCAACCCGGTCAACGTGCCATTGAGAGTCGCTCCCAGAGTGTTATTCACGTTGTTCCAATAACGGTTCGGATCGTTCGCCGGCGCTTCGCCGCGCGTCGTTCCCACCGCCCCGCCAAAGTCAAGCAGGTAGGTTTGCGCGTAAGCCATGCTCCCCGCCAACAGCAGGAAGGCGGATAATAATAACGCGCCTTTACCGCCTCGTCTGGTTCGCCGCCAGAAGGGCGACCCGATTGAAACCGGTTTGATTATGGTCCTTGAGTTTCCAGATGCTTCACTGAGATGAACTGATTTCATAATTATGTTTGGTTGTGTTTTTTTAACGGCCTCCGTCCGCAGGAAAGCGCACAATTCCCTGTCTATTAACGCAAATTAACGGTTTCTTGGCAAGCAATTTTGGGTCTTGATCCGGGGCTTGATCCATCGCCGCTCCATTGGTGGCGCGATGTTCATTCCGGGCTTTGCGCTTTGGCGCTGCGACCTTGAAACCGGATTCGGACCGAGGCTGGTGTTTGGGTGAAGCGTAACAATTATCGTGTTGTGGCCTTTCAAGTGCAGGATACTTCACTTTCCAATCTGCAACGTCGCTTCAAGCGATTCTGGATTTTACATGGAGTTGTCGAGGGACGAAGCGAGCGACTTGTAGTCCGTTGAACGCCAGTGGGCAGCCACCGCCCTTTGCTGCCGGGGATTCGGTTCAAGTTCGCTACAGCCCAGATGGAGCGACTGTTTTTTGGGCCGGATGAAGTTTGCGGGTCATCAACATTGACGAGTATTCGGCTGTGGGACGCAACTTGGCCGTGTCTGCTGCTGGCTTTTTGGGGCCGGTGGTTGCCGTCGCCTGGCTGTGGCTCGTGCGCCGCCTCCGGGTTGGTTCTTTGAATGTTGCCGACAAATAATTGCTCCCACTGGTGACGTTGCTTCTCTGGTAGCGGCAGCCCACGGCGAAACTTCCTTTGGGGCGCACTGCGCTTTCCCAGGCGCGTTCGTGTCAGTTGCGGATGGAAAGCGTGTTTAGTCCCGGTTGCCATCCTTGGGAGAGGAGAGTCCGGGGGTCTTGAAATTTAGCTTTTCCAGGCGGCGCAACTCCGCATTATTCCAGCAACGAAGAAATGGTTCTTTACAATTTGTTTCCGCTTTTGGCCGGGCCGTTCGCCCGCTGGCAACCGCATTTGGAACGCGCGCGCGCGCTGGACTTTGACTGGGTGTATATCAATCCCATCCAGCGTCCGGGCGCGTCCGGCAGCCTTTATTCCATCACCGATTATCATCAACTGAATCCTGCGCTGGCGAATCCGGGCGACCCGGCTTCACTGGAAGATCAATGCCGCGCCATGATCTCGCAGGCCCATGCGAGCGGATTGAAACTGATGATTGATCTGGTGATCAACCATTGCGCCTACGATTCGCCTTTGCTGCAACAACATCCGGACTGGTTCGCGCGCGATGCCGCCGGGCGCGTTGCCCATGCCTCCTGTCAACACGGCGCGTCGCGCGTGGTCTGGACGGACCTGGCACAGTTGGATTTTCATCAGTCCCGGGATGCCGAAGGGCTATTTCGTTACTGCCAGGGAATTGTGGCCCACCTGCTGGCGTTGGGTTTTGACGGCTTTCGTTGCGACGCGGCTTACATGGTGCCGACCAATTTCTGGCGGCGGTTGATCGAGGGAACCAAGCAACAGCATCCGCGCGTTTGTTTCGCGGCGGAGACGTTGGGGTGTTCGGTGGATGAAACTCGCGCCACCGCGCGCGCCGGATTCGATTACGTGTTCAACAGCTCCAAGTGGTGGGACCTGAACAGTTGGTGGTTGATTGAGCAATACAATCTCCTCCGGGAAACGGCGGGGTCCATCAGCTTTCCGGAAAGCCATGACACGCCGCGTTTGTGCGAGGAACTGAACGGAAACCTCAATGGCCTCAAACAGCGATATTTGTTTGCCGCACTGTTTTCAGCCGGAGTCATGATGCCAATGGGATTTGAGTTTGGCCTGCGCCAGCCGTTGCACGTGGTCTATACCACCCCGGCGGACTGGCAGTTGAATGGCGTGGATTTGCAGCCGTTTATCCGTTCCGTCAACCGGATCAAACAGCGGTTTCCAGTTTTTCGGGAGGAGAGTCTGGTCAACGTGCTGCCGTATCATAACCCAAACATCCTGCTCATGTGGAAGGCTTCCACGCGGGGCAAAGGCGAGGCGTTGCTCATTTTGAACAAGGATCAACATCAGCACCAGGAGTTCGCGACCGACCATTTCCGTCATTTCGTGCAAGCGGGCGCGCCGCTCCGTGATGTGTCTCCCGAATTTCCAATGGAGTTTATTCCCGAGCCATTCCATTACGCGCTACGACCGGGACAGGGAATCGTGCTGGTGACGCAGCGGGATTGACGGTCTTACATTTGCATGACTTCGTTCACCTGTTGGAAGTAATTGCTGTAGAACGAAACGATTTTGTACGCGATAAACAACGCCACCAGCAGATAGATGAAGCGCGGCACCCATTGGCAGACCAGGTGGATTTTGCGCATGCCTTCCTCCTGATAGTGGCGCTGCAGCCAGTTCAGATTTTCATCCAGCTTTCCGCTGACTTCGCCCGTGTGGTATTGGTTCTCGAACAGATCGGGAAAGGCTTGGGATTCAATCACCGCTTCTGCGGGGGTCTTTCCGGCCTGCACGTCCGATCGCCACGCGCGAATGGTTTTTTGCAAGTGCGGCGATCCACTCACCGTACCTGCCAGTTCCCAAGCTTCGACAATGGAGACGCCGGCGCTTAACAACGCTTCCAGTGCCATGGCCAAGCGCGCCAGTGCCAACGCGCGGCGCCCACCGCCCAGCAACGGGACCGGGTGCAATACGCGTTCGACGACGGCTCGCAGAATCGTGCCGCGTTGTTTTTGCCCGATCAAAATCAAGATCAGCGTGATGAGGTAGAGCGGAATGAGGACGCCCAAAGTTTTCAGCAAATAAACGGTCAAGTTTCCCGTTCGGAAAAAGTCGGAGAAGGGCAGAATAAATATCGCGAAATGAAAGAGGAAAACGGGGTAGGCAAGTTCGGTCAGCATCTGGCGCAAGGTGCTGGCCCGGTCTCGATAATACTGCGCCAGTACTTGAAAGAAGGCATCCAGACGTCCGCTGCGTTCCCCGGCCTGCAGCAGCGCTTGGTCAAACGGCGAGACCCAGCGGCCCGATGCCGCCAGCGCATCGGAAAAACTGCCGCCAGCGAGAATGGTGGTTCGCATTTCCCGCAAGGGCTGCCGGAATTCGGCCGTCGGCGGGTGTTGTTCCAGATGTTCAATGCACTGGAGCAGGGGCAGGCCGGAGGTCGTCAGTTGTGCGAATTGATAATACAATTCCGCGCGACGGGTTAATTGTCCCGGCGTGATTTGCAGGCGGCTGACCGACATGGCTTCCTCTTCAAGCAGACAAAATAAAAGCGCCGGACGACTCCGGCGCTGGATAAAATCGTTGCCAACCGCTCAGGCCAGCGCGCCATCGAGCAAGGACTTCAACTTGGGCTTGCCTCCGGCGATGCCCACGTGTTGCGCGATGATTTCCCCGCCTTTGAACACCAGGAACATGGGGATGGATTGCACTCGATATTGGATGGCCAGTTGTTGGTTGTCGCCGCTCTCGATATTGAGTTTGGCCACCTTGACCCGGCCGGCATATTCATCGGCCAACTCATTCAGAACCGGAGCGATCTGTTTGCACGGACCACACCATTCCGCCCAAAAATCCACCAACACGGGAGTGGCGGATTTAAGAACCTCGGTTTCAAAATTATCAGCGGAAAGATTTACCATCGTGGGAGAAGCCATGGGGATTCAGAGTAAAATTCAAAGGGAAACGCCAGTGATCGCCTTGGTTTAGACTGGTGGAATTTCGTACAGAAACGCCAGAAACACCACGGCCGCCACGGCGATCAATCCCGCCACCATTGCGGCTACGGCCAACCCCACATCCAAACTGCTGACGGACGCGGCTCCGCGAGCCGGACGCGCGGCAGCGGCACGTTGGGCCGCCGGAGCAGCGGCTGGTTTTTGTGCAATTGGCGCGGCGGAAGCGCGCGGCGCAACCGGTGCGGGGGCGGCGGCTTTTGGCGCAGCCGGGGCAGCGGGAGCGGCAGCCGAACCCGAAGCGCCAGTCGGACCACCCGGAGGCAGCGTCGGCATTTTAATCGTGGGGGCGGCTGAGGGACGCGGCGGCAAGTTGATCCGGACCGTTTCCTTCTTGGGTTGGACCTTGCCGGTTTCCTTTTTCGGCGGCATTGCTCCGGCGGGAATGTTGGGGATATTTTCAGCCATAAAATCTTTTTGGAGAAGATAGAATTCTGCGCCGGAGTGTCAAACTCTTATTCAGTTTCGTTTGGGAAGCGAAGGAATGTTTCGATCCGTGCCCCTTGGTTAAGGGGCAGGACATTTGTCAGCTACCGCAAATGAGGTTTTGTCCATGCGCCGACTTGCGATTGGTGCGCGGCCAGAATGAGGTTGCGTCGGTAATGGCTTCATATCATGCTGGACGCGTTCAATACGACGATAATATGAAAAAAGCACTTTTAACGGTGGTCGCCGGGTTCTTGGGAACAGGCTTGTTGCTGGCTCAACCCGGCGGTGGGTTGGGAAATTCCAGCCCGAATTTTGGCGGCAGTGTTTCGCGGATTTTCGGAGCGAACACGAATTTTACCACGGCAGTCGAGATTCAAGCCACCGGCGGCGTGGCGGGCGAAACCACCTTGGTGGGAAGCCTGGCGTTCGACGATGGCAAGTCGCGGTTTGAAATGGACCTCGGCAAAATGAAGAGCAGCAAGATGCCGCCCGGTGCGGCCGAGCAAATGAAGGCGCTGGGCATGGACCAAATCATCGTCATTTCCCGGCCCGATTTGAAGGTCAGCTACATGGTGTATCCGGGCGTCAAAGCGTTTGCGGAAATGCCGTTGAAAGAATCCGAGAGCGCCGAGGCGGTGAGCCGGCTCAAACTGGAAACCACTGAACTGGGCCGGGAAACCGTGGACGGCCATCCGACGATTAAGAATAAAGTGGTGGTGACCAGCGACGAAGGTAAGAAACAAGAGTTCACGGTGTGGAATGCAACGGACTTGAAAA
This sequence comes from Verrucomicrobiota bacterium, assembly GCA_039806955.1. Lineage (GTDB taxonomy): Bacteria > Verrucomicrobiota > Verrucomicrobiia > Limisphaerales > JADLHS01 > JADLHS01. Next base: position 18,420 of record JBDHQI010000033.1, on the reverse strand, counting down.
CCTTTCCCGTCAAGCTGGAGATGGAAGACGCCGGCACCAAAATTGTCATGTTGTTCAAAGACATCAAATTGGTGCGCCCGCCCGCCTCCAAATTCGAAGCGGCCAAAGACTTGAAGCGTTACGATAGCGTCATGGCGATGATGCAGGAGGAGATGCTGAAGAAAATGGGCGGCATGATGCCGCCCCCGGGCCGCTGAACCGGGCCTCTGGCCGACCGGCGAATCTGCTGAAATCGCGGCAGGCTCGCGTTTTGGCCAGCGTCTGCCCAAACTTCATGAGAGCCGGGCAACCTTCGTCGTTTTCTTCACGCGGCCGCCTGGCGCCACCCGCGGCGGCAAATGCCGGGTGGATGATCAGGCGCCAAAGCCACGGTGGCAGGCGTCAAATGCAAGCGGGTGGCTTGGGCGGTGGCGAGGCCTGCGCAACGCACCGGTCACTGGCCGGGTCACGGGGTGGAATCCTTAGGCCGAAACCGGCCGGCTGATTCCAGCCGCCCTGCGCCATGACCGCGCGCGTTGGATCCGGCCAAGGCAAACGCCTGGACGCCGCGCCAGGTCACATTCCCACACCCGCAACACCCGCCAGCCGGCGCGGCACAGCGTGCGGGACACCAGCGCATCGCGCTGCTTGTTCGCTGCCAGTTTGCGCCGCCAGAACGTCCGGTTGTTTTTCGGCTTCGTCGCGTGCTTCGGGCAGCCGTGCCAGAAACAGCCGTCCACGAAGATCGCCGTGCGTGATTTTGGGAAAACGAAGTCCGGACGCACGGCAAAAACGCGGAGTGCAGAGTGCGGAGTGCGGAATTCTTTCTCTCGGCGATGCCCTCGCCTGCGGGAGCGGGAGAGGGTGGCGAAGCCGGGTGACGGTTGCCGGGAATTGACCCGCTTTTGTGGAGTGGGCCGGGGTGAGGGGCCGTTCCGCGTTCCGCGTTCCACAATCCGCACTTGGATGTGCCGCCGCCAGCCGGTGATGCGATGCGCCCGCAGCAATTTCGCCAGCGCCAGCTCCGTGTCCTTGTTGCCGCGACTGCGAATCCGCGACATCACCTCGGAACGCTTTAGTTTGGAAAAGACATCAGCCATGAACAAAACCTTTGACACTAATTTCGCCAATGGTCACGAATTGAATTCGCGTTCATTCGCGCCATGTCCGGCATTTTTTCCTCAACCACGGATGGACACGAATGCACACGGATTCCTCGGCGCGCGGGCTTCAGCCCGCCTCGACGTGGCGGTTCCCGACGGCTCGAATTCACCCGGGACCACTCTCGATGCGGACATTGAAGCGCCGTCGCCGCTGCGCTTTGCCAGGGCACTCCAAGTGGAAAGTCGGCTTGTTGCTCGCCTCTGTGCGCAGCTGTGGCGTGAAGCGCAGTCCGTGGCGCGTGAACAACTCCGCCAGAGAATGCTTTCATTTCAATTCAACCACGGATGAACACCGATCTGCCGCGACGAGCACAAGCACGGCGGTGAACACGGATTCAGCCCGGCTTCTCGAGAAAACGGTCGAATTCCTTTGGCAACAACGCGAGCAATTCATCGGCACTCATCCCGTAAAGGTAGAAAGTCAGGTCGAGCTGGTTGAGCAGGGCGGCCAGCCGCCGGGCCGCGCCTTTCCTACTCGAACCAGCACCGCGCTTGAACGATTTCTTCTCCTTGTCGTAGTAGAGCCGTGTTGCCAGTTCAACGACGCCGCGATTAGTCACGAGTTCCTTGCGCGATGCCAGTTGCTCCACAATTTCGCCCGGCTTCCACAGCGGATTGCAGAGCATTGCGATTGCGCGCTCGGGGTTGTCCCGATGTGCCCGCACGATCAGGAACGGCCCAAGCAGCAAATGACGGTAAAAGCGTTGGTGGTTGTCCAGCAGCGGCACGAGTCGCGCCTCGTCTTGTGGATCACGGTTGCCATTTCCGTCCGCCGGGCAAACGGCCTCGAAGTAGTACAGCGTGAGCCAAGACCACAGCCCGCGATCGCGTTCGGGCAGGGCGATGCCCGAATGTTCCAGCAACTCGTTCAGAAACCGTCCTGCCTCTAGTCGAGTTTCAAAGTTGCGCTTGGGAACATCAATGTCGCCGGGGATTTCTTCCGTCAGCGCCGGGTCTCCCAGCATTTGAAACGGTGGCGGCAGATTCGGTTCAAGCGCCAGCCGCGCGCGATAGGACGCGAACGTGGCGATGCCGTCGCTATTGAAACGACGCAGTTTCATCGCTGGCCCTCCGGTTCATGCTCCCTGTCCCAGACTGCTCGCAGCTCCATCCGGCGTGCAAAAGCGGCAACTGCCTCGTCAATCCAAGCCTCACGTTCAAGTTTCAGTCCCGGTTGCGGCACGGGCGGAAGTCCACCGAGATTGCGCGCGAACCGAATCCAATCCGATTGCCAGTCCGAATCCTCGTCATCTTCTGACCAGTTGTCTTCGACGAGAACCTTCGCAAGAATTCGCCGCAACACTTCAGGATAGACCAGCGAAATGAAATACGGCGATCGGGCCAGATCCTTCCAACTGGGTTTGGCGTCGCGGTTCACGAGCAACTGCGGCGGTTCGTGTTCGAGATCGAGCCTCCACAATTCCTGATCCAACGCGTCGGGCACGGGCACGAGCAAATGGCGACGACGGTCATCGGCCTCGCCTGCTTTCACCGGCTGGATGCCGTCCACCTCTCCCACCAGCTTGCGACTTTCCTGACCGGGCGGCTGGACGACGCGAACGCGAAACATCACGCCATCCGGCACATCGAACTCCGTGAGCTGCCGGTTCGCTGGCACGCGCATCGCCGAGAATGTTCCCCACGGCCACTGCATCCAAAGATTCTGGCGATGCGCTTCAACCCAAATCTCTGCGTTGTGTGGAAAAGAAATCTAGGTGTGTTTGAAAACGTTCTTGCGATGCCATTCCAGCAAAACGGAGTCCGGAAGAAACCTTTCGGGCAAACGAATCTCCGCGCTGTCGTAATCCAAAAGCAGACGCTTCGTCGCTGGCTCCATGGGGGCGGCCTTCAACCTCTGCGACACTTCCACCTTCAGCTTCGGCGTAAGTGTGATGAAACCCCGATCGAACGCCAAGTCGTGAAGCGCGTTGAGGCAAAGCCCGTTCCTTGGGTTGACGCGGTTCGCCTTGTCCTTAGCCCATGGAACGATGTGACTCGCGATCAGCAAATCGGGAACGGCCAGTCCTGTCACGCAGCAGCGACCACCATAAGCGGTGAGCACCGCCGCCCGGAAGAATCCCTGATTCACCCGCTGTCTCACCATGCGCTCTCGCTCCAAACCTTCAGGCGGCAAATCTTCCTCGCGGATTTGCGCTTCCGCTTCGACAGACTTCCCGGACAATGCGGCGCGGCGCTGTTCACTCTCGAAGGCTAGTCGCTCCCAATCCTTGTGGAACTCAACCCACACCGCGCGGTCTCCTGCACTCGCGCCGCTTAAACCGCTGATGCCTCTCGCTTGCTGCACTGGGTCAAGCGACGCGAAGTTGCAGAGCTTCATTGCAACGCTGCTCGGCGTACGCTCAAGTTTCTTTGCCAACGCTATGATGACGGGATTACGGTGGTGAAGCTGACCGAATGGCAATTTGCAGTAGAGGTTCATCGCCACGATGAGTTCGTCGCGTGTCCAGCTTCTGCCTTTCGCCATGATTTTCATCCTGATTAATCCGCGCAGCTTTGACGAGTTTTCATTCCTCAATGTTTCGGCACAGTCTGGCGGCTGTCGTTCCAAGAAAGTTGGCGATTCGCGCAACGAGTCGGATTGAGGCGCTTCGCTCACCGCGTTCGATTGCGGAAACGTGTCGGACAGAAATGTGCGCACTCTTTGCGAGCGCCACTTGAGTCATGCCTTTGAATTTGCGCCCGGCGACAATCTTGTTTCCAAGGCGTAGCAGGATTGAGGATGTTTCGTTCATAATAGGTGTGCAGGGGGTTGTAGTGTGTTCTTCAAAGCGCTTTCGCAGCACCGCGTTCAGTTCGAGAAGTCCTGCCTGCTGAACTGCGACACAATAGAAATCCTCATCGGCAATTTCGAGGTCATCGAATTTCCGCCACGCCTCTTGTCCGATGACAGTCAGAGCCACCGGCCAGCCGCTGCGGACAAAACGCCTTGCCAGCAGTTCCTCGTAACCAGGAAGCGCGAGCTGGTCGGCGCTCACAACTTCACAATCTTCACCGTGGTCGAGCGCGCTGTCAGGATGCAGGCCGGGAAAGAGAAACAGGAGCGAGTGCCAGCCACACAGGAATTCTTCCGTCGGCAGGGCGCGCAATTGGCGGCGGTCGAGTCCGGCGAGGCGTTCGAGCTCGCCGGCGGCGGCCTGTCGAGTTTGGGGAGCACGCCCGCCCCGGGCGTTGTGTCCAGCGCCCTCGCCGGACACCCCGGCGGCGTGCGTGCGTTGCCGATTCCGTTCCGCGAGGGCGCGAAGCGGTGCAGCCGGGGCGGCTGCGCTCCCCAGGAATTCCCGCACTTCCCGGCCCACGGCTTCGGCCACGAGCGGCGGCACGGCGTTGCCGATGATGCGGAACTGGTGCGTTCGGGCGGCAGGAAACAGAAACCAGTCGGGGAAACTTTGCACCCGCGCGGCTTCACGTGGCGTGAGCGAGCGGTTCTGCGTGGGGTGAATGAACATCAGCCCGTCCTTCGACAGGTGCGCAACGATGGTCGAGCACAGCTTTTCCCGATGCTGACGGGTGTAGCGGTCGAGGAATACGTTACGGTCGTAGGGAAATTCCATCTTCTCGCCCCGCGCGATGGCGGCGTCGGCGGTCTCGCCCTCGTGCAGACGCGCGAAATCGCGCAGGTCGCGGTCGCTGTGCGGACGCGCGCGGTGCGCGGTGAGTTTCGCGGCGCGCTGAATTTCGAGAACTTTTTCGAGATAGTGTCGCGCCACATCACCACGCTGGGAGAGAAATTCCTCACGGCGCTGCAAATCGTAGTCGCGCGTTTCGTCGCCCTCTCCAGCGCCAACAGGTGGCAGGTCGCCAATGGCGTCCCACAAGGCCGGCGGGCCAAAAGCATGAGCAGCCGGCTCAAGCTCGGTCGGAAAATAACCCGGCACATCGCTGCGCACGCCAATGACAAGCTGGCGACGGCGCTTCTGCGGCACGCCGAGTTTCCACGATTCCTCGACCTGTGCGTGGACGCGATAACCGCGCTTGCGAGCCTCCGCCTGAACAAGCGTGAAAAATTTTCCCTTGGCTGCGCTCTGGATGCCCAGCACGTTTTCCATTACGAACACACGCGGGCGAAACGCGGAGACGTAATCAAGAAACGGCCGGAACAGATAACGGCGCTTGTCGCGTCGGACGCGCGAGCCCTGGTTGGCGGCGTCCACCTGTCGCACGGTGCTGAATCCCTGGCACGGAGGCCCGCCCACGATCACGTCCACCTGGTTCAGATGCAGCCTTGCAGCAAGTTTGTCGGGCGTGAATCGGGTGAGGTCTTTGCACAAGGCCAGCACGCCGGGGAAGTTGGCCTTGAAGGTCTGGATGGCTTCTTCATTGAAATCAATCGCCGCAAGGACCTTGAACCCAGCGCGCTGCATCCCGAGGCTGAAGCCGCCACAACCACAAAACAGATCCAGACAGGTGAGTGGATTCGTTGAGCGCTCGCCCTCACCCCGGCCCTCTCCCCCGGGAGAGGGAGAAGCATTTCCCGTCACTCGACAAGGTGGAGACTGCTCGCGTAGCGCGGCGGGCTGGTTAGTCCGTCCCTTCATGCGCTGACTCCTTTGCAGAGTTCCTCCACTGCGACGCCCAACGCGCGGGCAAGGCGAATGACGACTTTGATTCCCGGATTGCGGACACCCCGCTCGATGCCGCTGAGATAGGTGCGGTCGAGATCGGCCTTCTCGGCGAGTTTATCCTGGGAAAAGCCCTTCTGGTCGCGGAAGCGCGCCACGTTCCGCCCAAAGGCAACGAGAGATTTGTCCCGACCCGGCATGGTGTTCATCATGCCGGGAAGGATGCCGGTTCGTCTGTGGCCTATCGGCTACAATGTTCCAAACGGGAACAACGGCGTTTTGCGTTCCTTGAGTTCTTTTGCGGCGATTTGATCCGTGTTCATTGGTCTCCATCCGTGGTTGAACGGCTTTGCAGCCGGCTCAACTTCGTCGTCGAGGATGGATTCGAGCTTCGGCCCTTCGCGCGGTAATTCTGGGAAATCGAAATAGCGGCGATCGTGGAAGCCGACGAGGAAGATGCGCTCGCGGTGCTGCGGCACGAGGCTTTGCGCGTCTATCACGCGGTGGTGAACATGGTATTTCAGGTGGTCGGTGGGGGTTTCCCAGATGATGCGGAAAGTGCGCCCTTGGTCGTGGCGCTGGAGGTGTTTGACGTTTTCCAGCACGAAGGCCTCGGGCCGGTGGGGGTCAATCAGTGCGGCGAGCTTGAAAAAGAGGTTGCCCTGTTCCTTGTCCGCGAAGCCGTATTTCCTGCCGCAACTGAGGCTTTTGGAGACGTCCGCGATGCTGAAGGGCCGGCAGGGAAAACCGGCGCGCGCGTCACGGGGCCGCCGCATCCGCGACACTGCCGACGCGGTCCAAACCACGCGTTGCCTTGACTCGTCCGGTGTGGCCTGCAACTCTTGCTGCGCCTTGGCGCAGGATTCCCGAGTCCCGGCGACGGGCCGCGTTACTTCGAGCGGGGCGGACGCGCTTCCCGCGAAAGGTCACACGGTAAACAACTTGTTCGACTGGGTGTCGTCCACTCCCGCCGCGCAGTCCCTCGCCCGGCGCTTGGAGGCGGGCGGCGTTTTGTCATGCGCCGGTGTTGCCGCCCCCGCCCAGCCTTTCTTCGCCGCGTGGTTGCACCGGCTTTTTCCCCGGCGGCCCCTCGTCGTCGTCACGGACAGCCTCAAAGCACAAGAGAGCGTTCAGCAGGATCTGGAAACGTGGCTGGCCCGAGCGGGGGGCGCGGACGGTGGCGTACAGGGCAGCAGCAATCCCCCCCGGGAACCGCCTTCCGGCTCCGGGACCCTGTTCTTTCCGGCGTGGGAAATCGGGCCGCATGAGCACCGGCTTCCGCATGCTGATGTGATTGGGGACCGCTTGCAAACCCTGGTCCGCTTGAGTTCCGAATGTTCGTTGCCAGCTTCCGGCGCGGCGCCGGTCATCGTGGCGAGCGTGACGGCATTGCAGCAAAAAACCTTCGGGCTGGCAGAGTTGAGGGCGCGCACGCGGCACCTGCGGCGCGGCGACCGGATCAACCCTCTGGATTTGATCGAGTGGTTGGAAGAGCAGGGCTACGAACCGGAGGCGCAGGTGACCCAGCCCGGTGAAATCGCCATGCGCGGCGGCATTGTGGATGTCTTCCCCCTGACCAACCCCTGGCCAGTGCGCCTGGAATTCTTTGGAGACGAACTGGAATCGTTGCGCGAGTTTGATCCGCTGGCGCAACTTTCGCGCGACCCGATCTCGCAGTTCATTTTGCCGCCCGCCGGAGAACTGGGGTTGTTGCGACGAGAGTTGGAAAGTTCCGGGGCAGCCAGTGCGGCGCGCGCGACGCTGCTCGATCATCTGCCTCCGGAAACCATCCTGTTATTGCTTCAGCCCGATCAATTGCAGGCGCAAGCCGACGCTTACGCCGAATCAATCCCGGAAGGCGATCCGTTCTTTTTAGCGTGGGCAGAGTTTCAAACCCGGGTCCAACAACGCGGATTAACAGTGGTGCGCTTAAGCGACGCATCCGATTTGTCGGCGCCGACTCTGGAAAACAGCGATCACGCAGTGGCATCTGAAGGGGAATTACGCCATGCGCCCGGGCTGCACTTTAATACCCTCGACGCGTTCCGCCCGTTAGCAGCGCGGCTTCCCGAGCCGCAGATTGTCGAAGCGCAACGACGGGATTTTTTCAATCAGTTGCATCGTTGGCTGCGTCAGGCGTATCGCGTAGAGATTTTCTGCAACAACGATGGTGAGCGGCAGCGTTTCCTGGAAATCTGGAAGGAGTTGGAGTTGACGCCGACAGTGCCACCCGAGATCGGATCGCTCGCGCGAGGGTTCATCAGCGATGAACTCAAACTGGTGGTGGTCACCGACGCGGAAATTTTCGGGCGCTATAAAGTCCAACGCCCGCGTCGGCTCAAGCTCGTTCAGGCGCAGAGGACGCGCTCGGCGCTCGACATAGATTTTGCCGATTTGGAAGCCGGGGATCTGGTGGTGCATCTCGAACACGGGATCGGGCGGTTTCGCGGTCTGGAACGGCTGCCCACCGGTGGCGGCAAACGACTTGGGAAAGATCAGACGCCGGATTCGGATGATCCGACCGAGTGTTTGGTCATCGAATTTGCGCCGTCTGGGGATGGGGTGGAGCCGCCCAAACTCTACGTGCCCATCACCGAGGCGCATTTGGTCAGCAAGTACGTAGGGGCCGGCAAGGCGCATCCGCCGTTGAACCAATTGAGCGGGATTCGTTGGTTGAAAGCCAAAGCGCAAGCCGCGCAGGCGGTGCGGGATCTGGCTGCGGAATTCCTGCGGATTCAAGCCGCGCGCGAATCTCAACCCGGCTTTGCGTTTGCCGTGGACACCGCGTGGCAACGGGAATTTGAAGGCGCGTTCATTTACGAGGCGACGCCCGATCAGGTTCGGGCGATTGGGGAGACGAAAGCCGACATGGAACGCGCCAAACCCATGGATCGTTTGATTTGCGGTGACGTGGGCTTTGGCAAAACCGAGGTGGCCATCCGGGCGGCATTCAAAGCGGTAATGAGCGGCAAACAGGTCGCGGTGCTGGTGCCCACCACGGTGCTCGCGCAACAACACTTCAATCATTTTCGCGAGCGCATGGCGGATTATCCGGTGCGGATCGAATTGCTTTCGCGTTTTCGTTCGCGTCGCGCTCAGGTGCGGGTGGTCAAGGATCTGGCGGCGGGCGCGGTGGACATTGTGGTGGGCACGCACCGCCTGGTGCAAAGCGACATCATTTTCAAAGATCTGGGTTTGGTGGTGATTGACGAGGAGCAACGCTTTGGCGTGTTGCACAAGGAGAAGTTCAAACGGCTGCGCACCTTGGTAGATGTGTTGACGCTGAGCGCCACGCCGATTCCGCGCACGTTGTATCTGGCGCTGACCGGCGCGCGGGACCTGAGTACCATTCAAACGCCGCCGCACGACCGTTTGCCGGTGGAAACCATCGCCACGCAATATGATGAACGACTGATCCGCGAGGTGATCCAGCGGGAATTGCAGCGGGGCGGGCAGGTGTTTTTCCTTCACAACCGGGTCAGCACCATTCTGACCGTGCGACAAAAATTGCAAAGTCTGTTGCCGCACGCGCGGATTGTGGTTGGACACGGCCAGATGCGCGCCGACGAGTTGGAAGCGGTCATGACGCGGTTTGTGAATGGCGAAGCGGATGTGTTGTTATCCACGACCATCATTGAAAGCGGACTCGATATTCCGAATGCCAATACGATCATCATTGAGCGCGCGGACCGGTTCGGGTTGAGTGAACTTTACCAATTGCGCGGCCGGGTGGGGCGCTACAAGCACCAGGCGTATGCGTACCTGCTGCTGCCGCGTCACGCCCGCTTGCTGACCGACGTGCGCAAACGCATCAACGCCATGAAGCAATACGCCACGTTGGGCAGCGGTTTCAAAATCGCCATGCGCGACCTGGAAATTCGGGGTGCGGGCAACCTGCTCGGCGCGGAACAGAGCGGACACATTACGGCGGTCGGTTTCGAGCTTTATTGCCAATTATTGAAACAGAGCATTGGTGCGTTGAAAGGCGAGAAGGTGAAGGCGCGGGTCGAAACGCGAGTGACTCTGGATTTTCTGTTGGAGGCGGCGCGTTTGCCGGAAGACTACGTCCCGGAATCGCAGCATCGCATTGAAATTTACCGCAAACTGGCTCAGGCAGCGGATGCGACCGCGTTGGATGCCTTGCGGACGGAACTGCGGGATCGCTTCGGTCCGTTACCGCCGCCGGTCGAGTTATTGCTTGCCGTGACCGAGCTGAAACTCCTGGCGAACGCGCGAAACATCACGGTTTTGGAGGTGAAGGAAAGCAAGGTGATGATCACACGTCAGGGCGACTTCATAATGTTGGGCGGCAAGTTTCCACGTCTCTCCAAGCCCGACGCGAAAGGTCGGGTGAAGGAACTGAAAAAACTGTTGTTGGCCATTTGAGGTTGTCTTTGGCCGGAACGATGCCGTTGGTCCAGGTGGAACGGCCAACTTGGCCGTTCTGGGCGGCAACCTGCCGCCCAGCGGAGCGCACGGAGATCGCACCCCAATCGGGTTCGCACGCTTTGCGTTCGGCTATCGGGCCGGTAGCCCGACAGAACGGGCCAGTGGCCTGTTCCACCCAAACTCCAATCGAATCGTTCCGGCTTAGGACAGACCAGTTCAACAAAAAAGGCCAAGGAGAAATCCCTTGGCCTGCGTAGTAATTGAATCCGTCACTTTTTGGCGCTGCACGATGGACAATGCGCGCAGTCGGTATTCGCGTCCACGCAGCACTTCATGTGACAGGAGGCCGCCGCTTTGTCAGCGCAACAGCTTCGGCTCGAAGCGCAGCCGGTGAAGAGGGGGGTTACGCCGGCCAGCGCGGCGCAAAGAACAAGTAATTTGAGTGTTTTCATATTGTTGATAGCAACCGGTCACTCGCGTCGTTTACCTGACGCGCAGCAACGCGCTAAAGCTAGTGGAATTCGCGGGAATGTCCAGCCGCAGAATTATCCTCGCCGCCCGGCGTCGCGCCTTTCATGCTTGCAGCATGCATTTGGCGCATCTGAGGCTCCGGGACTTCCGCAATTACGCGCGGACGGACGCGGTTTTTTCCCCGGGGCTGCACGTGTTGTTGGGCGACAACGCGCAGGGGAAAACCAACATTCTCGAAGCAATTTATTTAATGGCCACGTTGCGTTCGTTTCGTGGCGTGGGCGGCGCCCAAATGATCCGGCACGGTCAAAGCGGCTATTTCATCGCCGGTCGGGTGGTGGGGCTGGGCGAGCGCGAAATCAAGATGTACTGGTCGCGCCGGGAGCGAAAATTAAGTCTGGATGGACAACCAGTGAAGAAGTTGACCGATTATCTTGGGACGCTTCGCACCGTGGTGTTTTGCGCCGAAGATTTGCATCTCGTCAAGGGCACGGGGCGCTCGCGGCGGCGCTTCATGGACTTGTTGCTATCGCAGACCTGTGCCGGCTATCTGCCGCTGTTGCAACGCTACGCGCACGTCGTGCGTTCGCGTAACGCGGTGCTGAAACAGTTTCCGCCCGATCCCGTTTTATTGGAGAGCTATACCGAGCAGCTCATCAAATTCGGCGGTGAAATCACCCGCCAACGCCAGGAGTTGATTCCCCGATTATTGCCGCTGGCGCAACAGGCTTATCGCCGGATTGCGAACGCCGCCGAGGAGTTGCGCATCGTCTATGAGCCGAGTGTGAAACACGATTTCGCCGTGGAATCAGCCCGGATGCGCGAGCGGGAGCGACGTTTTCGCATGACGTTGTTGGGGCCGCATCGGGACGATTTACAACTGTTGCTGGATGAGCGGTCCGCCGCGCAATTTGCCAGTGAAGGGCAAAAGCGGAGCGTTGCGATCGCGTTGAAAATGGCGCAGGCAGATTTCCTCACCGCCAGCCACGGAGCCGCGCCCGTGTTACTCATTGACGACGTCATGGGGGAACTGGACCTCAAGCGTCGCAGTGGTTTGCTGCCGTTGCTGGAAGCGACGCGCGCCCGTCGGGGGCAGGTGTTTATGACCTGCACCGAGGAGAACTGGCCGCGCGAACTGGGGCGCAGCTTGCAACGCTGGCAGGTCAAGGCTGGAAAGATTATGCCGCTATAGCGTTGCGGAAATCCCGCCGAGGAAATGCGACCGCACGAGCGCGGCGGAACTGAAGGGTGGCTCTATTTTGTGAATTACGCCCGACCAGAGGGTCAGGCTTCGATGCCGTAAGCTTTGATCTTGTTGTAGAGCGTTTGCCGTCCAATCCCCAGGCGCTTTGCGGCCTCGAGTTTGTTGCCGTTGGTTTCCTTCAGCATTTGAATGATGGCATTGCGCTCCACGCCTTCCAGCAAAGTGAAGTTGGTGTCTTGCGCTTCGGCATTATCCGGTTTGGCCCGGGTGATGGACAGGTCTGCGCCGTCCACAACCTCGCCTTCGCACAGCAGTACGGCGCGCTGGATTTCGTTCTGCAACTGTCGCACGTTGCCCGGCCAATCGAAGTTGGTCAGCCGGTCCACTGCGGATTGCGTAAAGCCTTTGAGCAAACGGTTCGCCTGGCCGGCGAAGCGGCGCAGGAATGCGTTGGCCAGCGGCATGATGTCGTCGCGCCGTTCGCGCAGCGCCGGGAGATACACCGAAATGGCGCTGATGCGGTAATACAAATCTTCGCGCAATTTGCCGTCCTTGATGGCTTGCTCCGGCTCGCGATTCGTTGCGGCGATGAGGCGGCAGTTGGTTTGATAATCGGTTTTGCCGCCGACCGGGCGAACCTTTTGATCTTGCAACACGCGGAGCAGCTTGCTTTGCGTGTCAATGGGCATCTCGGATATTTCGTCCAGGAACAACGTGCCGCCTTCCGCCTGGCGGAACAGTCCTTCGCGATCGCTATGCGCGCCGGTGTAGGCGCCCTTGACGGAGCCGAAGAGTTCGCTCTCGATCAGCTCGCGGGGCAGGGCGGCACAGTTGATTTTGATCATGCGCCCCTTGCTGCGCGAACTCATGTTGTGCGTCAAATCCGCGATGACTTCCTTGCCCGTGCCGCTTTCGCCGCAGATAAGCACCGTGACGTCGCTGGGCGCAATGCGTTCCACGGTCCGCACCACGTCTTTCATGGTGCTGCTGTTAAACACCGGGGAGGAGTTGCCGCTCATGATTTCCAGCGCGCTGCGGAGGGCGACGTTCTCCTGGATTTTCTGTTTGCTTTCGTAAGCGTTCCGCACGTCGGCCAGCAGTTTTTCCGTTTCAAACGGCTTGGATAAAAAGGTGAACGCGCCCAGGCGGCCCGCTTCGACGGCCATTTCCATGGTGGCCATGGCGGTTAACATGATGACTTCCGTGTCCGGCCAGCGCTTTTTGATCAGGGGCAACAGATCCAGACCGCTGGCGTCGCGCAGTTTGACATCCAACACGACGACGTCGGGTTGGGGCATGTCGGTGAACGCTTTTTGCAACGCGGCGCCGCTTTCGGCTTCGAACACATTGTAATCGCGTTGGAGTACGTTCGCGATGAGATCGCGCACCTCTGGTTCATCATCAACCAACAGAACTTTACCCTTCATAGCTTAAATTATCGTTTGGCGACACAGGCTTTGGCGAACGCCGCAAAAATCGCGTGGTGTTCCGGATAACGATCCGCCAGACGTTCCGGATGAAACTGCACGCTTAACAGGAATGGTAGCAACCGGGCCGTCGGATGCAATTGCATGCTTTCAATAATCCCATCGGGGCTGCGTCCCGCTACGACCAACAGATCGGCCGGTTGCCGCACCGCCTGGTGGTGGGTGCTGTTCACCCCCATGATTCGCCTGCGCGTTATCTTGGCGAGCAGGCCGCCTTCTGTCAAATGAACATCATGGACCTTCTCGCAGCGCCGGTCTTTTCGATAATGCTCAAAGGCCGATGGCACTTGCGAGGGCAAATCCGCGTACAGCGTGCCGCCGAGCGCGACGTTGAGAATTTGCTGGCCGCGACAAATGGCCAGCAGCGGTTTGCGCTGGCGGAACACCTCGTCCACGAGCATCAATTCCCGCAGATCGCGCGCGCCGCCATCGGGCGTGACCGCACATTTTTTGCGCAACCGTTGCGGCATCTTCTGGTCGTAAAGCACCGGATGCACGTCGTCGCCACCGGTCAGTAAAACTCCGTCAGCGCGCTTGACGCAGGCGGCGATTTCACTTCGCGAGGTCAGAGACATGACCGGCCACGGCCAGGCTCCGGCGTTGAGCAGGGAGCGTTCGTAACGCGAAGACAAGTTCAGTTCCAGGCCGTCGTCGCCTTTGGCGTTGACGCTCGGAGAAATTAGGATCAAAGGGCGCTGGCCCATTGCCGTCAGCTTAGGCAGGTTCGCCAGTCGCTGTCAGGAAAAATCAACCGCGTCGCTAGGCTACGGCGCGAGGAGTTTCTCGAATTCCGGATTGGCGCGCAAGGCGGCCAGTTGCGGGTCGGTACGCGCGATGGCGATCAGGTCGGTGGCGTGCGGGTCTTTTGCGCGGCGGCTCCGGCTCAAGGTCAGGGCGTTGGAGATGGCGTGGAACGCTTCGGCACCTTTCTGCAAACGAATTCGAACCGCGCCCAGGTCGTACCAGGCTTCCGGGTTGACGGGGTCAATCTGAGTCAAACGCGACAACGCCTGTTCCACTTTCGGCAGGTTTTGAAGTTGTTTGTAGGCTTCGATCACCGGGGCCAAATTGGCGAGCGTGGCCTGGGGACTGGCAATGATGGCGTCCAGCAGCGCGTAGCCGCGATCGAACTGTTGGGTTTGGAGATAATTAAAGGCCAGATTGAGCATCGCGGTGAAGTTGCTGGGATTGGCTTTTACTTCCGCCTCCAATTTTTGCAGCGCTGCCGTATCCACCACGCGGTGTCTGGCGTCTTCCAGGTTATTGATCAAACCGGAGATTGAACCGTTATAGGGGTCAAGCTTCAGCGCGGTCCGGGCCAGCGCCAGGGCATCGTCAATTCGCGGTTGCAGCGGCGCGGGCGGATTGACCAGGAGTTGCACGTAGCGGAACAGCGCTTCGGGACTGTAGGGGCAGAAGGCAAAGGCTTGTTTGAACGTGAAGTCCGCTTCCTGGTACAGCCGGCGGATTTCCGCCTCGGTTTTCGGACGGTATTCGGGCGGGCAGGAATAGCCGAGCCGCCAGGCGTAGATGCCGCCGATGGAGCTGCGCAGCTTGGAAAAGGCTTTCTGGCCGTTATCGTCGCGCGCAAACTTTTTCTGCTCGTCGTTCAAGTCACCCCAGTTGTGCCGGAGATAAACTTTCTCCACGAATTTCACGATGTCGCTGATGGGCGTATCGAACGTGATCCAATTGCCAATGAGCCGTTCGGAATACTGCGACCAAAATTCGTGATCGCGCGCCAGAATGTCCTCGGACAATGCCGGCAGTGGTTGGCGGTTGATCTTCATGATGATGCCGAAGGGCGTCAAATGCGGATACATCCAATCCAACGGAAAACTTTCCTCAACGAAAAATTCGTTGTCCGGATTTTCATCGAACATCACCTTGGTCAGCAAACCGTTGATGGCCATGACCGCCACCTGGCCGGAGACCTGCACCTTGCCGCCGATGATGCGGACGTCTTCGCCCGGCTTGAGTTGACCGGCCTGCAGGCGTTTTTGGGCGTCGGTGAGATATTCATTGAAGCAATCCTGCGAATCCACCGGCGAGGCGATATACATTTCCTGATCCGGGTAAACTCCGCCGGGGCTGACGGCAAGGTCCTGCGGGAAAGCCGCTTCGAGGAGCTGGCGCTGCAAACGGATGCGTGTGAAACTTTGCGGTGCTTCGTAGATGAAGGACTGCAGGCGCGGCGTCAAAGGCACGCCTTCCGTGGTCAACTGCTGTTCCACTTGTTCCGCCAGTTGTTTGCGCTCGGCTTTGAGCGTCGCCAGTTTCTGCATGTTGGCGGCTTTGAGGCTGAGGATTCTTTGCATCACGGCGGGATTGGCGCGGGCCTCGGACGATTGTTCCCGGCCGTGAATGTCTTCATATTCAAATTGCGCCTGCCAGTCCTTCAGGACGTTTGTGGCCAGCGCGGAATCATCGTAAAGCCCCTGCTCCAACACCTGGTTCAGGTCCTTGATCAAAGCGGCTTTGAGCGCGCTGGATTTGTCGCTGCCCAGCAACGCTTTGGTTTCTGGGCGGAGCCGGTCGGCCAGCCGTTTGGTAAATTCGTTGGGCGGCGTGCGTAACGTGGCGGCGAAGTGGTCCAGATTCAGAAAGTCCGAATCTTTGAAGAACGACGAACCGGCGCGCCGGTTCTTTTCAATGGATTCCCCGATGGAATTAACCAGGACATCCAGCGAGCGCGCCAGCCGGGCCACCGCATTGGTGGTGATATTTTCCCGCCGTTCTTTTTCCGAACGGAAGACTTCCTGGAAAAACGGCGTGTCGAGGCCGCGGATTTTTTGAGCGCTGCGGTTGTAATGGGCGCGGATGTAATTCAAGTAGGTGCCGTCGGCCAGCGCGTTTTGCGTGATGATATAAACGTCGCGCCGATCGTACTCCGGATCGCGTGGTTTACATTCCGGCGGAATGAAACTTTCGCAGAAGATGGTGTAGGTCGGACAGAACCGGCCGGGGTCCGTTCCGCCGTATAAAATGGCGTTCCGCGTCATCTCCGGATACAGCGGTTGCCCGGCCTGGTCCTTGAACGGCGGCGTGAACATGTCGTGGCCGAACCAGTAACCGAAGAGGTGGCCGCGTTGCTCGTTATCGGCCCAATGGCCCATGAAGGATTGCAGGGGGAGGATGGTGAAAAGCCCCAGCGTCAGCGCCAGCGGTGCGCGTTGCTTCCAGAAAATCAGTCCCAGTAAAAACGCCACCGCCAGACCGAACATCAGCAGACTGGCCAGCACCGGCATGGAGAATTGTCCCGGATCGAAAATTTTGAACAGCGTGCTGAAGAAAACCCCGATGCCAGCGGGTGAGATTTGTTCTCCCATCAGAATGACCAGGGTGAGCACCAACGAGAACCCCATGATACCCCAACCGAGAAAGCGGTAAGTGGAGCGATCCGAGGGTTGTTTGCTTTGTTGGGCAATAAACAAGGCAACAGCAGTGAACAGCACCGCGATCAGCTTCGCGATGGCCAGCAGGGTCGGCGCGTCCGTGCCAATATCCGCGTTGTTTTTGAGCAAGAATCCGAATGCGGCCAGGCCGCCCAGTTTGGCTTCGGGCGAAGTGCCCGGAGGCAGCGAGCCGCGGAACAGCACAAAGCAGATCATCATGCAGATGAACCCCAGGCCAGCAAGCGCGACAATGGGTTTGCGGCTCGCCTCGGGTGATTCCGAGGTGCGCATCAATTGCAGGATGGCCACGCCGAGGCAGGTGCCCGTCAGCAGCAGGAACGTGATTTTCACCAGGGCGTTCATGAACTGGTTGGCGCCCGCGATTTCCGGATCGGTAAAGAGCGAGTAGGTTTCCACCGCGAGCGAATACAACGCCAGGTCCACCGCCACGAGGCCGAGGCCGAGGCCAATCCGCCGAAAATTCTGATAATGCGTGGCCAGCGCTGCCGCCAGCAACGCGATGCCAAAGCCCACGCCCATTGAAACCAGCACGTGCGAGGCGGTGAAAAAGACGCGCACTAATTCCCGGGCGGCCCGATCCGGCGGCGGCGCCATGAGAAAAACCAGCAGCGGCCCCAGACAGATGAAGATGCCCGTCAAACCGATCAGCCAACTGCGTTCGCGCTTTTGCATCAACCGGTAGAACAGGAAGACGCTGATGGCAATAAGGACGCAGACCAGATTGAATTCGTTGTCCAGCCCGTCAAAATACATCAGCAATTGCTTGGCGTAGGTGAATACAAAACTGAAGAACCAATCCAAACCTTCGCCCACGCCGTCCGTGGGACGGATTTTTTCGTACTGGCCGCGCGTGAACGCATGGATGAAACCCTCGAGGGTGCGCGGATAACCCCATTGCATGGGCGGATTGGTGGCCCCGGCCAGGGGCATGTAGAGGTAAAATGCCATGCCCAACGTGAACGTGCCGCCAGCCCCAAGCGTGATCAGCCAGTCGCGGGAACGACGTAATTTGTTCACGAGGACTGCGTCGTAGGCCGCGTATAATCGGCACGCCACAATTCCTGCCAGACCCAGCAACGGCAGCCAGACGATGCTCTCGAGTTTGCGCGCCGCCAGCGCGACTTCGTAATCGTTGGTGGGTTCCTTGATGCCGAGCTTCATCAGGAGGAACAAGAGCGCCGTTACCGCCACCATGCCCCCGCCGATCCAGCCGCTGGTTTCCTGCTTCTCACGGATGGAGATCCAGATCCAGCCCGCAATCGAAGAAAGTCCGACGATGTTGAAGAACAGATAGACCATCTTGTTGCCCGCGAGCAGCGTGGGACCCATCCAGAGCAGCACCAGGTAAACGCACACGTTCCAAAACAGAAATTCCCGGCCCAATTTCGGGCGGACGGCGATGATCAGCGTTTCCAACCCCATGGCAATCGGCAGCAGCGATTGGTGGTTGTTCACGCAAATGCCGTACATGAAAAACGCCAGCAACAGATACCGGTTCTGGTCCGGCGCATAAACCCAGCGGAGCAGGAACAACAGCACGGCCACCAACGACAGCACGCTGAACGAGTACACTTCCACGATTACGGATTGACTCCACATGTAACCGTTGAAGCCGAGGAGCAGTCCGCCGACGAAACCCGATACGATGCAGATCGCGTTTTCCCATTTTCCAGTCATCGCTTTGAGCTGGCCGATGCCTTCCATCAACATGCTGCTGCCGCGGGAGATCAA
>JBDHQI010000032.1:0-45964 GCA_039806955.1 Verrucomicrobiota bacterium | reverse complement strand
TTCAGACGCGCACGCCCAGCAACTGTTCAATCCACTTTGCTAAAATTGCGTTCCCTAAGTCCGACAGGCTGCTAGACTATCACGATGTCCGAAATGCTGGTCGTCAACGAAATCTATCTGAGCTTGCAGGGCGAAAGCACTTTTGCCGGGCTGCCGTGCGTCTTCGTGCGGCTGACCGCGTGCAATCTGCGTTGCTCGTATTGCGACACGGCGTATGCGTTCACGGAAGGAGAGAAGCGCGACCTCAGTGAAGTGCGCGCGGAGGTGTTGCGGCTCGCGAAGCCGTATCAATGCTTGGTAGGAGACGACGTAAGGAGTCTCAAATCAACTTCAACAGACAAGAATGAGCCTCCTCACGTCGGCTCCTATAAATTGCCGCTCGTCGAATTGACTGGTGGTGAGCCGCTGCTTCAGCCCAATGCGCTCACGCTGATGAAGCAGCTTTGCGATGACGGCTTCACCGTGCTCGTCGAAACCAGCGGCGCGCTGGATATTTCCAAGGTTGCCCCGCGCGTGCGCCGCATCATGGATTTGAAATGCCCGAGCAGCGGTGAAATGGAGCGGAATCGCCTCGAAAATATTCCGCTGCTCCGGGCCACGGACGAAATCAAATTCGTCATTGGCACGGCGGAGGATTATGAGTGGGCCAAACAACAGATTGCCGCGCATCAGCTCGATTCGATTTGTCCCCTGCTGATGTCTTGGGTGCATCCGTTGCGGCCGGAACAACAAGACAAATCACTGAAGCGCGTGCCGGAAGGTCAGACGCCCATTACGCGAAAGGCGCTGGTCGAGCGCATCATCGCCGACGCGTTGCCCGTGCGCTTTCAGGCGCAACTGCACAAGATCATCTGGCCACCGGAACAGAGAGGCGTTTAGAAATTTACGATTTGTGATTTACGATTTACGATTCGCAAGATCGAAGGCGCGTAAATCGTAAATCCTAAATCGCAAACCCGTGGCCGACACCAAAATCATCCTGCAACAACTGCGTGACTACGAGTCGCGCAACATCACATATCTCGACCCGGATGGTTCGTGGCCGATTGTGTGGGAGCGGGCGAAGGGTGTTCACGTTTGGGATGCGAAAGGGAAGAAGTATCTGGATTTGACGGCGGCATTTGGCGTGGCGGCTGCCGGCCACGCGAATTCCGCCGTCGTGCGTGCCGGCCAGAAGCAGATGGCCACGTTGCTGCACGCGATGGGCGACGTTCACCCGCACGCGCTCAAGGCGCAACTGGCGCGGGAGTTGAGCCGGCTCACGTTTGGGCGCTGGGCAAAATCAAATCGGCAATCCGGCAAAGTCATCTTCAACAACTCCGGCTTTGAAGCGGTGGAAGCGGCGTTGAAAACCGCGATTCGCGTCACCGCCCGGCGCGAGATCATCGCGTTTCAGGGCGCTTATCACGGGCTGGGATACGGGGCGCTCAACGCCACGCATCGCGAGCATTTTCGCGCCGCGTTCCGACCGCAGTTAAGGGAATTGGGCCACTTTTTACCCTTCCCGCGCACACGACAGGAACTGCCCCGGCTTGCCAAGCGTATTCGTGAATTGCTGCGCACGAAAAAAGTGGGGGCCATTTTGGTGGAGCCGATTCAAGTGCGTGGCGGGATCAATATTCCGCCACGAGGCTTTCTGCCACAGTTGCGAAAACTTTGTGATGAGCACAGGGCCCTGCTGGTGTTGGATGAGATTTACACCGGCTTCGGCCGTACCGGAAAATGGTTTGCGTGCGAGCATGTCGGCGTTACGCCGGATTTGATCTGTCTTGGTAAGGCGTTGACCGGTGGATTTCCACTTTCCGCTTGTGTGGGTCGCGCCAAAATTATGGACGCTGCCTGGCCACCTTCGGATGGCGAGGCGATCCACACCAGCACCTTTCTCGGACACCCGGTTGGCTGCGCCATGGCACTCGCTCAAATCCGCGAGCTGCGGCGGCGCAAACTTTGTGAACGCAGCGCGAAGCTAGGCTCGGCTTTATTAGCGCAATTGCGCCAACTTCATGGCAATTCATCCACGCTCCGATACGAAGCGCGTGGGCTCGGATTACTCGCCGGATTGGAATTGCGCCGGACCGATGGTGCGCCCGCTTCCACCGCCGCCTTACGGGTCATCAAAGTCATGTTGCAACGCGGGTACATTTTGTTGCCCGAGGGCGAGCATGGTAACATCGTCAGTTTTACGCCGCCGCTAATGATTACGGAGGCGCAACTTGGCCGCATGGTGGCGGAGCTTCAAAAAGTTTTGAGCCACGGATGAACACGGATGAACACAGACGGGAAACGGGAGTGACGCTAATTTCGCGAATTATCGCGAATTCAGATCCGGCTTTCTCAATTCGTGATAATTCGCGCAATTCGTGTCAAAGCTTTCTTATCCGTGTTCATCCGTGTCCATCCGTGGTTTCAATTTTCCCATGATGAAACTTTCCGAAATGCGCGAGTGGTTGGACAAGCGTGACATCCAACTGACGAAATCGCTCGGGCAGAACTTTCTGCACGACGCGCGGCAGTTGGAGCGGATTGTTGCCGCCGCTGACCTGGCGGCAACGGCCAAGGTTTTGGAGATTGGCCCGGGGCTGGGGCCGTTGACGGAATCGCTGCTTGCGCAGGCCGGTCAAGTGTTGGCCATTGAGAAAGACGCGCGCCTGGTGGCGGCGCTGCGGGAACGCTTCAATTCAGAATTCGAAATACGAAAGACGAAATTTGAATTGTTGCACGCTGACGCGCTCGAGTTCATCAAACGCAAGCGGCGGGATTGGCGCGATTGGAAACTCGTCGCCAACCTGCCGTATTCCGTGGCGGCGCCGATTCTGGTGGAACTGGGGCAAACGCCGCAGCGGCCGCAACAAATGACGGTGACCTTGCAACTGGAAGTGGCGCAGCGGTTGATGGCGCGGGCGGACGATGATGATTACGGAGTGCTGACCTTGCTGGTCCAACTGAACTACGAACCGCGCGACTGGTTCAAGATTCCCGCGAGTTGTTTTTTTCCAGCGCCGGACGTGGATTCCGCCTGCGTGACCTTGGCGCGGCGCGAGAAACCGTTGCTGGCAGAAGAACAACATCCGGCGTTCGTGAAAATTGTGAAACGCGCGTTTTCGCAACGCCGGAAGATGATGTTGAAACTGCTCAAGACCGAATGGCCGCTGGAAAAATTGCAGACAGCATTTGCGGCCTTGAACATTTCACCGCAGGAACGGGCGGAGAAGTTGAGCTTGGAGCAGTTTGTGGCATTGACTGAAAAGCTGGTTGCCGATTGATAAGACTATCGGATTCTTATCTGTTCGTTGACAGAACCTTTTGAATGGCTATTTTGGAAGCGTGAAAACGACGATTGATATTCCAGATGGCGTTCTTAAAGAAGCCATGAGGTTCACCGGGGCCAAAACCAAGCGCGAGGCCGTGGTCACCGCGGTTGAGGATTTCAATCGCCGTCATCGGCTCGCCACTTTAGCCAAGCGTCTGCACGGCTCGATGCCGAACTTCATGACGCAGGCGGAACTTCAGACCATGCGCGAGGACTCCAAATGGAAGGCTAAGCCGTGACCCTCGTGGATTCTTCCAGTTGGATTGAATTTCTGCGCGGACACGAAAGCGAGCCGGCGCAACGCGTTCAAAGCCTGCTTGCTGGCGGGAAAGCGGCGTGGTGCGATTTGATCGCGGTGGAATTGTGGAATGGTGTTCGCGTCGGTAGCGAGCGTAAGGCTTTGGACCTGCTGGAAGCCGAACTGACCAGTTTTCCTTTGGCGGCGACGGAATGGAAGCTGGCCCGCAAACTGGCGTTCCACAGCCGGCAAGCCGGGATTACAGTTCCGACGAGCGACATCATCATTGCTGCGTGCGCAGTGGCGCACGGATTGGAACTGGAGCATTGCGACAAACATTTCGACAACTTAATGCCGCTCGCAAAATCTTTGTGAAAGCAATTTCGCCGCAGGCATGGGCGGAGAAGTTGAGCTTGGCATAATTTGTGTGGTGAGTTTCATCAACAAGTAAAATGCAATTTGTGAATGATCAAGCCATACGCGACCGGCTGGTTAATCGCGGTCGGCAAATACGGAACGCCAAACAAAGAACCGCCAAGTTTACTGATGTTCCCGCCGCAGATGCCTTAATTCGTGACTTGGATTTCCGGCCTCACGCTTTTGTCTTGGCGTGTGTAATGGATCGTCAAATTAAGGCGGAAAAAGCGTGGATCATTCCGCACCAACTTACATTGCGAGATTCAAGACTCACCGAATTTTCAATGGAGGCACTTGAACAACTGTCGTTAACCGAGGTGCGTTCGCTTATGTCACTCCCAGGGCCTCTTCATCGTTTTGTTGAAATAATGAGTAAGGCATTTTATTCGGCAGTTCAACGCATCAAGGGAAAATACCAGGGTGATGCCAGCCGCATGTGGAAGGGCTGCCCTTCGAGCGCTGAAGTCGTCTATCGTTTTCTTGAATTTGATGGGGTTGGTCCAAAAATCGCAACGATGGCAGCTAATATTCTCACAAGAGAGTTTAAGATTCGGTTTGCCGACTACGTCTCAATAGACATTTCCGCTGATGTGCATATTCGTCGAGTTTTTGCTCGACTTGGTTTCTCTGCGCCCGATGCCTCGGTTGAACAAATCATCTATAGAGCGCGAGCATTGCATCCGGAATTTCCTGGCATCATGGATTTGCCGTGTTGGGAAATTGGAAGAAGCTGGTGCAAGGCTGGCAGGCCGGATTGTGCGAGTTTCTACATGAAAGACTTATGTCCTACAGCAAAGGGAGGTTCATGACCGAAGAAATTTTTGATGTGGTCAATGAACGCGATGAAGTCGTCGGGCGCGCGCCTCGTCGCGAGGTTCACGCGAAGCAACTGCGCCATCGCGCCGTGCATGTGTTGGTGTTCAATGCGCGCGGCGAGGTGTTTTTGCAAAAGCGCTCGCAGATGAAAGATACGGCTAAGGGGCAGTGGGATTCGTCCGCGAGCGGGCATGTGGACGCGGGCGAGACGTATGACGCCTGCGCCGTCCGTGAATTGCGTGAGGAAATCGGACTCCATCTTGCCAAACCGCCGGAGCGGATTCTACAGATTGGGCCGTGTGTCGAAACCGGTTTCGAGTTTGTCTGGGTTTATCGCTGCCAAAATGAGGGTCCGTTCACGTTACACCCCGATGAAATTGAGTGTGGCAGCTGGTTTATACCCGAAAAAGTGACCCGTTGGACGAAGGAACATCCTGAGGAGTTGGCCTCAGCTTTTGTGCTGATTTGGAGTTTATTGGAACGGCAAGCGCCGATGGGTCACCCGAAAAATCCCTGAATCCATGCTTGACGATTTTGAGCGCCCCGCATAAACAGACGGCGCAATTGAATAGGAAATAACCATGTCTGAAAAATCAATCGAACAACGCATCAAGGATATCATCGTCGAGCAGCTCGGGGTGAAACCAGAACAAGTCACCCCCGAAGCCAAGTTCATTGAGGATTTGGGCGCGGACTCTCTGGACACAGTCGAGCTGGTCATGGCGCTGGAAGAAGAATTCGGCAGCGAAATCCCCGACGAACAAGCGGAAAAACTGCAGAGCGTGGGCGACGTCATCCGCTACGTGGAAGAGCAGCAGAAATAATTTGTGTCTGATCGCTCCGGGGCAGCTGAGCTGAAGAGAGCTTGAACTGCCCCTTTTGTTTTTATGGCTAGCAACTGGCAGGATCGCCGTGTCGTCGTTACCGGTTTGGGTGTCGTGACTCCTTTGGGGCACGACTTGGAAATCTTTTGGCAGCGCCTGCTCAAGGGCGAAACCGGCATCGAACACATCACGGCTTTCGATGCCACTGCCTACGACTCGCGCATGGCGGGTGAAGTGCGCAATTTTGATCCCGCTCCCGCGTTTCCGCATTCCAAGGATGTTCGCCGCACTGATCGCTATTCGCAATTCGGCGTCTACGCCGGCTGGCAGGCCTTGAAAGATTGCGGTGCGGATTTAAGCCAGTTGAACCGTGACGAAATCGGCGTCATCATCGGGTCCGGTATCGGCGGATTGGAAACCACCACCACCCAGGTCGAGGTTTTGCTGGAGCGCGGACCGGGCCGGCTCTCGCCGTTCATGATCCCCATGTTGATCAGCAATATGGCGAGCGGTCTGTTCTCGATGTATCACCATTTACGCGGACCCAACTTCGCCACCTGCTCGGCTTGCGCCACTGCCAATCATGCCATCGGTGAAGCCTGGCGCACCATCAAGATGGGCGAAGCGGTCATGATGTTTGCCGGCGGCAGCGAGGCCGCCATCGTGCCGATCGGCATCGGCGGTTTCTGCGCCATGAAAGCTATGAGCCGCCGGAACGACGATCCCCACCGCGCCTCCCGACCGTTCGATAAAGATCGCGATGGCTTTGTCATGGGCGAAGGCGCGGGAGTGCTTTGTCTGGAGGAGCTGGATCACGCAAAACGTCGTGGCGCACGGATTTATTGTGAGATTGTTGGTTACGGCAATACGGCGGACGCGTACCACCTCACCGCGCCCTCGGCGAACGGCGAAGGGGCGGCGCGTTGCATGAAAGCCGCGTTGCGCACCGGCGGATTAAATCCAACCGACATTTCCTACATCAATGCGCACGGCACTTCCACCCCGCAAGGTGACGTTTCCGAGACCAGCGCCATCAAAACGGTATTTGGCGATTACGCGCGGCGGGTCGCGATCAGTTCAACCAAAGGCGCAACCGGCCACATGCTCGGGGCAGCGGGGGCCGTGGAAATGGCCGTGTGCGCCTTGGCCATCAAGAACGGAATCGTGCCCCCCACGATCAATTATACCACCCCTGATCCGGCGTGTGATTTGGATTACGTGCCCAACACGGCACGCGAAATGCCAGTCAACGCCATCGTGAACAACTCTTTTGGTTTTGGCGGTCATAACTCGACCATCGCCGCCAGGAAGTTCAACGGATAACTCGCCGTCGCCTCTGGCTTTCTCCCGGACGCGCCGATAGGATGGCGCTGATGAGCTTTCTGCGACTAATCGAACAGAAGCGCGAGGGACACGTCCTGACAGTTGACGAGATTCGCGCCTTCGTTCGCAATTTCACCGCCGGAAAAATTCCCGATTACCAAATGGCCGCTTTTCTCATGGCGGTATTTTTTCGCGGCCTGAACACCGAGGAAACCACCGCCCTCACCCTCGCCATGCGCGACTCAGGCGAGGTGCTGAGATTCCCCAAGGACAAACGCCCGCTCGTGGACAAACACTCGACCGGCGGGATCGGCGACAAAATTTCCCTGCCTCTGACTCCGTTGCTGGCGTGCCTTGGCTTTCGTGTGCCGATGATTTCCGGGCGCGGTCTGGGCATCACCGGTGGCACATTGGACAAGCTGGATTCCATCCCGGGTTTTCAAACGTTGTTGCCCACCCGGCGCATCATTAAAATCGTGCAACAAATCGGTGGGGTGATTTGCGGCCAAACCGAACGCATGGTGCCCGCGGATAAAAAAATCTATGCGCTGCGGGACGCGACCGGCACCGTGCCCCACCTGTCGCTGATTACGGCCTCCATCCTTTCCAAAAAATTGGCGGAACAGCTCGACGCTTTGATTCTCGATGTAAAGTTTGGTTCAGCCGCCTTCATGCCGACCAAAACTGCTGCCCGCCAACTGGCCCGCACCATGGTCGCGCTGGGGCGGCAGTGCGGGGTGAACACACGCGCCATCCTCACCGACATGAACACGCCTATCGGACGGGCGGCGGGCAATTGGCTCGAGGTGCGGGAAAGTGTGGCGTGTCTCAATGGCCAAGGGCCGGCGGACCTGCGTTTGCTGGTACTCACTTGTGCGGCGCATTTGTTGGCGCAAACCGGCCGAGTGAAAACATTATCCCATGCTCTGCGCCAGGCGGAATCGTGCCTGGATTCGGGTGCGCCCCGGCGCAAGTGGGACGAGATGTTGCGAGCGCAAGGGGCCGATTTGAAGGCGTTTGAGCGCAAACTGGAGCGTCAGTCAACCGCCCGGATTCAATGGGTACTCCAATCGCCGCGAGCGGGTTACGTGACGCAATGTGACGCGCGCATCATTGGTGAAGTGGTGCGCGACCTGGGCGGCGGACGACAAACTCAAGAAGCCTCGATCAACCACGACGTGGGCATTGATCAACTCGCCAAACCGGGTGAGCGCGTCGAGAAAAATGGCGCGCTGTGCCGGGTTCACGCGGCCAGTCAGCGCTCAGCCGAAGCGGCCCTGGCACGATTGCCAGCGGCGTTCCAACTGGCTGCGCAGCGGGTCCAACCGTCACCCCCGATCGGGGAAACGATTCGCTGAAGTTCGGCTTGTGCCCCTCCGACTTCGCGCCCAATTTGAAGGCGGCAATGACGGTCGCATCCATTAGTTCCAGCACTCCCTTGGATTCCGGATTGAAAACCGATTTACAGGTGGACGGCATGACGTGCAACAACTGCGCGCGACACGTGACCACCGCTTTGCAAGGCGTCGGTGGCGTGCAGAGTGCCCGGGTGGATTTGCTCACCAATCGCGCCACCGTGCGTTGGGCGGAGGCACAAGCGGCCGATAGTGAAAAATTGATTCAAGCGGTTGCGGCCGCCGGTTACATCGCTGCGGTTGTCGCCGCCCCGGTCGCCGCGACGCAATCCGCACGGCCCGCGCATCGCGTCTGGGAGCTTAATCTCTGGCTGGGTGGAGTGGTCACGGCGTTTTTGATGTTGGGTGAGTGGGTGTTTCCATTCGGGATGACGCGGTGGTTTGCCTGGATGTCCTTCGCGCTGGCGGGTCTGGTGCAAATTTTTTCCGGCGCACAATTTTATCGCGGCGCCTGGCGGCAATTGAAGCTCGGCCGTTCCAACATGGATACGCTCGTGGCGTTGGGATCCACCACGGCCTTTGGTTACAGCACCTGGGCCTTATTCCATGGCGGCGACCAGCACCTCTACTTCATGGATGCCGCCGCCATCATCACGTTGATCAGCATTGGCCATTGGATGGAAGCACGCATCAGCGCGCGCGCCACCGATGCGCTGAAATCGCTGTTGCAATTGGCCCCCGCAACCGCACGTCGAATTAAACCACGGCCCAGCCAAAGCCAGATCGCGCCGCTCCAACCTTTCGAGTTGCTCGACCTGAAATTTCAAATGACGACCGACTCGAAAACCGCGCCGCCAGCCGATATCGCGGTGGAGGAAGAAGTTCCGGTGGCCCGTTTGCAACCGGGCGATTGGGTCGCGTTGCGCCCCGGCGACAGCGTTCCGGTGGACGGCGTGATTACGGAAGGCCATTCAACGGTGGACGAAGCGATGTTGACCGGAGAATCATTGCCCGTGGAGAAAACGGTGGGCACCGAAGTCTTCGCCGGCACCGCCAATCAGAGTGGTCGTCTGGTCATGCGAGTAACCGCCACCGGCGAACGCACGGCACTGGCGCACATCATCGCCGCAGTGGAACGTGCGCAGACCAGTCGCGCCGGTATTCAACGCCTGGGCGATCGGGTCAGCAGCATCTTTGTGCCGATTGTAGTGATGATTGCCTCGGCCGCAGGATTGACCTGGGCCTTGACGCCCGACACCATGCACCAGATCACTCAGGCACTGCGTCCTTATTTGTGGACGGCGCATCCGCCCGTTGGTCTGGCCGCTGGATTCATCATTGCCGCCGCCGTTTTAATTGTGGCCTGCCCGTGCGCCATGGGCTTGGCCACGCCGGCCGCGATCATGGCCAGCGCCAACGCGGCGGCGCGCCGCGGCATTTTAATTCGTGACGGTGTGGCGTTGGAAAAAGCCGGGCGCATTACCTCACTGGTGTTCGATAAAACCGGCACGTTGACCGTCGGAAAACCCGAGGTGACCGCAGTGTGGCGGGCGGACCAGGCGGCGGCCGCTGCTCCGGAAAAATTAGCTGCGGCGTTGGCGCGACACTCGACGCATCCGATCAGCCTGGCCATCGCGCGTTCGTCAGCCGCCCTTGTGGAATTGCAGGATTGGCAGGAAATTCGCGGGGCTGGTCTTGTGGCGACATGCTCAAATTCCAACGACGCGCAGCAGTTGCAACTTGGTTCCCTCCAATGGCTGCGGGAAAGTGGCGTGGCGTTGACTGCTGCCGAAACATTCATAGCGCAATGGACGACCCAAGGCGCGACCGTGGTTGGGCTGGCCGCCGAGCGTGAGTTACTCGGATTATTCGCGGTGCAGGACACCTTGAAACCCGGCGCCGCCGAAGTGGTGGCGCAACTGGGTCGGCAGCAATTGAAAATTTATTTGCTTACCGGTGACAATACGGCAACGGCTCGAGGCATTGCGAAGCAAGTTGGGATCCCCTTGGAAAATGTTTTCGCCGAGGTGCGCCCGGAGCAGAAGGCCGCACAAATCAAACAACTGCAGGCGCAGGGCGAACGTGTGGCCTTTGTCGGTGATGGCATCAATGACGCACCCGCGCTGACGCAGGCCGATCTCGGCATCGCGGTGAGTCGGGCCAGCGATGTGGCTCGCGAGGCGGCAGATTTGATCTTGTTGAAATCGGAAATTGAAATGGTACCTGATGCATTGCGGCTTGCCCGTGCCACGCTGCGCACCATCAAACAAAATCTTTTCTGGGCTTTCTTCTACAATGCGGTGGGCATTCCGTTGGCGGCGCTCGGTTTCATGAGCCCGGTGCTGTGCGCGGCGGCGATGGGCTTTTCCGACGTTATTGTCATTGGCAACGCGTTGCGGTTGAAGTGGCAGTTCAGCGGTGACAATCGGCGGGGTTAATGCCGTCGCCAAGCGCTTTGCTTTTTGTTGGTGCTCGTTTGCAAACAATGATGACGGTGCTATTCAAACTTATGTTGCATATGCAACATAAGTTCGTCATAAGTCAGGTGCGGTGGAAGGTGCGCAGTTGCCGGCTGGCGTCCCGCAGCACTTCCACCCGCCGCCGCCACGTCTGTTGCCCCAGGTAATCGGGCGGCAGAATCCGGCCCGGCAGCAGCGGGTCGTTCGTCACCGCATCCAGCCACGCCTCGCGCTCCGCCGCCGCCCAGCGCAGCAACGCCTTCGCCGCCGCGTCGTTCCGCAGCGCGCCGCCCGGTCGCTCCGCCAACACTTTCAGATGCCGGCCATAGCGGCGGTTGATGCGCTCGAAGTCCCACGCGCCCGCGACGATTTCCGCGTCCGATTCCCCCGCGCACGGTCGCGCCTCCAATAGGAGGAGCGCCTCCACATTGATCTTGCCGCCACCAAGAATCTCTCGTTCCTGCGTCAGAGGATCAGGGCTGATCCACACGCTGTTTTGCAAGTAGCCAAAGCCTTTGTCGCGCAGGTAGCGTCGCAGCCGTTCACGTTGGGCGTTCTGTCCCGTGGGGACATCGAAGAGCACCAGCCGCCATTGACCATCCCAAGGCCGCGCCCACCGTTCCTCCGGGTCGCGCCCGCCCAAGACGTGCAGCCGTCCCTGCGCGGTGAGCCGATAGAGCCGGTCATCCGGCGAACCGGCGTCGCGTTCCAACAGTTGTCGCCGCTCCAAAGTAGCGACTTGGCGCAGGAAGCCATTACGATAGGCCCAATTTTCGTAGGAGTCGGTCAGGTTGCGAAATGTTGGGCGGGCAAGCTGATCGGCAGACCAGAGCAGGAAATTCAGGAATTCCTCGGTCTTGGGTTGCATGGCGGAAACATGGCAGGGAGGCGGCAGAAAGGCAATCTAACATTTTGTTGCATATGCAACAAAGCTTTGTCGTAGTTCGTTCGAGCAGCGCTGGTGGTTGCATTTTGAGATTGCTGATCAGGTCACGGCAGCGTCTCTTGACTGGTGATGAAAATTGCTGTGGTGGGTTGCGGGGCCGTCGGTGGTTATTACGGGGCGCTGCTGAGTCGTGCGGGCGAGGATGCGCATTTTCTGCTGCGCAGCGACTATTCCGTTGTGCGCCAAAACGGTGTCCACATTCACAGTCCGCGCGGAGATTTCACGGCTCATCCGAAAGTCGCCGCCACGCCGGAAGAAGTCGGCCTCAGCGATCTGGTCGTGATTGCACTCAAGACCACGGCCAATGCCGCGTTTGCCCGCCTCCTGCCGCCGCTCGTTGGTCCCCAAACCGCCCTTCTGACCTTGCAAAATGGATTGGGAAATGAGGCAGCACTGGCGCAGCTTTTTCCCCGGAATCATATTTTTGGCGGGCTTTGTTTTGTTTGCGTTAATCGCCTCGCGCCCGGGGTGATTCAACACCTCGACCACGGATTGATCGTGTTGGGTGAATTTCGACAGCCACCTTCGGCACGATTGCATGAAGTCGCGGCGGTGTTCCAACGCGCGGAAATTGTCTGTCGCATGGCGGATGATCTGGCCCGCGCGCATTGGGAGAAATTGGTCTGGAATATTCCGTTCAATGGGCTCGGGGTTGCCAGCGCCGCCGGTTACGATGCGCTCACCACAACCACGGAAATCGCGACCGTAAAACAACCGTGTCGCACCACAGATCAATTACTGGATGGAGGCCGCTGGGAAATTCTAGTGCGCGAATTGATGTTGGAAGTCATTACCGCTGCCAACGCGCTCGGGCACCAGCTTGAAGAAGAACTGGTCGCCAAAATGATTGAACGCACCCGCACCATGGGCGCTTACAAAGCTTCCACCGTGCTGGATTTTGAATATGGCCGCCCGCTTGAATTGCAGAGTTTGTTCCTTGAGCCGCTGCGCCAAGCGCAAGCTGCGGATGTTTCCGTTCCCAGGCTGACCGCGTTATGCTGCCTGCTGGAACGTCTCAATCCATAGACGAAGAGGTCAACTCATGGGACCAAACGCACGGCTCGATAGAAACGCATCGGTTGGTTGCTTTCCGGGTCTGTGAATTGGAAGCTCGAGCCGCTGAGGTTGGTGGTCAGCACTGGCGTCCAATTCGTGAGGAACATGGATTGTTCAATGACAAATTGTCCCGGGCCGCCGCTGATCAATAACTGCGCCTGTCCGCCCGGCAATAGAATGATCGAATCAATCCGCGGTGCGGCGGGCGTGACGGTCAGGGTTGCTGCTTCACTCATGATGGCCGCCACGACATTCGAGACCACAACGGTATAATCACCCACATCGGCAAGTTGAACTTCGGTCCTGGTATAACTCGGCCCCGTGGCGCCGGGAATGTCCATGTCGTTAAACCGCCATTGATACGTGGGGGATGGCGAACCGTTGGCGGTCACACTGAAGGTGGCGGAGGCGCCGATAGTCACCACCAGGTTTTGCGGTTGCGCGGTGATGACGGGCGCGATTTGGACAGTAAGCGTCACGGGCGCGCTGCTAATCGAACCGAAGGCATTTGTAATGATGACCTGATAGGTGCCGGCATCTGCCGGTTGCGCGTTGAACTTGACGAACGAAGCGCTGGTCGCGCCGGGTAAATCAGCGCCCGCATGGCGCCATTGATAGGCCAATGGGCCGGTGCCATTGGCAGACACGGTGAATTGAATCGTGTCGCCCTGGTTTACCGTCAAGTTTTGCGGTGGCGTGACGATGGCGGGTGGTGTGGGTGGTGGCGGCAGGTAAACCAATTTTACCGCATCCGCAATGACGATGTCGCCGCCGACGCCTTGCGTCACGTCGTTGCCGGCTTCGATGTAGCTGATGGTTCCCGCCGGCAGGAAGCGGTTGCTGGCAATCAATTGAAACGAGTTGCCATTGGCTTCTTCATTCACTCGAGTCAGAGTGGTGTTGCTTCCGTTGTAAACGCGGAACGGCGCGTTCACGGCGCGATTGCCCCCCGGCGCGGACGCCGACCACGAAGCGTAGATGTTATAATTGCCAGCCACGGGTATGTTTGGAATGAAGCGCGCCGTGCGATCCGGACTGTCCAGGACGTACCTCGGGCCGGCATAGCGAAAGTAACCCAGGTAAGCCGCGCCAGCGGTGGGCGCACTCCAGGTGCCGGCGTACGAGACCATGTGTCCACCGGTGTTGTTGGCGTTGTCTTCATCAATGACGATGTCGGGCACCGCCATGGCGGCGGTGGTGAAGGTGTAATTTGCCGAGTAACCGATCAGGTTGTTCGTGCCTTTCGAGTGAACGCGATAGTGATAGGTGGTATTGGGACTCAATCCCGTCAGGCTCACCGTGTGGTACCAAGCCAGCGTACTGTTCGTTTTTGCTGAACCGTAAGCCGGTGTTAAACCATATTCAACGACGCCATCGGATCCTTGATCCGTCGGCCAGGAAATGGTGGCGGTGGTGGTTTGGGCGGTCGCGACCGGCGGATATTGCACCAATGGCGCGTTGGTGTAAGGCCAGGCCAGAAAATTGGTACGAATGGCGGCCCAGATTTCGGCGGGGTGCAATTCTGCGCGCCAATAATCCACCGCACGGAATCCGCCGGGCGACACCGGGTTGGCGATGTTCCGCAACGCGTTTTCAAATTCGGTGATTTGCGCGGCGGTTACGGTACCACTGGCTGAACTCCAGCCCTGGCCGGTCATGACGAATGGTTTGATCGCATTCGTCCAGATTCCGCTCAAGCTGTTTTTCCAACTGGTCCACTCGTTATTGATACGGTTGACACACGCGGTGGGCGTAACCCCCAGTTCAATCCAGTACGCCTGCGGCATGATGACGTCGCAATAATACGCGAACTCCTTATACGGCAGATTGGGGTGCAGCGCGCGATACGGCCAGGTGGAGAC
Source organism: Verrucomicrobiota bacterium (assembly GCA_039806955.1). GTDB lineage: Bacteria > Verrucomicrobiota > Verrucomicrobiia > Limisphaerales > JADLHS01 > JADLHS01. Next base: position 31,358 of record JBDHQI010000032.1, on the reverse strand, counting down.
GCCCATGAATTTGTTCGGCCAGTTCGTGCGCACCGTGCCACAAAGCTGGATGGCCAGTGCGGAACGTGCCGCCGCGTTGCCGCCCACTGTTTCCCATTCGGATTCCGCGTCGTAAATCAAACCGTCGGCGCCCTGATTAAAAATGAAATCCGCCATGGCAATTTCGCCGGGGACATTCGCGCCGGTGGTGTATAAATAACCGAATACCTTCAATCCCGCCGCGTGTCCGGCCGCCACGACTTCCGGAGTAAATTGTGTTGTGCCGCCAGCCTGGAAAACGCCATCGGCCTGCGCGGCCTTGATGATGACATATTGCAACCCTTGATTCTTCAGGTAGGTCATCAGGTTGGACAACGTATTGACGGACGGCACGTTTCCGCCCAGGCCGCTGATGGCCGTGGGCAGAATGTAAATCCATGAGCCGCGCCCCAGGTTGCGCGGGTTGATGTCGCCATCGCGAATCTGCGCGGAGGCAATGCCCCCGAGGCTCCAGGCGATCAGCCAGCTCCAGCCACAAAGCGCACTGGGATGGAGAAAACGGCGCCGCGCAGTTTGAAAAACGACCTGTAGGGTCTGAAACACCACTCTGATTTTCCGCATAGATTGAGCAAATTTCTCCCAGCTTTAATGCCGGGTCAAGCGGCGGCGCATGTCAAATGATGTGTATGGCCGGGCGCAGCGGCGCGTCATTCTTCGTTGTTTGATGAGCGGCGACCGTAGCGCTTTTCCTTTTCAGGAAGGCTCGAGTCCACTTTCGCATGGTAAGCGTCATCCCCGAAGCGTTGGGTGACTGCGGTCTGCAATTCGCGCGACGGCGTGACGGCGAAGCGTTCGTTGGGAGCCACAAAAACGTAACGTCCGGTCGGGTAACGAAAGCACAGCAGCAACTCGCACCGGCCCGGGTGCGCGCAGACCAGTTCGCGCACCTGCTCCAGCGCGTCCGGCTTGAGGTGCGCCGTGTGCAGATGCAATGTCACGCGTTTGGTCCAGCGTTTGGGCGCGTCATCCAACGGCACGATTTCCTGCGGAAAAATTTTGGGTCGATCCTCGGTGGTGCTGATCTCACCGATCACCATGATGGGCTGGTTGGGCTCAAGCAACGAGCGGAACTTGTCGTGGTTCTCGTTCATCACCAGCACCTGGGCGGCGCCCTGCAAATCTTCCAGCGTGACGAGCGAGTAGGGTTTGCCGCTTTTTTTGGACACCCCATGTTGAATGGCAGCAATCAATCCCCCAACGCGCGTCATTGAGCGGTTGGGCAGTTGCATCAACTGACTGGTGTTGGCGAGCGAATATTTTTCCAGGATTGTGGCGTACGGCGCCAGCGGATGACCGGTAACGTAGAAACCGAGCAATTCCTTTTCGTGCGCCAACATTTCGTGCTGCGGCCACTCCGGCAGCAGTGCTTCCTTTTCCGCCGCCGCCGCCGGATCGGGCGTTTCCTCCAACATGCCGAACAGCGAGCTTTGTCCTTTTTGTCGGTCGCTGATGATGCTGGCCGCGCGTGCCAGCGTGCGTTCCACCTGCGCAAACAAGGTGGCGCGGTTCGAACCGAAGCCATCGCAGGCGCCGGCCTTGATCAAGGCTTCCAGAGTTTTGCGCGTCACCGAGCGGCTGTCCACCCGTTCGCACAAGTCCGCGAGCGATTTGAAACGTCCTCCTGCGCGCCGCACCTTGAGCATTGCCTGCACGGCGGCCTCGCCCACGCCCTTGATCGCTGCCAGGCCGAAGCGGATGCGCTGATTTTCCTGGGCGGGCGCAAAAAACAACTCACTCTCGTTGACATCCGGCCCCAACACCTCGACCCCCAGCCCGCGCGCTTCGGCGATGTATTCGCTCAGCTTCGCGGTATCGTTCATGTCGTTGGTCAACAACGCGCAAAGAAACTCCACCGGATGATTCGCTTTGAGATACGCGGTTTGATAGGCCACAACCGCGTAGGCTGCCGCATGGGATTTGTTGAAGCCGTAGCCGGCAAATTTTTCCAACAGGTCAAAAATCTGGTTGGCCTTCGCCTTGGAAATCTTGTTCGTCTCCGCGCAACCCCTCACAAAGATGGCGCGATGCTCCTGCATCTCCTCCACCTTTTTCTTGCCCATGGCACGCCGCAGCAAATCCGCGCGTCCGAGTGTGTAGCCGGCCAGCACCTGCGCGGCCTGCATCACTTGTTCCTGATAAATCAGGATGCCGTACGTCTCCCGGGCAATGGGTTCGAGCAGTGGATGCTCATATTCCACCTTCAATTCGCCATGCCGGCGTTTGATGAAATCCGGGATCAGATCCATCGGCCCGGGACGATACAACGCCACCAGCGCGGTGATGTGTTCGATGCTGGCAATTTGAAATTTACGGCACAGATCGCGCATGCCGCCGGATTCCAACTGAAACACGCCCAGCGTTTCCGCGCGGTTCAGCAGGTCGTAGGTTTTCTGATCGTCCAGCGGCAAATGATCCATGTCGAGCGTGACGCCGCGGGTTTGCTTGACCAGATCAGCGGTGTTGCGAATGACCGTAAGCGTTTTCAGCCCGAGAAAATCCATCTTCAGCAGACCGAGTTCGCCCACCGGATTCATGGGATACTGCGTCACCAGCGCGCCGTCTTCGTCGGTCTTGAGCGGCAGCAGATTCACCAGCGGCTCGGGGCCAATGACGACGCCCGCCGCGTGAACGCTGGAGTTGCGCGCCAGATCCTCGAGCACGAACGCCGCGTCAATCAACTCACGCGTGACGTCCTCGGTGTCGTAAGCCTGCTTGAGTTCCGGCGCTTGTTTGAGCGCTTTTTCGAGCGTCATTTTCAACTCGGCGGGAATCATTTTTGCCAGCCGGTCACAATCGCCGTAGCTCAAGCCCATCACGCGACCCACGTCGCGCACGACGGATTTCGCGCCCAACGTGCCGAACGTGATGATCTGCGCCACCGCGTCGCGCCCGTATTTTTGCCGGACGTATTCGATCACGTCCGCGCGGCGGTCGTCCGCAAAATCAATGTCAATGTCAGGCGGATTGACGCGCTCGGGATTTAGAAAACGCTCGAACAGCAGCCCGTAGCGGATCGGGTCCACGTTGGCAATTTCGAGCAGATAGGTCACCAACGAGCCAGCGGCGCTGCCGCGCGCCACGCACGCCACACCCTTGCTCCGACCGTATTGCACAAAGTCCGCCACGATCAGGAAGTAGCTGATGAACCCGGTCTTTTCGATGACCGCCAGCTCGAGTTGCAGACGATCCATCACCGCGCGAATGGCCGCAGTCACGGCGGGATCGTTGTGATCCCACTGATCTCCGTCCGGACTGGTCGGCTGGTAAGTCGGCAGGCGCCGCGGATTATCAATACCTTCGACAATAAACTCTTTACCCTCGGCGCGGGCGCGGATCGTGTAGCGGCGCTGCAATCCTTCCGCGAGGAGATGGCGCAAATAACCTTCGCGCGTGAAGTGTTCCGGCGGATGGAACATCGGGTAATGCAGCGTTTTGAAGTCGAACGCCACGTTGCACTTCTCCGCCACTTCGAGCGTGTTGGCGATGGCGTCCGGTCGTTCAGCAAATCGTGCCTTCATCTCCTCGGCGCTGCGGAGATAAAACTGCTCCGGCGCGTAGCCCGCGCTCATGCGCTTGGGATTGCTCAGCAAATCCTGCGTGCCGATGCACACGAGGCAATCGTGCGCGTGCGAATGTTTCTTCTCGACGTAATGCACGTCGTTGGTGGCAACGCATTTCAACCCAAACTCTTTCGCCCAGGGGATGAGCTGTTGGTTGACTTTGGCCTGTTCGGCGAGGCCGTGATTCTGGAGTTCGAGATAAAAATTTTCCGCGCCCAGCGTCTGCTTGAACCAATCCACCGCCGCGCGCGCCTGGTCGAGTTGATCCGCCAGGATCGCCTGCGGAATTTCGCTGGCCAGACAACCGGACAGTACGATCAAACCCTCCTTGTGTTCGGCAAGAATTTCCTTATCAATGCGCGGCTTGTAATAGTAGCCCTCCAGATGGGCGGCGGTCGTGAGCTTGACGAGATTTTTGTAACCCGCCTGATCCTTCGCCAGCAGCACGAGATGGTGGTAAACATCCTTGCCGCCGGTGGAGGATTTTTTTTCGAGCCGCGATCCGGGCGCGACATAGACCTCGCAACCGATGATGGGTTTGATGCCCTGACTTTGCGCTTCCTTGAAAAAGTCCACCACGCCGTACATGGCGCCGTGATCGGTGATGGCGAGCGCGGGAAATTTCAGCTCCCGCGCCTTTGCGCACAACCGGTCCAAACGACAGGCGCCATCAAGCAGGGAATACTCGGTGTGCAGGTGCAGGTGGACAAAATCGGCGTGCGCCATAATAGCTGGATTTTACCGTGAGAAACCGCTTTCCGGCAAGGCATGAACGGACATTCATCTTTTGCAATTTTGAAGATTGACCTTGCCACTCAAAAATAACATGCTGACAGGCCAATTTTCGAGCGCCCGGCTGATGGGCCGACCGCTCCCGGAAAGGATGTGATTTGGATTGACCGAGATTAAACTGAAAAAAGGCGAGCCAGTGGATAAAGCCCTGCGCCGCCTGAAGAAAAAAATTGATCGTGAAGGCACTCTGCGCACCGTGCGCATGCGTCGGTCTTACGAAAAGCCCAGTGAGCGACGTCGTCGCAAGGAGAAAGTCGCGCGCTTTTCCGCCATGTTGGCCGCCCGCTACGCGGATCAATGATTTGTGATTCCAACCTCGAAACCGGGCCTGGCTGTTAATGGCTGTGCCCGGTTGTTTATTTCCTGAAACCAAGGATGTATTCGCTCTCAACTTGCTGGAACTCGCACCGTCACACCGACGGATGCGCGATGCTGCGCGAAATTCGCGATCTCGGCTTTGAGTATGCCGAACTCAGTCACGGCACACGGATCAGTCTCGTCCCGGGCATTCTTGAAGCGGTTCAAGCGGGTGAAATCAAAATCTCTTCGCTGCACAATTTCTGTCCGCTCCCCATGGGCGTGAACCAGTCCGCCCCGAATCTTTATCAATTTACCGCCGAGTCCTCGCGCGAACGTGACGCCGCCATCAAACATACGCTCAAAACTTTTGAGTTCGCCGCGCGTGTCAATGCGCCCTTGGTCGTCCTCCACCTCGGCCGCGTCGAGCTAAAGGATTATACCAGTCGGCTGAAGGAACTGGTGGTGCGTGGCGAAAAGGATTCGCGCAAATTCGCCAAGCTCAAAACTGAAGCGCTCGAAAAGCGCGAGGCCAAAAAGAAGCCTTTCTTGGAGCGACTCTACGAATCGCTGCATAAAGTTTTACCCGAGGCGGAATCCCGCGGCCTCCGGCTCGGCTGTGAAAATCGCGAAGCGGTCGAGGAAACGCCTTTTGAAGATGATTTTGGCCTGCTGTTTTACGAGTTGAAAAGCCCGGCCCTGGTGTACTGGCACGACACCGGTCACGCGCAGATCAAGGAGAACCTTGGCTTCATCAATCACGAACTGCATCTGCGCACCTATGCCGATCGTCTGGCGGGCTTTCACCTTCACGACGTGCAGAACCTCGTCCACGATCACTGCGCACCCGGTTCCGGTTCGGTAAATTTTTCCACCTTAAAACCACTGGTTAAACCGGAGCACATCAAGGTCTTTGAATTCAGCCCCGTCATGCCCGTCGCGGCGCTCAAGCAGGGGGTTGCTCATCTCAAACAGATTTGGGGCGAATCAATGCCGCAGTCATAAGCCAGAGCCAGCCAACGCTGACTTTGGCGGATTTTATCCCCAGCCGATTGCCAAGTTTTATATTTCGGCTTCAACCGACTTTGATAACTTCCCGATATGGCTTTCGATTCCTTCCGCGATTTCCTCACCGCACTTGACCGGGCTGGCGAGCTGAAACGCATCACCCAGCCCGTCGCCACCGAACTCGAGATCACCGAACTCGCCGACCGCGAAATGAAATCCCCCGGCGGCGGCAAGGCGTTGTTGTTCGAGAAGCCGACGGTGAATGGTGTGGTTTCTCCTTTTCCGGTGGCGATCAACACCCTCGGCTCGCACAAGCGCATGGCTATGAGCATGGGTGCGAACTCCGTGGATGAAGTTGCCAATGAACTCGGCGCCCTGATGAAAGCCAAGCCGCCAACCTCGATGCGCGAAGCGGTCAAACTACTTGGCCAAGCTTTCGATTTGCGCCATGCGAAACCGAAGATCGTGAAAAATGGGCCGTGCAAGGAAGTCATCCATAAATTCGACGCACCGCCGACGCGAAAAGAGCCGTGGCCGAGCGCTCCGGGTGTTTCGGAGAGTACGCTCGCTCCAGGCGCAGCCGACGGCGGCTCGCCGTCGGCAAAGCGCGAGGCGCGTGCGCTCCCCACGCTCCGCACTCCGCATTCCGCACTCCCCATTTTGCAATGCTGGCCCTTGGACGGCGGACGCTTCATCACGCTCCCCTGCGTCGTCACCCAGGACCCCGACACCGGCGAACGCAACGTCGGCATGTATCGCATACAGATCTACGACGACAAAACCACCGGCATGCACTGGCAGCTCCAGAAAGTCGGTGCGCGCCACGGCCGCCGTTACTATGAGACCGGCACGCGCATGCCCGTCGCGATTTTTTTTGGCGGAGATCCGGTATTCACCTTTGCCGCCACCGCGCCGTTGCCGGATGGCTTGGACGAATTTCTCCTCGCCGGTTATCTCCGCAAAAAATCCGTCGAACTCGTGAAGTGCGAGACCAACGACCTCGAAGTGCCCGCCAACGCCGACTTCGTCATCGAAGGCTACGTTGACCCGACCGAGCCGCTGCGCGACGAAGGCCCGTTCGGCGATCACACCGGCTATTACACGTTGCCCGAGCCGTATCCCGTCTTCCACGTCACCGCCATCACGCATCGCAAGGATGCCGTCTATCCCGCCACCATCGTCGGCATCCCGCCGATGGAAGATTTCTACATGGGCGGCGCGGCGGTGAAATTGTTCCTGCCCATCTTCAAAATGAACTTCCCCGAGATCGTGGACCTCGCGCTGCCGGCGGAAGGCGTCTTCCACAACCTCGTCTTCGTGAGCATCAAGAAGACCTACCCGATGCAGGCCTACAAAATCATGCACGGCCTCTGGGGCATGGGGCAGATGATGTTCACCAAATATATCGTGGTGGTGGACGCCGACGTGGACGTGCACAACACCAGCGAAGTCCTCTTCCGCCTCTGTGCCAACACCGATCCGCAACGCGACAGCATTTTCACCAAAGGCCCGGCCGACGTGCTTGACCACGCCACCAGCGAAATCGCCATCGGCAGCAAACTCGGCATTGATGCGACGAAGAAACTTCCCGGCGAAGGTTTCAAGCGCGCGTGGCCACCGTTGATTAAGATGGATGAAGGCGTGCGAAAGAAAATTGATTCGTTGTTCAACAAATAGAAAGCACACGCCTCTGCGTGTCGGTTTCGTCACCCTTGCCGAAACCATTTATGTGCAACACGCGTTGTTTCGGTCGGAGGGGGCTGACCAATGCGCCAACCGAACTGCAACTCACCGGCATCTTTCAAAGGCCTGTTCGACGTACTCGACCGCGTGTCACTTTGATGAATCCGGCTTTGCGTTTTCGACTTGAATACGATCCGCTGAGAGTGTGAAAGTGGTTTTGCCATCGGTTGAAAACTTCAGCTTGACGCCACCGCTGCAAACGTAGGTGCTCCCACCGTTCGGGTCTTTCATGATTGAGACGGTTTGAGGATCAATATTGATGCTGCCCGGCTCAAGAATTTTTACCTCCGCGACAACCCTGCCTCCAGCAATGATACGAACCAGCTTGACCTCTCCCTTGGAGTTGGGCAGATCAATTGCCAATGCAGCCACAGCTACAGCGAGCACTACTGCAAATGTTAGGCCGATGATTTTCATAATTCTCATACTTGTCCTTTGTTTTCTTTTGAACCGTATATGCCACGAGAATGCTTTGACTCTATGTCCAGCTTCAGCAACTATTGCGTGGACGCCCTCGTGAATCTTCACGACCGTCCGGTCACCGCGGGCAGCATTAGTCAAAGCGCAGAGAATGCGCGAAAACTCCACGCATCGGTTTGGGTCTAAAACCGCTGCTATGGATTTTGATGGTGAACGACACAGGTTAACCGCCGCAACCCCAATGGCTCTTACAGTTACCGAATTGTTGAGTAATGGTACCAGCACAAGAGTAATAGAGCGTGCATGTTATATTAACAAAGGTGACTGGTTCTGGAAAATCGCATGTTCGCCATGACGAAGGGCCGCACGCCGGCGCGGCCGGGCAAACAGCGTCACAGCTCGTACCGTTGCCGATATACGTTACCAACGTATCTACTTTGGTACAATATTGGCACGCCGCTATCGCAGCAGCAGCCGACAGACAGAGCATAGCCAAAACGACAATAAGTTTTGTTCTGTTTTTCATTTGATTTTCCTTTCTTGTTTGGGTGTTTGTTTTTATTTACTCTAACCTCCTCACTGCGAGGAGAAATTCGCAGTTCTATCGCAGAGATTTTCTTCTCGTGAACCACCAAATAGCAAAGGGTAGAACAACCAACGCTCCAAAGGTAACGCGGACGATCAGCCGACTTTTCAAATTTGGCCCAGATGGCATTGATCCATGCTTTTCAGACAGTTCGGCAATAAAGTCCTCGTGCTGCACCAATTTCTCTCTGCTCATAAGGATGCCGTTCGTTGTCGTATAGCTGAAGTCGGACATGGGCGCAACCAGCGTGGATCGTCTTTCGACCACTCTTGTCACCAGCGGGATATTGAAAGGCGTTGGGGAGGGCGCATTCGCGACAAAATCTGTTGCCGTGCCCTCAAAAACGATCTTCTCCACATCAGCCAGTCCACTCGGTCCCATTACAAAATAGTTGGTTGCATAAAACTTTTGAGGCGCCGTAAGGCTGGCGACATTTGTCCACCTTTCAACATTGTAAACCCCGTTTGTGAAAACTCCCCGCGAAGGCGAAAGCATTTTCAATGTTTCGAAATGTTTGGAGTCGCCTGATTCGGTCAATGTCTGCAAAAAAAACGGTGGTTGAGAATTCAGTGCATAAGTCATGTCAGCCAGTCCACCCTGTTCGCGGTAAGCTTTCCCCATTGGAAAAATGGGCGAAGCCTGAAAGTGGTTTGTTTCAGAATCCGGCAAGTCGAGATTGAAACAGTAGGCCAACCAGACGGGACTCAACATCCCCAGCGCGTATTCCGGAATTCTGCCGTTATTCACGAAAATCATCGCGGTGTTTTCCGCCTTCTTTGGAGTCGCCAGTTTGACTTTCTTAGCCACTCCATCCACGACTTGATTGATCTCCGTTACCAATAGGTTGGTTGCGTAATTTATGAGCAAATATGAATCGGCATCCAACAGGCCATATTCAAAATCAATTATCGCGGGATCACCCATCGGGCCAGCCTTAATCCGCGTGTTCTTATCGTCAATCGTTACAACAAACCAATTGCTAGCGACGTGGGCTGTCGAGGAATTCATGTAAATGTGCGCCGAAATCTGGCCTCTTATTTCCAAGGGCGCAGATTTGGATTCAACAGCGAAAAGGATAATGATAGGCACTACAAAGGTTCTTACGATTGAAACAAAACGACGTGTTGAAGACTTCGGCGAGTTCCTTTTCATCGTGTTTATTGTCCGCAACAATCAGGCTTGTACGAGCCGGGTCAAGCACAACTTTCGGGCTTTCGTTGAGCGTAGTCCGCTAAGTTGCCTTGAACTTGAAACCGTTTTGCCCAACGCCGACTTCGTCATCGAAGGCTACAACCATCATCATCGCTGCGCGTGAGCAGGACCAACGAATCAGAAGGACGCCCAAGGGCCTAGTGCTGGACTACATCATGGATGTCTGCCAAACAAATGAGCGAGTTCTCCGATGCGAGTTTTAATCAGACGCTAAAGGCAGTTTACCCACGACCAGATTGGCTCGCATCTCGTCTCGAAATAGAGGGGGTGCAAATTCAAAGAACCAATTCAGCAACTCGGCGGTCACGTAGAATCCAAATTCCTGACGGTTTTCTCGTTGAGAGTTAACCCTTGTCCACAAACATTCCCAAAACGCACGCGGTTGCGTTGACCTAGTTCACGTTGCATCTGCAACAAAAGGTTGTCATGGATCAGGCGCGGTGGAACGTGCGCAGTTGCCGGCTGGCGTCCCGGAGCACTTCCAAGCCGCTCACGCCCCGATGATGCCCTGTTTTCTCCACCGCCGCATACACTGTCGTGCCAGTGGCTTGGCACTGACGGGGTTGAATGGGTCAGCACTTCTGACGGTGGGCGTTCTGGATGAACGCCCGCACTTTTGCTGGGTCTTTTTTTCCGGGCGCGGATTCGACACCGCTGGACACATCCACGCCGAACGGTCGCACTTGCCGCACCGCTGCCGCGACGTTTTCCGGCGTCAACCCACCCGCCAGGAAAATGGGTTTGCCGTGTTGCTTGGCGCTCACCGCCAGTTCCCAGTTAAATTGCGCGCCCGTGCCGCCGTGAGCGGCGGGAGAATAAGCGTCAAGCAGATACGCTTCCGTGGCGTAGTCCGGCAATGCGCGCAGGGACGCGGAGTTTTGAATGCGAAAGGCCTTCATGCTGCGCACGCCAAACTGCGCACAAAAGTCGGGAGATTCCTCGCCATGAAATTGCAGCAGAGTCAGATTGCATTCCTGAATGGCGCGCCAAACCAGTCCGGCGTCAGGGTTCACAAATACGCCGACTTTGAGCACCGCGGGTGGCAACGTGCGGGCAATGTCAGCAGCCATGGACATGGAAACATGACGCGGGCTGCGTTCGTAGAACATCAGGCCAATCAAATCGGCGCCCGTCGTCGCTGCCGTGACGGCATCCGTCACATTGGTGATGCCGCAAATTTTAACTTTGACGCTCATGGCTGGAAACTTTGGCGCGGGAATGAGAAACATTCACAAACGACCATCCAGCGGAATTGGGATGGCCGCAACCGTGGTTTCATTTTTTGGTTTCAAATAGACTGGGCGCGGCGCGGCGCGCCAGGGCCAGACTGCGCGCGAGAATTTCCGTGGCGGATTCACAGCTCAGTGCGAAATTGGCCAGTTCCTGCGCCTCGGAAAATTTCAGTTGGCACAGCAGAAACTTCAAGGGCGGCAACGCGGGCGGCGCCGCACTCAGTTCGTCCACGCCCAGGCCCAATAATAGCGGCGTAAGCTCGATATCGCCCGCCATCTCGCCGCAGACGCTGACCCACGTGTCGCGCGCGCGCGCCGCTTGCACGGTTTGGTGAATCAACCGGATGATGGCCGGATGCGTTGGCTCGTAGAGGTGCGCGATCTTCTCGTTCACGCGATCCACGGCGAGCGTGTATTGGATCAGATCATTTGTGCCGACGCTGAAAAATTGCACGCGCCGGCTGAGCCTGTCGCTGATGATGACGGCGGCGGGAGTTTCGACCATGATCCCCACTTCGAGCTGATCATTAAACGGCACTCCCTCTTGCCGCAGTTCGGCCTTGAACTGTTCCAAAAATGTGTTGGCCTGAATCAGTTCGTCCAAACTCGAGATCATCGGATACATGAGTTTCACGTTGCCACTGACGCTGGCCCGCAATACGGCGCGAAGTTGCGCACGGAACATTTCCTCGTGTTGCAAGCAATAACGAATGGCGCGCCAGCCCAGCGCCGGATTCGTCTCGGCGGGCATGCCCAAGAGCGGCAGCAATTTGTCCGCCCCCAAATCGAGGGTGCGGATCACCACCGGATCTGGTTTCAACGTCTCGGCCACCTGCCGGTACACTTGATATTGCTCTTCCTCGGAGGGTAGCCGATCACGATTGAGAAACAGGTATTCCGTGCGAAACAACCCCACGCCTTCCGCGCCGCTGGAACGCACGGAGTCCACGTCTTCGGCGCGTTCGATATTCGCGGAGATGACGAGGCGCCGCTGGTCGAGCGTGATGGCTTCCTGGTCCAAGGTGCCGCGCAATTTTTCCGCCAGCGAAACCTGTTTCTGCACCAATTGGCCGTATTCGGCCAGGGTGCATTCGGTGGGATTGATAATCACCTTGCCGTTGAAACCGTCCAGCAAGGCAAACTCGCCGCTCGTCAATTGCTCGCTGGCGTCCTTTAATCCCACCACGGCCGGAATACGCAGTGATTGGGCCATGATCGCGGTGTGCGAGGTGCGACTGCCAATGTCAGTGGCAAAACCGAGTACGTTTTTTCGATCCAACTGCGCGGTCTTGGTGGGCGATAAATCGTGCGCAATGATGATGCACGGCTCGCTCAGTTGGGCCAGGTTCACCTGATCGCTGACCCCCAACAACTGGCTCATGATCCGGCCGCTGACATCGCGCAAGTCGCTGGCGCGTTCGCGCAAATACTCGTCCTCGACTTTGGCCAGCGCCTCAATGTAACGCTCGGTCACCTGTCCGAAAGCGTACTCGGCATTCAGTTTCTCCTCCTGAATCAGGCGCACGACCTCATCAATCACGGACGGATCCTCCAGCACCAGGAGGTGCGCGTCAAAAATGCTGGCGTGATTGGCGCCGAGGTTTTGGAGCAGTTGACGTTGCGTCTCCTGCATTTGCTCGCGGGTTTTCACGAGCGCTTGCTGAAAGCGGGTCAACTCATGGGGTATCTCGGCGTCCGAAACCGGGCGCTTTTCCACGCGATAGCGGGTTTTATCGAGCACGAGAATTCTGCCGCGACAAACCCCGGGAGACACGGGTATGCCACGGAGGATTCGCTCACTCACGCTCGCCTGTTCAGCCATGACAACAGGATTAACGGACGCCCCGGATTTGAAAAGCAATTCTTGTCCCCGCAACCGGCGGGCGCCCGCAAATGGGTAGTAACCAGTCTGAGCGGCTGGTGGCGCCGGGAGTTTGAAACTTATGCCGGAAATCCCCAGGGCCATTTCCCTGCGGAATCAACAGCGCGGCAGCAGAACGGACGGCTCTGTTAGCATCAGCCGCCGTCCGTCATGGCGACTTGCGCACATCGGTCCGGGTTTCCACATAATCAATCACCCGATTCACAACGAGTTCGCGCATTTCCACGCGCCACGTTAATCGTCGGGTGTACCACAGACCGTCCTCCGTCCGCTCCCGGCCAAAGCTGAAATTGAATTTTTGTACTGAGCCTAGCAATCCACCGACCAACCCGATCTTTTCGGTCAACCGCGCTTCCACTTTCACGATCACGTCCTCGACTTCATCCACCCAGATGCGCCCCGCCATCTGGTTCAAGCAGCGTTCCTTGAAATCCGCCGCCGGCATTTTCCGGCTCGCAGGTTTGAATTCCACCACTAATGTCGGACGCCCCTCCACCAGTTCCCGCCCCATAACCGTGAACATAAAGCGCTGCACCAGATTGGTGTTGGTCACGAAATCCCGCTTATGTTGAGCGGCATCGGGCGAGATCTCATTCGCGCAACCACCTACAATCGTACCGCCAACGTCCGGATGGTGCGGCCTCGGCTCGTTCGCGCTGATCTTCTCCTGTCGCTCGATGAGACGCCCCCGCTGATTTCGATACTCCGTGGTCCGGCTGCGCTTGAAGAAATAGTTTGCCTTGAAGACCACGTCGTTCTCCGGCTCCTGTTGCGACCGCGCCATCACCCGCTCGATTATCGTATCCACGGGCGGCAGCGGCGACTCCGCGCGGTTCGCCCAACTGTGTCCGCCTGATAAAACGAGGGTCAGCACCCCTGCCACTTTCAGCAATTTCTTCATGAGGGAAACCGCGCTCACAACCTTCCGGAAACTGTCATCCACGGATCATTGGCACGCTCGCGACTCTACTCCGGACTTCGCGTCTTTGAAACTGATTTCTGGCGACGGTGGCAGACAGGGGGCGGCGGATAAAACCAGGTCAATTCAGAATCAGCTTGATTTACGAGCGGCAACTGACGTTCACTAATTCGTAATCCGAAGTGCTATGAGAAGGGTTCCAACACAGCGACGGCACGGCTTGATGGCCGGAGGAAATTGGATCATCGACCACGTAAAACTGATTGATGTTTATCCGCAACCGGAACAGCTTGCCAACATCAGCAGCGAACACACTGGCACGGGCGGCGGGCCGTACAACGTGTTGCTGGACCTGGCGCAATCCGGTGCGCCGTTTCCGCTCGCCGCTGCGGGACTGGTCGGCAAGGACCCCGACGGAGCGAGCATTATTGCGGATTGCCGCCGGCGCAAAATCCACACCCAATTCCTGACCGCCACCAGCAAGACATTCACGTCCTACACGGATGTCATGACGGAACAAGTTTCCGGACGGCGCACTTTTTTTCATGCTCGCGGGGCCAACGCGCTGTGGACCGGAGCGGACATAAATTTTCAGAAAACCAAGACCAAAATTTTCCATCTCGGTTACCTGCTGCTTTTGGATCAGCTGGACCGCCCCGACGCAAAGTTCGGCACCAAGGCGGGAAAACTGTTAGCCGATGCGCGAGCCGCAGGATTGAAAACCAGCGTGGACACTGTCAGCGAGGACAGCGATCGCTTCGTCCAACTGGTGCGACCGACCCTCCAGCATGTGGATTATTGCATTCTAAACGAGATCGAAGCGGGACGCATTACCGGGTTCAAAGTGCGTCATGCCGACGGGCGACTGGACCCCGTAGCGCTGCGCCATGCCGCCGGCGCCTTGCTGCAACTTGGCGTGAACGAACTGGTGGTGATTCATTTTCCGGAAGGCGCATTGGCGCGGAATCGGCGCGGTGCGGATATCTGGCAGCCGGCGCTCAAGCTGCCCGCCAAATACATCGCCGGCACGGCCGGCGCGGGCGACGCCTTTTGCGCCGGCGTGCTTTGGGGCTTGCACGAAGAATGGGATTTGCCGCGTAGTTTGCTCACGGGCGTTTGTCTGGCGGCTGCTTCGCTGTCGGATCCAACCTGTACCAAAGGCGTAAAATCCCTGAATGTTTCACTGGCTCTCGCCGGGAAATACGGCTTTCAACCGGCGTTGGGTTAAATGATGGCGGCACACGTCAGTGCAGGAACTTGATTGCGATTGATTTTGCACTGCAGGCCGGCGGCGCGGGCGGGATCACATTTGACTTGAGCCAAATCCAGAACCAAGCTCACCCCGGGATTTCAAACCGAACCTGAAAATTTATGTTGGAAAAAGCTGGCTTTGTGGGAGTGGGACGCATGGGCGCGAATATGGCGCGCCGCCTGCACGAGTGTGGTTATCCCATTGCCGCCGTGTTTGATGTCGACTCCGCGACGGCTCAAACCTTGGCTGAGGAACTGCAAAGTGTGGCGGTTCCGGATCTGAAATCGGTGCCGGCGGCGGCGGACATCATCATCACCGTGGTTAGCGATGATCAGGCGATGAAGCGGATTTATCGCGACGGTTTGCTGACGCGGGCGCGGGGCAAACTCTTCATCAACTGCGCCACGGTAACGCCTGCGGTCCATCGCTGGGTGGAACAGCAATGCGCCGCCAAAGGCGCGAGTTCATTGGAAGCCTGCATGGCGGCCAGCATTACCCAGGCGCGCCAGGGCACACTCTATTTGATGTGCGGTGGCCAACCGGAAGTGTTCGAGCGCGCCAAACCCCTTCTGGAAAAACTCGGCACGGAATTGCGTTACATCGGCACGACGGGCAAAGCCGCGGAAGTGAAGGCGCTGGTCAACATGGTCATGAATGCCAATACCGCCGCACTGGCGGAAGGCTTGGGCCTGGGGGCGGCGCTCGGTTTGGACCTTACGATGTTACGCGAAGTGTTTGCGCAAACCGGCGCGCGTTCCAGCGTGTTACAAACTGACGGCGAGGACATGCAGAACCGCGAGCACTCCTGCTTTTTCTCCGCTGCCCATGCGGCCAAGGATTCTGGCATCGCGCTGCAACTGGCGAAGCAACAGGGGCTGCACCTTCCGCTCGCCACTGCGACGAAAAAGCAGTATGACCGCATGATCAAGGTTGGCTTGGGCGAACTGGATAAATCCGGCATTGCCGAACTGACCTTCAAAGGCCGCCACGCGGCACAGGGTTGAATCGCAGCCAACTCACCACCTGGACTGACGCAGTGCCAGAGCGGACATGCAGGCAGTGCAAAATCCTGAATGAACTGGCGAGTTTATCCCAATAGCAATGCGGTTGCGTCACCTCCAGTCAGGCAATCTACAGTTCGAAACTATGCGAAATCAAAGAAATCGTTTCGGTCCATGGCTGGCAAAATTCCTGCTAAACAGTTTTGGATGCGGAGAGAATTGGCGAAAACTGCGTTAATTTGCTTGCGTGAGGAAATGGAATTGCTTAACTGGCCGCAATTCGTGGCCGGTATAGTCCGGCTTGGTTTGATGTCGAACGATACAATGATCTCTCAACCGACGAGGGTGTTTTGAGCCACCCTTATCACTCACGTCATAACTCCCCCGGCTCGTTCATCAGGATCAACGGGAAAATTCGCGCGCGCGAAGTCCGGGTCATCGGCGCCGATGGCAAGCAGCTTGGGGTGATGTCTTTGAATGATGCGCTGAACCTATCGCGTCAGGCAGGCTTGGATCTGGTGGAAATTGCCGCGACCGCCACGCCGCCGGTGTGTCGCATTGTTGACTTTGGCAAGTTCCGTTACGAGCAGGCTAAAAAGGATAAGGAATCCAAGAAAAATCAGAACGCCTCGATCGTCAAAGAAATCCAGCTCAGTCCACGGATTGATGCTCATGATTTCTCGGTCAAGGTTGGACACGCCACGGATTTTCTGTGTGAGGAAATGAAGGTCAAGGTGACCTTGCGCTTTCGCGGTCGCGAAATGCAACACACTGAATTCGGATTCGAGGTCGTTACCAAATTCATCGAGAAGGTGGCGCCGTACGGTCACCCGGATTTTGCGCCCAAGCTGATCGGTCGCGGCATCAATGTGATGCTGAGTCCCTTGCCACGGAACAAGCGCGCCAAGAATCCACGCGTTACGGCCACCGGTGTTGACGCGCCGCCGCCCGCGGCTCAATCCGCACCAGCAAATCCCAGTCAGATTCAAGTCAGACGTGGAGAAAATGCGGCGGCGGAACCGTCCGGTTCCTTCACCAATAATCCATTCTCGGAGCTGAAGGCATAAATCGGTTGGACCGTATCGGGTTGCACCTGCTTTAGGCGCCAGCCGACCAGTTCGTCACCAACTCCGGAAAGCGGCACGAATCGCACAGCGCGTTACTGTGATCACAAAAATCCCGCACGATTTGCAACAGTCCCTGTTGTGCGCTGGCTGTCTTCAATCCGGCACTGCCGCGCCAGGAACGCCCCAATAATCGTTGTCGGGCCAATCGCAGAGTGGCGTTGTCTTCAGCGGCAGGCCAGGCGTGGTAGCGGCGCGTGATCTCGTCGGCCAGCGCGGTGTTTCCACCCGCGCGGGCGCGGGCAAGCAGCCAGGGCAAGACGGTGTTGACCGCCAGATCCGTGATGCGCCGCTCTCCAATCAGTGGTTGTGGTTGTTTCAAGCGCACCCCGTTAAAAGTCCAATGCCAGGACCAGAACGGATCCGCTGGAACGCGGAAAATTTTCACGAGCGCCGCGGTCAAACGCGAATCGGAATCGGCGGTTCGACTCCAAGCTTCCACTGAGGCGATCAGGTCGTTTCGTTGAACCCAATGCGCGGCCAGCGCGAGCCGGCGCAGCGGTTGATTGGCCGGACGTAATCCGTGCAGCCGCCAGACCGAACGCGGCAAAATGTGCGGCGCGAAAATTTCGCGCTCACGCCACCAGACGTCCCAAATGCGCCGCAGATAGGCATCCGATGTCGAGCGGTTGCGCCGGAGATCCAGCGGCAGTAATCCGCTGAGGCCGAATAATCTGGCCTGGAGGGAAAAAGTCGTGTTCACGCCTTGACCCAAAATCTTGCGGATTTCGGCGAGATGCTGCATCGGCCAGCGATTGTGCTTGTAACCGAGCGAACGGAAGAGTCCTTCCCACCAAGCCTGCTCCCAGCCGACCGCGCGCGCGCGGGTTTCCAGTTGTGCGGCTTTGTTGTGCAAGCGCACCTGGGCGGCGGCGCGCAGCAGACCAGCCAGGGCGTCCGGCTCGAGTTTTTGCAACGGCGTCCGGCACCGGCCAATCAGGTTTTCTGGCAGAGTGCGCAGTGATTGAAACTCCAATTGCGTGGCGAGATCGGCCAATGGTGCGTCCAACATGTCACGCAAGGCCAGGGTAGCCAGCATGGTCGAACTGGCGCCGGCTTGCCAGACGACGTGGAGGATGACGTTTTTGAAAGCTGGATTACGCGCGTGTCCGTGGCTGCGCCAACCCGAGTCGGCAAGGTCTATTTCCACATCTCCTGAAAGCGGCGGTGCGGAATCAAACTGGAGAATCGCCCCCTGGAAATCCGGGCCGCCTTCCATGCTGATGAAACCCGGATGAAGCACGCGCACCGATTTGCCGTCCAAGGTGCGGAGGTGCTCCCGGCGCAAGCGTTGCTGTTGCCAGATGGCTTGGAGAAATTTTTCCGATGGGGCGGCGGTCGCCTCGCGTAGCGTGGCTGGCTGGCCGCACTCGGAGCGCCAGCGAGTATAGGCATTGATTGGAAGGGGCTGCACTTGGAATTGCTTTTGCGTCGAGCCTCTCGCAAAGTCAAGCACAGGCTCAAATTAAAAATGCCGCACGGTGAACAGATGATTATTGCAACTGTCTCGTTAAGATGAAGATGCGACTACGAAAAACAACGATTTTTCGCCCGGCTGGAACAGGGTTCTTGATGCTCGCCCTTCTGGCAAATATCGGTGCGGCGCCGGCGCCCGCCGCTGAAGTGGACATCCGTCGGAACGCCACGGTGGCGGCGATCGAGCGAGTGACGCCCAGTGTGGTGAACATTCGCACTTCCAAACTGGTTCGCCGCAACACAGCGGAGGAAGAATTTTACCGCCGGTTTTTTGGTTGGAATCTGGCTGGAAGCGGTCCCGCCGAAGAGCAGATCAACAACATCGGTTCGGGGGTGATTGTCGAGGCGACGGATGATGAAGGTTATATTCTGACGAATTTCCACGTGCTCCAACAGGCGGAGCGGGTGCAGGTGCAGTTGTGGGATGGTCGCGAGTATGAAGCGGAAAAACTGCTCTATCAGACTCAGAAGGATCTGGCGTTGCTGAAGATCGTCCGCCGGGCTGGCGATCCGCCGTTTCACCCCATCCTGCTGGCGGCGGATGATGATCTGCTCCTGGGAGAAACCGCCATTGCCATCGGCAATCCATTCGGGTTGGGCGGATCCGTTTCGCAAGGGATATTAAGTTCGAAAAATCGGCGTCCGGACTCTGGCGGAAACCGTTTGGATTACCTGGATTGGTTGCAAACTGATGCTGATATCAACCCTGGCAACAGCGGCGGGCCGCTGGTCAATATTCGCGGCGAACTCATCGGGATCAATGTGGCCGTTTACAACCAGGAGGAGGGCAAGGGCACCGGTTTTGCCATTCCGGTGAAGCAAATCTCCAGCGCGCTGTCGGATTTTTTCAGTTTGGAGTACTCCGCCAAATTGTGGTTGGGGGCGCGCTTTCGCGGTTCGCCCAAACCGCTGGAGGTGCGCTACGTGCAACCCCACAGCCCGGCGGATGATGCCGGGTTGCGTGAGGGGCAGCAGGTGATCGAGGTCAACGGCCAGGCGGTCAGCAGTCTGGCCCGGTTTTGTCAGCTCATGGCCGCCAGCTCCGGGCATCAGGCGCAGTTGGTGGTTTTGGATAAAGGCGCTCAACGTAAAATATCTGTGCAAATGGTGCCGCTGGAGGAAGTGAACCGCACTTTGTTGAGCAAACGACTTGGATTGACCGTTGGCCCAATTGCCAATGTCTCCGGTGGAAATCCGCCCGCGACGCCAGCGGGATTGCCCGTGAGTGCCGTGGAAAAAGACGGTCCCGCAGCCAAGGCGCAACTGGAAACGGGCATGATCGTGAGCGCCATTGATAACGTGGCCGTTACCGATGTCGTGAACCTCAGCAACGTGTTGGGCAACAAAAAGAGCGGCGATCCTTTTCGGTTGATCGTCAACCTGGCGACCCGTTATGCGAATGGTCAATCCCGCTGGTTAACTGGGTCGGTGGACATTCCCGCACGGTAGTGAATTTTCATCGCTGTACTTTTCACTCCTGACTAAACTATTCCACGCGCATGGATGCCACACCCATGATTGAAGTTCACCAGCTAACCAAGCGTTACGCGGGCCGAACCGCCTTGGCGGATATTTCCTTTTCTGTGGCGCGCGGTGAGATTGTCGGTCTGCTGGGTGACAATGGGGCCGGGAAAAGCACCACGATGCGCATCCTGGCTGGTTTCATGCCCGCCACTTCCGGCACGGCGCGCGTGGCGGGTCACGACGTGTTTTATGATTCCAAGGAGGTGCGGCGGCGCATCGGTTACATGCCGGAGAATAATCCGTTGCACAATGAAATGCGGGTGCAGGAGTATCTTAAATTCCGGGCGCGTTTGAAGGGGTTGAGTCGTGCCGTCACCCGGGAGCGCCTGGATGCCGTGCTGGAACTATGCAGTCTGACGGACGTGCGCAAACGGATCATCGGGCAGCTTTCCAAGGGGTATCGGCAACGGGTGGGACTGGCTGATGCCATCATCCACGAGCCGGATTTAATCATCCTTGATGAGCCCACCATCGGTCTGGATCCGCATCAGATTCGCATGGTGCGCCAGCTCATCAAAAATTTGGCCGGCAGTCATACGGTGTTGATTTCCTCGCATATTCTGCATGAAGTCGAGATGACCTGCAGCCGGGTCATGATCATGCTGCGAGGACGGATTCTCGCGTCGGACACGCCGGAAAATCTGCACCGCTTGATTGCCAGCAAGGGACAGATCATTGCGGAGATTGCCGCGCCCCCCGAGGAGTTGAAACTGGAATGGGCGCGCATGGGCGAAGTGGAGCATTACGAGGTGGCCCCGGCCGAAGGACTTTTTCAACGTTGCGCCTTGACGGCCCGTCCCGGCTTTGATTTGCGCCCGCAAATTTTTGCGCTGGTCCAGGCGCGCGGTTGGGCATTGCGGGAATTGACCCGCAGCCGCCATTCCTTGGAGGACATTTACATGCAGGTGACCAAGCCCAACGAAGAGGAGGAATTCTGATGCGCGTGTATCTCACGTTGACGCGCCGCGAATTGGCGACGTATTTTGTCTCCCTGACCGGCTATGTCACGATTGCCGCCGTGGCACTGCTCTGTGGTCTGAGCTTTTGGGTGATGTTGCGCACCATGGGCACCATGTCGTTCCAGGTGCCGGTTACGGAGCTGTTTTTTCAGAATCCGATGTTCTGGTTCATCCTGCTGATCGCCAACGCCGTCATCACCATGCGGCTTTACGCGCAGGAAAAATACTCGGGCACCTATGAGACGTTGATGACCACGCCGGTGAGCGACCTGCAGGTGGTGGCCGCCAAGTTCACGGCGGCCTGGCTGTTTTACATGATCATGTGGCTGCCGTTTCTGGGCTGCTGTTACCTGATTCAAAACTATGCGCAACAGGCTGGTGCGCTGGACCCTGGCGTGCTGATCAGCACGTATCTCGGCATCGCGTTGTTCGGCGCGTTCTTCATTTCCTTTGGCGCGTTTGCCTCCTCTCTGACGGTGAACCAGATGGTGGCGGCAATGGTCAGCATGTTGCTCGGCATGGCGGTGTTCGCGCTGGGCTACGTGGCGGGCCCGGGTTTTGTCAGCGGCCCGTGGCGGGCCCAGGTATTGAGCCGGTTCAGTTTCTTCGAGCAAATGCGCGAGTTCGCGCACGGGGTGGTTGATACGCGCACGGTCATGGTGTTGTTGAGTCTGGCGTTCTTATTCCTGTTTCTGACGTTGCGCGTGGTGGAGAGCCGGCGCTGGAAATAACATGAGCACCCCGTCCCAACCCAAACCGAGTTTCACGCCGCGCCGCCGCTGGTCGGTTGGACTGGATTTGGGCTTGCGCACATGGTTCGTCGTGGTGGTGCTGGTGCTGTTGAATCATTTGGCGGGCGCCTTCTTTCATCGGCAATCCTTGAGCAAAGCGACGCGGGTTGAATTGTCCCAGCGCACCCGCAACGTCATCGCCGCCGTCACCAACGATGTCAATATCACCATTTACTACGACCGCGATGATGAGTTTTATCCGACCGTTGCCGCCCTGCTGCGGGAGTATCAGGCACTGAATCCGAAGCTGCGCGTGGAAACGGCGGACTATGTGCGGGACGCCGGACGCGCGCTGGAAATCAAACGTGAATTTGATCTGCCGGAATCCAGCAAGGACGACGAAAAAAATTTCGTCATCTTCAAGTCCGGCAAGGAATCGCGCTTTGTTCCGGGCAGTTTCCTGACGGATACGACCATTGGTCGCGATCGCGAGACGGGCGAGTTGGTGCGGCGCGCCACGGCGTTCAAGGGCGAAACCGCCTTCACCGCCATGCTGCTCTGGGTTTCCCATCCCAAGCCGCTCAAGGCGTACATTTTGCAGGGCCACGGTGAACACAATATTGATGGCAGCGACGAAATTACCGGCTACCTCGGGTTTAAATCACTGCTGCAGCAAAACGCAATCAAAGTCGAACCCATCACCCTGGCGGGCACGAATGCCATCCCCGCCGATTGCGCGTTGCTGGTCATTCCAGGGCCGCGAAATCCCATCCCCGACCTCGAACTGAAAAAAATCGAGTCGTACCTGGACGACGGCGGTCGCTTGTTTGTCTTGTTCAATTCGTTCACCACGGAAGCGGACGGCGGCCTGGAATCGTTGCTGGCGAAGAAGTGGCATGTGGTGGTGACCGACAGCGTGGTGATTGATCCGGCGCACGCGGTTAATTCGCTCAAAATTGCGCCGGGTCGCGATGTGACCATCGCCGCGTTCTCCGAACACCCGGCCGTGCAAGGCTTGTTGAACTACCAACTGAATTTGCTAGCACCGCGCGCGTTGGGCGAGAAACGGGAAACCGGCCGATCCACGCCCGATTCAATAACCGTGCAAACCTTGTTCGCCACGGAGCCGACGGCCCGGCTCGTGAATAATCCACGCATCCCGCCGCAAGCTTTCGTGTTGGCGGTGGCGGTGGAAAAGCAACTCGCGCCGGGCGTGATCTCGCCGCGTGGACGCACCCGGATGGTCATTGTGGGCGATTCCTACTTTTTGGGGAACGAACAGATGAACAAGTTTCCGGCCAATCGTGATTTTGCCTACTACGCCGTCAACTGGCTGCTGGATCGGCCTCAGTTCACTGAAGGGATCGGGCCGCGACCGTTCACCGAATTTCGAGTGGTGTTGACCGAACAACAAATGGCCAAACTACGCTGGCTGTTGTTGGGCGTTCTTCCCGGCGGCATCCTGTTGCTGGGCGTCCTGGTCTGGTGGCGCCGGCGCAAATGAGCATCGCATGACATGAACACCAAAAGCACCTGGGTCTGGCTCGCGCTCGCGGCGATTCTGTTCGCCGCGGTGCTGGGTGTGGAGAAGTTCTGGCGCCAACCGCCGCTGCCGGTCGCGCTGTTGCTGCCTAATTTCCGCGCCGCGACGGTTACCAGCGTGCAATACACGCCGCCGGGCCAGTTTGAAATTCGCGCCGATCGCACCAATGGCGTTTGGGAGCTGGTCAAGCCCATCGTCTATCCAGCGCAGAAAGCGAGCCTGGAAACACTTTTGGATACACTGGAACGACTGGCCCCGCTACAGATCATCTCGGGTGCGGAGCTGCGTCATCGCACCAATGCCGACGAGGAGTTTGGTTTTCAAAACCGTCGGATGCTCACGCTGCAATCGGGACACGATGTGCGTCCGTTGCAGTTTGGCAACCGCACCGCCCCCGGCGACGGGGTTTACGTGCAACTCGTCGGCGGCGAAAATGTGTTCGTGGTGGATGCGCAACTGCTGGATTTGCTTCCGAGCAAACCGGATGATTGGCGCGACACCGCCCTGTTGGACCTGCCGCTATCGGCCTTCAATCGTTTATCCGTTTCCAACGCCACCGTCGTCGTGCAGTTGGCGCAGGCCGGCACCAATCAACCGTGGCGTTTGACCTTTCCCATTCCGGCCCGGGCGGATAACGAACGGTTGATGGCGGCGTTGCAGCAGTTGAACGCGACTCGCGTGCGCCAGTTCGTTACGGATAATCCCGCTGCCGACCTGGAACGTTTCGGTTTTCCGACGCCGGAACTGGAACTGACCTTCGCGCGTGATACCAATGTGCTGACCACGCTGCAATTTGGCAAAAGCCCCACGAATGATTCTACGCTGATCTATGCCCGGCGCGTCGGGCAACCCTCCATCTTCACCGTGGAACGCCAGACCTTGAAGCCGTGGCTGATCTCGTTGAACGAGTTTCGCGATCCACACTTGCTCAGCGTGTTGCCGGCGGTGACCGAGATTGAGGTGAGTGGCTACGATCCGTTTGTCCTGCAACGCGCCGCCACCAACGCCTGGCAGTTAAAAGACAATCCGCTGCCCGTGGACCAGGAATTGGCGGAAAGCTTATTGTTGACCCTGCCCGCCGCACCGATTCAGCAATACAAAGATTCCATCACCACCGAGGATCTGCAGCGCTATGGCCTGGCCGAGCCGCACCGCACCGTGCGGTTGTACGCGGCTCTGGCGGGAACCAACGCGCTCGCGGTGGAACTGGCTTTCAGCACGCCCACCACCAACGGGTTGGTTTACGTCCGGCGCGCGGATGAAAATCCGGTGTACGCCATCCGCAACACTGATTACGGCAAACTGGCCGTGGCGGATTGGCAATTGCGCGACCGGCGGCTCTGGCGTTTTGTAGAAACCAATGCCGTGCGAATGATTTTGCGGCGCGGCGATCACCAACTGGACCTGCGCCGCGCCGGGGCCAGCGCTTGGGCGAGCGTGCCCTCATCGCGGGCAATCAACGGATCGGAAGTGGAAGCCGTCGTCAAGCAATTCGCCGCCTTGAACGCGGTGGCGTGGCTGGGTCGTGGCGCCGAGGCGCGTGCGGCTTTTGGCATCACCACCAACAGTTTGCAGGTGGAGATCGAATTGAAGGATGGAACGCGCCACCAGGTGGAGTTTGGTCGTCCTACACCGGATGGGTATCCCGTTGCCGCCGTTACTCTGGAGGGCACGCCGTGGTGCTTTGAGTTTCCCTTGATGCTCTACAAATACATGGAGTTCACGTTGCTTAACGCCAACGTGTTTCCCCCGTGATATGTCCGCGTCGCCGAAGGCCAAAGGCCGCCGTTTCTGGCGTCGGCTGCGGATTTATTTTCGCGGCCTCCGCATCGCCGTCTGGCTGTTGCTCTTCGTGATCGTCGCGGCGTTGGTGTACCTGAATCAGGTGGGATTGCCCGATTTTTTGAAGCGTCCGCTACTGGCCAAAATTCAGAAATCTGGTTTGGACGTGGAATTCAGCACGCTGCGTTTGCATTGGTCGCGCGGCTTCATCGCGAAACAAGTTCAGTTTGGCGCGGGCGCGGTTACCAACAATCCGGCGTTGCCGCGCTTCACGGCGCAAGAGCTGGAGTTCAATTTTCATCTCCGCGCCTTGTTGGAAGGACAGGTGCGCTTGGACTCGGTCATTCTGCGTCAGGGAGAGTTGCAGTGGACGCTGCCCGCCACCAACGGGACCCCGCGCGCACTGACCATCAGCAACATCGAATCCAACCTGAAATTGCAGCCGGAAGACCGCTGGTCGTTGGACGATTTCCGCGCGCAATTCGAGGGCGTTAATTTCTATGCGCACGGCGTGGTGACCAATGCGCCCGCGTTGTTCAAACATCGCCAGCGGCCTTCCGGCACTAGCACCCCAGCGCCCGGACCGAAGCCGTCAGAACCGGGGCGCGCCCGCTTCGATCTGGCCCGCTTGGAACAACTCGCCGAACTCCTCGCGCAAATCAAATTCGCCGCCCCGCCGGAACTGCGAGTGGAGGTGTCCGGCGATGGGGCCAAGCTGCGATCCTTCGACGCGCGGTTGATTGTCAAAGCGCCGGCGGCGGAAACGCCATGGGGTTCTGGCGAAAATCTGCTGTTGCTGGCGCGTTTGTCGCCACCGAGCGGTAATGAACAGTCACGCCTTGAATTGAGTTTGCAGGCAGGTCAAGCCCAGACGAAATGGGCGAGCACGGTAAATCTGGAATTGGAGTTGCGCCTGGACACGATCATTACGCGTCCGGATCAAATCAACAGTCACTTGGTCTTGCGCGCCGATGAAGTCGAAAGCCGCTGGGCCAGTGTGCAGGGCGGGCAATTGAAAGCGGGCTGGGTGCAGCACACCACGAATCCTATTCCGCATCAGATCGAGATTGAAGCTCATGCCGACCGGGCCAACTCCTGGTTGACCCGCGCGGCGGACGTAAATTTTGCCGCGCGTCTGGAGCCATTGCCCGAGCCGCCCGAACCGGAAGCGGCTCTCAGTTATTGGAACCGGCTGTTACCGTATCAAATCCAGTGGGCGGCCAATCTCGGGCGCTTGCGCTCCGTGCTGCTCCAGGCAGATCAACTGAACGTGGCCGGAGATTGGCGCGCTCCGTCACTCGCCATCACGAATCTGCAGGCGCAACTCTACGGGGGCAGTCTGACCAGTGTGGCGCAGTTAAATATCCAGACGCGGGAAGTGACCGTCCAATGCGCGGCGGATTTTGATCCGCTCACCATTTTACCGTTGCTGCCTCCCGCGGCGCAAAATTGGTTGGGAAAATTTACCTGGGCGCAAGCGCCGCGCGTGCAGGGCGAGCTGGCGGTGACGTTGCCCGCCTGGACAAACGCCGCTCCCGACTGGCGGGGCGAGTTGGGGTCCACTTTGTGGCTGTCCGGCCAGACGGCGGTGACCAACGGCACGTATCGTGGCATTCGCGCGGATTGGGCCACCACGCATTTCCAGTTCTCGAATCAGGTTTGGAATTTGCCCGATCTTACCGTCGGCCGGCCCGAGGGGAGATTGCAATTGTCCCTGGAAGCGGACCCCGTCACGCAGGACTATTACTGTCGCCTGCGCAGCACCATTGACCCCATGGCACTGCTGCCGGCATTGGAGCCCGAGATTCAGCGCGGTCTGGGGTTATGCGAGTTTGGTCAGCCCCCCGTGGTGGACGGCGAGTTGTGGGGGCGCTGGTATGATCACAGTCGTTCGGGTTTTCGCGGTCAACTCGCATTGACCAACGTCGCGTTTCGCGGTCAGCTTGCCGACGCCGCCATTACGAAACTGGAATACACCAATCTGGTGGTGACGTGCGAGACGCCGCGCGTCTGGAGCGGTGCGCAATATGCCGCGGCCGAAGCCGTGGTTGCGGATTTCAACGCGCAACGGGTGTACTTTACCAACGCCTTCAGCACGTTTGCGCCCAGTAATATTGTCCATGCGATCGGGCCAGTTGTCGAACACGCATTGGCTCCTTACCATTTTGGCGAACCTCCGGTGGCGCACGTTTCAGGTCATGCGCCCATGCACGATGTGAGCGATGCGTATTTGATTTTTGAGGGCACGGGAAAAAACTTTTCCGCTCTGAATCTTCAGACTTCCAATTATCAGGCCAAAGTGATTTGGGCGGGAGAAACGCTGACCGTGACCAACGTGGTGGGAGAATTTTATGGCGGCGCGGCGGAAGGTTGGGCGCATTTCGTCTTTGACGAGCCAGATGGGGCGAATTACGCGTTTGCCATCAACACGACCAACACGCATTTGCCGGCGCTGGTCACCGCTTTGATGCAGAAGACCAACCAACTGGAGGGCTGGCTGACCGGTCAGTTGATGATCACCAACGCCAACACCGAAAGCATCAAGACGTGGACCGGCTCCGGCGCGGCGGTATTACGCGATGGCCTGCTGTGGGAGCTGCCCATCTTCGGCATCCTTTCCGAGCCGCTGGATGCCTTGATGCCGGGAGTGGGCAACAGCAAATTCACCGAGGCCCGGGGCAGTTTCAGTTTTGGTCACGGAGAGATTGCTTCCGCCGATCTGCAAATGCGCTCCAGTGTGATGCGCCTGAAATATCGCGGCACGGTGGATTTTGACGGCCACCTGGATGCGCGGGTGATTGGCGAACCATTGCGCGACACGCCGGTGGTCGGCTCCTTGGTGAGTACCATTTTATCACCGGTGGCTTATCTGTTCGCGTACCGCTTGACCGGCACCTTGGAGAATCCCCAATCCGAACCGGTCTATATTCCGCGACTGTTGCTCGTGCCGTTCAGTCCGTTTCAGACCATTGGCAATCTGTTTTCCAGTGGAGATGACAAATCCGCCTCGGAGAAGTTCTCACCCGAACCGGAAACAAGATAGAAGCGATAGAGCCGACGCATCGAATCGTTGGTTTAGGGTTGATCGCCTTTTGGTTTTCGGCACATGCCTTCCACTTAAATTACCGCTTGCCTTCAATAACTATTGTGTTAGAACGACCGTAGTTCTTTGCCAAAGCCGGAAGTCACAAAATGTGTTTCCGGCGGAGTCTTTGCGTTTGTGAGGACTCGAATCTCTCAGAGCCTGTTTGAGCAGTCAAAAAAGCTGAATAAAATCGCGAAAAGGGCTGTACTTTTGGCGTTATTTATCGCAGTACGCTGGGGATGCGATCTACGACTGATCTGAGCGACCTCGAATGGCACCTGCTGCAACCCTGTTTTCCCAAACCCGCCCCGACCGGACGACCACGCGAGCACAGTTACCGCGAACGGCTCAACGCGATGTTCTATCTGGTGCGGACCTCCTGCCCATGGCGCAACCTGCCCAAGGATTTTGCACCCTGGGGCACGGTCTGGCATTACTTTCGGGTGTGGAAGCGCAGTGGTTTGTGGGAACGGATTCCCACGCGCTTGCGCCAGCAAGTACGGCGGGCCGAGCAGCGTCACGCTCAACCCAGCGCGGCGATTGTGGATAGCCAGAGTGTCAAGAGCAGCGAGTGCAGCGACGCGCGCGGTTACGACGCGGGCAAGCAGATCAACGGTCGCAAACGCCATCTGCTGGTGGATACCTTGGGGCTGGTATTGCTGGTGCTGCCAGCCAACCTTCAGGATCGCGACGGCGCACGGCAACTCTTGGACGAACATTTTGGCCAGCGCACCCGGCGGCGCGTCAAACACCTCTGGGCCGATGGGGGCGACGCGGGAACGCTGGTGACGTGGGCGCGGACGATGTGGCGTTGCACCGTGGAGATCGTCAAACGCACGGAGGGGCACACGTTCAAAGTGCTGCCGCGGCGTTGGGTGGTGGAGCGCACGTTTGGCTGGCTCAACCGCTATCGCCGACTCAGCCGCGATTACGAACGCCAGGCTCAGACCGGCGAAACCATGGTCTACCTTGCCATGATCCGCCTCAGGCTCGCACGACTCGCCGCAAAGTCATGACTTTTCAAACAGGCTCTAACCGAAAATCACGACCGGAAATTTTCTTCAGAACGGCCTCGACGCGAGCAATCGCGTCCTGGCGTTCCTTCGAGAGAGGGTCCGCTTGGTCGTGATCCCTGGTTAGAGAGTGCGCTGGGACGCATTCTCTCTCCAAGGTTCGGAAGAAAACATGAGGGCAGACAGGGGGTGCCCGCGCGTTCCACACTGTCTGCCCCTATGAATACCGACAAAAATGTTTCTACTCCGGCGGTTGCGGCAACGCAACCGGTAACTCACCGCCCCCCGGCCCCGGGCGCGCGCTCAAGCTCGCGCTGGACGTACATCTGCTGGAACACGTCGTGGCGATGCAATACGACGGCAGCAGTCCCAAGCCGCCGCAGCGGTTCAAGCCCAAGGATTTTCCGGCGTGGGTGGAAAAACAGATCGCCCAGGGCTGGAAGGTCATCTCGTGCTACGAAGCCGGGCCGTTTGGGTACGGCCTGCATCGGCAACTCACGGCCTTGGGCGTGACCAATCACGTCATCCGCCCCCGCAACTGGGATGATGAACACAAGCGCGTCAAGACCGACCGCACCGATGCGCTGGCCATGCTCACCGCGCTGGATCGCTTCGTGGCCGGGAACCAACACGCGCTGGCCCTGGTGCGGGTGCCCACGGAGGCCCAGGAACGTTGCCGCACCGAGAGCCGGTTGCGCCAGAGCCTGCGCCAGGATTTGAAACGCCTTGCCCAGCGCGGGCGTGGGCTGGCATTGCAATACGGCTACCGGCTCAAGGGCTGTTGGTATGGACCGCGCCTCTGGCCCAAACTCGAAATCCCTGCCTGGCTGGCCACTCTGTTGACGCCGTTGCAAATCGCCGCCAGCGCCTTGAGCCAACTGGTCAAAGAACAGACCGCGCGGATTGAAAGCCAAAGCACCCAACCCCGGCCCAAGGGCTTGGGCAAACTGACTGAACAACTCATCACCCGCGAAATCTGCGATCCCAACCGCTTCCAGAACCGGCGGCAGGTTTCGAGCTACCTGGGCTTGTGCCCCGGCGAACATAGTTCGGGCCAGCGACAACAGCGCGGCGGCCTCACCAAGACCGGCAATCCCCGGTTGCGCTGGGTGCTCATCGAAGCCGCGTGGCGGCTCGTGCGCTTCCAACCGGACTATCGCCTCTGCCAGAAGTGGCGGGAACAAATCCTCAACCCCAAGCTTGGCGCCGGCCGCCGCAAACAATTGATCGTGGCCCTGGCGCGCGGCTTCGGGGTGGACTGGTGGCGGCTCTGCACCGGCCAGACCACGGCGGCAAAGCTCGGACTGGTGTTGGTAGATGGAAAACGATGAATGACCGCCAAAGATTGAACTGAATTTACGGAGCGGCGGCGCGCTCGTGTGACCCCTGGGAAACCGGCCACGGTTTCCGCGCTAAAGAATGAGCCGCCTCGCTTCGTCCGCCGCAAATGATCGCAAAGGTTTTGTGGCACTCAGTCCTGAACTGACGTGCGGATAGGAGGCCGAGCTTGGCGCCAGCCGCCAACGCCATTGCGGACGAAGCCGCCCCCCGGACAAAAAACCAAAAACCGCTGTTAAGAAAAAGTAATGAAACCCTTCACTTAATCCTTGCCTTCCCAACCCTCATAGGAGGGGTTACGACGCGGACTTTTTGCTCGTGGCGGTGCCGCTTTTTGCCATCGTCACCCTGATTCCTGTCATTGGGGCGGGACGCAATGTGCCGCGTCTCATGGCAATTGGCCTTTGCGTCATCCCGGTTTATGTTTTCGGCAATGCCGGTCTGGCCACCATTCAATGGATCACAGCCGAATGACCGGCTCGATGACATCCGGGTTGAGATACGACAAGTATGTTCTTGATAAAACGCCTTTCACAAAAACTTGCCGTGGCGAGCCTGATGGTCGGCGGGCGGTTGCTTTTTCAAGGCTGGCAATGGGGCTATAATCGAAACTTTACTTGGAAAGGCAATTTTGAATATACCCCGCGTAACATCGAAGAAATCCCCCGACCGTTCGAGCAGGTTTTTGAGAATTATGTCATGGATCAATAGCCTTTTGTTCTCTGCGGCGGGGGTGCTATGGCAATCGGCGGCTTGTTGGGAATGGCTAGCAGCCTGTCGGACTTAGGGAACGCAATTTTAGCAAAGTGGATTGAACAGTTGCTGGGCGTGCGCGTCTGA
>JBDHQI010000061.1:0-9658 GCA_039806955.1 Verrucomicrobiota bacterium | reverse complement strand
ACCGGCTGCTGCGGCATGGCGGGCACGTTTGGAATGATGGAATCCAAGTACGAGTTGTCGCTGCAAATTGCGCGGCCCTTGATCGAAAAAATTCGCGAGTTGCCTTACGGCAGCGTCGTTGTGGCCACGGGCACGAGCTGTCGGCAGCAGATTGATCACCTGGCCATCGTGCGCTCGCGGCACATGGCGGAAGTATTGGCGGACGCGTTGAAAATCGAAGTTACAACGACAACAACTCCGCCGCCGCAATCAGGTTCCGGCAGGTCATGACGCGCGGACGGTGTTTGTAATGGAACAACGTCAGAATGCTCATCCCAATGTCCTTGTGCGGATCGGGAATGACGCGAATCACCAGACTCACTTCATGCCGGTCCAGCCGTTCCATGCCGAAGCCGACTTCCTCCGCACAATCCACCTCCATGCGCTCCAGTTGTGTAAAATCCACCAGCACCCGCAATCCGGGACGCAATCCGGCCGCCAGGGCCTCAAGATCCGCATGGCGTCGTTTTAATTCCTCCGGTTTGATAGTTCCCGCGTAAGTCAGACACAGCAATTGCAACCCGGGATTTGATGTCACCAAAAACATGTCGCCATTTTAGTGGAGCTGGGGCGCGACGGCAAACCGCGCGGTCTCACCAACGGAAGACGATCAACTCGCGATGCCCAGGCGATCGCCCATGCGCGCGTAGAGTTCGCATCGCTGGCGGCTTCGTTCGAGCAGATCGGCGGCCAGTTGAACGCGATGTGGTTCAAAGAGCAGCAGCGTGGAACTGCCGCCGAAGGCGAAAAAACCTTTTTCGTCGCCCTTTTCGATGGGACCGGCTTGATAGGTTTGCCGGATTGAACCGACATTGGTCGCGCCAATTTCCAGCATGATGATCGTGCCAAAATTTTCAGTGGTAATTGTGGTGATGACGCGGCGGTTTTCCCAGAGGTAGGCCAGTCTGCGCCGCAGCGCGATCGGACTTACCGAATAGAGCGGTCCATCAATCAGACGCGGGGCGCTGGCGCGACCGGTGCCGGGAAAATGAAACCGATGATAATCCACCGGGCAAAGGCGGGATAAAACCACCGGGCCATTTTCATAGCGCGCCGCCAGCGCGGAATCTTGAAGCAACCGCGCCAGTTCGAAGCGTTGGCCTTTGACGAAGACGCCTTCAATTTTTGAAGCGTCGGGAAAACCCAGATGCCGCGCGTCTGCGGGAAAAATCACTGCTCGCGGGTCCCTGTCAATGGGCCGCGCCTCGGGTTTGAGGCGTCGGTAGAAAAATTCGTTGAATGAGCGGAAGGTTTCGGGGCGCTCCGCAAATTCATTCGCCGCCAAATTATAGGTGCGGATGAAAGGCTGGATTTTACTCCGGCTGCGCGAACGATTCATGCGCCAGCCGTACCAGCGGGAGAAGGCGGCACGTTTGATCAACGCGGCCAGAGCGAGCCGTCCGAGGGGATTTTGATAAGCCCAGCGCAGCCAGGCCGCGCCATAAACTTGTTCCACCTCCACGCGTTGCGTGTAGCGGTTGAAGTAATGGATCGCATCTGGATCGGCCATAAACGCGGCGAGTTTAGCCAATAACGGATCGGGCAACCAGCTTTTGCCACGACTGGGAATTTACTTGCTTGCGATGGGCAGCCGTTCTATTGATTCCGGCAGCATTGGGCAATGGGGTTTGCCTTCCCTCCAGGGGAAAACCGCCGCGACGATTTCGGGCTGACAACTCCTACGAGCCGCCATCCGTGGCGGAGTCATCGTATGCTGAATGCCATTTTAATTTTTGCGGCGGCGGACTGGGCACTCTGGCCCGGTGGGGACTTTCCGATTTGATTGCCCGGCACTGGGGCGAAACTTTTCCGTTCGGCACACTTACCGTCAACGTCGTTGGCTCATTCGCCGTCGGTTTGTTGGCCACGTTGACCAGCCCGGAGGGACGATTTTGGCCCCCCGACGCCTGGCGCCAGTTTTTCATGATTGGCTTTTGCGGTGGCTATACGACGTTCTCCTCGTTCAGTCTGCAAACGCTCAATCTCGCGCGTGACGGCGAATGGTTCAAAGCGGGCGCGAATGTCGTGCTTTCGTTTGTGCTCTGCCTAATCGCCGTTTGGATCGGGCATCTGCTGGCGGCCCATCTCAACTCCTCGAAAGGACTTTGATATGCAAATTCCCGTGACGCAATGTTGCTGCGAATCTTCATCGGCGAGAGCGATCGCTGGCGGCATCAACCTCTCTATGAAGCCATCGTGCTCAAGGCGCGCGAACTGCACCTGGCGGGCGCGACGGTCTTGCGCGGGCCGCTGGGCTTCGGCAAATCCAGCCGCCTGCACACGGCGAAAATTCTGCGACTCTCAATGGATTTGCCGCTGGTCATCGAGATCGTGGACGCGGAAGAAAAAATCAACGCCTTCCTGCCGGTGCTGGACGCCAGGATCGGTGGCGGACTGGTCACGCTGGAACGCGTCAAGGTCGTTCATTATCGGGATGGCAACTCAGCCCAAACCGCAGCTTGAAACGCACGGGAATCACCGTGCTGACGCCGCCGCCCGGTTCATTCGTTGTGTGGAATCTTGATGGTGCTGCCGCCCACAAATTCGCGGATCACCGCGTCGCCCGGAATGAAATGGGAATTCGCCACCTCGGCTTTCGTAAAACCCGTCACCGAATCCAATAAAGCGCGGATGCGTTCGAACCGCAGTTTGGCGTCAAGAAAACCGGTGTAGCTGCTGAAATCCGCCTCGCGCGGCATAAGGCTGTTTTCATCCACGAAGAAAGGTTTCAATGCCGGGAGATCGAAGGGAAAGCCTCCATTGATGGCGTGGTCGGCCAGGCCTTGCAACGGAATGATGCTAAACAGCTCGCCCGCGCGAACATAGTGCCAGTGCAGGATCGTCTTGAGCGGACTGTGATTGCGGTGCAGCGCGTCGCGCAACATGCGCCGGATTAATCGCACGTCGGTGAATTGCGTCAATCGCCGCGAACTGCCGTCGCCTTCGTAGAGGACATTGCGCGCCTCGATATAGACGCGAAATTGCAGACTGGCCGGAATGCCTTCGGTGATGGGCGGATACAATCCGTGCAAACAGTCGAGCAGCAGGATTTGGTCAGGCAACAGTTGCACGGGTTTGGTGCCGGTGCGCCGCCCTTCTTTGAAACTGTAAACGGGTTTCTGCACCGTCTTGCCTTCGAGCAATTCGACGAGATGTTGGTTGAGCAATTGAATATCCAACGCCTCGGGCGTTTCGTAGTTGCGATCATTGATCCAGTCCGTGGGGTGTTCCACGAGCGACCAGAAATAATCGTCCAGGTTCAGCATCAAAAATTTCAGCCCTTGCTGTTCGAGGCGCTGGGTGAGTTTGACCGTGGTGGTGGTTTTGCCGGAGGAACTGGGGCCGCTCACCCAAAGCATCCGCAATTGATCCCCGCGTTCGCGCCGCTGGCGGATTTTGGCGGCCGCCGCGTCGAGCGACGCTTCGTATTGCGCGATGGAATCCGCGATAACCTTTCCCATGCGCCCCGAGCGAATGGTTTCATTGAGCGCCGCCACGGTATGCACCTGATGGGCGCGGCTCCAATCAAGTTGCTTCTGCAGGTGCGTCGGCGGAAAGCCGTTGCCCATGAAGGTTTCCGGCGTCAACGCGCCTTCCCGCAACCAATGCCGACCCCAGCGATAACATTCATAGGCATCGGCGGTGTTTTGAAAACCGTAGCTGCGCAGCACATGCAGCACCTCATCCTGAATCATTTCGATGGTGGGCGGAAAGTTCGAGATCAGATGGTGCGGATCGCCATTCAGGCAGACGGTCACGATGTCGCTGAGAAAATTTGCCAGTTCCTCGTCGCTTTGGGTGATTTGGAACAATCGTTCATTGATGCCGGGCAGGAAATCCTGCTGAAACCCGCCGATGGAAGTGGCGGCGCGCCGAATGGCCTTGCTGATCCGCGCCTCGTCGTATCGCACCAAAGCTCGATTGCGCTTCTGAACCTTGACGATGCGGTTTTGTACTGCCATGCGGCTAATGATGCCAAGTGCCGCTGCCGCCGACAACCCGGTTTCGCCCCGGGTTCACCAAGTTTTGCATACGGGGTTGGACCACGCCATTCAAGGTCAAGCCATCCCGCCACGATGGCTAATTTGTCGCTGGATTCATGGGCACATCAATCTTAGGCGGAGAACGCCAGATTTGAGGATTCGCACGGTCGTTGATGTAAAGTGACTTGAGTTTCCCGGTGGTGGCATCCACTTCGGCCACGGCGATTTGTATTCCTTTATCCGCAGGCCACCAGTTGAAGTAATAACGGGCAAAGTAGTTGGTGCCGTCTTTGCGCGGAGGAACGATTTCCGGCCTCTTCTTCAGCGCTGGAATCTGCGTGGGGTAATCCAACTGCTTGATGGCTTTCATCACTACGGCCAACGCTTCTTTTTCCGACACCTTGACCGGGCCGTAAAATTTTTCCGGTGGTTTGTCTTCATGCGGAGAGTTGGGGGCAACCCATCGCTCGGCATCGGCAGCATCAAATTCAATGACTTGGCCGTGCCGGTAAACAAAGCGATCGCCAGTTTTGAGGTAAAGCACAACCAGTGTCCCCTCATTCTTTTCCCACCAGCATTCATAATGAGGCATATCTACATCGTTGGTTACGATTGGAGTTTTGATGTCAACACCCGCCTTCGCAATGAAATCCGAGACTTGCGGCAAAATGGCAGTCAGAAACGCATGTTCATAAGCTTTTCCAACATGATGCATCTGTATTCCACCGCCAACGGACTGCGATTTTGGCGGGCCGCTAATCACTGGCGGATGCACATCTATCTTGGGATTGGGGCGCTGCGCTTTCTTAGTCTGGATGCCCAGCATGTGGATTTGCCCGGTCGAAGCGTCCACTTCCACCGACACCCGCCCAAGCGGCATGCCGCCCAAGGTGGCGGATTCCGGGTCAATCCACTCGATCAAATAGCGGGCAACCCGTTTGCCCTGGCTGCGCGGCGGCGGTTTCACTTTCGGCGTCCGGTCAAGATACAATTCGTCATCCGTGTAGCCGAGCTTGGAAAGCGCCTGATGCGCTATCTGGATCGCCTTGGCTTTTTTGACTTTCACCGGGCCATAAAATTCCGAGACCCGCTCCGGCTCTTGCAACGAGTAGTAGCTTTGCGGCGAGCGGTACAAAACCACCGCGCCGCCGTCAAAGGTGAAAGAATGGCCGTTGGTTAGAATAATCCGCCCGCCCACATGATCCGCCCGAGGCGAGCAACCGAATCTGGCTACTTGCGCAATGGTGGGCGGTGGAATCGGCAACTCCAGTTTCTTCGCGAAGTCCGAAACGTACGGCATGATGGCGACCAGTACCGCGTTGGAGTATTGCGCGGTAATTTGCAGAAGTTCAAAAGGCATAGAGATGGGAGTGGGTTGTTGTTGAAAGCTAGCGTGATAGCATGCCCTCCGTTTGGGATAGCTTTATGGCCAATCGGCTTGATGATTGAACTCATCAATGTGCAAATACGGATAGCCGAACAACCTTAGGCGGCGTCCCGGATGATCCTCGTAGCTCCATCCCGTTATAGCAGGAAGGTCAAGACTGGCTTGCGCCATTGCAAAATACACATCCCAGCCCATCAAATCAGCGTCCCAATAAAATAGGAAGTTGTAGTAAAGATAGGGAACCTGCCACGGAATGCGCCCATCATACGGAACCCCATTGATTACCTCAGCGCCGCCCCTGGCAAAAGCGCTCAGGCCGTGGTTTCCCAAAAAGGTGGCCGGGCGGTGTCCGTGCTTTTGATAGTAAGACAAGTCGTATTCTCCCGGCCCGTTGATTTGAAACGCCTTATCTAAATCGCCGTCAGCGGTGTTGCACGCTTGAAGTAATACGAAGCGGTAACGGTGTTTGATGACTTTGGCCAATTCGTTGGCGGAAACGTAACCGATTTGTTGCGCCCCGCCATGGCCGCGGTAGAAGAAGTTCCGTGAATTGGTGTCCGCGAGCATGGATTTCAACAAGGCATTATCCTTGAGAATCTGTGCCGTTGTAACGACTTCATTCGTATATTTTGGATTGGCATATCGGAGCGGATACGTCTGACCGATATCATTGGTATCTCCCGGTTGCGGATACCAGAGCAAATAGCCGCCGTACTTGGCTGCAGTAATTGCAAACGTGTTGATGTGCCCTTGCATATCATTGTTATCGCTGTAGAAATGTTTGAAGTAGTCAAGATACGCAATGGTCCACATGCCATGCGCGGGCCAGTCGTTCTTTAGCTGCTTCTGCTTTGGTGTTTTCTTTGTGGCGGGGCCAGCGAGAGCTTCCACCGTAACGAACGCGTTAAATTCGGCATCTACATCTGCATTCGTATGGGCGACGCTATTGGTGTCAATCAGATTCCAATCGGCCTCAATGAGGCCATCGTCCGTGTGACCGGTGAGCCGCTGCAAGAAATTGCTGTTCGCATCGTAAATATCAATCTGCCAGTCCACGTCGGCAAACACGGTCTTCAAGAAAAACGTGGCATTTGTCGCGGCTTCGCCAACGGCTTCTTCCCATTGCGGATAGTAAATGGCATTGGAAACGGTGATGGTCACCGGGTCGCTCATCCGGCTCGGAAAAAGGCTTTCCGTCCCGTCGTTTGCGCCATTCGCATCGAACCAGAAAACCTCGATTTGAAGGGTATGGTCGCCGTTTTCCAAAAACGCGGTGTCCATTGTAAAATGCCACGGATAAGCAGGGGGAGCATCCAAAGCTGCGCCGCCACGAAATTTGACGCCATCAACAACAGGACAGCGCAATTCAACGTGCCAATCAGGTTGGTGCTGTAAGGATCGGCATTCCCTGCTTCAAAGGGAATATCCACCATTCCGGACAAAACCAAAGGACTGGCGATGTTCGTAACGCCCCAAATGCGAACTCCATCTCTGACCACCTGATAAAATCCGATGTCCGGTTCTGAATCGTCCTCAATCCCTTGCGGTTCCAGCCCGTTGCGTTGCGCCTGCTGGATCACTCGCCATCCTTCCGCCAGCTTGGCGCTCCATTCATCCGTCGAACCGTCCGGCCAGAGGATGGCGTAGCCCGTCAAATCAATCCCCGGCGGATAAAGCCCCAACGGCACTGGTGCCCGGGAACCATCACTCGGCACCACCAAAGGATAATCCGGTTGAAAAGGGGGCGTCTTCTCCGTGGTCGTTCTGCCGAGTATTTCTTCGGGTGGACACTCGACGCGATTGGAGTGGGTAAAGGTGGTGGTGTTGGTGCCCCATTCAGCGGGAAGGTAATTCGTGAGCGTGCCCCACGGCGTGTTTGTGCTCAGCGTCTCACGAAACTGAACGATGTAGTTCTCGCCTTCGATGCTGGGCCACGATAAGACGACGTCAGGACAGCGGATGGTGAGCTTCAACCCTTCAATACCGGACACGTAGAGAGATGATGCCAAGAACAGACTGGCGATGATAGGGAGGTGTTTTGCGGTTTTTATGATATGGTCTGCTATTCCCGAAGGTCGTAATCTGGTTGCTAAAATTTTAGCACGAACTGACGGAGTTGCAAGAATAAATTTCCCACATGTGGGAAATTTGGCGCAGCACACTGGCGGCATGGCCGTGTCCATGCAAAAGCAGCTCGGAGAGTTTCTGCGAAAAAAACGCGGGGAACTGACCTATCCAGCTTTTGCCCGCAAGTTGGGTATTTCTTCTTCGTCTCTACATCGCATGGAGCTTGGCGAGCAGAACGTGACGCTTAAGACTTTGGAGCATTTGCTAAAGCGTCTCAAATGCAATGCTTCAGATATCTTTCCGTCACATTCTTGACGCCAAGCGCTTGTTTTAGAGTTTGACTTGCGAAACTGGCCGCGCTTTTCAATCCTTTCCGTCGCTATATGAATTATCGTATTTCGCAGCGGGCCGCTTCCCTCACTCCCTCCCTCACCCTGGCCATTGATTCCAAGGCCAAGGCCATGAAAGCGGCGGGCGAGGACGTGGTCGGCTTCGGCGCGGGCGAACCGGATTTCGACACGCCGCAGCACATCAAGGACGCCGCCGCCAAGGCGTTGGCCGACGGCTTCACCAAATACACTCCGGCAGCCGGCATTCCGGAATTGCGCCAGGCCATCGCGGACAAACACCAACGCGAAAATGGTTTGAGCTACAAATCCAGCCAGATCATTGTGTCATGCGGCGGCAAGCATTCCTGTTTCAATGTCATCTTTGCCACCTGCCAGGAAGGCGACGAGGTCATCATTCCGGCGCCGTATTGGCTGAGTTATCCGGAAATGGTGAAATTGGCAGGGGCCAAGCCGGTGATTCTCGGCACCAGTGACGCCACGGAATTCAAAGTCACTCCCGCTCAATTGCGTGCCGCCATCACGCCGCGCACCCGGTTGTTTGTGCTAAACTCGCCGAGCAATCCGACCGGCTCGGTTTACACACCGGATGAAATCAAAGCCCTTGGCGATATTTGCGTCGAGAAGGGCGTGCTCATCATGAGCGACGAGATTTACGAGCATCTGCTTTACGATGGCGCGACGGTGAAAAGCGTCGCGAGTTTTTCGCCGGCGCATTTCGAGCATACGATCATCGTTCACGGTTTCGCGAAGGCGTGGAGCATGACGGGTTGGCGACTGGGCTGGTGTGCCGCGCCCGAACCGATTGCCAAAGCCATCAATGCAATCCAAAGTCATAGCACCAGCAATCCGACCAGCTTCGCGCAAAAGGGCGGGGTGGCGGCTTTGACTGGACCGCAAGATCATTTGCCCCGCTGGCTGGCCGAATTTGCCCAACGCCGCGCTTACGCCCTTGACCGGCTCAACTCGATCCCCGGAATCGCCTGCGTCAAACCGCACGGCGCGTTTTACTTGTTCCCCAACATTTCCGGTGCCGGACTCAAATCTACGGAATTTTGCGCGCAATTGTTGGAGCAGGAAAAGGTCGCCGCCGTCCCAGGTATCGCGTTTGGCGCGGATGATTATATCCGGCTCAGTTACGCGACGAGTATGGCGAACCTTGAAAAGGGGCTGGCGCGCATCGAAACCTTCTGCCGCCGCCAAAGCTCGCAGTCAGGGGTGCAACCCAGGTCATCTACCGCGTAAAATCATATGCCTTTCCGTTCCCGTTTGCGGAGGAATGGGAATCAAAAAACACTTGTCAGCCGGATGGTAACTTATCAAGCATGGGGCGTTGCAGATGACCCCAATAAGCCAAGTGAAGCCCGGTGTGGTTGACGTATCAAAAGGGTGTTTCACTTTCAAACCTGCCCCGAGATCCGGCGATCCCAAGCTCAAATTTATTTCGCCCGTTGAATTATTATGAAATCAAGAATCGTTGTGTTACTGGCGACTCTGGTGGTCTGGTTCACTTCAGTCTCAACTCGAATTCATGCCGCCACGCTTACCTGGACCAATAATGCGAGCGGCGTCTGGCACGAGGCCGACAATTGGAGTCCCAACCAGGTCCCCGGCGCGGCGGACATCGTGGTGCTCAATCACAATGTGACGGTCACAGTGACCAATGATGTCGCGGTGGCCGAATTACAATTCAGCGGCGGTGGCACCATTAATGTCGCCACCGGCGTGCTAACCGCCGCGACGTTTAACTGGACGAGCGGGTGGCTGCGGGGAATCGTGCAGTGCGGCGGGGGGAGCATCAGCGGGAACTTTGGGAAGTATCTGGTGGGCGGGGT
>JBDHQI010000005.1:0-175173 GCA_039806955.1 Verrucomicrobiota bacterium | reverse complement strand
GATTTTTGTCATTTTCATATTTGGGCCTTTCTATTTTGGTTGCTGAACCGACGGACGACACCGCGTCGTCTAACGACGAAGTCACCGACCGCCGCGTGAACTGGCAGCGGCGTCGGTAGCGAATCCGACGCCCGAATGGCTATAGCCCGCGGCGGTTCGGTGCACTGAATGGTTAGCCCATTCAATTGGTGGACACATCGTAATCTCCTTTCTGTCGGTTGTAGACGAACCGCCCGGAATGAGGGTAATCCTGCGAGGCAATCATGAACAGGCTGCGGATCTCTGAAAGCGGAATGCGCCAGATGCAATCATTGCGGTCGAAATCAGATACGACATAAACGTCGCTCCAGTTTCGGGTGGCATCCCGAGCGACGAAACTCGTGTAGGCGTGAATAAACTGATTGGAAAGGTAAAGCGGCTTCTTGGTTTCGCGTATCTCTTTTCCGAGGTCATAAAGCTCGTCGAGTCGATGATGGTTCATGCGATGCACATGCTTCCCCCGGCTAGGGCAGGAGAACACCAGTAGTGTGCAATCGCGGGTTGCCGATGACACTTTGTGTAACTCTATGAGACGCCTCACCATGAAGAATCCGAGCATCAAGTCGCGCTCAACGACACAATGTGCGCGCTCGGACCATCGCACTGGGGTCTTCGTGCGACGTATGGTCCGCGCAATTCTCTTTAGCTCCTCCTTCCAGTAACGGGATTCGATCATTGGTCCACAAAGTGGGCTAGACCTACATACTCCGTGCCCCCCAATCCGTCCAGCCCCAAAAAGCCCGGTGCGTTGAAACACCCGATCCGCCGACCGCGGTGCTGATCGAACCCAGCGTCACCACCGGCCGCGGCCCGGCGCTCCACGTCGGCCTGGATGTGCATACCGATTCGATTGCCGTTTCCCTGGCGCCCTCCGATGCCGGCGAGGTGCGCCGTTACGGGTTGATCGGCGGCACGCACGACGACGTGTTGCGCCTGGCCAAGAAACTGGCCGCCGCCCATCCGGGACTGCGGCTGGAGTTTTGGTATGAAGCCGGACCGCATGGGTATCCGTTGTGCCGCTTTCTGGGCCGGCACGGTTACGCCTGCCACATCGCCTCGCCGTCCAAGATTCCGCGCAAACCCGGCGAGCGCGTCAAAACCAACCGCCGCGACGCCGACGCCCTCGCCCGGCTGGCCCGCGCCGGGGAACTCTCGGCCCTCCACGTGCCCGAACCGGAGGATGAAGCGGTGCGCGATCTGTTGCGCGCCCGCTGGCAGACGGCCAAGCATCAACACCGCGCCCGGCAGCAGCTCAAGAGTTTTCTGCTGCGCCACAACTTCCGTTACGCCGGCACGAAGCCCTGGACGCAAAAACATTTGCACTATCTGGCCACGGTGAAAATGCCCTTCGCCGAGCAACAGTTCGTGTTTCAGGAACAGGTGAACCTGATCAGCGAGGCGGGCCAACGGTTGGAACGGTACGACGCGCAACTGCCCGGCGTGGTGGAGCGGTGGCGCTTCGAGCCGGTGGTGCGCGCGTTGATGGCCATGCGCGGGCTGGCGTTGTTGAACGCGGCGACGCTGGCGGCCGAACTGGGCGATCTGCATCGGTTTCCCACGGCGCGGCAACTGATGGGTTACCTGGGTCTGGTGCCCAGCGAAGATTCCACCGGCGATGAGCGCCACCAGGGCGGCATCACCAAGATGGGCAACGGGATCGCACGGCGGGCGCTGATCGAGGCGGCGTGGAACTACCGCCAACCGGCGCGGATCAGCCGGGACCTGGCCAAACGCCAGGCAGGCTTGAGCAAAGCGATCAAGGACACGGCGTGGTCGGCGCAGAGCCGGCTGCATCATCGCTACCAGCATTTGACCGGCGTGATGCACAAGAAATCGCCCGTGGCGGCGGCGGCGTTGGGCCGGGAATTGAGCGGGTTCGTGTGGGCCATCGGCCGGATGGTCCAGCCGCGTCCGGTCAGAGCCCTGGCCGCCCCACCCCCACCTCCTTGACTTACGTTTCTTAACGGGTTTCCCCCAAAGGGGAAAACTCCGCGGAACGCGAACCGTGAAACAAAAAAACCAAAGACAGAAAAGACGATGACAACGCCCGTGAAACTTTTTTGAACCAGCGGCAGGGACCCGGTCAGGCGCCATCCTTGATGGTCGTTTAAGGCGGTAGCCAATCCGATCCTTATGCCTAGACTAAGGCCCGCGCCGCGTCGGACCGTGGCCTGTTGATAACTCCCAGCCCCTGCGTGCAGGAGCTGGGGTGGACTCACGTATCTCAGCATTGAACAACCGCAGGAAAAAAGTGTTCCTGCCGCTGAGTTCAAAAAAACCGCGGT
This sequence comes from Verrucomicrobiota bacterium, assembly GCA_039806955.1. Classification (GTDB taxonomy): domain Bacteria; phylum Verrucomicrobiota; class Verrucomicrobiia; order Limisphaerales; family JADLHS01; genus JADLHS01. Next base: position 172,849 of record JBDHQI010000005.1, on the reverse strand, counting down.
GAAGCAAAACCGGAAGAAATGAAAAAGAATTTCGGAACGCAGACCGACTGCCCGCTTGACAAATTCAAACCATATCAACGACCCGGCCCGGACTTTTTTTGCGCTTTTGCCCGCTCGGCCACACGCCCAGCCACCCCCACCGCTGGGAGCACCGCACTCAAACTTCCGCCCTGTCCCGAAGCAAAACTTCCCACCACCGCCGCCAAACCCGTTGCGACACTCAAAGCCCAACCCTTTTCACACAGCCTCGCGCTTGGTTCGGCCTTTTGCTCCGCATCGACAAACCTCGTCCATACACGACCTGAGCCATCAATCCGAAACCGCAAAATGTATCTGCCCATACCCATTGGCTCGGACTTCACTCGCTCGATTAAACATTTTCATCGCCCCCGATAATTCCCGAGCGCTTCGGACGCAAACTTTCCGCGAAGCGGTTTAGTTCAACAAACGCATCCGCGTTGGCAAGTTTGACCGCGAACCCAAACCCCTTCACCAGCCACGGGGTCGGCCTTGGTTTTGCGTTTGCAACCAATCCAGCAACGGTTGGAAATAGGTGATGAGCGCCGAAGCATCCAACTGGCGGGTGCCGGTGAACATTTCCAGCGCATCGGGCCAGGGTTGGGATGCACCCAAAGCCAACATGCGATTCAGGCGCTCGCCGACTTCCTTATGCCCGTAAAACGAACAGCGATGCAGCGGGCCGGTCCAGCCGATTTGGCGCGCGGCGGATTGATACAATTGAAACTGCAAAATGCACGCGATGAAATAGCGCGCATACGGCGTGTTGGCGGGGATATGGTATTTCGCGCCCGGATCAAACGCCGTCGCAGGGCGGGCGACCGGCGGCACAATGCCTTGATACTGCAATCGCAAGGCGTTCCAGTCGCGCTCGTAATTCTCGGGTTGGGTGGTGCCGTCGAAAACGCCCCAACGCCATTTATCAATGAGCAAGCCGAACGGCAGAAACGCCACCTTGTCGAGCGCCTGCCGCAGCAGCAGCCCAATGTCCTTGTCCGCCCCCGGCACCCGGTCCGCATCCAGCAACCCGATTTGCACCAGGTATTCCGGCGTGAGGGAGAGCGCGATGAAATCACCAATGGCTTCATGGAAACCGTCGTTCGCGCCGTTGAGAAACAGGAACGGCTGCTGGTTGTAGGCGCGTTGATAATAGTTATGCCCCAACTCGTGGTGAATAACCCGGAAATCATCGCCGTTGATCTTGATGCACATTTTGATGCGGAGATCGTTCAAATTGTCCACGTCCCATGCCGACGCATGACACACCACTTCGCGGTCGGCGGGTTTGACGAAGAGGGAGCGCCGCCAAAACGTTTCGGGCAACGGCGGAAACCCCAGCGAGGTGTAGAAGGCCTCGCCGGTTTTGACCATCTGGACCGGGGTGAACTTGCGGGCGGTCAGCAGGCTCGTAAGATCATACCCCACGTCGCCCACCCCGGCGGGGGCAACCAGCGGATAGATGCCGGCCCAATCCTGTGCCCACAGGTTTCCCAGCAGATCCGCGCGGATCGGACCGGTTGCCGGCTGCACCGCGGCGCCGTAATGCTCATGCAATCTGGCGCGGACGTAACAGTGCAACTGGTCGTAGAGCGGTTTGACCTGCAACCACAGCCGATCCAGCTCGCGCGCGAATTCGTCCGGCGGCATGTCGTAACCGGAGCGCCACATCAAACCGACGTCCGCGTAGCCCAGTTCGCGCGCGCCGGCGTTGGCCAACGCCACGAGCCGCGCATAATCTCTGCGCATCGGCGTCCCCACGTTGTCATGCCAACTGGTCCACATCTCCTTGAGCAAGGCCGGATCCCGCACCGTACTCATGGCCGCCTCAAGGTCCGGACCGTTGATGGGTTCGCCGCGGATCGTGCCCTTGCCTGTGCCGTAGCTGGATTGCATGCGTGTGGCGAGGCCGCTCAATTCCGCGGCGGCGCCGGGCTGCTCCGGGGCGGGCAACACGATGCTTTGTTTGAGGAACTTCAATTTGCGCCGCACGTCAAAGGACAATCCCTCCACGTGGGCGAATTTTGCCGCCGCCTTGGCCAGGCGCATGCTCAACTCGGTCCCGCGCGCGTTGAATTCCGCCGCCAGCGCGTCCGTGTCTTCGGTGATGTAGGTGAGATTCACCCAGTCGGCGCGGCTTGCCAGCACGGAGTGCGCCGCCAGCTCCGCCTCCGCCTGCCGCACAAAAGCGTCCGCGTCAGCCACCGATTGCGCCGCAGCGAAAGGGAGGGAGCCCGTTCCGAAAAACAGCAGCCACAGGAGTTTCCGCATGCGCGCAACCTAACGCCGGGGAATCGTCGGCGTCAACCACCGACCCGGACCGGGACCGCGGCGCCGCCCGCAACTTATTTGGCGGCGAGGCTGTCCTGGTATTTCTTGAGGGTGGCCTTCAGTTCGTTCTGCAACTCTTCGTCGTCGGCCAGACCGATCGCCTTCTTTTGCTGCTCAACCGCTTCAGTGACTTTGCCCGAATCAAACAAGGCGCGGGCATAAGTATCCAGGATGCTGGGATCACGACCTCCGGAAGCGTCCACGCCGGCTTTGGCCAGGCGGGTGGCCAGTTCCAAATCCCGATGTTTGACTTCCTCCTCAGTCAGAATCGTCCAGGCAATCTGATTCAATAATTCCGGATTTTTTAATTGCAACGCTTCAACCTTCTTGGCCAGGTCAGGAACCTTGGCGGATTCGCCGCCCTCGCTGACGGCTTTGAAATAAGCTTCGAGAACGGGCGAAGCTTTTTGCATCTCGGCCTGTCGGGCGATCGCTTGTTTGAACTGCTCCAAATCAAAAGCCTTCGGCGCGTCATTGGTTAATTCCTTTTCCAACGCCGCCAGCTTCTCCGCACTCGCCCCCTCCGCCAGCGCCTTTTGATATTCCTGCGCCTTGCCGCTGAACAGAACGCGTTTGCGGAAGTCGGCAGGGTCAAATTTTTCACCCCCCATCAATCCACCCGCTTCTTCGTCCAGCCGCGCCAATTCCGCTTCGAGCTCCCTGGCTCTGGCGTCGTCGTTGCCCGATTTAATCAGCTGCGCCAGCTCCTGCAACTTCGCCTGGGCGGCTTCCCGTTTGGCTTCCGATTCCGCCGCGCGTCTGGCTGCGGCCTGCGCCGCCGCCAGATCGTACTTGCCGGTGACGATCTCATCCAGAACCTCCTCCAAGCCGGCCATGGGATGACCTTGCCAGAGAATGCGCCCGTCCTTGCCAACGACGAAGGCGTGAGGGATGCCACCGATGTCAAAAGCAGCCATGTAGCCTTTGCTGGTCTGATCATCGTCGTCAATCGCCACCACGTAATCCATTTTGTCACCCATCTGCTTGACGAACTTCTTCACGACGTCCGGTTTCTCGTCGGACACGCCGACGAAGATCACGTCCTTGAACTTCTTCTGCATCTCGGTGAGGTGCGGAATGCTGGTACGACACGGCGGACACCACGTCGCCCAAAATTCCACCACCACAACCTGCTTGTCTTTGACCGCTGCCAAGTCCACGGGTCCGCCCTTGATCCATTCGGAAATTTTCAAGGGTGCGGCCGGGTCGCCCAGTTCACCGGCCCGCAACCCCGGGAGCAACAGCGCGAGGGACACGGCCCCGACGAGTAGTTTTTTCATAATTTCAGAGATAAGTGGTCTGCCAACTCCGCCCACCCTAGAAGGCGTTGTCCTCCGCGTCAACCCTGCCGGATGACCAACTACTTCCGGCTGCCGGCGCGGAAAAACGGGAGATCCGGCCGTGACTTAATTCACCGACCGGAGGGAAATATTGCGATGGATCAGGCCCGGCGCACCCGGAATCCGATACCAAAAGGTGCGCGCTTCAACCTCCTGTCCCGCAAGCACCTGGAAGTGCAACGTGAAGATCTGATAGAGCGCATTGGGAAAGTGTTCACTGGATAATTCGCGTCCGGTCAGTTCCCGTCCGGTGTTGGCATCCCAGATGGAAATCCGCGCGAGGACCGCCGGCAAGCCAGCCGGATAATCCAGCTTCAATTCAAAGTCCGCTGCATACGTTCCGGGTGGCAACGGCTGCATCCCTGCCGCTTTCACGATGTAACCGGAGTTTTCATCCATCACCAGCTCGGCAATCCATTGCGTTTCGCCGCGCGGCCGCCCCACCTCGTGTGCCTGCTCCGGCGTCTTGAAACGCTGCAATACCGGCCTCGTGTCGGACGCCAGCCGCGGCTCGGCCAGCGCGCAAATGACGCGCAGGGCGGAGCTGTGCCGCGCCGCATCCACCGAGTCCACCGGTCCGGCCCAACGCCCGCCAAAGCGCCCGCGGGCGTCACGGTTGTTTTCCCACACGGATTTGGCGTTGCGCTCCATAAATTCGCGGTACCGCACGAAGCCGGTGACTTCATACAACTCCGCCAGATGCCGGATGAATATGCCCTTGAATTGCGGGCCGTCGCCGCCGCGCAAGCCGCGCCTCTCATTCGGCTCGCGCAGAATGCCCGCGGCGTTCACCAATTGCGTCGTCGCTGCATCGCCAATCGCGATTGCTTGCGTCAGATAATCCGCGCGCCCGGTGCTTCGGTACAGCTCCACCAGTCCGCCCACAATGACGCCCTGATTGTAGGTCCAGGTGGTCTGGCGATTATTCCGGCAGTCCGCATCCAGGCCGTCGTTCACGAGTTGCTCGGCATTGATCATGCCCGACGCCTTGAACCATTCCCACTCGCGCTGTGCCCAGTCCAGGCAGCTGCCCGGACCACGGTCGCCCGGAGTGCGTTGATGCAAACGAGTTGCCAGCAGCAGCAACAACTCGTTGGGGATGGCGTTTTTGTACTGGCGATCCTTCTTCCACCAAACTCCGCCGCCGCAGTGATCGTCCCAACCGGAGATCATGTCTGTGAAGATGGTTTGCGCCGCGCGCAGGTAGTGGCGTTCGCCGGTCAAATCGTACGCGCGCACCCAGGCCAGCGCCCACCAGCCTTCGTCGTCGTAGAACTCATTGAGGAAATCCGCGGTGCGATTGCGGGCAAAGGTCGTGCGCAAAACATCCAGATATTCGGTGCCGTTGTTAAGCTCGATCATGCGTTCAACGGCTTCCAAACAATTGGCGGCGTTCCACCAACCGGTTGTGTCCCACAAACCTTGTGCGTTATACCAGTGTTGCAGCACCCGCGTTGCCGCCAGACTTTGCGCGTAGTAATCAGTCGCCGCATCCGCGCGCGCGCGGTTCACCGTCGGCGCGCACACCAGCGCGCACACCAGACCGGCCTGCGCCCAGACCACAGCCCGTCCCCGGAGGTGGTGACGATGGGCGCGCGCAATCATTCGGGGGCCGACGGAAGTCCGCGCTCAATCGAGCAGGTGCCGGCGTTCGTGGAAGGTTTTCCAGATCAGCTCGCCGAAGATGGTATTGGCCCAGGCAAACCAGGCGCGGGTGAATTTATTCGGATCGTCCTTGTTGAAAGCTTCGTGCATGAAGCCGGTGTTCGCGTGAGTTTTCTGCAAGGTCACCAGGCACTGTTTGATTTCCGCATCCTTGGTGGCGGTGAGGGCCTGAATGATGACTCCCAAGGGCCAGATCATGTCCACGCCCACGTGTGGACCGCCCAGGCCGGTGGCGGCTGTGCCGACGCACCAGTAGGGATTGTCCGTGGAAAGCAGCAGCTTGCGCGTGTTCAGATACGTCTTGTCTCCCGGTTTGACGGCGCCGAGATAGGGCAGCGACAACAAGTTCGGAATGTTGCCATCGTCCGTGCAATAATAATTGCCGTAGGCATCCACTTCGAACGCGTACACCTTGCCGCCCCGGGGGTGGCGCACGATGGCGTAACGCTTCAGCGCGGTTTCCACTTCCGCAGCCAGCGCGCGCAATTGCCCCGCGAGCCGGGCATCCGCCCGCAAACGCTCCACCATTTCAGCCGCCTGACGCAAACTCACGACGGCGAAAAAATTGGACGGCACCAGAAACGGGAAAAGGGTGGCGTCGTCGCTCGGACGGAACATGGAATAGATCAGGCCCACGGGTTTGGCGGGATTGCCATACCCGCGCCCCGGCAAAGTGTCGGTGGCCCATTCGGTGCGGCGTAAAAAATGGTACGGCCCGCGATTCGATTTACGCTGCTGCTCGCGGAAGGTTTGCAGCGTCAACCGGATGGCGTCATGCCAGGCCTGGTCAAACGGAGCGGGATCACCGGAAAGCTGCCAATAACGGTGGGCGAGCCGGATCGGATAGCACAGCGAATCAATCTCCCATTTGCGTTCATGCACGCCGGGTTTCATCTCGGTCATGTCGTGCTGCCATTCCCCGCGCTTCTGGTCGTCCTTGTAAAAGGCGTTGGCATACGGGTCTTTGAGGATGCATCGCGTTTGCCGGTTGATGACACCGGCGATGAGTTGCTGCAGCGGGGCGTCGTCCCGCATCAAATCCAGATACGGATAGACCTGCGCCGAGCTGTCGCGCAGCCACATGGCGTCAATATCGCCGGTGATGACATAAGTATCGGGGCGTCCGTTCCAAGTCCCGAAATCCACCGTGGTATCCAGTGTGTTCGGGAAACAATTCTCAAACATCCACGCCAGCTCCTTATTGCCAATGGAAGCCTTGACCTGGGTGATGGCGCGTTCGACGGCCACGCTCTTAAAGCGGCGCTTTTCGAGCGGGGTGCGCACCATTGGAAAATCGGTTGGGGCGGCCAGACTGCGCGACGGCAACAACGTCAACGCCGCTGCAGTCAAAACGGTGTTCTGAAGAAATTCGCGGCGGTTCATAAAACGGATTCAGGCGGTCAGTTCTTTGCGGCCAATTTTGTGCCCCTGCAAACCGTAGAAGGCCACATAGGCATACGCCACCAACGGCACGAAGAAGGACACTTGCAGATTATGGGTCACGTCCGCCACCCAGCCCTGCAGCGGCGGCAGTATTGCGCCGCCCAGAATGGCCATGACCAACAGGGAGGAAACCTGGCTCTTGTAAATCCCCGTGCCTTCCAAGGCCAGGGAAAACGTGTTCGACCAACCGATGGAAGTGAACAGTCCGATTGCCACCACGCACCACATGGCGATGGTGCCTTTGGTGAGAATCGCAATCACCAGCAACACCACTACCGTCGCGCAGAAAATCACCAGCGTGCGCGCCGTTTGCGAGCGACCGAATTGAAACAACAACCAGCACAAGGCCACAAACGGCAGGTACATGCGGAACACCGGCCAGTTTGCGGAGATCTGCTCCCACCACAGCGCCAGCACCGGCTTGTCCGCCTCCCCGTGAATGGCCGCCAGGGGCGCGCTTTTGGCTATCCACAAAAAGACGTAGGCCGCGAGCGGAATGACGATGAGCGCCACCTGCTTGCGGGCGCGGCGCATCTCGCTTAATTCCACCGCCCCCATGAACCGTCCAATCATCAATCCCCCCCAGTAAATGGACACATACTTGCTCGCCTCCAATTCCGGCAGATTGCCGATATCCGCCTGCCCCAGAAAATTGATGATGACGCTGCCCACGGAAACTTCTCCGCCCACATACATGAAGATGGCAATCACGCCCAAAACCACGTGCGGAAACTTCAACGCGCCCGCCCCCGGCTCGATGCGCCCTTCGCCCACGTGCGGCAGACGCACAAAGTAGAAAATCACCGCCAGGAGCAGAAAGATGCCGCAAAATACCATGTAGGGCACCTTGACGGAATCCGCGCCGTGCGCGCCGCTCGAGGCGAAATACTGGAAAATCAGCCAGCCGCCGATGATCGGACCGATGGTGGTGCCGATGGAGTTGAAGCCCTGCGCCAGATTCAGCCGGCTGGACGCCGTGCTTTCCGGCCCAAGAATGGTGACATACGGATTGGCGGCAATTTGCAGCATGGCAAAACCCAGTCCCACCACAAACAGCGCGGTCAGAAACATGGGGTACGACGCCGCGCCTGCCGCCGGCCAGAACATGGCACTGCCCAACGCCGAAATCAGCAATCCCATCACCACACCGTTTTTATAGCCAATGCGCGCGATGGGATCGCCCTTGGTTACTGAAATAACGAAATAGATTAACGCCCCCACAAAGTAAGCGCCAAAAAACGCCAGTTGCACCAGCATCGCCTGAAAGTAATTGAGCGTGAACGCCTCCTTGAAACGCGGGATCAGGATGTCATTGAACACCGTCATGAACCCCCACAGAAAAAACAGTGAGGTCATGATGGCAAACGGACCATGAAGCGCGGGAGCGTTGGATTGACGGGTCGGTGCGGCGGTCGGAGTCGGAGCCATAAGTATTATCGTTTATTTAGCAATGTGACAGATCGCGAATCCGATTGAAGAAAAAAATGCGTGGGCTGTATCCGTTCCCGCCGGATCAGGATGGGTTCGTGGAGAGATTCAAGGCCACCACCCCTCCGATAATCGCCAATAATCCCACCACCCGCAGCCATGTGATCGGCTCGCGAAACCACAGCACCCCCACGGTGGCGATCAAGGCCGTGCCCACGCCGCTCCAGATGGCGTAGGCCACGCTCACGTCCACTTTCTTCAGCACCAAAGTCAGAAGCCCAAAGCAAAACGTGTAGAACACTCCCATTAAAATGGTTGGCACGACCCGGGAAAACCCCGCTGACAGTTTCATGCAAATCGTTCCCGCCACTTCAAACAGGATTGCCAAAATCAAGAATATCCAATGCACGGTCGCCATCCTATCCCAAGCGTCCGTTGGGAGTCACGCCGATGTCTATGCCCGGAAATGGAAGTGCGAAAGGAACATTGCGCCGCTGCCGATGGCTGGAAACCATTTTGCACCGCCCAGCCGCAGCCCCGTCAGGTTGCCGCAAGTTCGTCGCTGAGCCGGGCGCCATACCACAACATGCGCGGCAGATGGAACGGGCCTTTGTACATCGTGCCTTTGGCGCGGGAAGAAATCCGCCCATCGCGATGCAGGTAGCCGTACCATTCGCCAAATTCAGGATCGGCGAAGTGTTTGAAGCTCCAGTCGTGAACCTGCTGATGCCAGCGGGCGTATGTGGCGTCGCCCGTGAGTTGATACGCCAGCAACGTCGCAATAACCGCCTCGTTGTGCGGCCACCAAAATTTCATGTCGTGCCAGTATTCCTGCACCGGCAAACCGCGCAGGTCGCGGAAGTAAAACAGCCCGCCTTGTTCCTCGTCCCAACCGCGCCGCCACATCCAATCCAAAATCGTGCGCCCGAGTTCAATAAGCCGCCCCGCACCGCGCAATTTGCCTTCGTGCATGATGAACCAGGCACATTCGATGGCGTGGCCGGGGTTCAAGGTCCGTCCGTCATGATGCTCGAGAAGCTCGCCGTTCAACCCCACCGTCTCCAGCAACACCTGATGTTCCGGCTTCAGAAAATGCTTCTCGATCGTTGCCAGATTGAAATCAATCCATTCCGTGCAAGTGCGACCGGAGATGACGACGTCGCCCAGATTTGCGCGAAGTTCCTGCGCCGTGGCTAGTCCGATCATGTGGCCGCCAAGTCCCTGCATGGGACGCGCTGGCTGGAACTTTGGCGTCATCACGCCCGGGGTGAAGGAATAGCGCAGATAGGTCGCAAATGTTTTAATGGCATCCTCAGCCGCGCGGGTCTCGCCGGTGGCGCGCGCGTAAGCCGCATTCGCGATCGCCGCGAAACTTTCACTAAAAACATAACGCCGCATCCGCAAAGGCTGCCCCTCGCGCGTCACGGTAAAGTACATTTTCCCCTCCGGTCCAAAGCAATGCCGCCGCGAGAACTCCAGACACGAATGCGCGGCTTCCAGCCATTCAGCGCGTTTTTCCACCGTGTTGTAAAGCGTGGCGAACACCCAGGCGGCCCGTCCCTGAAACCAGACGGATTTGTCCGTGTCAATCACCGCACCATCACGATCCAAACAGGTCAGAATTCCGCCCTCTTGACGATCCAAGCCGTGGCGCAACCAAAACGGAATAACGTCATTCAGCAACGTGGAGCGATACAACTCCGCGAGCTGTTGCGGTGAAGCCAGCAGAAAGTTGTTCATTTTAACCGTTCAAGTCTGGAGCGAATCCCATGCGGACCCTAATCCACCAAGCAATATGCACACGAGCCTAATCATTCCGACGTTCAGAGCCCCATAGGCTGCGCGACATCCTCGTCCATCATCATCTGCCGACTCAATCGCGTTCATTTCCACGCACGGTCCAGACCTCCGGCGAACGCACCCCTGGACGCACCTCGCCGCTGGGCAACACAAAAAAACCGCGCCACGGCACCGCCGGTAACGTGGCGCGCACAACGGGAAGGTGGTTGAACTGCGACCAGCTGCCGGTGCGTAAATCCAGCGCTTGTGCCACGCGCGGAAAACCAGGATGTCGTTCCGTCGGCTGGAAATTGGCCAGCGAACCGTCATCCCCACCGATAAGCAGCAAAGTGGCATCAATTATCGGCGCAGGAGAAGGCGCGGCGACGGATGGTCGCGGCAAATCCGCCAGTCGCTTCCAGTTGCGGGATGCCGGCGAATACTTCCACGCGTCGCGCAAATAAGCCCGTTTCACTTTGTCACCCTGCAATCGCAAGGCTGCGCCGCCCATCAAATAGAAAGCGTCCGTCGTTGCGCCAGCGGTGGGAAGAATTCGCGCTTCACCCGGACACGGCGTCAACTCCGTCCAGGCCAGATGCGATTTCCCGGAAGCTGGTCTCCTACTTATGTTTTCTAAATTCAGCATGCCTATTGCTGCTCTGGATTCACCTTCTCTCCCGCTGGAAGGGAGAATTGGATCCGCGAGCGCAGTCAGTTCCAAGGCGAAGCAGCGATTCAACGCCACTTGTTCTCCGGGTATTTCCGAGCCCCCAGCAATATAAGCCCCCCGTCCCACCAGCGCGCCCGCCGCGTTCGCCAGCGGCACGGGCAACGGGGGCAACTCGTGCGTAACGATTTTGCCGTTGGCGCAAGTCAGCAGAAAAGTATTCGCATAATGCCGCGTGGCGTCACTGCCGCCAATGCACAGCACGCCGTACTCTGTGGTCAACGAAATCCCGTACGCCAAGGGACGGGGTAATTTACCCGCGACACGCCAGTGGGCATTGGTTTGATCAAGCACATACACCGTGTCGTGCCAGACCTTTTGTCCGCCTTCCCATGGCATTTTGTCGGGAAAGTTGGCGCCGCCCGCCACAATCAGTTTACCATCACTCATCCCGGCGAACGCACCCGCCACCCCCAGCGCATCGGGTAACGGCGGCAGTTGCGACCACCGCAATTCGTTGGCTGTTATCTCGGCGTCCATTCGGGTGGCCGTAAGGGCCGCGAGAACAATCATTATGAGAAAAACACGGGTCATGGCGGGTTCGCGACAAGTGCGGCGCTGGGATGATCGTTTCATAACGCACACTGCGTTCAGCGGCCCGGTCGGAAGCCTCCTACCCGTCCGTAAAAATGACAAGATAATTTGCTCCAAACCTGCCGCTCCTTGGTGTTAAGATTGCCGCGCATGAAGAATCCTTCACACGCATTAACGGGTCTGATCGCCGCCCCGTTCACGGCCATGCATGCTGATGGCAGCATCAATTTGCCCGCGATTGATCAACAGGCCGCGCGTCTCGCCGCTGACGGAGTTGCCGGCGCGTTCATCTGCGGCAGTACCGGTGAAGGCTTATCTCTGACGACGCCGGAACGGCAGCAAGTCGCGCAACGCTGGCGGGACGCCCTTAAAAACACCTCGCTCCAACTCGTCGTTCACGTTGGTCATAACAGTCTCGGGGAAGCCCGACAACTGGCTGCCCAGGCGCGACAAATTCAAGCCGACGCAGTAGCCTTGGTCGCACCCAGCTATTACAAACCGGCCACCATCGAAGATTTGCTCAGCTTCTGCGTCCCCGTCGCCCAGGAATGTGCGCCGCTGCCTTTTTACTTCTATCACATTCCGCCGCTGACCGGCGTGAACTTTTCCATGTTTGAATTTTTGCGTCAGGCCGAGAGCCGGATTCCCAATCTGGCCGGAATTAAATTCAGCAGCATGGACCTCGTGGTTTTGCAGGAGTGTCTCGATTTTGCGGACGGACGTTTCAACATTCTGTTTGGCTGTGATGAAATGCTGTTGGGCGCGCTGGCGTTGGGCGTCACTGGAGCCGTGGGCAGCACCTACAATTATTGTGCGCCACTCTATCACGAAATCGTCAACGCCTTCCGGGCCGGCCAGCTCGATAAAGCGCGGACGTTGCAACTCAAATCCGTGAAGCTCGTCGAGGCGCTGGGGACTTTTGGCGGGTTGGCCAGCGGCAAAGCGGTGATGAGCTTGGCTGGAGTGGATTGCGGTCCGGTGCGGTCGCCGCTGCGGAATTTGACGGCGGAACAACGCTCCCGTTTGCTCCACCAGGTAAAATCCCTGGATATCATCACCCCCGCCCGCGCGCCCGCGCACTGACCAGCCACGCTGCCTCGCGGTTGGAGTTCAATCCAGATGGCGGCGAAGCACCGGGGTGGAGATTATCGCGCCGCTGATGACTCGTCGCTGCTTTGCGGACGAATCACCAATACCACCAGCACCGACAATAGCGCAATCCCGGCGAACACTCCAAAGATGGCGTTCAGTGGTACATGCCGGTCGCGCAAGGCGCCAAAAGCCCAATCGCCGAAACCACCGCAACTGATGCTCACCAGATTCATGATGCCGTAACCCGTCGCGCGCAATTCGGGGCGCGTAATCTGACACAGGATCGGCATGTTGTTGCAGTCAAAAAAGCCCCAGCCCAGGCCGAAGACGATCAATCCCGCCACCGCCATGCTGACCGTGCCCGCGTTACCCACACTGAACAAGGCGGGCAGAAACAGGGTCATGCCGATGGCGCTGACAAAGATGCGGCCGCGTTTATTGTTGCGCATCCAGCGATCCGCCAGCGCGCCGCCAACCACCGCGCCGATCAACGAGGCTACTTGCACGTACAAAATCGCTTTCACGCCCGCCGCGCCCTGCCCCAGGCCGAAACGCTCGCGCAAAATGTCCGGCATCCAATCGCGCACCACCCAGCCCGCGATGGCGGGCAGCGTGAAGTACAACACCAACAAAATAAAATTGCGATTGGTCAACAACCCCCGCCACACGCCGGCCTTGAGTTTCTCGGTGCTTGGCTCGATCACCACCCGTTGCGGAGAACGCAGCATCGCCATGAGCGGCAAGGCGTAAATCACGCCAATCAACCCGCACGTCGTGAACGCCCAACGCCAGCCGTGGTCCGGTGAATCCGCCACGTAACCGGCGAACCCCCCCAAGATCTGGCCCACGTAAATTCCCGTTTGATGCACCCCGATCGCCCGCGAGCGCGTCAGGCCGGGATGATAATCGGCAATGAACGCCAGCGCGGCCGGCATATAAAACGCCTCGCTGAGTCCCATCAAGGCGCGCGTGGCCACCAATTCACCAAAGGTGGTCGTGTGGCCGGTCCACCAGGTCACTGCCGACCAAACCAGCAGGCTGGCCGCAATCACCCGATGCCGCCCAATCCGATCCGCCACGTACCCGCCGAAAGGACTGAGAATCGCGTAAGTCCATTTGAACGCGCCAAGCACGAGCCCCCAATCCGCGCGATTCGCAATGGTCGGGATATCCGCCACCATGGACGCCTTCATGGTGGCCAGCATCTGGCGGTCGAGATAATTCAGCAGCGCCACGGGAACGAGCAGCGCCACTACAAACCAGGCAAACTTTCCGGGACTGACTGATGAATTCACTTGCGCGGCAGTGTAGACGGTCTCTTGTCCGAGGACAACGCAGTAAAACCGGATTGCACTCAGACCTGTAGTGCGACCGTCCTCGGTCGCGGCAATTACCGCAAGACCAAACAATTCCCGAAGGGGCAGAGGAATGAACGGTCGTCCTGCCGTTTCCATTTCCAATAAATCGCCCCGGCGTGTGGTCGCTGGCCATCTGCAAATCCATCAAAGTTTAATAAAGTTTAAGATTCCGTTACGATTCACGGGCGGTTATTTCCTTCGCCGCGTCTGCCATCTTAAAAGACGAGGATTTTTCAGTTGTTGAACAGGTTATCAATCGCGTGTGTGCAAGAATTTGAGCGCGTCTTCGAAGTCGGCGGGAGGGGGCGCGGTTAACGCCAGTTTCTTTCCGGTGCGTGGATGGGTGAAGGCGAGTTGTTGAGCGTGGAGCAGGAGTCGCGGCGGCGCGTAATGCGTCAGCTCCGTCAGCCGACGGGTTTGGCGCTGGCCGTAGGTGGAGTCGCCGACAATCGGAAAGCCAAGGTGGCGAAAGTGAACGCGGATTTGGTGGGTGCGGCCGGTGTGCAGGTGCGCTTCCATCAAGGTGGCGGCGTTGAGTCGTTCGAGAACCCGGTATTCGGTGTGGGCGGCGCGGCCGGAGGCGGCGGCGTGAATGGCCATGCGTTTGCGTTGGGTGGGATGCCGGGCAATGGCCGCACGGATGTGCCCCGAGTCGCTCGGTACCAGGCCGCACACAAGGGCCAGATAAATTTTCTGAACGGAGCGGGCGGCGAATTGCGCCGAGAGCGCGGTATGCGTCGCGTCATTTTTGGCGACGACGAGGCAACCGCTGGTTTCCTTGTCAAGCCGATGGACAATGCCGGGCCGCGCCACACCGCCGATGCCGCTGAGTTCGCCCCGGCAATGATGCAGCAACGCATTGACCAGGGTGTGATTTTCGTTGCCTGCCGCCGGATGCACGACGAGTCCGGGCGGTTTGTTCAGGACGAGCAACGCCGCATCTTCGTAGAGAATATCGAGGGGGATGTCCTCGGGTTGCGCGGCGGCCGGTTTGGCTTCGGGAAATTCAAGGCGAACCACTTCGCCGGCGCGCGGGGTGTGCGTGGGTTTGGTCGGTTGAGCATTGACCGTGATATAACCTTCCGCAATCAAGCGCTGAATCGCACCGCGTGAGAGGGTGGGAAAATGCCGCCGTAGAAAAGCATCCAGACGCTCATTGGGATAGGAGCGGTCAATGGTCAGCGTGTCCGTGCGCGTTGTGGTCATCCCAAAAACTCAGGAAGCTTTGGGTTCAGCGGGAGTTTTGGTTTCGAGCCGCGCCATTTTTTCCGTGCGCCACGTCCCCCAAAAAATCAAAGCGACGCCAATACAAATGGCGCTGTCGGCGACGTTGAAAGCGGGAAAGCCCACTTCGCCCCGGGCGGTATCGAGATAGAATCGGAGGAAATCAATGACGTGTTGGCGGCTGGGGAGCAGGCGATCGGTCAGGTTGCCGGCGATGCCGCCGAGGATTGCGCCAAAAGCGAATTGGCCGAGCCTGGAACGCAGATCGAAGTGCTTTCGCGCCAGGAACAGTCCCACTAACGCAATGGCGGCGACTCCGGCGAGAAGTTTGTTGTTGCCGGAGAGGAAGCTCCAGGCGGCGCCCGTGTTGCCCCAGTGGACGAATTTGAAAAACCCGGGGATGATCACGCGTTCCTGCCATTGGCCGAGGAATTGGAGCACAATGGATTTGGTGAGCTGGTCCAGGGCGTAAAGACCGGCGGCCACCACCAGCAGGCGGCGGGTGGGCGAACTGGTGGCTGGGTTTTCAGTGCTCAACACGCGATTTTACCACTCCAGTGGGCAGCTTGCCGGATTCAACCCGGGAAAATCCAGCGTAAAGAGCTATTGACTTTGGGTGTTCATTTGATAACGTCTGCATCCCTTCGACGGGAATTTAATGAAAACGCATTTGCCGAAAGTGAATTTAAATGAGCGCCAGTGGCACGTTATTGATGCCGAGGGCGCAGTATTGGGCCGGTTGGCCGTGCAGGTGGCGGATATTTTGCGGGGCAAAAACAAACCCGTGTTCACGCCGCATCTTGATGCGGGTGATTTCGTGATCGTGGTTAACGCCGAGAAGGTGAAGATCACCGGCAAAAAGGAAACCGATAAAACCTACATGACGTATTCCGGTTGGAAGGGCGGCGAGAAGTATTTCACCGTGGAACAACTGCGCGCCAAGCGCCCCGAGGAATTGATCACGCGGGCGGTACGGGGAATGATTCCCAAGAACCGTCTGGGGCGCGTGTTGATGACCAAGCTTAAAGTGTATAAAGGACCGAAGCACGATCACGCGGCGCAAAAGCCGGCGGTACTCAAGGCCGCGCACTAATTTCAATTTCCGATAACCAGTAATTATTCGATGGCTACCAAGACTCCTGAATTTCTCGGCACGGGCCGCCGCAAGACGTCCGTCGCACGGGTTCGTTTGGCGAACGGCAGCGGTAAAATCACCGTGAACGGCCGGGCGTTTGACAACTATTTTCCCATGGAAACATTGCGGGCGACGGCTGCGCAGCCGCTATCGCTCACCGGCACGGCGGAAAAGCTGGATGTAAAGATCAATGTCAAGGGCGGGGGGCCGACCGGCCAGGCGGGCGCCGTCAGCCACGGCATCGCCCGTGCGTTGCTTGAATTCGACGCCAATCTGCGTCCGACGCTAAAGCGCGGCGGGGTGCTCACGCGCGATCCGCGCATGAAAGAACGCAAGAAATACGGCCAGCCGGGAGCGCGCAAACGCTTCCAGTTCAGCAAGCGTTAAGCGACTGGGATCCTTTCAACCCCGCTGGCGATGCTGGCGGGGTTTTTATTTATGCACCGCGAATGGAAGAAAGATAATTGGAAAATTTCCACGGACCCGGCGTTGCAGGACGTGGACGCCATCCACGCCTTTTTGCGCACCACCTACTGGGCGGAGGACATTCCGCGCGAAGTGGTGGCGCGCGCGGTGCAACATTCCTTGTGCTTTGGATTGTTCGACGGTACGGCGCAAATTGGCTTGGCGCGGGTGATAACGGATTCCGCGACGTTTGCCTATCTTTGCGATGTTTATGTGCTGGCCACATATCGCGGTCGCGGCCTGGGGCATTGGTTGATTGAATGTGTGCTGGCGCATCCGCAAATGCAGGGGTTGCGTCGGATTAATCTGGTGACCCGGGACGCGCACGAGCTTTATGCCGCTTTCGGATTCAAACCCGCGGGCCGACCGGAACATCACATGGAACTGCGCCAGCCCGGTCTTTACCGCACCGGGACGAAGGTGGTTTGAGGTAATTTGCGTGTGAACCGAAAAAATCACGGCTAATTTATAGAAGATGAAGACGAAGAAAGTCGCCATTATCGGCGCGTCGGGTTATTCCGGAGAAGAACTGGTCCGGCTGCTGTCGAACCATCCGCACGTGGAACTGGTCGCGGTCACCTCCCGACAAAACGCCGGCAAAACGCTGGCGCAGGTTTTTCCCAAATTCGCGAGCCATCCGGTTTCCCGGTCGTTGCGATTTATGGAGCCGAACGCGGACGAACTGGCCCGACAGGCGAACCTGGTGTTCCTCGCGTTGCCGCACGGCGTCGCGGCGGAATATGCCGTGCCGTTGCTGAAGTCCGGAAGAACGGTCATTGATTTGAGCGCGGATTTTCGTTTGCGCAGTCCGGCGGTTTACCGGGAATTTTACGCGCACGATCATCCCGCGCCCGAACTGCTGGCGCAAGCGGTTTACGGGTTGCCCGAGTTTTATCGGGAAGCCATCAAACGCGCTTCGTTGATTGCTTCGCCGGGTTGTTATCCCACGAGCGTGTTGCTGCCCACCCTGCCGCTACTCCGGGCGGGTTTGATTCAAGCGCAAGGCATCATTGCCGATTCCTACAGCGGCGTCAGCGGCGCCGGGCGCAAAGCGGAAATTGATTATCTGTTCTGTGAATGTAATGAAAGCGCGCGCCCTTACGGCATACCCAAGCACCGGCATTTGTCGGAGATCGAGGAACAGATGTCCCTGGCGGCCGGAACGAAGGTCGTGATTCAATTCACGCCGCATTTGATGCCGGTGAACCGCGGTATTCTCACGACGCTTTATCTGACGCCGATGGAAACGGTTTCGGATGAAGCCAGCGTGGCGCAGTTCGGCGCGAAAATCGCCGCCTGCTACGCAAAAGCCTATGCGCAGGAACCGTTCGTGCGGCTGCTGGAAGGCAAGGCGTTTCCCGATACGAAAAATATCGTGGGCAGCAATATCTGCGAGATGGCGTGGCGACTCGATCCGCGCACCGGACGATTGATCGTAATGAGCGCGGAGGACAACCTGATCAAGGGCGCGGGCGGTCAGGCGGTGCATAGCATGAATATCCACTGCGGTTTTCCGGAAACGGCCGGATTGATATAGCCAGTATGAATTGGATAACCCAAATGGCGGAATTGAACCCGGTGGCTTGGGCGGTGCTGATATTATCCGCGGTGGGCGCGGGGGGGCTGGTGCTTTCAACCTTCAAGGTGCGCGGCGTTGGCATTGGTGTGACGGGTGTGTTGTTCGCGGGCATTTTGGTCGGCCATTTCGGAATCAAAATTGAGCCGGCAACTCTCGAATTCGTGCGCGAGTTTGGCTTGATCCTGTTCGTGTTTACGATCGGATTACAACTCGGTCCTGGCTTCTTCGCTTCGTTACGGAAGCAAGGGTTGAAACTTAATCTGCTGGCGGCACTGGTGGTGGTGCTGGGCGTCGGTCTGACCCTGGTGCTCGGCGCGCGCGTTCTGAAAGTGGACTTGATCGCGGCGCTGGGATTGCTGACCGGGGCGACGACGAATACGCCTTCGTTGGGCGCCTTGCAGCAGACCATCAAATCCCTCGGCGGTCCGCTCGCCGATCAAACGGTGCTGCCGGCACTGGCGTACGCCGCCGCTTATCCGGGCGGCGTGTTGGGCATCATCATCTCGTTGCTGTTGTTGCAATTTGGGTTCCGCATCAATCCCAAACAGGAAGCCGAGGCCTACCAATCCGAGCGCGTGCGCGACGTGGAGCCGGTGGAGCGGATGAATGTCCTCGTGACCAATACGAATTTGGACGGGGTGACGATCGGCGAAATTCCCGGACGCGAAGAAATTGGCGTGGTGGTTTCGCGCCTTCGCCGCAAGAACCACGAGGAAGTCCAGACGGCCACTGAACACACCGTCGTGCATCCGGGTGACGTTGTTCTGGCCATCGGCACACGCCGCAACTTGGAAAAATTCCGCGTGATTGTCGGATTGCGCAGTGACGTGGATTTATCGCAGTCACCCAGCCGCGTCATTACTCGCAAAGTGGCTGTCACTCGTAAAGAAGTGTTGGGGAAAACCATTGACGCGCTGGATTTGGACGCGCGCTACAAGGTCACGGTAACGCGGGTGAATCGGACCGATCTGGAGATGACCGCGATGGGGCAGTTCGTGTTGCAATTTGGCGACGTGGTGCAATTGGTGGGCGAAGCGGAACCGCTCGAACTGGCCGCTCGAGAATTGGGCAATTCCGTCTCAGCGCTCAACGCAACCAATTTTGTGCCGATCTTTGTCGGCATCGCGCTGGGCGTGCTGTTCGGCATGTTGCCGCTGCATTTTCCCGGCATTCCTGTACCCGTGCGGTTGGGACTGGCGGGGGGGCCGCTCTTGCTCGCGATCATTCTGAGCCGGATCGGACGCATTGGTTCGGTGATCTGGTACATGCCCGCCACCGCCAACCTCGCTTTTCGCGAGTTGGGAATCGTGCTGTTTCTGGCTTGTGTCGGTTTGAAAGCTGGAGAGAAGTTCTTCGGCACGGTGTTTACGAGCGAAGGTTTGCTGTGGGTCGGAACGGGATTGGTCATCACGATGGTCCCGATGCTGGTCGTGGGCACGGTGGCTCGCGCCGTTCTCAAATTAAATTTTACCACGATCGGCGGTTTGCTGGCCGGCAGCATGACCGACCCTCCGGCGCTGGCGTTTGCCAACGCGGTTTGCAAGTCGGATGCGCCGTCCATCGCCTACGCGACGGTATATCCGCTGACCATGCTGTTGCGCATCGTGTCGGTGCAGCTTTTGGTGCTGATCTTTTGTCGGTAAGGATGGCGTCGTTCGGGGGGAGAAGGGCGAAGCAAAGCGTAAAGCTCACGCGGTGAGCTGCCTGCTGTCGCGCCTCCGGCGCTGGATTTGCATTGCAGCGCGGCGGCGCGCTGGCAAGCTCTTGTCGGTTTTTCATGAAGCTGAAATTCAAAGTCATCGAAGGTTCAATCGTCGCGCCGCAAGGTTTCCTCGCCAGCGGTGTGTTTTGTGACATCAAACGGCTCGGCACGGGTAAAGGATCGCAGAAGGGTAAGAAGCGCGACTTGGCGCTCATTGTGTCGGAAGTACCAGCGACGGTGGCGGGCATGTTCACGACGAATCAAGTGTGCGCCGCGCCGGTGAAGGTATGCGTTGAGCGCGTGAAGAAGGGCATCGCGCAGGCCGTGGTGGTCAACTCCGGCAATGCCAACGCTTGTACCGGCAGGCAAGGTATGAAGGACGCGCGGGAAATGACGGCGACACTCGCGCGGGAATTGCATCTTCCCGAAGCGCAAGTTTTGGTGGGCAGCACCGGACGGATTGGGGTCGCCTTGCCGCTGCCCAACGTGAAGCGGGGGATTCGCGAGGCGTTGCAACTTCTTGGCAACGCTCCGGCACACGCCAATGAGGCGGCGGAAGCCATCATGACCAGTGACACGAAGCCGAAGCAGATCGCGGTGGAGTTTGAGTTGGGCGGAAAGAAGGTTCGCATCGGCGGCATTTGCAAAGGCGCGGGGATGATTCAACCCGGGATGTCGGCCACGGGAAAACGTCCCGCCGCTTTGCCGCACGGCGGGTTACACGCCACCATGCTCGGATTCATCACCACGGATGCGGCGGTTGGGGCGAAGGCGTTGCAGGCCGCGTTGCAGGAAGCGGTAGCGCAAAGTTTTAATTGTATTACCGTGGATGGCGACATGAGCACGAATGACACCGTGCTGGTTTTGGCAAACGGTTTGGCGGGGAATGGAAAAGTTCAAAGTCTAAAGTCCAAGGTCCAAAGCCAGATGTTTCAAGCGGCGCTCAATTATGTCTGCTTGGAACTGGCGAAGATGATTGTGCGCGACGGCGAGGGGGTGCATCGCGTGGTGACGGTGCGGGTGCAGGGCGCAAAGACGATTCAGGACGCGGACGCGGCGGCGCGGGCGGTGGCGAACAGTGCGTTGGTGAAAACCAGTTGGCACGGCGGCGACCCGAATTGGGGGCGCATCATTGACGCGTTGGGCTATTCGGCGGCCATAGTGCAGGAAGAGAAAGTGGACATTGGCTACAGCGCTCCCGGATCAAAAAAAGTGGTCTGGAGTCTCAAGCGCGGTCAACCCACGCGGGTGACTTTCCGGCAACTTTGCGCCGCGACCGCGCCCAACGAGTTTGAATTACATGTCAACCTGAATCTGGGTAAGGCCGCGGCGGTCATGTACGCCGCCGATTTGACCGAGGCGTATGTGGATTTCAACAAAGGTGACGTCAACAACCCGACGACATTGGGTGGTTAAACCGGTCGAAATTGGCCGAAAAAAACGAGGTGGCGCGCGACTCGGGTTAATCCCGAACACAAACCGGGGTGACACAGACAAGAATTGGTTGACCAAGCGGCTCCGGTATGTCTTTCTAAGAGCGGGAAGTTTTTCCAGTGCTACTTTTGCATATTGGGCACAAGTCGGACGACTTCGGGTGTTGGAGGCGGATGCCGTTCGCGCATTCGGGCGATTCGAATGCAAAGGAGTTGGAGTTGACCCAAAAGAATTTTGTCGTACTCAGAAGGATGTGATCGGACCATGAAAACGCTGCTTGTATTGTCGCCGCACCCAGAAATGACGGAAACGGTCCGATCCGGTCTGAATCCTGCGGATTACCGCGTCATTCATCGCATTTCGGCGGAGGAAGCCGAACCGCTATTGGCCCATGACCTGGCCCAGGCGGTGATCATAGACAGCGATTTCACCGAGGTTCAGGTGGTCTGGTTGGTTGAAAAATTGCGCCGACAAAACACGCACTGTCCAATCCTCGTTTATACCAGCGGAATGCAATCCGAGTGGGAGGAAGAAGTGTTGTTGCGCGGCGCAACGCAGGTGTTATCCAAGCCCCTTCGCCCGCGCGTCTTGGAAACTTTGCTGGAACGGCCGTTCAAGGTTCCTCCACCGGCAATCACACTGCAGCCGATGTTTCCGCTGCGGCCCACTCCAACGCCGGTGGCCAATGTTCCGCCACCGCCGCAATCGCTGACCGTGCTGCGCAGCTTTTCCTCGCTGCTCGCCCACTCATTGAATGCGGAAGCCATGTTGCGGCAGTTTTTGCTGCAACTGCGGGAGATCGTCAGTTTTAATCGCGCCGCGATTTTCCTGCGCGGCAATTCGACCAATGATGGTTTGGGCAGCGTGCCGGATCAAATCCAGCGGTTGCAATCGCGCGCGGCTCTTGGAATTTCCACTGACTTGCTCAAAAACATCGAGTTGTCACTCAAATCCGGCATCGGACGGCAGGTTTTTCATTTGGGGCATATTTTGCGCCGCAACGCCCCGGAAGCTCTGGCTGATCCCGAAGTGGAAAAAGAGTTCGACACCATCGGCGGGCAGGTGGCGGTGCCGATTTTTGATCGGGAAAGTTTGCTTGGGTTGGCGATTTTTGACACCCGGATCACCGGCGAGGCACTGACCAATCCCGAGTTGGAATTGATTTTTCATTTGCTGGAGCAGGTGGGTCTGGCGGTGCGCAACATCTGGTTGCACGACCA
This sequence comes from Verrucomicrobiota bacterium, assembly GCA_039806955.1. GTDB lineage: Bacteria > Verrucomicrobiota > Verrucomicrobiia > Limisphaerales > JADLHS01 > JADLHS01. Next base: position 150,378 of record JBDHQI010000005.1, on the reverse strand, counting down.
GTTGGTCGGGAACAACGAGCTCCTGGCCAACGTGCTGCGCGAATTAAACAGCGCCTGCGTGGTCGTCGGCAGCAACTTGAAAATTTTGCATGTGAACCGCATGGCGCGGAAACATTTGCGCAGCGCTCCCGGTCGGAGCGGGGAATTGGAGTTTGCCGATCTGCCCCAGGAATTAGGGGCGAAGATTTTTCAAGTGCTGCGAACCGGCGCCGCGCTCGCCACGTTCCGTTATGAACCTCCGTCCGCTCCCGGAACGGTTTTCGCCGTGACGGTGGCGCCGTTGCAAAAGCCGGGCGGCAGTCAGACTGTGGCCGCGTTGCTCATCATGGATGATCAAACGCAGAGCGAGCAGTTGCGGCGCTTGGAAGTCGAGGCCGCCAATCTGCGTCTCGTCAAGACCATGGCTGACCGGCTGGCGCATGAGGTCGGCAACGCCATGGTACCGCTTTCCACGCACCAGCAATTACTGGCGGAAAAATTCCGGGACGCGGAATTCCGGGCTTCGCTGGATACGGCGTTGGCGGATGGCGTCAAGCGCGTCAATCGCTTGGTCAATCAGATGCGCTTTTTGGCGCGGGATGGCACCGTCAACCCGGAGCCGATTGCGATGAAATCGCTCATTGAGGAGGCGTACCAGGAAGCTCGAAAGTATCAGCCGATCAAGGCGACGTTGAAATATGAAAGCACGCTCAAGTCGCCGTCCGTGAGCGGGGATCGGCCGGCCTTGAGGCATGCCTTGGCCGAGGTGCTGATCAACGCGTTGCAAGCCAACCCGACCGATCCGAAAATTGACGTGCATTTGAGCGCGGCGGAGAACGGCAGCGGCGATTCCATGCTGCAAATCGAGGTGCGCGACAATGGCAAGGGGTTCGCCCCGGAGGCCGTTCGCAATGCGGCGTCGCCTTTTTACACGACCCGAAATGTGGGCTTGGGATTGGGGCTGGCGGTGACGCGTAAAGTCCTCGAAACGCATCACGGCAAATTGGAGATCGTACCGGCGGCGGGAGATCACTCCGGCATAGTGCGGATTTCATTGCCGTTGGAGAAGGCTTCCGGCGCGATGAACTAGCGGTGTGCCCTTGAATAAAACTGGTCAAAGTTATTCTGCACTGGCAGGCTGGCCGCGCTGATGAACATGGTGAAATATCGCGGTCTGGCGACTCTAATCATCCTTCTGGCTGGCGCGCCGCTGGCGTTTTCCGCTGAGTCTTCCACCCGCCGGTTGAGTTTCATCGGCCCCGAGATTTTTCCAATCGAGAATGGAATTGCGCAACTTCACGCGGCGGATTTGAACGGGGACGGGTTGTTGGATCTGGTGGTGGTGAACAATGCGCGCGCCAAAATTTCCCTGCTTTACAACCAAACCGGCAACACCAATCAAGCGGCGGACAAGCCGGCGGCGCTTGGCGAAATCAACGATCTGCCTCCGGACGCGCGCTTTCGCGTTGATTCCATTCCGGCGGAAAAGCGGATTGGCGCGTTGGCGGTGGCCGATTTGAACGGCGACGGCCGGCCCGACCTGGCCTACTACGGCGAGCCGAAGGAGCTGCTGGTTCTCTATAATGAAAAAGGCGAAGGTTGGAGCGCTCCCAAACGGTTTGCGATTGACGACGGACAGATGTCTGCCAACGCGATGACCGTGGGTGACATCAATGGCGACGGACGTTTGGATTTGGTTTTGTTGGCTGAAAATCACGCTTACCTCATCTACCAACAGGCGGATCATACGTTGAGTGAGCCACAGAAGTTGCCGTTGTCCGAGCCCGTTCGCTCGGTGCAGGTGCTGGATTTGGATGGGGATGGACGCAATGATCTGTTGCTGACCACCTTCGACGGAGCCACGCCTTTCCGCTTGCGGCTGCAACAGGCGGAGGGGCAACTGGGGCCGGAGATTTTCTTTCGCGTGCCCGCCATCCGCTCATTCTGGGGCGATCATCTGGAGCATGACCGCCAGACCTATCTCACGACGGTGTTGCGGGATTCAGGTCGGGCGCAGGTGGCACAGTTCGTTCGTAAACCGGCCGAACCGCTGGCCGACGAATTCAAACAGGGCCAGTTTCAGGTGTTGCCGCTGGATCGGACGACCAAAGCCAAACGCGGCTTGATTTGGGCGGACGTGAATCAGGATGGTCGTCCGGATTTGCTCGTGGCGGAACCGGAGCGCGGGCAACTCTCGGTTTATTTGCAAAATCAGGATGCGTCGCTGGCTTCACCGCGCCGTTTTCCCACGCTGGCCGGAGTGAGTGAAATTGCGGCGGCCGATTGGGATGGTGACGGACAAACGGAGATCTTCTTATTAAGCGCGGACGAGCGGCAGGTCGGGGTCACCCGGTTGGATTCGGGCGGACGGGTGCCGTTCCCGGAACTAATCGCGTTGGAGGGCAAACCCGTGACGCTGGCCGTCGGTCAATTGCAGCCGACCGCCAAGCCGGTGCTGGCGGTGATCAGCGTGCCAGATGACGATCGGCGCGCGCTGACCCTGCGCTCAGCGGATGGCGCGGTAAAAACCTGGCGGTTGAACCAGAACTTCAAAGCGAATCCAACCACGCTGTTGTTTCATGACGTGGATCAGGATGGGCGGATGGATCTGGTTGCCTTGACGCCTTACGAGAAGGTCAAGGTCTTGCTGCAAAAAGCCGGGAGCGAGGATTTCGAAGAACAGGATGTCGCGCCGCCCGGCGGCCTGTTGGAACAACCTTGGTCCAGCATCGCGGATGTGGATGCGGATGGAAAACCGGAGTTGTTGCTCGCTCAGAAGAATTTTTTACGCGCCGTCTTGTTGCGGGCGCAAGCCACGACGTCGGGTGGCAGCAATAAAACGGAATGGGGATTTCAGGTGAAAGAGCAAATCAACGGCGCGGCGGCAAACTCGCGTTTGATCGGTGCGACGGCGGTGGCGCGTGGCGCGAATGACGCTCCGGCGCTCTTCCTCTTGGATGCCGAACGCAAGTCGCTCACGCTGTGCGAACGTGACGCCTCCGGAGTTTGGCAGGTGGTGCGGAACGTGCCTCTGCCCGTGGCCGGCTTTACCGATCTGCAGGCGGTGAAATTTGGCTCGACCCCATTACCCACTGTCGCTTTCACCGGCGGCAATACGGTCGCGTGGATGTCGCTGGCGGGTGAGGTTTGGGATTACAACGTGCTGGATGATTATGAGACGCCGATCCAGGATGGATTTCTGACTGACGTGACGGCGGGCGATCTGACCGGCACCGGGCGCAAGGATTTGGTGTTTCTGGAGACGAGCAAACATTATCTGGACCTGGTGTCGTTCACGCCGGAGCACAAGTTGCGGCGGAGCGAACGGTGGCCGGTGTTCGAGCAACGCAGTTTCCGCCCGCGTTCGGGAGACGCCAACGAACCCCGCGAAGTCGTGGTGGCGGACCTCACCGGGGACGGGAAAAACGATCTGGCCGTGGTGGTGCATGATCGCATTTTGCTGTATCCGCAGGAGTGACGAAGTCGCAATGAACAACAAAGTTTGCGTGAGTGCCTGGCTAAAATTTAGGATAAGGCGCGGGGTCTGGGGGGTGGATTTTTTTATAGCAGTGCCCCGCCGCGGGCCGGTGCGAGGGCCAACGCTTGCTCGACCAGCCGTTGAAATAGCAATTCTCGCGAACCGGATGGGCGCCGGTTGAACCGGAACGTGAACGCATCCAGATAGGAATCCCAATGGGCTGCCGCCACCCGGTGGGATCGGGAGCAGGTTGACGCCGGCGATCGCACTGTCCCGCACGATCTCGTAACGTTACCCATTACTCTTGAGTGTGGCGATTGCACCGTGGCCGTGAGCCGCTTAAGCTGCGGCGATGGGATTATCGCCGACCGAATCCAGAACGTTGCTTTACGAGTTGCCGTCCATTGTGGAGCGGTTGGAGTTGGAACGGCTTTTTCCGCAAGCGCAACCGCTGGAGGTGGAACTGGGTTGCGGCGATGCGTCTTTTTTGCTGGATTACGCGGCGCAAAATCCGACCACTAATTTTCTGGGCGTAGAGCGGTTGCTGGGGCGCATCCAGAAGCTGGATCGCAAAGGACGGCGGCGCGGTCTGACTAATCTGGGTGGGGTGCGGATCGAGAGTGCCTATTTTCTCGAATATCTATTGCCGCCGCATTGTGTCACCGCGTTGCACATTTATTTTCCCGATCCGTGGCCGAAGCAAAAACACCGGAAGTTTCGCCTTATCAACGAGCGTTTTTCCACGTTGGCCCATCAAGTCTTGGTTCCGGGAGGGCGGGTTTATTTGCGTACGGATGACGCGGATTATTTCCAGCAGATGCAATCGGTATTTGCCGCAGATCAACGGTTTCATCCCGTGGAGACGTCAGCGGACCTGACGGCGGTGCGGACGGATTTTGAACGCGATTTCAACGCGCAGGGCATCGTCACGCGGCGGGCGGCGTACGCGCGGGATTGAATCAAACGTCAATCACCGGTCCACCGCCATCGGAGCCGGATGAACCCGGGGAGCGACGGCGCACCTTGATGGTGGCTTTCGCGCCGCCGGTAGCCAGATTGAGCAGTAGCGAAACCGCGCTGATGATGATCGCGCCGAGCATGGCCCAGCCAAATCCTTCAATGACGAAGTTCATGCCGAATACGCTCATCATGGCTTTCACGAGGTAAAGCAGGCAGGCGTTGATGATGATGGTGAAGAAGCCCAGCGTAAACACCAGCAACGGCAGCGCGAAGAACAGCATCAGGGGGCGGATGAAGGCGTTCAACATTCCCAAGAGCAGCGCGGCGACGAATACCTGCGCCACGCCAGAACATTCCAGATGCGGTCGCAAAACCGTGACCGCCACCAATACCGCAAAGGTGTTGATGAGCCAGGTTTTAAGGAATTTTTTCCACTCGGAGTTCATTCACGCCCTCGCACGCAGAAGAACATGGGGGAGAATCCAGGTTCGCACAAGCGACAATCCCGCCGCCGCGAGAAATTACCGGGCTTTCGTGAAAAATTCTCGCGGCCTCGCGCGCTTGTTCGCATCCTGATCCGCATGAGCTTCCGACTGTTTTGGATTTGCCTGGGATTGGCGACCGTGTCGCTGGAGGCGGCGCCGCGCGGTTACTACCGTTTTCCAACGCTGCACAACGACACGATTGTGTTCACGGCTGAAAGTGATTTGTGGCGCGTGCGCCGCAGCGGCGGCACCGCCGAACGGATCACCTCGCATCTCGGCACGGAGGCGTACGCGGCCATTTCGCCCGACGGCCAAACACTTGCGTTCAGCGCCGAATACGAAGGGCCGACGGAAGTTTACACCATGCCGTTGACGGGCGGCTTGCCGGAGCGCCGCACGTTTCACGGCACGACGGCGCGCGTGACGGGCTGGACGCCGGACGGCAAATTGATGTACGCCACGGAAGCGTTTTCCACCCTGCCCAACTGGCAATTGGTCACGCTCGATCTGAAGTCCGGCGCGCGCACGGTTGTGCCGCTCGCGCAAGCCAGCCAGGGCGTTTACGACGATGGCGGGCGGCAGTTGTTCTTTACGCGACTGGCCCAGCAGAGCAGCAGCACCAAACGCTATGCCGGCGGCACGGCCGAAAATCTGTGGCGCTTCGTAGCGGGGGATGCCGAAGCCACGCCGTTGCTGTCGGATTTCAAGGGGCAAAGTCGGAATCCAATGTGGTGGCAGGGCCGCGTCTATTTCGCTGCGGATCTGGATGGCGTGATGAATCTGTGGTCCATGAATCCGGACGGATCGGATCGCCGCCAGCTTACACACCATCGGCAGTTTGATGTGAAATCACCCGCGTTGCAGGGCGGGTGGATCGTGTATCAACACGGCGCGGACCTGCGGCTTTACGAACTGGCGACCGGTCAGGATGACGTGGTGAACATTCAGCTCTCCTCAGACTTCGATCAAATGCGGGAGCGCTGGGTAAAACGCCCGCTGGATTTTCTTACCAGCGCCCACCTTTCGCCGGACGGGGATCGCGTGGTGCTGACGGCGCGCGGCAAGATTTTTGTGGCGCCCGTCGCCTCGGGGCGGTTCATTGAATGGCCGTTGCCGGCGGGCGTGCGTTATCGCGGCGCCCGTTTTTTGCCGGATGGCAAATCATTGCTCGCGTTATCGGATGAAACGGGCGAGTTGGAGGTGTGCCAGATTCCGGCCAATGGCGTTGGGGATGCGGAGTTGTTGACCAAGAACGGCACCGTCTTTCGCTTCAGTCCTCAACCGTCTCCGGACGGCAAACATCTGGTCTGGACGGATAAGGATCGCAAGCTGTGGTTGTTCACAATGAAGGGACGGAAGACGAAGTTGATTGCGGCCTCGAAACACTCCGGCTTCGATGAGCTTGCGTGGTCGCCGGACAGTCAATGGCTTGCCTATACCGATCCGGCCAGCAATCTGGTGCAGCAGATTCATCTGTATCGCCTGTCCGACGGCACCACGAGCACCGTGACCAGCGATCGGGTGGACAGTTATAGTCCCGCGTTTTCGCCGGATGGCAACTGGCTGTATTTTTTGAGCGACCGGCAATTGCGCTCGTTGGTGACCAGTCCGTGGGGCGCGCGGCAACCCGAACCGTTCTTCACTGAAACCACGAAGATTTACGCCCTGGCGTTGAAGGATGATCTACGCTGGCCGTTTCAACCCCAGGACGAACTGCGATCGGAAAAGAAAGCGGAAAAATCCAGCAAGAGCAAAGCCACCAAAGTCAATCTGAAGGGCTTGTCGGAGCGGTTATATGAAGTGCCGGTGGAAGCGGGGAATTATTCGCGTCTGGAAGTGACCGCGAAACATTTGCTGTACGTGGCGCGCGGCGTGGGGTTTGAGGCCAAGCCGCAATTGAAGCAACTCGAAATCACCAACAAGGAGCCCAAACCCAAAACGCTCGTGGAAAACCTGACGAGCTATGAACGGGCCGCGAAAGGGAAGAAGCTGCTGATTCGCAAAGGAGACGCGTTTTATGTGGTGGCGACGGACAGCAGCGCGCCGGCGAAGTTGGATGAGCGCCTGAAGCTGGATGATTGGACGCTCTCGATTGTTCCGCGCGAGGAATGGCGGCAGATTTACACGGAATCGTGGCGAATGTTGCGCGACTACTTTTACGACCGTCACCTGCACGGTGTGGACTGGTCCGCCATGCGCGCGAAGTATCAGCCGTTGATCGAACGCGTCAGTGACCGCGCGGAGCTAAGTGATGTGATTTACGATCTGGTGGGCGAGTTATCCGCGTTACACATCTTCGTCCGTTATGGCGATCAGCGGAGTGGCTTGGATAACGTGCGGCCGGCGTCGCTGGGGGCGCGGTTGGTGACGGATGCCCGTGCCGGCGGCTGGCGGATTGAGCATGTTTATCGTGGTGATCCGGACTACCCCGGCGACCTGTCGCCGCTTAGTCAACCGGGGATTGGCGCCGAAGCCGGTGAATTGATCACCGCCATCAACGGGCGCAATCCGTTGGGCGCGGCCAGTCCCGAACTGCTGTTGCGCAATCAATCCGGCAAACAGGTGTTGCTGGAGCTGGAGTCGAAGTCGGGCCACCGCCGGCAGGTGATCGTGACGCCCATTTCTACTGCGGCGGAAGCCGACCTGCGTTACGGCGAATGGGAACTGACGCGGCGCGAACGGGTGGAGCAGGTGGGGCAGGGGCAGATCGGGTACGTGCATTTGCGGGCCATGGGCGCAAAAGACATTGCCGATTGGGCCAAAGGCTTCTTCCCCGTGTTCAACCGGCAGGGGTTGATCATTGATGTGCGCCACAATCGCGGCGGGAACATTGACGCGTGGATTCTGGAGAAACTCCTGCGTAAAGCGTGGTTCTACTGGCAGCCGCGTGTCGGCGATCCGTATTGGAACATGCACTACGCGTTTCGCGGCCACCTCACGGTGTTGTGCAACGAACGAACCGCGAGCGACGGCGAGGCGTTCAGCGAAGGTTTTAAGCGGCTGGGCCTGGGCAAAGTCATTGGCACGCGCACTTGGGGCGGTGAAGTCTGGCTTTCGGCCCAACGCTGGCTCGTGGACAGCGGCATGGCCACGGCGGCGGAAACGGGCGTGTACGGTCCGGAAGGCGAGTGGTTGATTGAAGGGCACGGGGTGGACCCGGACCTCGTCTTGGATAATCTGCCACACGCAACCTTCAACGGTCAGGATGCGCAATTAGATGCGGCGATCAGCCATCTCCAGGAATTGATCGCGCAAGATCCGCGGCCCGTTCCGCCTCCGCCCCGGTATCCGGATAAATCATTCCGCGCCAAGTAGCCAGCGTTGCTCCAATTATTCGTAGCGCAGTGATTCGATGGGATCGAGCTGGGCGGCTTTGTAGGCGGGATAGGTGCCGAAGATGATGCCGACGGCCGAGCAGATCACCAGGCCGATCACGATCCAGTCGAGCGGCAGGGCGGGTTGCACTTTGAGCAAATAAGCGGTGACGTTGCCGCCGAGGATGCCGAGCAATACTCCGATCGCACCGCCGACTTCGCATAATACCACGGCTTCCACGATGAACTGCGTCATGATGTTACGTTTCTTCGCGCCGATGGCCCGACGGATGCCGATTTCGCGTGTCCGTTCGGTCACGGAAACCAGCATGATGTTCATGATGCCGATGCCTGCCGCCAGCAACGCAATCGAGCTGACCACCGCCACGCCGACACGGATCGCCAGAGTCAGCCCGCGAAATTGTTTGATGAGCGAATCGTTGGAGGAGATTTCAAAATCGTCCGGTTCGCCCGGCGGCACTTTACGCGCCACGCGCAGCACGCTGCGGACTTGTTCCACGCAATCGTCGTAACCAGCCTGATCGCGCGCTTGCACGAGCAGCGTCAGACTGCGCCAGGCGTTGCCGCCATAACGGTTCAAACCCAGGGTGATCGGCACCGCCACGAAGTTATCCTGGCCTTCGCCCATGCGGGTGCTGGCCTCCAAAACCCCAACGACCAGGTGATTCACCCCGTCGAATTTGATCGTCTGGCCGACCGCGCCGCCCCGGGGAAATAGTTTTTTGGCGAGTTTGTTGCCGAGCAGACAAACGAACCGCGCCGCGTCCACGTCGGCGCGTAATAACCCGCGGCCTTCCGCGATGTTCCAACCTTTGCAAGCCAGCGCTTCTGGTGTGACCCCCAGAAGGGTTACGTCGGGATCGGTCGTAACGAAGCGCGAGGCGGCTTCCGCCTGCCGGAATTCTGATTCAGCACCCACGGCGACGGCGAGCGTGGCGCGGTCCCGCAAAAGCTGTTGGTGATGCAGCGTCAGCGGCAGGCGGCGCCGATACTTTTCCCATCCGGCCGGCCCGGCGAAAGAAATGGCCGGCCACTTGTCCACCGTGAATGTGTGCGCGCCCAATCCGCTCAACTCGCGTTCGATGTTGCTTTGCAGCACGCGCATGGCGGTCATTGTTACAATGATCGAAAACACTCCCACGACGACACCAAGCAAGGTCAGAGCCGCGCGTAATTTGTGGGTGGCCAAGGCGTTCATGGCCATCACGAAGCTCTCGCGCACTTCGTCGAACCACAGGGGGGAACGGCGTTTTTTCATGCGGCAAAGAGCGGGGTGAAAGCCGGGCCGCCCGCAGGAAAAGTTGCGTCGGTTCGGAATCGCGCGGCGGACGTTTTCAGTCGGGCCGGGCCTGGAGATTTTGTTGGCGCATTCATTCGCTTCTCAAGGCGTCCACCGGATTCATGCGGGCGGCGCGCCAGGCGGGGAGAAAACCGGCGAGGATGCCGGTTAGCGCGGAAACGCCAAGCGCCAGCGCGGCAATGGGCAGCGACAGGGTGGTGGGAAAAAATCGGGCAATGCCCCAGGTGATGAGTGCCGCCAGCCCGAGGCCGATCAGTCCACCCATCAGACAAATGACTGCGGCTTCGATCAGGAATTGAATCAAGATGGCGCGACGTTTGGCGCCTACGGCTTTGCGGACGCCGATTTCGCGGGTTCGCTCCGTGACCGAAACGAACATGATGTTCATGATGCCAATGCCGCCCACGAACAGTGACAAACCGGTGATGAACAAGCCCACACCGCCAATGATTCGGGAGACCTGGGTGAACTTCTGAATGAACGCTTCGAGCGAATTGACGGAGAAATCATCCGCGTCGGTGGGCGGAAGCCGGCGTACGTTGCGCATGACGGCGCGCACCGCTTCCTTGGCGTCTTCCAAATGTTCCAACCCGCCGACCTTGACCGCGATGCGGATGCCGGGGAAGAAAGTGAAACCGCGCCCCATGAGCGTGACCGGAATGTGCGCGGTGTTGTCGAGGTTTTCAATGCCCAGAAACTTGCCTTTTTTTTCCAGCACTCCGATGACCTCGAACGCCATGTCGTCAATGCGGATGCGGTTGCCGACGGCGTGGCCGTGCGGAAAGAAGTTGCTGGCGATGTCCGCGCCCAGCACGCAGACGGGGCGGTTGCCCTCGACTTCCGCGGCGGTGAAATAGCGTCCAGCGGAAAAGCTCAATTCATCGGTGGCCACGGCGGTTTCGGTATTGCCGACCAGGAACACGCCGGTGGCGACGTTGTGGCCGTAGCGCAAGGTGCGCACGCCCACCGATTGCAAATTGACGCGCCAGTTGGGGTTCGCCTTGCGAATGAAGGAGCGTCCATCGGCCAGGTAAATTTCCCGGCGCTTGATCAATTTCCACCACGGTTCATCGTTGAACCACGGCCATTTCTGGATGAAGAAAACATCCGTGCCAACGGCGGATACGCTGGTGAGGAAGGCCGCGTTCAAGCCGCGAATCGCCGTGCTCATCAGTGTCACGGTGGCGATGCCGATGATGATTCCCAAAGTGGTCAACGCGGCGCGCAGCTTGTTCGCTCTGATCGCACCCCAGGCAATGCGCAGCCCCTCAACAATCTCGAGCAGTAATTTCATGACGGGCCGAACGTGATTCCGCGCCGTTGCCGTTGCGTCGGGGGAAATGTTGGTCGGGAGTTCATTGGTAAATGATTGCGGCGCACCAGGTCATGATTTGCGTTCCAGCCGTTCGTCGCTTGCGATCAATCCGTCCCGAATGCGAAGGATGCGGCGCGCTTGACGAGCGATATCTTCCTCGTGAGTGACCAGAATGATGGTGTTGCCCTTTTGGGCGAGTTCTTCGAACAACGCCATGATTTCCTCGCCAGTCTTCGAGTCGAGATTGCCAGTAGGTTCGTCCGCCAGCAGGATGGAAGGCTGGTTCACCAGCGCCCGGGCCACGGCGACGCGCTGGCGCTGGCCGCCGGAAAGTTCGTTGGGCCGATGATGCACGCGATCGCCCAAGCCGACCTGCTGGAGCGCGGTCAGAGCGGTTTGCCGCCGCGCTTCCGAAGGCAGACCCGCATAGATCAGTGGCAATTCAACATTGTGCAAGGCGTTTGAGCGCGGCAGCAGGTGGAAGGTTTGGAACACAAAACCGATCTCGCGGTTGCGCACCTCGGCCAGTTCGTTGTCGTCCATCTCGCTGACGTCGGTGCCGTTGAGTTCGTAGCGACCCGAGGTTGGCGAGTCCAGGCAGCCGAGCACGTTCATCAACGTGGATTTTCCCGAACCGGACGGACCCATGATCGCGACGTACTCGCCGCGCTGAATCTCCAGTGAAACCTCGCGCAAGGCGTGAATGGTTTCCGTCCCCATTTGATAGCGGCGCGAAATGTTTTGCAGACGGATGAGACTCATGCGGGTGAAGCGGATGGTTCGCAACCGGGACATTGGAAAAACAACCCAGTCCGCCAGCGCCTCGAACCGCCGTGACCATCACTGTGCCGGGCGCGTGCCGTCATGGCTTTTCCTGGTCTCCCTCGGAGTCCGGTTTGCCGATGCGAATTTTTTTGCCGTCCTCCAGCTCGCGGTTGATGGCCTTGTAACCGCCCGATACGATTTCCATGCCTTCCGTCAATCCCTCGGTGATTTCCCAGTGATCCTCATCGCTGATTCCGATTTTCACGGGCGCCATTTTTACATGATCACCTTCCCGGACGAAAACCACCGAGATCGGCTTGGGAGGGTCCTTGGCTTTTCGCCCCGCTTTCGCGACGTCGGGGTTGCTATTCGTGCGGTTGGTTGCGGATTCGTGGCCATCCGGACCGTTGGCGTCATGGGCCGGAGCGTTAATTTTATTGGCCGATTCTTTTGGCAGCCGCGCGGCCACGCTGGCAATGGGCACGGTTAGAACATTGGTGCGGTATCGGGTTTCAACGTAAGCGGTCACTGACATGCCCGGTCGGAAGGCTTCCTTGTCGTGGATGCGGATTTTCACCTCGAACTTGGTGGCTTCTTGGCTGGTATTGCCGAGGGCGCTGGTTTTCGACGAATTGGCGATCTCGGAGACCTGTCCCCAAAACCGGCGGTCCTTGAACGCATCCACCTCGAGTTGCGCCTTCTGTCCGGGGCGGAGCAGGACGATGTCCGTTTCACCGATGTCCACCCGCGCCTCCATGTCGTTGAGATCGGCCACGGTCATGATTTCCGTGCCCGCCATCATGGTGTTGCCCGCCACGCGCTCGCCGACCTCGAGGTTCAGCTTGCTGACTGTGCCGGTGATGGGCGAATCAATGGTGGTTTTAGCCAGTTCCTCTTCGGCTCGCGCCAGTGAGGCCTTGGCTACATCGGCCTGATGTTGGGCCGATTCGACCTGCGCCTGCGCGATCTCGAGTGCGGTCTTGAATTCGAGGAAGGTCGAATCCGAGATCAGTTGCGAGTGGAACAGGTCCTCATTGCGCTGGGCTTCCAATTCGGCCTTGGCGAGGTTGGCCTGCGCCAGTTTCAAGCTGGAGAGGGACGATTGATACGCCGCCTCGGACGAGCGTTGTTGCGCTTGATAAACGTCGGGTTTGATCCGCACCAGCAAATCGCCGCGCTTGACGCTCTGGCCTTCCTTGACCGCAAGCTCAATGATTTCGCCGCTGACTTCGGCGCTGATTTTTACCTGCACCACGGGTTGGATGCGCCCGTTGGCCACCACGATCTCGGTCAAATTACGCCGCGTAACCGGTTCGGTTTGCACGGTGATGACGGCTTCATGATTTTTGAGAATGGCGGTGACCACCAGCGCCGCCACGACCAAGATGACGAGGGTGAAGACAGTGATTTTACGGCCCGTTTTTGCGTTTGGCATTGGCTTTTTCTTTCGCTTAAAAATCCGACCTGCGGGCGAAAATCACACTGTTCTGGTCCGGCTTGCGCCTGCCAATCGTTACCACTCTCCCGTTCGGAATTTTTCCGGGAAAACCCATGCGCCGGATTGTACCCATCCGTTGAAAAAGTCCAAGCTGGATTGAGACGACGGATGGTCGTCGTCTGGTTGCGTGGGCTCGACGCTGTTCTTGCGCACCGGGCATTTTCCGCGGGGGGACGGATCGCCGGTTCTGGCGGGCGCGGACGGTTCGCTCCGGGGTTGCTGAAATTGCCATTTCGCCGCAGGATGAAGCGGGATGAGCAAACATAATCCAGTGGCCTCAAAACGAGCGCCCGCGCTGCCAATTTTACAAGTACAGCGACTTCGTGTGCGCCGGGGTCGCACCCCCATTTTACGCGAAATCAATTGGCAGGTGAACCGCTCCGAACATTGGATGATTCTTGGCGCGAACGGTTCCGGCAAGACCTCTTTGCTCAGCGCGTTGACCGGTTATTTGATGCCCACCAGCGGGGCCATTTCCGTGTTGGGCGAAACCTACGGAGAATCGGACTGGCGCGAATTGCGGAAGCGGGTGGGGTTGGTGAGTTCGGCGTTGCGGCAGAGGATGGCCGATGCCGAGCCGGCGCTGGAGAGCGTGGTCAGCGGCAAATACGCCATGATCGATTTTTGGGGGCAACCGACTGCCGCCGACCGCCGGGTCGCGCGCCATTGGCTGCGTCAAGTTGGGTGCGCGCATCTGGCGGATCGTGCCTGGGGGGTGTTATCTCAAGGCGAACGCCAGCGGATTCTCATTGCGCGGGCGCTGATGGCGCGGCCGGCGTTGTTGATTTTGGATGAGCCATGCGCGGGGTTGGACCCGGCGGCCCGCGAGCGTTTCCTGCAATTCCTGCAACGCCTGGGACGACAGCCGAATGCGCCGGCGCTGGTTTTGGTTACGCATCATGTGGACGAAATCATGCCGGTTTTTTCACACGTCTTGTTGTTGCGCCAGGGACGGATTCTGGCCGCGGGCAAAAAGAAGGCGGTGCTGACCACCCCGGCTTTGACCGAGGTATTTGATGCCCGGGTGCGGCTCACGCGTTACGCCGGGCGCTTTCACATGCGGGTGTTGTCAGCCTGCTGACCTCGCGGAATCAGCATCAACACCAACCAACTTGGCACTTGGAAGTTCGCGGGCGACGCCCTATAAATCTGCCATGCCGAATTTCCTGGCCTATGGTGATTTAATGTCCGCAGTTCCGCTGCTCGCCAGCGCGACTGGTGCCGAATCGGTGACGCAACAAATGACCATGCCCAACCTGCTGGCCGATGGCGGGCCGATGTTGTGGGTGATTTTGTTTGCGGGTGTCGCGGGTTTGGTCGTTTTCATCGAACGCGCCCTGCATTGTCATCGTTCACAAATCAACTCCGCCGAATTTCTGAATGGCGTCCGCACCGTCATCAAACGCGACAACTTGGTGGAAGCCATTTCCATTTGCGACGCCACGCCCGGTCCGGTGGCACGGTTGGTGAAAACCGCCATTCTCAACCGCGACTTTGGCCGCGAGCGCGTGCGCGAATCGCTCGAGGAAACGGGCTTGAGCGAGGTGCCGCGTCTCGAAAAACATCTGGACCTGCTGGCAACCATCGCGCAACTCGCTCCGTTGCTTGGGTTGCTGGGCACGGTTCTGGGCTTCATCAAGACTTTTACCACGCTGCAAAGTCAGGCGCTTTACGCCAACAGCAATTTGATGGCGGCCGGCGTGGGGCAGGCTCTTATCTGTTGCGCGGCGGGACTGGCAGTCGCGATTCCGGTTCACGCCGGTTACAACTACCTGGTCAGCCGCGTCAATGCCATCGTTACGGACATGGAGCGAACCGCCAATGAGATCGTGAACATTGTCACGGAAAACGGCCACGATCAACTGCCATGAAGTTTCCGCGGCGCCGACGTTTGTTGCGTAATCCGTTCGATGCAACGGCCTATGCCGCCGTGTTTTTTTTGCTGGTGATTTTTGTCTCGCTCAGTTCGCGACTTTACACGCCCGGCGTCAAAATCCACCTGCCCGCCGGCGCGGATTTGCCAGGCACGGATAAGCCGACAGTCACCGTGGCCATGGATGCGGCGGGTCGTTACTATTTCCAGAATCAACTGATTGATACGGCAGCGCTGAAAAATTCCCTGCAGCAGGCCACGCAACAGGCTTCTGAACCACTGACGTTGGTCATTTTGACGGACGAAGCGGTGCGCTATAAAAATTTGCAGGAATTACAAATGCTGGCGCGGACGGCCGGGATCAACGACTCGCTCATTGCCACCACGCCGCAAACCGGCACGACTTCGCCATGACTCCGTCCGCCCCGGCTGCCAATGGCTTTCCCGCGCCGCCGGAAGTTACGGAACCGTCGTGGTCGCGGCTGCGTTGGACGCTGACTTTGTTGCTCACTTTTGTCGGTCACGTCGCGTTGATTTATATCTTTGGCAGTCATCACCCCATCGAACCGCGTCCGGTCAAAAATGCGGTACGAGCGGAGATCGCATGGATGCGCACCGAAATGATGGATTTACAAGACCCCACGGTTTTCGCCGGGCCGCATCCGCGTGGCTTTGCCGCCAGTACCTGGCTGGTGCTGCCGACGATACCCTTTCCCAATTTTCGCTGGACCGATACGCCACGTTTTCTCGACCTGTCTTCGGAACAACTAGGCAATTCCTTTTCGGTTCAGCCGGCCGAACCCCCGCCGCCGCCGTCGCATCCATCCCTGAGTCCGGCGCCGAGCTTTGCGATTCTGCTTCCTCCCGCGCCGCCATCACCACCCACGCACAGCGCGGTCTGCATCACCGGAAGTTTGGCGGATTGGCCGCTGGCCGAACCGTTACCGGTGCTGCCGGTGCGGAGCAGCCGCGAGGGCTTGACCAATTCCATCGTTCAAGTTGTTGTGGATGAAACGGGCCGGGTATTTTCCACGATACTTCTGCCGCCAGGCAGTGGTTCGGCGGAAGCGGATCAACAAGCGATCCAGATTGCCAACGGCACACGTTTTATTCCACCGTCCGGCCAGACTTCTGTCGTGGTCGGCAACCTGGTTTTCCAGTGGCAGACCCGGATGCCGGACGATAAAAAAGCGGCGACTCCATGACCACGCCCGCTCTCATCTTTGGTTACGTGACGCTGCTGTTGGGCGGCTTGGTGGCCTTGACGGTTTATACAGAATTCCGCCGCCGCAAATTCCGGCCGACCGTTCGTGAAGACCGCATTTTCCGCTGCGACAATTGCGGTTTGGTTTATACCGACGATCCCGATGTGGATCGTTCCCGTTGCGCCCAATGCGGCAAGCTGAACGAAGCCATTAAATTTTAGCGACGACTTCGCGGGGTCCCATCGGAGCGCGGGAGGCAGGATTTTTCGGGGGGCGAATGAGGCGTCTGTCGGGACCGGATCGACAATGCCGGAGGTCTCCTAAAGTTGATCTTCCTTGTCCTTGAACAGCACATTGAACGTGGTGAGCGAACCGTAGCAACGGGTGATGTAACCTTGCAGTTCCACTTTCTCCGCTTCAGACAACTTTTCGTGCGCGTTAAGCTTTTGCTCCAGCACTCGTAGTTGATTGCGAACCATGACGATTTTGTGAAAGAAGGTTTCCAGTTCGACTTCCTTGGTTTGCAAACCCGGATCGGCGGGATGCAACACCAGTTTGCCCCGCTGCCAGCGTTTGGCGAGTGAGCCGGTAAAATTCTCGGGCTTTTCCAATCCCAGTTTGTCCACCACTGCCGCCACCGTTTCCTGGATGAGCTGCGTCAACGGCAGACTTAATCCGCTCAGCTCCGCTTGGGGTGCGGCGCGTTCCAAACCGGCCGTCGCTGGCGCGATGGTGCGCTTGCCGTCGGTGAACTGAATCTCCGCAGTGACTTCGGAAATGGATTTCACCGTGCCCACGCCGTATTGCGGGTGACGCACTTTCAGCCCGATGTGCAACGCTTCAATATTCATGGGGTAACACTTCCATTTTGGAAAAATGTCACTTTTGTTGGTGCTGTGTCAAAACTCTTTCGTGCGGTTCGCAAATGAACTCCACAGGCTCTTGAAACACGATTTTTCTGAATGGTTTGGTGCCGAAAATGAACGGCTCGTACGCATGATTTTTGCAAAATACCGTTGGTTTGCGGGCCTGTTCAAAATTCGGTTTGGTTGAGCTTATTGATTTGCCAGCGATTGAATCAGCCATCAATCTGACGACGGATACGGAACTGACTCTAAAACCCACCTTGAAACCAACGTCCATTCACCATTCGCGCCGATTGCGCTACGCGACCTTTGCCTCCCTGTGGTTGTGCGGCGCGCTTGATTCCATTGCTGCGCTGCCCGAGGGGCGGGGCTTCACCAATTCCGTGGGCATGGCGTTTGTGCGCATCGAGTCGGGCCGGTTTGTTCGTGGCAACGACGCGAAACTGCCGGAGGAGATTCTGAAGGCGCGTGGCCAGACCCGGGCGCCGCAACACGGCGATTACGATGAACGCCCCACTCATCCGGTCACGATTTCAAAACCATTTTATCTGGGCATCCATGAAGTGACGAACGAACAGTACGAACAGTTCGACCGCCGGCACGCCTACTTGCGCGGAAAAAACGGTTTCTCCATTGATCACAACGAAGCCGTGATTTTTGTAAGTTGGGACGAGGCGAAAGCTTATTGCGATTGGCTGTCGCAAAAGGAAGGTTTGCCCTACCGCCTGCCGACTGAAGCGGAGTGGGAATACGCCTGTCGCGCGGGCACGACCACGCCATTCTCCACCGGCGACACGTTGCCGGCGGAGTTTCTGAAAAACCCGGGCAACAGTTGGTATCCCGCGCCCAGCGCCAGCCGGGGTCGGACCGAAGTTGTGCCCCTTCACGTCGGGCGCACGCCAGCCAATCCGTGGGGATTGTTCGACATGCACGGCAACGTCGAGGAATGGTGCGAGGATTGGTACGGCCCCTATCTGCCCGGCGAGCAAACCGACCCGCGCGGACGGAGCGACGGCGATTTCAAAGTCAGTCGCGGCGGCAGCCACAGCACCACGGCTTACTATTTACGTTCGGCCAACCGCCAAGGTTCACCGCCGGAAAGCCGCAGTTGGTACATCGGCTTTCGCGTTGCGTTAGGGGAAATGCCAAACACACCGCAGCCTCCGCCGGTTGGTCCCGCGTTCTACCAACAAAACGTGCGCCAGTCCGCGCCGCGCGCGGCGACTCAAAAAATTGATTCCCGAAAACCATATTTCAAAGGGCCGCTGATTTATGTGAAAATTCCTCCCGGCTCGGAAGGTCCGCTCTTTTCGCAGCACAACCACGACCCGGACATTGCGCCGTGTCCCAACGGCGATTTGCTGGCGGTGTGGTACACCACGGTGGAGGAGCCTGGCCGCGAACTGGCGGTAGCCATCAGCCGTCTGCCTTACGGCAGCGACGAATGGCAGGCCGCCTCATCCTTCTGGGACGTGCCAGATCGCAACGACCATTGCCCGATGCTTTGGTTCGATGGGAAGAAGACGCTCTATCATTTCAACGGTCTATCGGCCGCGGCCACTTGGGGGCCTTTGGCCATCACCATGCGCAGCTCCACAGACAACGGCGTCTCGTGGTCCAAGGCGCGCATGATTGTTCCCGAATACCACGCGCGACATCAGCTCATCTCGTCGGAATTTCGCAGTCGCGAAGGCTGGATGATTTTACCGTGTGACGCCTCGACCGAGGGACACGGCGGCAGCGCGTTGCAAATCAGCCAGGACGGCGGACAGACGTGGTTCGATCCCGGCGGCACGATTGCGGGCATTCACGCGGGCGTGACGCAACTAAAAGATGGCCGGTTGCTGGCCTTTGGGCGCGGCGACAACATTGACGACCGGATGCCGCAAAGCGTCTCTGCGGACATGGGGAAAACTTGGACGTACTCCGCAAGCCAATGGCCGACCATCGGCAGCGGCCAGCGGCTGGTGTTGATGCGTTTGAATGAAGGTCCGCTACTGTTCGTTTCGTTCACGGACAACGCGAAGAATCTTGGAGCGCCGCGCGGCCTGCCGTTCCAGGATGCCGCCGGAAAGGAATTTACCGGTTACGGAATATTTGCTGCGCTCTCGTTCGACGAAGGTCAGACTTGGAGCGTCCGCAAATTGTTGACGGCGGGCGCGACGCCGCGACAATTCGATGGCGGCGCGTGGACGC
Source organism: Verrucomicrobiota bacterium (assembly GCA_039806955.1). GTDB lineage: Bacteria > Verrucomicrobiota > Verrucomicrobiia > Limisphaerales > JADLHS01 > JADLHS01. The sequence goes on along the minus strand of JBDHQI010000005.1, from coordinate 131,123 downwards.
GCGGATTCACGATGGACGCCACGCACGCCGAACCGCGCGGTTATCTCGCGGCCACCCAGACGCGCGATGGCATCATCCATCTGATTTCAAGTGCGCTGCACTATCAATTCAACGTGGCATGGCTGAAGGTGCCGCCGGAATCCACGAATGCCTCACACCCCTAAGTCATTTTCTCGTGTTTTGAGCGCATTGCGGGCAGGATGAGGACTATGAAGATGCAAATGAATGATCTGTCAAAGTTCGCCGCAGTGAGCATTCAGAGGCGGCTCGTCTGGATTGCGGCGGGCGGAATCCTGTTTGCGCAAATGCTCGTGTCCACCGCTGCCCCGCCCGGCGTGGTGATTGATTACAGTCCGAAGTCTTCCGGCCTTTACATCGGTTCGCCCAGTCTCACGGTGTTGACCAACGGAGATTATCTGGCCGCGCACGATTTCTTCGGGCCAAAGAGCAACGAGCACGAATGTCCCTCCGTCGCGGTTTTTCGTTCTTCCGACCGTGGCGCAACGTGGCGGGAAGTGGCGCGTTTGCAATGTCTGTTCTGGCAGAATCTTTTCACGCATCGCGGCGCGGCTTATCTCATGGGTACGGACAAACATCACGGGAGAATCGTCATCCGCCGCTCAACCGACGGCGGCGCGACGTGGAGCGAACCGCGCGACACCGCCAGCGGCTTGCTTACCGCGCAAGGCGAATATCACACCGCGCCGATGTCGGTGGTGGAGCACAATGGTCGGTTGTGGCGCGCGTTTGAGGACGCGTCGGGCGGGAACAAATGGGGCGAGCGTTATGGCGCGGGGATGTTGTCCATCCCGGTGGAGGCGGATTTATTGAACGCAACCAACTGGACGTTCAGCAATTTCCTGTTCCGCGACGCCGCTTGGCTCGACGGTAATTTCCGCGCGTGGCTCGAAGGCAACGCGGTGGTGACGCGCGAAGGCCGCGTCGTGAACATTCTGCGCGTGGACACGCCGAATTGTCCCGAAAAAGCCGCCATTGTTAACGTCAGCGCCGATGGAAAAATTTCTTCGTTCGATTCGGCAACCGGCTTCATTGATTTTCCCGGCGGCGCGAAAAAATTTGTCATCCGCTTTGATTCGCGGAGCAATCTTTACTGGTCGCTGGCGACGATTGTGCCGGAACGGCATCAGAACGCGGGCCGGCCCGGCGGCATTCGCAACACCCTGGCGTTGGTGGCGTCGCCTGATTTGCGGCGGTGGACAACCCGCTGCGTGTTGCTGTATCACCCGGACACCGCCAAGCACGGTTTTCAATATCCTGACTGGCATTTTGACGGCGACGACTTGATTGCCGTCGTACGCACCGCGTTTGACGATGCCGAGGGCGGTGCGCGGAACAATCATGACGCGAATTTCATGACGTTCCATCGTTGGAAGAATTTTCGCACCCTGACAATGGCGGATTCCGCGCCCATGCCGGAAATTTCCCGCACGGAAACGCACCCATCGGATGGTTCGTCGCCCGTTCAACCGAAGCAAAATTTATGAACACATTGAATCCTGTTTTTCAAAAACCATCTCATTCCGGGAGCCAGCGGCGTGGCCCCGAGTTTGAGTTGCCGACTGCGGCGATCACGACGCGCCCGTCATGCTCAAGAAGGACGACCGCACGCTGAAGCGTTATCAGCGCACGTGGAATTTCTACACCAAGATGCCCGAGACGCCGAAGAAGTTCATCAACGAGAAGTTGCTCACGGACATGATGCTTGTCGAGCGGTCGCTGCTCTACGTCGGCGGCGCGGGTTCGTGCATGGGTTGCGGCGAAGGCGCGGCGTACGCAGTAACCGTCGCACCCAGTCGGCAGTGCGATCCAGGTAATGATCCGCAGCCAGCGGTTGATAATCCAGGTAGGTGAAGCTGGGAATCCACTTCGGCATGGCGCGTTCAATCTGCGTGCCCTCATGCCATTCGTTGAACGAGGTGATGGCCACCAGCTCCGGAGCCACGTCCAGAGCCGCCGACCACATTTGATCGTAATACACGCCGCCTTCCCGATCGCGTGTGTTCCCGTCGTTCCACGGTCGAATGCGGGTGTCAATATAGCCCGGCGCAACGCAGGGAATGAACAGCTTGCCGTTGGCGCGTGCCCATTCCATCAACTGCGGCCAGTTTTTCACCGTCGAACCGTAGGTGAATCCGTCCGTCGCAAAGTAGGTGTAGAAACCATCGAATCCGCCGTCCGTCATGAACTGTTCCTCCTGCGCCTTCACCCACAGGCCAATGACAACGGCGTCAAAGGAGGTGCCGCGCAGCGTTTGCTGGCCGTTTGGTTGCAGCAACGTCGCCCAGTCGCTCGCCGGAGTCAGGTAGGAGTCATAAACAAAAAAGACCGGACGCTGGCCGTAACTCGCGAGTCGTTGCAGCGCGGGGGAGGCGCCAAATTTTTCCAGTAAATAAACCACCGCTTCCCGCGTGGTGGTTGCGTTGCGTCCGGGAAAGGGTTCGAGATGAAAACTGATTTTCAATCCGGTGGCCTCCGCCACTTGGAACAACGCGGGTAACGCGCGGTCGGTGAAGGTGTCGCGTCCCCACCAACTGACACCAATCGCGCCCACGCCGGCCTGTTTCAACTGTCGGACGTGTTCCTGTAATACTTCCGGATCATTCACGCTGTAACAACCCAGCGCCGGATAGAAATCCGCTCCGATGTCCGCGCCGCCCGGGAAGGCGCGGGGCGATTCGTTGCGCACGGCGACGGGATGATTCCAATTGGCATAACGGCCATCGCGCGTCGGATTGCCATACCACGGATAATAAAAAGCAATGGCGCGATCCGTCGCGGGCGGATTCGTTGGCGGCATGGCGTCGGTGAAGCGCTTGAAATACTCGTCGCGCCAGCGGTGGCCCGCGGCGGGATCGGTGACGCAACTGTTCCAATCCAGTTCAGCGCGAACCCTGGACGCAGTATGGGACAAGCCTTCGACCGTGAAGCGCCGGGCCAGTTGCTGGAATTCGTGTCCCCACGCTTTGATCGTGCCGTCGGCTTGGTACAGACCGGTTAGTTCACTGACATCGGTGGCTTCGGGTTGATCGTAAAAGCCCCAGTTAAGCCACCCGCAGGCCAGACCAGCGGTGGTTTCAATCAACCGCCGACACCATTGCGCTTGTTGCGCTTCCGAAGCGAACGGATGGCGTCCCTGGTCGAAGCGCGGTTGGCCGCCGCCATACCAACCAAACTCGGCTACGACCACTGGTTTGCCAGTTTTAGCCACTTCCGAGACGACGCTGTGCAGATAAGCGAGGTTGCGATTTTCCTCTCCGGCATCACGATACTCAAACGCGCCCCGATCCAGTGGATAGAAATGAATCTCCATGAAGTCCAGAAAGCGGGCCTGCCGACCGGGGTGGAACGCGGCATAATGCTTCACACTGGGGAGCAGACTCGGCACCGACCATTGCACCAGACCGACGGTAACGAGTGCCTGCGGATCAGCGGCTTTGAGCGCGACGACCTGACGGCGCGTCCATTCGTCCGCAATGGATTCACGGAACGATTGATAATCCCGCAGCTCCCGGCTGCCCAGCGAGGGTTGCGCTGGCGGTGGCGTGAAGGCGCCGAATGCCGGAAGATTGGTTCGGCCCCAAGCTTGCGTGACGTTTGCCATCGAGTCGTACTGCCGTTTCAACCAATCGTTCCATTTCACGCGCAGCGCCGGAGTATCCCATGGGACGTGTGGCTCGTTCAGCAGATCGTAGGCGAAGATGACCTGATGATCGCGGTAACGCGCCGCAAACATCGACCAGAATTGCTCCAGGGCGGCGAGGAACGCTTCGTCCGCGTACCGATCCGGCTTGGCCCAATCCGGCAAGCCTTCCCAATGATCCGGGCCGGTCGGATGCACGTAAATTCCGCTGGCCTCGGCAATTTGCAGAAACTCGTCAAACTTCGCGAGGCTAGCGGCATCCAGTTGCCCCGGTGTGGAGTAGAACGAGCCGAAACTCAGAAAAACCCGGACGCAGTTTACGCCGGCGGCTTTCATGCGTTGGAAATCGGCGCGCGTGGCGGCGGCATCGAATTGTTTCCACACCTGCGGCGCCCAACCCGTGCCGGGGCGATAGTAGTTCACGCCGAATGGAATGAACGGTCGTCCGTCGCTGGTCACAAACCCCCGGGCATCGGACGCGATTTGAATGCGTGGCAGCTTGGGAGTTGCTGCGGCACTGACGGTCGCCGGCGCGGAAGCAACCAACCCGACGCTGGCGGCCAACAGCAGCACCCGGCATCGCCAGGCACAACGGAGCGTTACGCGCGGGAGTGAGAGCGCCCGGGCTGATCCGGTTTTGAAATGATGATTCATAACGGGCGCGGAGCAGGGGGATGAGATTGGCCTCGCGCTGCGGCGGAGAGAGTGAGGCGTGGAATGGTCGTTGCGCGAGAAAACACCGGGTGACGGTTACGTCAGTTCCGTGGCGTATTGTTGAATCTTGCGGATGGCGGCGGCGATCTGCTCCATGTCGGTGCGCAGACCGAGCAGCATGTTTTGCGTGAACCATACCGCTTGTTCACAAACCCGGTCATTTTGCGGACAGTTTTGGGTTTGATCCAGCCACTCCCGCATGCGCTTCTCGCCATACACCTTCAGGAAGTGCGGGTCCTGGGCGAGATTGGCCACGTACGCGCCCCGGTGCATCGGACCGTAACCACCGGAAGCGCCCACACCTTCCTTGCCGAGCGCGGCGAGAAATTTGGCGCGCGGCAGTCCGGCGAATCGTTCCGGATCGTAGCGGAACATGTACAGGTGATACGCGCTGCGGGTCGTGCCGGGATACAACTTGGCAGGCGTGATGCCGGGAATCTCCCGGAGCAACTGTGTCAGGTAGCTGGCGTTTTCGGTGCGCCGCTGGGTTTGCTCCACCACACGAGTCATTTGCGCCGTCAAGAGGCTGCCCTGGAATTCGCACAGGCGCAGATTTGAGCCGCGGGTGCCGGCATAGCTGAAATTGTCGCCGGTAACTTTTTTGGCCTGGCCCTGCGTATGGAAGTGATAACAGGCATTGGCGAATTGATCGTCATTGGTGAGCACCGCGCCGCCTTCGCCCGAATTCAAATTTTTGCTGGCCTGGAAGCTGAAACAACCGCCCAAGCCCAGCGTGCCCACTTTCTGTCCGCGCCACTCGCCCAGATGCGCCTGACAAGCGTCCTCGATGACCGGAACATTATGTCGTTTCCCAATTGCCAGAACCTTATCCATGTCCACCGGGCTGCCCGCGATGTGAACCGGAAGCAGCGCCTTGGTTTGCGGAGTGATCGCCGCTTCGATCCGATCCGCGTCTATTTGAAAGCTTTCCGGATCCACATCCACAAAGATGGGCAGCGCGTAGTTCAGCACGATGACATTGTAGGTCGCCACGAACGTGTAAGGCGTGGTGATGACTTCATCGCCGGGGCCGATGTTCAACGCGCCCAACGCAGTGGTCAGCGCCGCGGTCCCGCTGGCGGTGGCGAGCGCGTGTTTGGCCCCGGTCAGCTCTTCATACTCGGCTTCAAAGTGCGCGACGCTTTTGCCCGAGCCACGATACCAATGCTTCGATTGCAGCGTGGCCAACAGCGCCTGCTCCTCGGTTTGATCAATGACCGGCCAGTTCGGAAAGCTGCCGGGAAAAGCTTTGGGACCGCCGAGGGCGGCAGGTTTGGCGGCGGTTTCCGCACCGCGAGTGATTTGGGGCATGCCGAAAGCGAGACTGGCGCCGGCGACGGTGGTGGTGCCCAGAAATTGACGGCGGGTAACTTGATTTTGCATAAGGCGTTCTTGATTACGTCCGTATTGGTTTTTTATTGGCCATCGGTTCGAGCGGATTGCGGCCCAACCGGTGAATTGCTGGCACATGCGTAGGCCATCCGGCGCGGCGCAGCAAGTAGAATATGCCATTGCTGGCGTCGAACCGACGCTTCCGTGCGCACCCGAATCGGAATTGGCAGAGATTTTGCAATAATGACCTGAATGAACGACGTTCCGTCATGGCTTCCGCGCTGGTTTTCGCCCACCATCTTCATGCTGGTACTCGCCAATTTAGTTCCCATTTACGGCGTAATGGTGCTTGGTTGGGAGGTGTACCCCGTGGTGCTGCTGTTCTGGATGGAGAATTTGATCATCGGCGGTTTCAACGTGTTGAAGATGTTGAGTTGCCGTCCGCAGGAGGCCGAATCGTGGCTGGTTAAAATATTTTTCGTGCCGTTTTTCTGCTTCCACTATGGCATTTTTACGCTGGTTCATGGAGTGTTCGTCGTGGTTCTGTTCGGTGGCGGCTTGCGTCAAGGCGCACCGCCGCTTCAGTGGAGCGAGGTCTTTCACACGATCGGACAACTTCACCTCGGTTACGCCGCCGCGGCGTTGCTGGTGAGTCACGCGTTTGCGTTCGGTTACAATTTTTTGTGGCGCGGCGAATACCGCACCGCATCGGTGCCGACCCTGATGCAGTCGCCTTACGGTCGGGTGATTGTATTGCACCTGGCGATGTTGGGCGGCGCGTTTCTGATTTTGCAATTACACGCCTCTCAAGGAGCTTTGGCGTTGTTGGTGCTTTTGAAAATTGCGCTCGATGTCCTCGGGCACAATCGGGAACTGAAAGGCCAAGCCTCGAGAACCTTCACGCACCACTTTCCCACGCAACCCACCCAGTTCACCGCGCCGTAATGGCCGTTGGGCTGGGCGACTATTCAGTGCGCACGCGGTAGAATTCCATCGGGGCGTTGGCCTCCGTGTTGGTGAATCGAATCAAGCCACCCGTGCCCGGAACGGTTTGCTGGAGCTGCCAGGTGATTGGCGGTGTCAGATCGGTGGTTTGCTCCACCACACAGGTCAATCCGAACTGGCTCGTAAACGACAGAGTATATTGGCCGTTGCGCCAGGCGCCGGCGCCAAGTTGCGGCGGCAGCCACGGCTGCACTTCCACCGTGGCTTGGGCGGAAACGCCACTCGGATGATCTTCGTTGTAAGCCGTCAAGGTTACGGTGTAAGTGCCGGGCGTCGTCCAGGCATACCCGGTTTGGTAGGATAAATTCGCGGCGATGACGCCGTCGCCAAACGACCACTCGATCCGGGCGGCGCGCCCGTTGATTTCTCCCGTCAGTAATTGCGGTATCGCCGCGGCGACTTGCGGATGCGGAATCGTGAGCGTCACGGTCAGCGGGCCAACGAAGGCGGCTTCCACGACTTCGTCACAACCCATAGACGGCGGGTTGCTCCAGGGATCACCGTCCAAGTCAAAACCGCTGGCGGCTGATGCCAGGCCCGCGCCACGACAAGGCGAAGTGGCGGCCAGATGAATGCCGTCGTCCAGCAATTGCGGATCTTCGGCAATATTGCCGGTGCCGGATGGCAGCGGATAAGTGCAACAAAAGCTCATGACCGGGAGGGGGCCAAGGTAGTTGCGGATGATCCGATCGTCCCGGGCCAGGCTATTCCAGTTGTTCCAAATAATGGAGTTCACTGCCGAACCTCCGGTTACGCCTCCCTCAGTGTTGAGCGCCACGGTGCATTGGTGCAGGATGCTGCTAACAACCACTGCCTGCACCGAAGTCGCAAGGCTAGTATTTCTGAGGATGGCACAGTTGGTTGCGCGGGAAAAACTGATCCCTCCGTACTGATTCTCTGTGATCAAACAATTATTCAATACCGCGCCTTGAACAGCGCCCGGAGATATGGCGGGCCTGAACCGAACGGTGTTCTGTGCAATCACACAACGGTTCAGAAAACCGGAATAGACGCCGCCCCCGATCCTAAAAGCAACGTTATCGGTGATGATGCAATCGAGCACGAAGGTATCGTTCGAAGAGGTGCAAAAACCCCGCCGCCACTCATGTCAAAATTCAGTCCGCCACTCAGTGTGGCGCCGCCGCGCAGAGTAAAACCGCGCAGGGTCGCACCGTTGGTCAACCATGCACAGCGGATTGCCCTGGGGCCGTTGGTGATTCCGGGTTGCCAGTAACCTTCAATGATCGTGGATTCCGCTCCGTTCACGCTCTGCACCGTAATCGCTTTGTCCACGGCCACCCGATTGGTCCGAAGAGAGGGAGGAGAATAAGTTGCCGTTTTGTCGCCGGTGTTGTAAACGCCGTTGGTGCCCCAGACGACATCACCGTCGCTGGCGGCGTCAATGGCTGCCTGAATGTTCGTGGCGGCACTGGCCCAGTCCGTGAACGGCGCGACATGCCCGCCCGTCAGGGAGACATACCGCTCAGCCGTCCAGGCCGTGGTGGCGCCCAGCCCGGCCAGAATCAGACCCAGCAGAACAGGTGTTGGTTGAGTTATACGCAGCAGAGAACGTTCTTCATGGTTTGCAGGGGCGGTTGAATTGAACTCAAACTCGAACGCCCAGAGATTAATCCGGTTTGTTTCTTATGAGAACGTGATCATTATCCCGCTAATCCGTTAAAAATAAGAGAAATCAATTGGTTCAATGGGTTTAACCCCGTTCTCGGGTGAGGCATGTTCACGCTCGGTGTCGAGGTTAACCAGTGGGAATTGGAGGGGTTGGTTTGCGGGTGGATGGCAGTGCGGGCTTCACATTGTCGAGCGCACCCACCGAAGCCGGCGATGCAATTTTCCAAGCGATTTCCCCGACTTGCTTCGTTTTTGACGCTCCGCTATCGTCCTTGCGTGGCATGGAGAAAGTTGAGTGGGTTGGTTGCGGCCTGGATCATCATGGGTTCAGGCGCGCTGGCTGATGTTGTGGAACTTAAGGATGCCGCTTCCGTTTCTGGAAAAATTTTATCCGAAAAAAGCGACTCCATCGCGGTGGATGTTGGTTATACCGTCCTGGTTATTCCGCGCGCGGCAGTGGCCAAAATCATCCTAGGTGATTCAACTCCGCCGCCCGTGATGGCTACGGACTTGACCAACCAAACCGAGGCGGTGGCGACGCTGTCCGCTCCGGGGCTTGAAACGCCGGCTGCCGGTGGATTTTACCAGGTCGGCAATGGCGCAGATGGCGACCGTAGTGTGCGCGAGTTGGTGAAGCAATTGGGCGAGGCGGTGGTGCAAATCCGCACGCCGGCCGGACTTGGTTCGGGTTTCTTCCTCAACGAGGACGGTTTCTTGATCACCAATTTCCACGTCATCGAAGGCGAGACGCAGATTTCGGTCGAGGTCTATCACCAGAAGAACGGGCAGTTGGAGCGCAAGGTGTATAAGCAGGTGCGGATTGTGGCGATGAACAAATTTGCTGATCTGGCCTTGTTGCAGGTGGAAGACCGGGACGCGCCCAAGTTCAAGTTCGTGCGCATCGGCAACTCGGATGTGCTGGCGGTGGGCGAACGGGTGTTTGCCATCGGCAGTCCGCTGGGGTTGGAACGCACGGTGACGGAAGGTATTCTCAGCACCAAGACCCGGCAGATGAGTGGCGATTTGTATTTGCAGACCACGGCCCAGATCAATCCCGGGAACAGTGGCGGCCCACTGTTCAATCTACGCGGGGAAGTGGTGGGGGTGACCAACATGAAGGCCACGTATGGCGAAGGGTTGGGCTTTGCGATTCCTGCCGAGCGCTTGCGCTACTTTCTGGATCATCGCGATGCGTTCGTGTACAGCAACGACAATCCGGGTAATCCGTACCGGTATTTGCCGCCGCCGTCCCCCGCGCAACCCGCTGAGACCCAAGCCACGCAATGACTGTTCTTACCGATGGGCCGATTAAACTGACAACCCTATGACTGAAAATGATTGGCGCCGGAACTGGCGGAGTTGGGCGGTGAGTTGTGTGGCGGGTTTCGTATGCGTCTTGAGTCCATTGGGGCGCGCCGCTGTTCCCTCTGCGGAAAAATTGTTGCCGCCCGAAACCCTGTTCGTCCTGACTGCGCCGGACTGGAACAAACTGGCGGCAGCGTTCCGTCAATCTCCGCAAGCGCGACTCTGGGATGATCCCGCCATGTCGCCGTTTCGCACCAAGGTCGTTTCCAAGTGGACGGAGGAAATCGTGAAACCTTTGGAGCGTGATTTGGGCATTAACTTTGCCGATTACCGCGCGTTGCTCCAAGGGCAGTTGACGCTGGCCGTTTTACCAGAAGGTTGGCTCGATGAAAGCGAGGCCGCCGGATCACCGGGGATCGTGCTATTGCTGGATGCGCGCGATCAAAGCGAGTTGCTGACCCGGAATCTGGCGACGTTGCGACAGCGCCTGGCGGCGGCCGGGAAGCCGCTGCGCACGGAGAAAATCCGCGAGGTCGAATTTTCCATTGTTAATCTGACCACCAACGACATTCCGGCCACCGTGCGCCGGCTGTTGCCGCAAAAACAGGAGGTGCAGGAGCTGGGCGCGAACGCCACCGCCAAATCAGATGCGACGCAGTTGGTGTTTGGTCAGCGCGGATCACTGTTGATTTTGAGCACGACCCCGGCCGCTGCGGAAAAAATTGTGACCCGTTTGAGTGGTTCGGGCAGCCCAACCCTGGCGGACGCCACGGAATTTGAAGCGGGTCGTCAGGCACTGTTTCGCGAGTCGCCTTTGTTCGGTTGGGTCAACGCCAAACTGCTGCTGGATCTGGCGGTGAAAAGTTTGGCCGCCGGTCAGAGCGCCGAAGCGCCCAGCCCAATTCCGCGGCCGAACCTGGAAAAGATGATGACGATTACCGGTTTGAACGGCTTGAAATCGTTGGCGTTCGATTATCGCAATAGTGCTGCGGGACCGCTGTTGGGATTGTTCTTGAGCGCACCGGAAGCCACGCGAAATGGACTGCTCAAGTTGCTGGCGCTGGAAGCCCGGGATGCCGCCCCCCCTGCTTTTATCTCGGCGGACGTGTTGAGGTTTGCGCGTTACCGCATTGCGGGGCAGCAAGTCATTGCCACCCTGGAGGCTGCGTTGAATGAGATTTCGCCGGGCACGTTCAATTTTCTGCTGAGCAATGCGAACGAAGCGGTCCGGCTTGATGAACCGGATTACGACCTGCGGAAGAATATTTTTGAAAACCTGGGTGATGACGTCATCACCTTCCAGAAGCCACCCCAGGGAAAAACCCTGGCGGATTTGGAAGCGACGCCAACGGTCGTGCTGGTCGCTTCCCCCAACGCGGAAAAACTGGCCGCATCCCTGAAGGGCCTATTCATTGTGGCGTTGCCCCAGGGCGGCTCGCCGCAGGCGCGGGAGTTTCTCGGTCGCAAAATTTATACGGTGAAGCTGTCCGGCGTCATCGGTGGCAGCGACGCCAACGCGCTGCATTACGTGGCCAACGGTGGTTACGTGGCTTTCAGTTCCCGGGCGTCGGCGTTGGAAGATTATCTGCGCAGCACGGACGACCAGGGGCTGGCCCTGCGCGCCACCGCTGGATTTGCCGCAGCGGTTGAACAGGTGGGCGGCATGAACACCGGTTGGCTAAGTTACGAGGACCAGCGCGAGACGATGCGGTTCACTATTGACGCTCTGACGCAGACGGCAGCCATGACGAATCGCAGTGAGTTTGACACCGTGTTTGCCAGTCTGATTCCGTTTGCGCCGCCCGAGGCGGAGATGAAAGAGTGGTTCGATCTCTCGCTGTTGCCGAGCTTCGACAAAATCGCGAAATACTACGGGTTCACCGTCACCACCAGCCAGACCAGCGTGAAGGGGATTACGTTTCGATATTTCGCTCCGACGCCGCCCGAATTATTGCAACCGGCATCCCAATAGTTCGCGCGGACGCCGCCGGCGGTCACAGCGGAAGAATCGGCATTGCTCCGAGGCATCCGCATGGGACTGCGAGGAAAATCTTTCGCCACATCAGTTCGGGGTCATCAGAACTTTACTGTTCAACAACCAGATTATCCCGGCCACCAACAGCAGGATGAGGAGGATGAGCAGGCTGAACAGGACCACTTTTAGTCTGCGCCCGCGGCTGCGCCCTCGCCGGTGGTAACGGTTTGACTGGTTGCGACGGGTCATGTCCACAGTCTTTGCGGATTCAGGCGTTACTGGCAATCAAAAGTTCCACCAAAAATTCCGCCGGGCCTCTCAGAGCGTTTCAAGTATTTTGGCAGCCGTTGTGATGCGGCGGCCCCCAGTTTGCAACCAGGAACTGGTATCAAATTGACAGCCGCCATTGGTTCGAAACGGGCCTCCGCACGGCATCACGTAGTCCAAAACCTCGCGGGCATGGACCCGTTTCTCCATTCGGACTTAGCCTACATAGGGTTGTGCGCTGCCTAATTTCGATCGGCTTCGACAGCTACGGTTTTAACTGGACCGCTACAGGTTGATGCCGATTTGCTTTGCCTGCCGGATCGACTCCTGGCGGTGCAGAAGACGATCCCGCAATTTTAAGCTAACGCCGGTGGAAAGTTAAGATGCGTTGACTAATTCGGCTGGCTCCAGCGCCAATCCGAATCCTGCTTCACGTAGAGCGTTTGCGTAGGGAAGGCGAAGCCGATGCCTTCGGCATCGAAGCGTTCCTTCAAGGCGAGATTCATCTCCTGCATGCCGATTCGCTGGGCCGCGCCATCCACGTTTTTCCACCAATGAACGACCTGAATGTTCAGCGTTGAATCCGTGAATTTGTTGAAATTGATTACCGCCTCGGAGGTCATTGGATGCTGGCCATACACCTCCTGCACGATTTCCAAGGCGCGCCGGATTTTTGCCGCAGACAAATCGTAAGTCAGCCCCAGGTTCATTTCAGTTTTGAGCCGTTGCCGGTTGCTAATGTTCGTGATGGTGGCGTTGCCGACGGCTTTGTTGGGGATGGTGACCAATTGGCCGGTCACGTTGCGCACCCGGGTACTGCGCAGGCCGATGCTCTCGACCTTGCCTTCCACCATGTCAATGCGGATTTGATCGCCAAGGCGAAACGGCTTGTCCATGAGCACCGCCACCGCGCCGAATAAATTGGCCAGCGTGTCCTGAGCCGCCAGGCCAACGGCCAGGCCACCGATGGAAAGCGAGGCGATTGCGGCTGTGATATTGATGCCCAAATTTTGCGAGGTAATCAGGACGGCGACAACGGCAACGAACAGTTTAATGCTTTTCCGCATGACCGGGAAAAGCTGGTCATTGAATTCCCGGTCGGTCTCATCCGCCGCGCGCTGCCGCCAGACGCCCATCAGCACGTCCACGATTTTCAATGCCACATACGTCAGCGAAAACGCCACCACGATCACCAGTCCTTTGGAGAAAAATAATTGCACGGCCGGCGGCCACTGAAAGACGTTCAACCCCACGTGCAGCAGAATGACGAACGCCACCACTTTCACCGGGCCGCGCAGGGCTTCCAGAATGAGATCGTCCAGCTTTGATTCCGTGTGCTCGGTGATTTTGCGCAGCCAGACGTTCAGCAGGATATCCAGCAGCTTGGAAACAAAGAACGCCAGAAAGATGTAAATGAGCGAGGCCAGATATTTCCACAGCGGCTCGCCAAAAAAGTGGTGGGTATCCAATACGCTTACCCGATCCAGTCCAAAGGTTAGGTAGCTGCCCGCCACTGGCTGAAATTTTTCGAGTCCGGTGCCGGAATGATTCGCCAGAGTTGACGCGGGCGCGTTGGTATCCAACGTCTGGGCCGACGTCCAAAACGACCAGCCCAACAACACGCAAAGCAAAAAAATGAAACTGTTAAACAAATGGCTGAACTTCCACTTCATCGTCAAAAGGCTAAAAATGATTGGCGGATTTGCCAACAGATTTTGCTTCGCGTCGTCCGGTCAGATGCGAAGGCGCGGCGCCGGGCTTTGAAGAATCGAGCTAACCACCCGCGACAATTTTGACGATCTCCAGCCGGTCGTTGGCGTGCAGCCGGCGTTTGGAAAATTCCGAGGGTGCGACGGCTTCACCGTTGTGTTCCACCACCACGCTGCGCGGTAACAATTTTTGTGCGACCAGGAATTCCTCGAGGGTGCAGGGGAGCTTGGTCGTGATGGTCTGACCGTTGGCGATGATGGCGTTCACGGTTGATGAATTTCTTTCAAGTTGGCAATCGGAGCAAAGTCCGTTTTGTCGAGTTGTGCGTAGGCTTCGGGGGGCATCAAACCGGTCGTGCCGTCAGCAAAGCCAACCGCGTGAGCCGGATGGCGTTTGAAAAAGTTCCTCAGTGCCGGCTGCGGAACATTGTCGAATGTCTGGTCGCAAAAAACCACCACTTGCGTAGCCACGGTCAAATCCAGACCGTTGGTGCGCACCCAATACCGCGCATTGCCGGTCCAAGAATTTGCGCCAAGTTTTAGAAATTGTTCGCGCTCGGCCAAACGCATCTGGGTCGCCATGAGAAAAAGCGGGTTGGTCGCCCCGGATAGTTGAGCCGTGGCCAGGATTTGTTTGCAGTTGGCAAGCGCCGCGCTGTTGCCGCCGCAGTTGGTTCGCGACAGTTGCGGGAGAACGAAGCCGGTCAAAATGGCGATGACCACCAGGCTCAATCCAAGACTCCGGATGGTTTTCTTGCGGGTCATGAGCGGATCAGTTGGTCAACGCCACGTCCCAATCCTTCCATACCGGTTCGTAACCGAGGCGCTGGATGGATTGAGCGACTTCCTGGCTGGAACGTTCGTCCGCGATGTTGAACTGGCCGGTCGCGTTGGTGGGATGTCCGTTTGTGGGCGCCGCCCACTCGCTCGCGCCCACCTTCACGATGCGTCCCTGCACGGTGTGATGCACCTTCGCGCGTCCGGCGCCCGTGTAACCGCCCGGCTCCGTGTGGCTGCCCGCGCTCATCAACGTGATGCCCAGCGGGATCAAGCCGTCACGCAACGCCGCCGATTCGCGCGTGGACAGCACGATACCCACGTCGGGAAACATCAGGCGATACGCGCAAACCAGTTGCACCAGCTCGCGATCACTGAGGCGCGTGAGTGGTTCAAATTCACCGGCGCTGGGTCGCAAGCGCGGCAGCGAAAGGGTCAGTTGCGCCTTCCAACAATGGCGCAATAAATACTCCGTGTGCGCCGCCAGGCAAATTGCTTCGTAACGCCAATCCGCCAATCCGTACAACGCGCCGATGCCAATGCGGCGGAAGCCCGCCGCGTAAGCGCGCTCCGGCGTTTCGAGTCGCCAGTCAAAATTCTTCTTCGGTCCGGCGGTGTGCATTTCCGCGTAAACCGCGCGATCGTAAGTTTCCTGGTAAACCACCAGGCCATCCGCGCCCGCCGCCACCAGGTCGCGATACTCCTCCGTATCCATTGGCCCCACTTCGAGCGAAACGCTGGGGATGGTTTCGTGCAGCGCCGCCACGCACTCGGCCAGATAACCCTCTGAAACAAATTTGGGATGCTCGCCCGAAACCAGCAGGATGTTGCGGAAGCCCTGATGCGCCAGCGCCTTGGCTTCCTGGCGCGCCTCCGGCACCGAGAGGGTGACGCGCAAGATCGGGTTGTCGCGTGAGAAACCGCAGTATTTGCAGTTGTTGATGCACTCGTTGGAAAGGTACAGCGGCGCGAACAAGCGGATCACCTTGCCGAACCGTTGCTGGGTGAGTTGCTGCGAACGGTGTCCCAGCATTTCCAGTTTTTCACCCGCCGCCGGCGAAATCAGTTGGGTGAAATCCGTCAGCGACAGCGTTGATTTACCCAGCGCTTCGCGGACGGTTGCGGTGGAAGCTTCCCGCGCGCGCCGCAACAGCGATTGAATCGGCAGGGAATTGAACTCAGTGACAAAACTCACGCGTAAACTTTAGCAGACCAACGAGCGAAGTCGAGCGAGCGCGGTATGAAGCGCGTGGGTGGTCGCGGGCCAAAAGCTACGAATAATGCGGCGGTTTGGGATTGTTGGCCTTGATGCGTTCCAGCTCCAAAGACTGCATCGCGGTGCTGGTTCGATGCAGCTCCTTTTTCAACTGCTGCGCCAGTTTACCCTGTTCAATCACCACCTCGTTCAGCGCCTCGACCTGTCGTTCCAGATGGGCCACGAGACTTTCGAGCCGCTCAAAACGCTGGTTGCTGGATTCATCCATGGAAATTCAAATCGCACCAATGGCGTGCAGCCACTACAACGATTTTCATTCTGTGGCGCAAGCCAGAAGTCGCGGTTGAATCGTGATTGAAACTCCGTCGCGCCTCGGTGCGGATTATGCAGATGGCTTCGGTAATAGTTCATGTAATTTTCCTGATTCCTTTATTGGGAATTTCGACGTTCACTAGAACCGGCTTGGCTCCTCCGTTCGAAGCTGCCTGTCTTGCGTAGATGAACGGAAAGTGAGGGGTAAAGACCAGAAACATTTCATCGCCGTCCGCTTTGGACGAGTTCGCGGAGCGCAAAGTGAGAGCGGACAATACGGCAACGCCGGCAACGTGATTCAAGCCGGGTCGCGAGCATTGGCCCGGGGGAAATGGGCGCGAGTATCAAGCGATTCAACGAAATCATGGCTGATTTGCCGGACGAACTGATCACGCCGGAGATTGAACAAGACAGGGGCCGGGCCGTCCAGTAATCCTGGAGCGAAAAAACAGACCGACGATTTTAGCCATCTTCGATTGTAACATCATCATTGCGAGCATCGGTTGGAGCGACAAAGCTGCCATGTTTTGCGCGGTGATCTGACCTCGCTGAGCAGCCGATCGCTGACGGATGGAGGAGTTGCGATTGCGGCAGCAGAACACCGCAAGTGCAGCGGATTTAGTTTGATCAAGGTTGTTGGGAGTTGGCGATAGAGTGCAGGCGCAAGAAGGGGTGAAAAGCCAACTGCAGGGGTAATTGGAACTGATTGGAATTTCTGGTTTGGTGCCCGCGACAGGACTTGAACCTGTACGATGTTACTCACTAGAACCTGAATCTAGCGCGTCTGCCAATTCCGCCACGCGGGCCACCAGCGCCGATACGATGCGCAACCGGACGTTGGGCCGCAAGTGAATTTCCCGTTCCCAACCCGCCGCGCTTACATCCCCATGATTTGATAGCCGCCATCCACGTAGAGAACCTGGCCGGTAATGGCGGCGGCACCGTCGCTGGCGAGAAAGGTGCCGGTGGCCCCCAGTTCCTCCGTGGTGCAGGTGCGTTTCAATGGCGCATGGGCTTCGTAACGCTTGATCATCTCGATGAATCCCGAGATGCCGCGTGCCGCCAGAGTGTTGACCGGTCCGGCACTGATGCAGTTGACGCGAATTTTTTTCGAACCGAGATCATAGGCGAGATAGCGGGTGCTGGCCTCCAGGGAGGCTTTGGCCACACCCATGACGTTGTAATGCGGCACGACTTTTTCCGCCCCGTAATAACTCATGGCGAGAATGCTGCCGCCCGTGGTCATCCATGGCGCCGCTTCCCGAGCCAACGCCACCAATGAATACGCGCTGACGTCGTGCGCAATCTTGAAGGCGTCGCGGCTGGTGTTGAGAAATGAGCCTTCCAACGCTTCGCGCGGCGCGAAGGCAACCGAATGTAAAAGCAAGTGCAAGGCACCGAATTTTTCACCGACTTCGGCGAAGACGCGGCGGATGTCGTCGTCCTTGGTGACGTCACAGGGCAGGATTAGCGTGTCGTCACCAAACGTGCCAGCAAGCTCCTCGACGTTGTCTTTGAGGCGCTCGCCCTGATAGGTGAACACGAGTTTGGCGCCAGCCTGATGCCAGGCTTGAGCAATGGCCCAGGCGATGGAGCGTTTGTTGGCTACTCCGAAGACGATTCCAGTTTTTCCAGCGAGTAATGACATGTTGATTTGAGGTGATCCGTTAAATGGTTGTCTGCCGCTACAAAATCGGCGGTAGGATGCAGGGATTGCCTCAGCTTTTCAAGTTTCACTTCTGGTTGCGCAACCACAGCAAGCCAGCCAGCCCGGCGGTCAACAAGCCGCTGACCGCCCACGTGCCGGCGTTGGCGGATTGTGTCGTCAGCGTCAGCGCCGCGGCCCCGACCGCAGGGCCGACGCCGATGCCCAAGCCAATGGCGGCTTCGTGTAAACCGCCGTGTTCGCCCTTCGCGTCGCCCGCGTCCATCGAGTAAAAAAGCGACGAGTAATAAACCAGGCCGATGGCGCAGCCAAAGAGAATTTGCGCCAGCACGACGAGCCAGAGCCACGGCGCCAGCATCATGCCAACGAAGCCGAGGCTTAATCCCACGTATGCGGCCAGCAGCCAGCGAAAGCGGTAATGCCATCCGGGCCAATACCAGAGTCCAGCAAAGGCCGCTGCGCGGGTGAAAAACCAGAGGGAACAGAACATGCCGGATTGTGTCGGTGAGAGATGAAATTTCCCGGCGATTTGCGGAATGACCGCACCCACCGTGTTGATGGCCACATAGGAAAGAGGATTGGCAAACCAGGCCATGAGCAGAAACCGGCGTTGCGAGAAAGTGGAATGAGCCGGTGGTTCGATCGGCGGGGCCGTCGCCGTTGGGGCGGTCAGAGCGTTCAAGTCAGGCGTGTTGGCCTGGCGTTCCAACCAGAGCGCGAGCAGCAGTTGGATGAACATGAGTCCGAGATTGATACCGTAGAGTCCCGTGACCCCGAATTGATCCCAGAGCCAGCCACCACTGAAGAAGGCCACGGCGCTGCCGGTGGACCAGACGACGCTGTAAGCGCCGGTCAGCCGCGCCGTGGCGTGTCGCTTCTCGTTCTCGGTGACGAGCGCTTCGAGCGCGGGCCAGGTGCAGCAGAGCGGCAGCGTCCACAGGATCAAGGACAGCACCACGCCAAAAATTCCGGTCCAGATGAAGCCGACGGCCAAGCCGAGCATCATGCCGCCGTAACCCAGTTTCAGGGCGGTAAAATAACCGAAGCGTTGCGCCAGCCGACCGCCCTGCCAGGAGCCGAGCGCGTAACAAAATCCGTGCAGCGCCATGAGCAGCAGGTTGCCGCGCATGGTAAAGCCAAACTTGTCACGGGTCAGAAAAAACAAGTAGAAGAGAAAAAAAACGCTCGAATAGCTGTTGATGGCTTCGAGGACAAAATAACCAGGCTTAAGACGGCGGGGCCGCACGGGGAGGAGGGTAGGGGAACGCCGGCGATTTGTCAGCTTCAGAAGGCATCCCGACCGGTGCGGTTTCCGGAACGCCTCACTTGCTTCTCGGCGGGCCGCCCGACAAGCTGAGTCGCGCGTGCAAGATTTATTGGATAAAATTGAAGCGGAGGCCAGGGAGCGACTGGTCTTGCCGACGGGACGGGAAGCGGCTCAGGAACTGCCGCGCTTTCGGGCTTTTCTAAAACGCGCGGCGCATCGCCTCAAACTCGCGCATCAAAACGGCCAGAGCGGTCTGGCGGTTTGCCAGGCGCGTGCCACCGTGCTGGATTGCGTGGTGCGCGCGCTTTGGGTCGTCGCGTGGAACGCCCTGCCGGAGGCCGAGCGCAAAGTGAGTCCGCTACTGGCATTGGTGGCGCTGGGCGGGTATGGGCGCGGTGAGCTGAATCCGTTGAGCGACATTGATCTGCTGTTTTTGCACGAAGGATTGGTCCGGGAATCATCGCAGCCGGCGCCGGTGTTGGAGCGCATGTTGAACGGCGTATGGCTGACGTTGTTTGATCTCGGGTTGAAACCGGGGCACGCGGTGCGCACCATCGCCGAATGTGTCGCCGCCACCAATGATCGGGGCGACGCGCGGCGCATCGAGACGCGCACCTCGCTCATTGAGGCGCGCTTGATCAGCGGTGACGAAAAGTTGTTTGCAAGATTTCAAAAGACGGTGCTGGCGAAGTGTGTCAAAGGATATGAGAAAAAGTACATCGCCGCCCGGCTTGAGGATCAAGCGGAACGCCGTGCCCGGTATGGCAACTCGCCGTTCATGCAGGAACCAAATCTCAAGAATGGCTGCGGTGGTCTGCGCGATTATCAGAACCTGATCTGGATGGCGTTCTTCAAATACCGCACCCACTCACTGGCGGATTTGCAGGCGCACGGACTGGTCCTGCTCCGTGAGCGCAAGCAATTGGAGGCGGCGTACGATTTCCTGTTGCGAGTACGCACGCAGGTACATTACCTCGCGCACCGGCCGACGGACGAGCTGACGAAAAATCTCCAGCCCGCCGTGGCGTTGGCGCTGGGTTACACGGAACGATCTCCAAGCCGGCGCATTGAGCGGTTTATGCGCGATTTTTATTCGCACACGCGCAACATCTTCATCATCACGCGGACGTTGGAACAGCGGCTGGCTTTTCTGCCCCAGCCGGTCGGGCGGCTATCGTTGCGGCACTGGTTGCCGAAGCAAACGGAAGCGGAGCCAGTGGATGGGTTTCGATTCATCAACGGCGAAATTCACGCGGCGCACGCGCGCATTTTTCGTGATCACCCGCGCCGGTTGATGCGCGTGTTTCGTTACGCGCAACAACGCGGACTGCGCCTGCATCCGGATTTGGCGCAATTGATTCGCAGCCAGGTCGCGCTGGTGAATCGGGATTTCCTTAAGGACGAGCGGGTCGCGGAAACCTTTTTGGCCATCCTTAACCAACGCGGCACGGTTGCGCCCATTTTACGCGCGATGCACGAGGTGGATTTTTTGGGCAAGTACGTGCCCGAGTTTGGCAAGCTGACCTGTTTGGTGCAACACGAGTTTTATCACCAGTACTCCGCCGATGAACACACGTTGGTTTGTCTGGAGCAGGCGGATCGGTTTGGGGAGGCGAAAACGCCGCCGTACCTGGCCTATGCCGCCCAGTTCCAGCAGCTCGAGCGTCCCGCGCTGTTGTATCTGGCGTTGCTGCTGCATGACACCGGCAAACCACGCGGGCACGGCCAGCACGCGGCGGTGGGCGCGCAACTGGCCGCGCGCGTTGGCAAGCGGCTCGGGTTGGACGTGGCGGATCGGCATACGCTGGGCGCGTTGATCGAGCATCATCTGCTGATGGCCAGCGTTTCGCAGCGGCACGACATGGATGATCCGGCGGTGATGCGCAATTTCGCGCGGGCGGTCGAGACGCCGGCGACGCTGGCGTTGTTGACGCTGCTGACGTTCGCCGATGCGATGGCAACCAGTGACAAGTTGTGGAACGGTTTCAAGGAGCAACTGCTCTGGCAACTGCACGACCGCGCGTTGCCGTTGCTGACCGGCGGAACGGAATTCGTCGCGGCGGGAAAGAAGCAGCGTGATTTGTTGATGGAGGAAGTAAAGGGTTTGCTGCCGCCGGCGGTTTCGCTGGAAGAAGTGAAGGCGCATTTCGACGCGTTGCCCGCGCGGTATTTACAGGTGAATTCCGCGCGTGAAATCCATGACGATTTGCTGCTGACCCATGAGTTCATGCAGCGCCAGTTCGCGGAGCAGGATCGTCCGCTCGCGCCCGTCATCAATTTGCGCAACGACCTGGACCTTGGTTACAGCGTGGTGCGCGTCTGTACTTGGGATCGCGCGGGGTTGTTTGTGAAGATTGCCGGGTCGCTCAGCGCGGTGGGTTTGACCATTCTGAGCGCGCAGATCTTCACCCGGCAGGACGGGATCGCGTTGGACACGTTTTTTGTGACGGACGCCGTGACCGGAAAACTCGCCAAGGCCGCGCAGCGCGATGAGTTTGAGAAATTGCTTACCCGGGTGCTCACGGGGGGGGCGGTGGATTTCCCGAAGTTGATTGCCGCCCAAAAAACCTCGCGCCCGATCTACCAGGCGTACAGTGGAGAACAAATGCCCACGCAGATCCGTTTTGACAACGACAGTTCCGATACGCGGACCTTCATTGAAGTGGAAACGGAAGATCGCATCGGCCTGCTCTACACCATCGCGCAAACACTGGCGGATCTCGAGGTGGATATTTCGACGGCGCGTATTCTCACTGAGAAGGGGGCGGCGATTGACAGTTTCTATGTGCGCGAACCGGACGGCGGCAAGGTGCTGGCGGCGGAACGACAGCAGAGCATTACGCGCCGGTTGCACGGCGCCATCAATAAGCTGGCGCGTTGGTAACGCCGCAGGCGCCGGAACTCACGGCGCGTTTTTGGGCGTTGATTGGCAAAATTCGCGCTCAATCCGCCTTTCAAACTTGCCCTGGTCACGCCCTTCACTTAAATCAATTCCCTGCATGTCCGCGCCAAAACTACGTCGTTCACAAACTGCCGCGCCCCGGTTCAATCTGGAGGCCTTCCTGTCGTCCAGCACGGGATTGGTCAACGCCGCGCTGGATGGTTTCCTGCCCTCGGAGAAAACCCGGCCCACCACGCTGCACCGGGCGATGCGTTACTCGCTTTTTGCCGGCGGCAAACGGATGCGCCCGGCTTTGGTGCTGGCGGCGGCGCAAGCGTGCGGTGGCCGCGTGGCGGATGCGCTGCCACTGGCTTGCGCGGTTGAATGTATCCACACCTACTCGCTGGTGCATGACGATTTGCCCGCGATGGATAATGACGATTATCGCCGGGGCAAACCGACCAATCACAAGGTTTTTGGTGAGGGCATCGCCATTCTGGCGGGCGACGCCTTGTTGACGCAGGCGTTTGAAATTGCCGCGCAGGCGCGAAGCTGGCCGCGTTATCCGCATCGTGATTTGATCCTGGAAATCGCTTATGCCTCCGGTTCGTTGCAACTTATTGCCGGGCAGGTGGCGGATTTGGAAGGCGAAGGACGCAAGACCACGCGGGCGCAATTGAAGTACATCCATGAACGGAAGACGTCGGCCTTGCTTTGCTGCTCGGTGCGGCTCGGCGGCATGAGCGCGAACGGTTCGCCCGCGCAACTTCGAGCCCTGACGGATTTTGGGTATCATGTCGGGCTGGCGTTTCAGGTGATTGACGACATTCTCGACGTCACGCAAACCAGCGAGAAGCTTGGCAAAACTGCCGGTAAGGACACCCGCGCGCAGAAGGCGACATATCCGGCCATTGTTGGCCTGGAGAAATCGCGCAAAATTGCCGCCCAACTGACCGACAAGGCCTTCGCTGCACTGCGTCCGTTCCGAGGTCGCGCGGTGGCGCTTGAAGCGCTGGCGGAATTTCTACTCCGCCGCGAATCGTAAGCCCGGTGGATTCAGGCCATTGGTGCCGGTTTCTGCGGTGGGAATTTCCGTGGTAATTTTCCGTTGCTGTTGTGGGGGGCGACGGGCTAAATTGGAATGGTAGCAGTCCCGGTGTAACAACAACCAGTACGACCTATGTATTTCGGAGTTGATTATCATCCTGAGCAGTGGATCTATCCTTACGGCGGCACCGCTGAGAAACCCGAAGCGCAATGGCAAACCGACGCCGAGTTGATGGCCGCCGCTGGCTGCAACGTCGTTCGCATCGGCGAGTTTTGCTGGAGCTTGTGTGAGCCGCAGGAGGACAAATTCGATTTCGCCTGGTTGCGTCGCGTGATGGACGTGTTGCATCGGGCGGGAATGAAGGTGGTGCTGGCCACGCCTACCGCCGCTCCGCCGCTGTGGTTGTCAAAAAAATATCCCGAAATTTTGCCGGTGGACGAGTGTGGTCTCATCAAACACGAAGGCACGCGACACGCCGTATGTTTGAATACCGACGCCTTTTGGGAGCGGGCCCGGCGGATCGTCGAGGAAATGGCGCGGGCGTTGGGGTCGCACCCCGGGTTGATTGCCTGGCAGATAGACAACGGTATCGGCGGGCATTTCACCGAAGCCTCGTTCAACGAAGGTTCGCGGCTTGAATGGCAGAATTGGCTTCAGCTCAAGTACGAAACCATCGCAAACCTGAACGAGAAAATGGGGTTGCGACATTGGGGCCAAACCGTTGCGGATTGGAATGAAATCCCCATGCCGATGTGCGCGCCGGCCCAGCATAATCCGGCTTTGGCCGTGGATTGGGCGCGGTTTTGCAGTGACACCATCGTGGCTTTTGTGCGGATGCAAGCGGAGGTGTTGCGCGAAATCACGCCGCAGGCGCCGGTGACCACGAATCTGCGCGCGTTGCGGCATCGCTTCGATCACTTTGACCTCGCCGAGGACATTGACTTTGTTTCCATTGAAAGCACGTCGGCCATCAAGTCCAAATCCGCCGAGCTGGCCTGTGAGATTGACATGTTGCGATCGCTGAAAAAGGACGGCATGCGCGCTCCGGATGGTGATCCGGGATTCTGGGTGATGGAACAGAAGGCGGGCAACGTCTCCTGGCAGGAGGTGAATTCGCTGGTGCGTCCCGGACACCTGCGACTCTTCACATATCAATTGATCTCGCGCGGTGCGAGCGCGGTGTTGTTTTTCCGCTGGCGGCAACCGCGGATCGGTTCGGAGCAATTCCACGGCGCGCTCATGCCGCATCATCTGCGCAAAACCGCGCGCATCTATTCCGAGGTTTCCCAGATTGGCGAAGAATTGAAGATGCTGGCCCCGTTATTGAAAGGCACGCGGGTGCGGCCGGAGGTTTGCATCCTCTACACGCACGATAACGAGTGGGCGCTGGAGCTCCCGAATCAACCCAATCAGCACTTCAGCCTGCGCGAGCACATTCAACTGATTTACAACGCGCTGCATGATAAAAACATTCCGGTGGATTTTGCGCGGCCCACCGAGGATTTGTCCCAATACCGGCTCGTGTTCGCGCCGTCGCTGCACTTGCTGCCGGCGGGCGAGGCCGATCGGTTGATTCTCTACGTGCAAAACGGCGGCACCTTGGTGAGCACGTTTAACACGGGGTTGGTGGATGAACACCACATGGCGCCGGACACTGGTTATCCACTGGGCCTGACCGATCTGTTCGGATTGGAAGTGGTGGAGTTCGACGCGTTGCCGCCTGGCGAGGAAAATCATCTGACGTTCAAAGGTTCATTTCCCACCTCGCACCTGCACTCGGCGCGGTTGTGGTGCGACGTGATCGAGCCGAAGGATTGTCAGGTGCTGGCGACTTACTCGAAGGATTTTTACGCCGGCAAACCCGCCATGACGCTGAATACTTACGGGTTGGGCAAGGCGATCTACATCGGCACCATGAGCCAACACTTTTTCTACCATGACCTCGTGGCGTGGTTGCGGCAGTTGTGCAATTTGCATCCGCTGTTGAAAGTGCCGGAGAACGTGGAAGTCAGCATGCGCCAGGGAGACGGGGTGAAAGTTTACTTTCTGCTGAACCATCAAACGTCGTCCGTGCGCGTGCAATTTTACAAACCGATGCATGATTTCCTGACCGGCACAACCTTTACGGGCACTTACGATCTACCGCCCCGTGGGGTGCTGGTGTTGGATGAATGTCCGGAAGTCAAATCAACCGCAACCGTACCGGCGGAGAAACCGGCGGAGGCAGGGGCGGCTTGATGATGCGACGTTAAACAACTCTGATATGGATTGATGCTTTGGGTTCTCGTTGCGATTCCATGCCGACTTTGCGCTTCACCGTCGCTGTTGCGGCGGACATTAAACTGACTCGTTAGTCATTAGAAGTCATGTCTCTCCCACCAAAATCACGTTCCCGCCCGCGCGGTGCGGTCATCAGCGCCAAGCAGCGGGTGCTCGCGCAATGGCGCGGCGTGGATTTGACCCCGTTGGAAATCGCCTACAAAAATGGCGCCCGCCCGCTCGATCGTTTGGTCGCGCAAGCGCTCTCGAACGCAAATATCGAGCAGAAACGCGGTGAGGTTGAGATCGTGAAGGTTTGGAATCATTTGCTGGACCCGCAAATCACCGCCCACGCGCAACCCAGCGGCCTGCGTAAAGGCACGTTGTTTGTGGCCGTGGACAGCAATGTCTGGCTGAGTGAAATCGTTCGCTACCGCCGGAAGGAGATTCTGGAGCGCTTGCAACACAGCTTTGGCAGCAATTTGATTCAACGCATCTCCTTTCGCGTCGGTTGACGTGGTGGTGGCGCAGCCGGTTCAGCCGCAAACTTCCTTGCGCCCGTCACGCTCGATTCATTCATGCCCCACCCGGTTTGGTCGCGTTACCTTGATGGTTTTGAGCAATCTGGCGTTTGTGGTTGCGGTGGGTAAATCTGGCTGCTGAAAACATTGACTCGGCAGAGGGGTTCGCTATGCTCTGCATCCGGTCTGGGGAACGGTTTTCCTGCCCGAAGCGTCTTTTATCTTTATGGCCAAACTCACAGTTCGCGATCTCGAAGTGCAAGCCCGGCGCGTTTTCACGCGGGTGGATTACAACGTGCCGTTGGAGGAGCACAACGGTCAGATGGTAATCACGGATGACACGCGCATCAAGGCGACCCTGCCGACGCTGCGCTTGCTGATCGGAAAAGGTGCCCGCGTCATCCTGGCCGCGCATTTGGGTCGGCCTAAGGGTAAACGCGAACCGGGCTTGTCGCTGCGTCCCGTGGCGGCGCGGTTGGCTGAACTGCTCGGCGCGGCGGTGAACTTCGTGGATGATTGCGTTGGGGAAAAGGTGGAAAAACTGGTGAACGAATTGCCACCCGGCGGCGTGTTGCTTTTGGAGAACGTCCGCTTTTATGCCGGTGAAGAGGCCAATGATGCGGGGTTGGCGGAACAATTCGCGAAACTTGCGGACGTGTATGTGAATGACGCCTTCGGCGCGGCGCATCGAGCGCACGCTTCCACGGAAGGCGTGGCTCGAGTCCTTGCCAAGCGCGGCGGGCTGTGCGCGGCGGGGCTGTTGATGGAGCGCGAGTTGAAGTTTCTGGGCGACGAACTAGACCATCCCGCCCGTCCGTTTGTGGTGATCCTCGGTGGCGCCAAGGTTTCGGATAAAATCAAGGTCATTGATCGTTTGCTGGAAAAGGCGGATCGCATTTTGATCGGCGGCGCCATGGCCTACACCTTCAAACTCGCGTGCGGCTTCAAGGTGGGTTTGTCCTTGGTGGAAAAAGACAAGGTGGACGTGGCGCAGGCGGCCTTGGATAAGGCGCGGCAACGCGGCGTGCAATTCCTGTTGCCGCTGGACAACACCATTGTGACGCCCGTCAAAACGGAGAAGCTCGATAAGAAGGGGCGACCGGTATTCGATTTAACCAACCCGCGCAATTGGTCGGAAAATGACATTCCGGACGATGCGGAAGGCGTGGACATTGGTCCGGCCACGGTGGCGCAATACGCGGAAGCGTTGCGAAACGCTAAAACGGTGCTGTGGAACGGGCCGATGGGAATTTTTGAAGATCCGCGTTTTGCCGTCGGCACCAATGCCATTGCGCAGGCCGTGGTGGCAGCCACGCAGAAGAACGGGGCCAAGACCATCATCGGCGGTGGCGACAGCGTGAAGGCGATCAACCGCGCCGGATTGGGCGACCAGGTGACGTTTATGAGCACCGGTGGCGGCGCGAGTCTGGAGTTTTTGGAAGGTGCGGTTTTGCCCGGCGTGGCGGCGCTCTCCGATAAATAATAATTTTAGCCACAGAGGTGTCAGAGGTGCAGAGTCAAATTTTCTCTGTGACCCTGTGACTCGGCGGCAAACCAAAACATGAATAAAGAACGCAAATTGATTATCGCAGGCAACTGGAAGATGAACAAAACCGTCGCCGAGGCGCTGGCGCTCGTGGACGACTTGAAACGCGAGTTGGGCGGAGTGAAGGAAGTGGACATGGTGGTGTGCCCGCCATTCACTGCGTTGGAGTCGGTTTCCAAGGCGGTGCTGGATTCGAATCTCAAACTCGGCGCGCAGGATATGAGCGAACATAACGTGGGCGCGTACACCGGTGAAATCGCCGCTGTCATGCTCAAGGAATTTTCCACGCGTTACGTGATTCTGGGACACAGTGAACGCCGTCAATATCATCAGGAGTCAGACGCATTGGTGGCGCGCAAAGCCGCAGCGGTGCATACGGCTAATTTGAAGCCGATCATTTGCGTAGGAGAAACTTTGGCAGAGCGCGAAGGCAATCGAACCGAGCAGGTATTGGCCACGCAGATCACCGGCAGTCTGGCGGGTTTAACCCAGGAACAAATGTTGGAGACCGTACTCGCTTACGAACCGGTTTGGGCGATTGGCACGGGCAAAACCGCCACCACCCAGCAGGCGCAGGAAGCGCACGCGTTCATACGCGGTTTATTGGTGAAACGCTTTGATGAAGCCACTGCCCGCAAGGTGCGTATTCAGTACGGTGGTAGCGTTAAGCCCAACAATGCCAGAGAGTTAATGAGCCAGCCCGACGTGGATGGCGCACTGGTAGGCGGAGCGTCATTGGAGGCGAGAAGTTTTGCTGACATCGTTAAAAATTCCATTTAAACTAATTACGATATGGGTTTATTCATTGGTTTTTTGACGGGAATCCTGGTGCTCGATTGCCTGTTGCTGGTGTTGCTGGTGTTGGTGCAACTGCCCAAGAAAGAGGCGGGCGCCGGTCTCGCGTTCGGCGGTGGCGCCGCAGATGCGTTGTTTGGCGCGGGCGCGGGCAATCCACTGACGAAAATCACCAAATACTCGGCGGTGGCTTTCTTTGTTTTGCTGCTCACCATCTCCTTGTTGCAACGCGGGCATTACAACACCGATGCGGATAGTTTTCGCAGCGCCATTGAACAGGAGAATCAGCAAGCGGCGGCCGCAGCCACCCCCCCCGCCGCCACGTCGGCCCCGACCGTGGACGCGAGTCTGTTGACGGCTACGAATGTTTCGGTGCCGACCGTGGACACCAACATCGCGCCGAAATAATCGGAGCGATGAGCAGCGCCAACCGCGACACCGTTATTCGACGGTGGCCGCGGTTTCGTTTTAAGCTGGCGAGGGTTGCCCGCCGCCGCGCGCGAAAGGTGGTGATGCTGAGCGCCGTACTGCCGGGACTTCTTCTTATGCTTGGCGGGTGTTTTCAGGCGGAATCTCCTGCGGATGTGGTGATCGTCAACGGCAACGAACCCGAATCGCTGGATCCACAAATTGTCACCGGCGTCTCGGAAATGCGCATCACCAAGGCGCTCTTTGATGGATTGATTCGTCTTGATCCCACCAATGCTGCACCTGTACCTGGACTGGCCGAACGGTGGGAGGTTTCGGCCGACGGCAAGCTTTACACGTTTCATCTGCGTTCTAACGCCGTTTGGTCCACCGGCGAACCAATCACCAGTGCGGATGTAGAATGGTCCTGGTTCCGCGCATTGGATCCGACGACCGCCAGCGATTACGCCGGACAGTTGTTTGGGATTAAAAACGCGGAGAACTGGTATAACGGTCGCGTCACTAATCGCGTTGAAGTGGGTTTTCGCGCTCTGGATGCGCACACGTTTCAGGTTGAATTGAATGTTCCGCTTGCTTTCTTTCCAGAGCTTTGCGCTTTTCCAACACTGGCCGTAATTCCCCGGCAAACGATTGAGACTTACGGCGATCGCTGGTTGCATGCGAAACCGTTGCCCACCAGCGGCGCGTTCACGCTCGATGCCTGGCGCGTGAACGACAAAGTCCGGTTGCGTCGCAATCCGCGCTATTGGGACGCGGCGAACACCGCCTCGGAAATTGTGGATGTGCTGCCCATCAGTTCACCGAACACGGCGTTGAATTTGTACGCAACCGGCGCCGCCGACATTGTTTGGGACAAAGACCTTGTCCCCGCTGAATTGATGGATGTTTTGGTCGAGCGCCCCGACTTCCACAGCTTCACCTATCTCGGCACTTATTTTTACCGCTTCAACGTCAACGAACCGCCGCTGAATGATCCACGGGTGCGTCGCGCGTTCGCGCTGGCCACTGATAAAGCGCGGCTCATCGGCAAACTGACACGCGGCATTGGCCGGCCGGCGGCGCACTTTGTTCCCGACGGCGTGGCGCATTATTCCTCGCCGCCTGGTTTGGCCTATGATCCGGCGGCGGCGCGCACGGTGTTGGCGGCGGCGGGTTTTCCAGAGGGCAAAGGGTTTCCGCGCTTGTCCTACACTTTTTTTTCGGCTTCCGGCGGTGCAAATTTGCACGGTAAAATTGCGGTGGAATTACAGCAAATGTGGCGCGAAATCCTCGGTGTGGATATTGAGTTGCGCCAGATCGAGCGCAAGGTTTTCTATGCGTCGCAATCGAAACTGGACTACCAGATTTCCACCTCAAGCTGGATTGGGGATTACAACGACGCCAACACGTTTCTTGATTTGTTTCTGAGCGTGAGCGGCAACAACCGGACCGGTTGGAAGAACGCGCAATACGACGCGCTGGTGGCTGCCGCCAACGCGGAGATCGACCAGACCCAACGGGCGGATTGCTTTCGTCAGGCGGAGACGATCTTGATTGCCGAAGAAGTGCCGATCGTGCCGCTCTATTTTTATCTCGGTTACAACTATTACGACGACCAGAAAATCGGCGGCATCTGGCCGAACATTCTCGACGAGCATCCCATCCAGTTCATTTACAAACGCCAGCCGCAACCCCGGTCCGCGACCGGCGCTCACAGCGCTGCGGCTTGGGCCGGCAACCCAACCCCTCGCGAGTAGCCATGTATTTTCTGAAACGACTGCTCTGGTTGATTCCCTTGTTGCTGGTGGTGAGTTTCATTTGCTTCACGTTGCTGCGTTTGACGCCGGGTTCGCCGTTCGATCGCGAACGACATCCGGCTTCACCGGAAATCGAGCGCCGGATCGCGGCCAAGTATCATCTGGATGCACCGTTCTGGAAACAATACGGCCGATTTTTAGGCGATCTGTTGCACGGTGATTTCGGACCGTCGCTCAAGTATCGCAACCACACGGTGAACGATTTGATCTGGCAAGGATTGCCCGTTTCGATGTCGTTGGGGGTGCTGGCATTTTGCCTGGCACTGGGCATTGGTTTGCCGCTGGGCTGCTACACCGCCATGCGGCAGGGTCGTTGGGGTGATTACGTTGGCAGTTTATGCGCGATTCTGATGGTGTGCGTACCGGTGTTCGTGTTGGCTCCGTTGCTCGTGATGTTCTTGGCCGTGCAGTGGCACTGGTTCCCGGTGGCGTTGTGGGGTTCGGTGCGACACGCGGTGTTGCCGGTCGTGGCGTTGGGATTGTTTTATTCCGGGCGCGTCGCGCGCCTCATGCGTGAAGGAATGTTGAACATCATGCGCGCAGAGTTCATCAAGACTGCCCGCGCCAAGGGATTGAGTGAAACCGCCGTGTTTCTGCGCCACGGCCTGCGTCTGGCGGTGCTGCCGGTCGTATCGTATGCCGGTCCAATGCTGGCGGATTTGTTGACCGGTTCGTTTGTCGTGGAAACCATTTTTCAAATCCCCGGTCTCGGCGCGGCCTTCATCAACGGTTTCTTGAACCGCGATTACAGTTTGGTGATCGGCCTGGTGATGTTGTACGCCGTGTTGTTGGTGCTGCTGAACCTTGCGGTGGATTTCGCCTACACTCTGCTCGATCCGCGCGTGAAGTATGAGTGAGACGCACCCGACAAAGCAGTTGAGTCCAGGGCGGCGCGCGTGGCGGCGCTTTCGGCAACACCGCGTCGCGATGGGCAGTGCGTGGTTTCTCCTCTTTGTAATCGGTTTTGTTTTTCTTTATCCGCTCGGGTCGCGTTTTGGTCCAAATGAACTTTCCGACGCGCAATTCACGCCGCCCAACGCCACGCACTGGATGGGCACGGATGTGCATGGACGGGATCTGCTGGTGCGGCTTTGTTACGGCGCGCAGATCTCGTTGCTGGTCGGCGTGGTGGGGGCGGGCATTTGTTTGGTGATTGGCGTGGTTTGGGGGGCCGTCGCCGGTTATCTGGGAGGCCGGATTGACAGTTTTATGATGCGTACCGTGGACGTGCTTTATTGCGTGCCGTCCATCATTCTGGCGATCGTCCTGATGGCGGTGGTCGAACCCGTGTTCCGTCAATGGTTGGACGCATTGCACCTTTCAAGCGTGCCGGCGCTGGCCCGGCTGATCGTGCTGTTCCTCGCGTTGGGCGCGGTTTCGTGGTTGACCATGGCGCGGATTGTGCGCGGGCAGGTGTTGTCGCTGCGTGCGCAAGCTTTCGTGGATGCCAGCCGCGTGTTGGGCGCTTCTCCGTTCTGGATTTTGCGACGTCACATTGTGCCCAACGTGTGGGGCGTGGTGATTGTTTATCTCACTCTCACGATCCCCGGCATTGTGCTGGCGGAATCTTTTCTGAGTTTTCTGGGGATTGGCGTGCAACCACCAATGGCCAGTTGGGGTTCGTTGATCGCCGAAGGCGCGGAGCAAATCAATCCCGTCCGTATTTATTGGTGGCTGCTGGTTTATCCGGGCGGACTGCTCGTGGCCACGCTGCTGGCGTTGAATTTTCTGGGCGACGGCCTCCGGAATGCCTGGGACATTCGCAGCGAAAGTTGAAACGGGCAATAATTCATCGGCGCAGGATTGACAACGATTCACGCGCGTCGCAGTCTCAGGCGGCTTATGAACACCGTTCAAAAATTGGTCCGGCGCCTGATGCTAGTCGCTCTCTTGGGATTGGCGGTGCTGTTTTTATTTTCCGCTTGCGGTGACCCCGAAGAGATTGTTGCCGGGTCGGTGGCAACCAATGTGGACATCACTTCGGAAGCGTTGCGTTCGTACTTGCAGATGCAGGAACAACTGCACGCCACCCAACTCGCGCTGGAACGCAATCGGCAGGAAGCGGAAGCGCTCGCCACCAAAACCACCGCTGCGCTGGAGGCCAAATTGCGTGACTTGGAAGCGGCGCTGGATCGGCAGAAATCCGCAGAATGGGCCGCCATGCAGGAAACCGTGGCGACCAATAATCGCCTCATCCTGATTGTGGGCGGTTCGATTGCTGGCGTCGGTTTTTTCATTTTGCTGGCTACCGGCTATTTACAATGGCGCTCGGTCAATCGGCTGGCCGAAGTTTCCGCGCAGATTCAGAGCAGTCGCTCCGCTCTGTCGTTGCCGCCCGGCGAGGCTGCCGCGGTGAAGACTGGATTGCCCGCGCCGACCTCGGAGCGGTTGTTTGGCGTGTTGTCGCGCCTGGAACAACGCATTCTGCAACTGGAGCATACCGCCGCGCCGTTGTTGGTCGAGCCAGCGGAAACCCGGCCCGAGAAGGAGGGGGTTGCTGAACGCAACGGCGAAAGCGACGCCTCCGAACCGGTGGATTCGACGGCAAACCTGCTGGCGCGCGGTCAGAAATTTCTGGCGCAGGATCAGCCCAAGGAAGCGCTGGTTTGCTTTGAAGCCATTTTGCAAAACGAACCCAATCACGGCGAGGCGTTGGTGAAGAAAGGGCTGGCTTTCGAAGCGTTGCAGCAACCGGAGGAGGCGCTGGCCTGCTACGATCAAGCCATCGCTGCCAACACGGATTTAACGATTGCCTATCTGCAAAAAGGCGGGTTGTTCAATCGGCTCGAACGCTATGAGGAGGCGTTGGAATGTTACGAGTCCGCCCTGCAAGCGCAGGAAAAGGTACATGCGGTTTAGGATTTGAAGGTTCGACGTTCGTCGCCACAAACGCGCGATTGCAGCTCTGAGTCGGGAAGCGTGCGGGCCGCCTTACCACAGAAAAGATTTTTGTTCGCTGAGCAACTCGTCGCCGACCCAGAGCGACACGCGCCAGGCGGTGACTTCGCCCAGTTTCTGATATGGTCCCCCCACCAATTTCAATGCCGCCCAGTGGCTGATGCCGGTGAGTTTCACCGTGGTTTCCAGTTGCAGTTCCGGCGGCGCCTGGCCCTTGGCGGTGCCGCGCACCTGCAAGCGCAGCACGGCACTCTCACCACGCTGACTCCGCCCGCGCCATTGGATGTCGAACCGGATGCCGGAACATTGTTCCGGATGTTGTCGCAGGTGGGCCTGGTAAGCGTCCCGGTCGTACAGACTGGGCGACAACATGTGCCGACCTTGCAAGTCGAGGAGGTGCGGCAAGACCTTGACCACTTTACCGGTCGCGGCGGTCGCGCTGTTGACACTGGCCAGCAATGCGGCCAACAACCAGATGTAAAAGCGCAATCGGCGCATGGAGCGACAATAGCGACAGCCATTTTTGACACAAGCGAAACTTTGCGCGGCGGTGCGGTTACGCAGCGGCGGCACCATTTGGGCCGGCGCATTATGACAACAAGCTTGCGTGATCTGACAACTGCGACACACTGCGATCAACGTGCGACGACATTGGTTTAGTTACGGCCTTGGGCTTCTGCTGGTTTTGCTGCTGGTGGAGTCGCTCCGGGGCGCGGAGCGCAGCAGACCCGCGCCGTGTGGCATTGCGATTGTGGAAGCGGGCACGGGCTGGCCGGTGCCGCTGGTGGGGCTGCGCACGACGCATCAACTGGAATTCTTTTCAGACAACGCCGGCATGATTGCCTGTGATGCGCCCGAGCTGATGGATCGTGAGGTTTGGTTTGAGGTTTTTGGCGACGGTTACGAAGTGGTCAAGGATGGCTTTGGTTATCGCGGGGTGCGTTTGCGACCGGAGCCGGGCAAACAACTGCGCATTGAAGTGCGTCGCACCATGATCGCCAAACGGATGGGTCGGATCACCGGGGCGGGGCTGTTTGCGGAAAGCCAGAAACTGGGGCGTGAGCTGGACTGGGCCGAAACGGGGGTGTTCGGTTGCGACAGCGTACAAACTGCCGTTTATCGCGGCAAACTGTTCTGGCTTTGGGGCGACACAACCTTGCCGCGTTATCCGTTGGGCGTTTTTCACAGCACCAGCGCGACGAGTGCGATCCAACCGCTGACCCAGTTCCAGCCGCCGTTGCGATTGAAGCTGGATTACTTCACTGATGACCACGGGCAGCCACGCGGCGTCGCCCAAATGGCCGGGAGCGGACCAACCTGGCTTTCCGCTTACCTGACGTTGCACGATCAATCGGGGCAGCCGCATCTCGTCGCGACCTACGCTAAAATCACCCCTCCGTTGGCGGCGTATGAATTTGGTTTGTGCGAGTGGAATGAGGCGGCGGCGACGTTTGAACCACGGCGTGTGCTCTGGAAAAAGACCGAAGCATCGGAGACGCATCCGCCTCTGCCGGAAGGGCAGCCCGCGTTTTGGAAGGATGCGCAAGGGCAGGAATGGGTGCTGTTGGGCGATCCGTTCCCGCGGCTGCGTTTTCCCGCCACGTATGAAGCCTGGCGCGATACCGAGCATTGGGAAACGCTGACGCCGCCCGCCACGCTGCGCTCAGGATCGGATGAAAAAGTCACCCCGCACAGCGGCCACCTGGCCTGGAATGAATTTCGGCAACGTTGGGTGGCGGTCTTCATGGAAAAATTTGGACGCCCGTCCGCCTTTGGCGAACTATGGTATGCCGAAGCGTCAGCGCCAACCGGACCGTGGGGACACGCAGTGAAGATTCTTTCACACGCCAATTACACCTTCTACAATCCGCGGTTGCATCCGGAATTTACGCCCACCAACTCGGCGTTTCTGTTTTTCGAGGGCACGTACACACAAACCTTCGCCAATCATCCGCATCCCACCCCCCGTTACGATTACAATCAAGTGTTGTATCGGCTCGATCTGGATGATCCGGCGCTCCGTCCGGCGCAGGAAGATTGAGTGGCCGGTGCCGTTACAGCACGCGCATGAGGTGTGCGTGCAATTTCTTCCACGGTCCGGACTGGGATTCCGGGCTGGGAGATTTCAAATGCCAGGTTTGGAAACCGTGGAGTCGCGCGGGGATGATGTCGTTGTCCAGCCGGTCTCCGACCATCAAGGTTTCATTGGGATCAATGCCGCGCGCTTCCAAACGCGTGCGCAAAATTTGAAAACCGTAGGGATCGGGTTTGCTAAAGCCGAAGCGATAGCTCAGATAACAAAGGTCAGCGTCGAACATCTTCCAATGACAACCTTCCTTCTGCAATTCTGCGTCCACTTCGCGGATCGTGTAAGCTTGCGCGTTCGAGGCGATGCCGAGCGCGCATTTCTTGCCGTCCAGCCAGCGCAAGGTTTCTCCCGCGCCTGGCATCAAGCTGATGCTGCGGCCAATCTGAATTTGGCGGTAAATAAATTCTTCCTTCTGGCTGGCTTTGAGTTTCGCAAAGTCCGGCAGCAGCTCGCGGATCACCGCCGCCCAGACCACTTCCGGACAGGCGATCCCGCGCGCCTTGGCGGAATTGTGACGCAGCATGATCGCACGATTACACGCGATGGAAAATTCCAGCCGCCCCAGCGGCGGATCGCAGTGCATCAGATCTTTGAACAACTGCTGCCACTCCTCGTCGGCGTGTTTGGGCGGCAGCCCAACCTGCAGCAGGGTGGCGTAAATGTCGAAAATGATCGCGCGAACTTTCATGGTTCTTTTGTCCATAAAAGCGGATAAAGGTTTGCCGCGCAAAGCTTTTTCGCGACAAAAGCCGCTTGTAATGCTGTTGGATCGGGCGCTGCCGCGCGCGGCGACGAAGTTTTCAGCAGGCGAATGAACCGCCGCGCGTAACTGCGTCCGCCGAGCCAACGATCCGCTTGCGCGGGCCAGGTGGTCACCTGCAGTCGCTTTCGCCGCACTCGTTCCCGCCACTCGCGCAGAAAAGGATTGGCCTGTTGCCCTAACTCACGTGAGCGCGCGACCGGAACCTCCAGTACTTCCAATTGGGCGGTAAGTGTAAGACGACTGAACGGCACGGTTTGATCCGCGCGTGAGGTTTGCAGTAACGCCGGGGTGTCGGCCAGCGTCCGCAATGCCGTTGGTAAAGCGCGCCGCCAGCGGACGAAGAGTTTTTCCTGGCGCGCGCGTTCAGCGTGGTAATCGAACAGTTCAAGCGGAATCTGGATTTCCGGGTAGGATTGCGGAAAGCGAAACCCAAACCGCGCCAGATCGGGCGCAATGTTGGGTAGCTCGCGAGCGATCAAGGGCCGTCCGGTCGCCGCCGCTTCCAGATACGGCAAACCGAATCCTTCCTGGATCGAAGTCAGCAGAACGGCTTCTGACGCCGCCAGTAATTCCGGCACCGTCGGTTTGCGCGCTTCGCTTCCTTGCAAGACGCCCAGGCGCAGCCGCCAGTGATGCCGCCGCGCTGCGTCAGATAACTTCTGAAAATACGGCAGCTCGTCCGCCGAACTGACATCGCCGGTGGTGACCAGCCACGCTTCGGGTCGCAACCACCGCGTCAGCAACAGCGCTTCCGCCACGTTCTTGCGTCGCAACAAGCGGCAGGGCAGCAGCCAGACCGGCGCACCATCGTGATCCAGCCGCCGGTACAACCAGCGCCGCGCCGCAGTGACGCGCGCCGCGGGCGGTGCTGGCAGAGGTTCGGCGAGGTTCGGCAACCACGCACTGCTTGTCTTGAGGGAGGCGGATAAAATTTTCGCGTCTTCCTGGTTGATGGCGGCGTGACGTATTTCCGCTCCGTGCGGAAAAATGGTGCGCGCAATTGCCGCCAGGTTGGGATAGCCCGAGCGGCGTAATTCCGGCACGCGCAGCCAGCGGTTGTCAAACCACCAGTCGTGGTGATGCGAGATCAGACGCAGTCGCCGCGCCGCACAATCGCGCGTCAGTTCTTCCGCGAGAATGGCGTTGCGACCAATGCCGAGATTATGCGCCCACACCACGCAATTATCAGGTGTGTGCCCGGTGAATATCTGTGCCAGTTGCTGCCGAATCCGACGGCGGATTACCAGGCTTGAGGCGGATAATTCCGAGAAGTAACCCAGTTCGGCCACAGTGTGAAAGCGCAGTCTGGCGGGCGCGATCAGTTTGGCGAAATTCCGATTCCAGGCGACATCTTGAGCTTCGCCGGAAACCAGCAGTACGGTATCGAGTCGCGGCAGCACCCGTCGCAGATGCGGCGTCGCCAACTCCACGACGCGCCGGATTCCTCCCGGGCGAAAATGATAATGAACAATGATTAACGTCACGGCTACACGCACCCTCGACCGAACTTTTTGAAATCGAAGCTTGTCAGGGTTGGCCGTGACAAGCGATAACATTCCCCTCATGTCGGATTTTTTTCAAACTGGCGCGGTCGCCACGCTGCATCGTTTGGGACAACCCAACCTGGCCCGGATGGAAGGTGAACTGTTGGAATTTGCCGAGGAATCTCCGATCGCGCTGATTTTGCCCTGCCACGTACGGGAGTTGGGAACGAAAGCGTTGCGCGGCATCATCCGCGAACTGCAACAGGTGCGGTACCTCAAGCAAGTCATCGTGGGCATTGACGGCGCCAACCAACGGGAATGGGCGCGGGCCAAGCGGATTTTCACCCGGCTGCCGCAACAGCCCGTGCTGCTATGGAACAACGGCCAGCGCATGCAGAGTCTGTTTCACGAGCTAGATGATGCCGAGTTGACGCCGGGGACCATGGGCAAAGGGCGCAACGTCTGGATTTGCTTTGGTTACGCCCTGGCCAGTGAGCAGTCCCAGATGGTGGCGGTGCATGATTGCGACATCACCACCTACACGCGCGAGTTGCTGGCGCGGTTGTGCTATCCCGTGGCGCATCCGGCGCTGGGGTTTGATTATTGCAAGGGCTACTACGCGCGGGTGACGGATAAACTGAACGGCCGGGTCATGCGCCTGTTGGTCACGCCCTTGTTGCGCGCTTTGAAATCCATCATCGGCCACCATCCGTATCTGGTTTACATGGATACGTTCCGATACCCGCTGGCGGGCGAATTTTCGATGGACATGGACCTCGTGCGCCGGGTGCGCATTCCGCACGATTGGGCGTTGGAAGTGGGGTTGCTGGCGGAAGTGTTTCGCAACAGCGCTCCGCGCGCGATCTGTCAGTCCGAATTGTGCGACAATTACGATCATAAACATCAGGAACTTTCTCCGCGCGACATGGAGAAAGGCTTGAACAAAATGGCCACGGATGTGAGTCGCTCGTTTTTCCGGCGCATGGCCGCTGAAGGCATCAAGTTGGATGCCGGTTTGTTTGACACCTTGTTGAGCGCCTACGTGCGGCAGGCAGAGGACACGCTCCGCTTCTACTCCGCCGACGCGGTGCTGAATGGCCTGCGCTATCCGCGCCATGACGAGGAGCGCGCCGTGGCCACTTTTGTGCGCTCAATCCGCGCCGCCACCCGTTCGTTCTTGGAGGATTCGTTGTGGACGCCGCTGATTCCGAATTGGAATCGCATCCAATCCGCGCTGCCGGATTTTTTTGATCGCCTCCGTCGTGCCGTGGAGTTGGATAATCGCAACTGACTCGTCGCGCGCCTCGCGTGTCAATTCACATTTCGAATTCACGTTCCAAATTGTGAATAATTCGTCAGGATAAACCCTTGCAATTTGTCGCCTGCTGCCTAGAGTCGTTACGAAAGAAAACCGAAGGGGCTTACGGCGGTCGAAGAAGAACCGCCCCGGTGACGATAACCAACGATTCTAACACGCATTTCCAGTTTTTTTCATGCCGTTCCGAGTGACAATGTTTCATCCGCTGCCGCCGCACCGCCGCGCCTTTACCTTGATTGAGCTGCTGGTTGTCATCGCCATCATTGCCATTCTCGCGGCGATGTTGCTGCCCGCGTTGTCCAAGGCGAAAGCCAAGGCGCAACAGATTTCTTGTTTGAACAACATGCGTCAGTGGGGGTTGGGTTTCCGGCTGTATGCTGAAGACAATAACGACTTTGTGCCCGAGGAAGGGAATACGGCAGCGGCCATCAACGACGCAAATTCGGGTAATTTGACCGAGGCCTGGTATAACTCGGTGGCCAAATTGATCAGCCAGCCTTCCATGGTTGAATTATACACAAAAACCCCGGCTGATCCGCCTTTGCCCGGCAGCCGCAATCTGCATGCGTGCCCGACGGCGCCGAAGCCAAATGCGGCGGTCTATCCTCCCAAAGGGATTCCCACGTTGACCAAGGCGTTTTTCATGTATGGAGAAAATTCCCGAATTTGCATCAACCGCAGCACTCGGTTCGGCACTCCGAGTGTGGCTCAAGTCAAGGTTTCACAGGTTTTGAAACCAACGGACACGGTTTTTCTGGCCGAAGTGGATGGCAATTCGCCAACCGTTGGAATTGCCAATAGCGTTACCACGGGTTTTTATGCCATCGCCCGGCACGGCAAAGTAGGCAACTTCTCCATGGTGGACGGCAGTGCCCGCAGTTTCCGGACGAATGATTTCTGGCGCACCACGGCGGAAGCCAACAACGGGGCCGCCAACGAGTGGGCCAAGTCGCGTGCGGTCTATTGGTATCCCACGCCAACCACGCCGGATTGAACTTCAACCAAACAGCCGATCAACAACAAAAGAGAACACCATGAAAAACATTCGCAATCATCGAACCACGCAAGCCGTGCTGGCAAGCTTTGCGTTGCTGCTTGCTGCCATCAGTGCGGAAGCGGCTTCGCCCAATCTGGTCATCGCCGAGGTGTATGGCGGTGGCGGAAATAGTGGCGCAACCTACAAGAACGATTTCATCGTTCTTTTTAATCGCGGTAACTCCGCAGTGGACGTTAACGGTTGGTCCGTGCAATACGCTTCAGCCGCAGGTACTTCTTGGTCAGTAACAACGTTGGCCACCACGAGTGCGATTATTCCGCCGGGCGGTTATTTTCTCATTCAAGAAGCGCAAGGCTCGGGGGGCGCGGTAGATTTGCCAACGCCGGATGTAATAGGAACAATTGCAATGGGTGCAGGCGGCGGGAAGGTAGCGTTGGTCGACAGCACAACGGCGCTTACTGGAACAGTCCCAGGTGGCATAGGTGTTGGAATTATTGATTTTGTAGGGTTTGGTAATGCTGGCACATACGAAGGTAGTGGGGCGACTCCTACTCCCAGCGCCACGCTTTCTGCTCAGCGGGCCAATGAAGGATGCTTGGATTCGGATAATAATGCCGCCGACTTTGTGGTGGGTGCGCCCAATCCCCGTAACAGTGCGAGTCAGACCCATTCGTGTGGAGCTGCGATACCGCCGGTCATTTCGGGGGTTTCTCCGACCAGTGCCACGGTTAACGCCGGCACCACGGTCAATTTTACCGTAACGCTTTCGGAAGGTGATGCGCCGTTGACCTATTACTGGTTCAAGTCGGGCGGAGGCACGGACCTGCTGCTCGATCAGACCGGAGCGATGTTGACTTTGGCCAATGTCGTTGCGACCGACACGGGAAGTTATTACGTCATTGTTTCCAATGCGTCCACGCTCACCGCGACCAGTCCGCTCGTGACGTTATCGGTCACGGATCCAGCGATCAATTTTCAACCGGTGAGCCAGGTGAATTTGGCCGGCTCGACGACCGCCTTCAGTGTGAACGCCGCCGGGGTGGCGCCTCTCACTTATCAATGGTACCGTGGCCAGCCGGCGCCGGGAGCGAACACGGCGTTGAGCGATGGCGGAAAAATCAGCGGTTCGCAAACCAAGACGCTTTACATCAATGAAACTGCGGCGGGTGATGCGGACTCCTATTTTGTAATCGTCACCAGTGGAAACGGCTCGATCACCAGTGAACCGGCCACGTTGGACGTTGCGACTTCCGGCGCATTGGTGACTTGGGATTACAATGCGCTCGGGCTGGATACCGCCAGCGCCGCGCCGTCGCAAGGTCAGGGCACCGCGCGAACCACCACGGTCGGGACCACCAATAGCTTCCAACCGACTGGCGGCACGCCCAATGA
This sequence comes from Verrucomicrobiota bacterium, assembly GCA_039806955.1. GTDB lineage: Bacteria > Verrucomicrobiota > Verrucomicrobiia > Limisphaerales > JADLHS01 > JADLHS01. The sequence goes on along the minus strand of JBDHQI010000005.1, from coordinate 90,072 downwards.
CCCGTACAATTCCATGATTGGCGCAACTAACTATTACTATGGCACGGCGACCTATCCGAACAACGGCACGTCAAACAAACAGGCTGGCGTCCAATTCTCGGTCAGCACGGTGGGCTTTAAGAACCTGACCGTCTCCTTCGATCAACGCGCCAGCTCCACGGCCAGTAAATACACCCGCTTGCAGTTCACCACCAATGGCGTGGACTACACGGATTATCCCACCAGCACTGCGTTTTTCGGGGCATCCGCCTGGGAGTCTCGCTCCTACTCGCTGGTCGGTTTCCCGGGGGTGGTGAATAACCCTGATTTTGCGTTTCGGGTGGTGAGTGAATTTGAAGCCACCGCTACGCTCGGCGCCGTTGACAATTCAAACTACGTCGGTATTGCTGGAACGACGGCCTCGTATGGCACTAGTGGCACACTGAGTTATGACCTGGTCAAAGTTGAGGCGGAACCGATTGAAGCCGGTAATATACCGCCCACCATCAGTAGCATCGAGAATCAAAACACCCGGAGCGACACTCCGATTGTGATCAACTTTACCGTGGGTGACGCGGAAACTTCCGCCAGTGCATTGGATGTCACGGCGATTTCCTATGATCAAACATTGGTTTCGGATTTCATGATTGTTCCAGGCGGTTCGGGGGCCAGTCGGAATCTTACGATTACGCCGAACGGGAGCGTCGGCACGGTAGCGATCCTGGTTTCAGTTTCGGATGGAGTGGATGTTGCCGTGGCGTGGTTTAATCTGACGCTGGACCCGCTGGATGTTCCGCCGACGATCACGCAAATTTCCAACACCAACACGTTGGTCAATACGCCCGTTACCATTCCGTTTGTGATCGGTGATGACAGCCCCGTGAGCGGCCTGACCTTGTCCTATGATTCATTAAATACGGAGTTATTGCCGCCCGCCAACATCACCATCACCGGCACCGGGGCCAATCGAGAACTGGTCCTGACTCCGGCGGCAGACACGCTGGGCACGGCTCCAGTCCGCCTTTCGGTGAGTGACGGAAACAGTACGACTACCACGACATTTGCCCTGGTGGTGCGCTCCAATGCCAACGTGATTTTTAATGATCTCTTCAGCTACACGGACGGTAATCTGGTTGATGCCAGTGGCCGTTTTTGGACCGATCATAGCGGGTCAACGGCGCTGACCGTGTCCAATGGGAAGGTGACAATTGACGGCACCCGCTCCCAGGACGCCAACGCTCCCCTCATTGGTGCTCCTTATGAAACCAACAGCAGTGCGGTTTTATACAGCAGCTTCAAGGTGAATTTCTCCGTACTGCCGACTAGTGCGGGCGCATATTTCGCCCATTTCAAGGACAACAGCACTTTTGGTTTCTACGGTCGGGTCTGGGCCACAACCAATGGTGCCGCCGAAGGCAAGCTTCGCTTAAGCATCGGCAATGCTTCCAACGCCAATGCTACCAGCGGTCAATTCCCGCAAGATTTGACTCCGGGAGAGGATTACACTGTCGTTACTCGCTTGGTGCTTTCCAACGGTCAGTCCACAATCTGGGTCAATCCGACCAGCGAAAGCGATACACACGTCACGGATACCACTACGGTTACAAACACCCCGATCTATCAATACGCGCTGCGCCAAGCCTCTGGCGAGGGTACGTTGTCTCTCGATGATCTGGTTATCGGGACCTCTTTTGCGGCCGTGACGGGCATTACGACTCCAGAGCCGATTGCTTTGACCATTCAATACCTCGGTGGCGAAGTGATCCTGACTTGGCCCGATCCGCAATTTCGATTAGAAGCGGCTCCAGATTTGTCCAGCGGTTTCGCGGATGTCCCTGATGCAACCAGTCCGTATCACTACCCGGTTTCGGGCGGGCAGCGATTTTTCCGGCTCGCGTATCCGTAAACGAATTCGATGCCATCTCCACGAGGGCGGTTTCCGGACCGCCCTCGTTTTGTTTGGTGACAATGGAGTGAAAACCGCACAATGCGGCGGATGAGTTTACAACGGGCAATTTTTCTCGATCGTGATGGCGTGTTGATTGAAGATCGCGACTACCTTCATCGGGTCGAGGACGTGGTGTTCACGCCGGGAATTTTTCCAGCGCTGCAACGGATCGCGGCGCGGGACTTTCAGTTCTTCATCGTCACAAACCAGTCCGGCGTGGGACGTGGTTATTTCACGTTGGCTGATGTGGATCGAGTGCATCAGTATCTGCTCGCGGAACTGGCGCGGCACAGTGTTGCGATCAAGAAGATTTACGTTGCGCCGGAAGCACCTGGGCAACCCAGTTACGGGCGCAAGCCCGCGCCGCAATTTCTCTTCGCCGCCCGGGATGAGTTTGGGCTTGATCTTACGCGCTCTTATTTCGTCGGCGACAAATTGAGCGATTTGGAATGTGGTTGGAACGCGGGGGTGCGGCGCAGCATCTTGGTTCGCACCGGTTACGGTCGCGAGACGGAGCAAAAATACGCCGCACGTTTGCAGAATTGTCCCATCGTCAATGATCTCCCTGCCGCCTTGGATTGGATTTTGGCGTTGGACCGGATCGAGGCTTGAGTCATTTAATTTCGCGCTTCGTCCGGGGTTTGCTGGCGGAGTGCGGATGTGCGAGACGCTGACGCTTGTGGGCTTGCAAATGTCGCTCAACTCACCGCACCTTCAAACTTGCGAATAACTGGTGGGACGCAGGAAGACGTTGGTGATGCGCGAAACAATTTCCGCGTCAGTGTAGCCCGGCGTGGTGCTCATCTTTTTCCATTCGGGATCGCCAACAAAGCGCTTCCAGTTCTGATCCCGAGTGGCTCGATCGTTAAAGACCAGCATGTAAGTGAGCTTGGGCAGTTGCGGACCAGACCAGCCTTCACCGAAGAAAACCGGTTGCAATCCGGTTCGTTTGAAGATGGCGATTTCGCCCTCGTTGAACATTGCCACTTTTTTTTGGTTGGCTTGGCGACTGTGTGATTCGTAGGTGCGCAGTTCGAAAAATCGGGACTGTTTGGCGATGGTTTGTGTGGGAATTTCGATTCGAGGCAGGCCCGCAAACGCCAGCAACAAGGAACTTTCCTTGCGAAGGTAGCCCGGGTCAGTGGCGGGGAGATTGGTGAAGCCTGCCTTTAAGACCGATGGGTCCGCTTCAAATTTATCCCGACAGTTTTTCGCCGCGTTCCAGTCGGCGAACGTGAGCAGCACGTGACGAGTGGGCGGCGCGGCGTTATCCACCGGACTGAACGCGCCCACCGTTTGGACGCCGGCGCGATTCCACGCGGCTACCGCCACGTCGCGATGGAACGCGTCGAAACGTTCAGCCGGGGCTCCCGGTCGCAGCGAGTAGGTTTCCAACTCATACACCTCCCGCTGAGTTGACGCGGTCGCGGCGTCGGCAGATTCAGGTTTCATGGTGACTAGAGTCGCCGCGCTGGTGGCGAGTGAGGTTTTAATAAATTTACGGCGGTTCATGAGCGTTGGGAACTTTACTGGAGTAATGGGGGGCAGGCAACAACATCGTAGCGAAATACGCGCGATCTCGCTCGGGCTGGGGTCAATCGGGCTTGAGGCGATTGGTCATGGGTGATGATCCGATCAGCCGATCGCCGATAGAAATCTACTTTACTTCAATGCTGACTGGGCAGTGGTCGCTGCCCAGGACTTGGGACAGGATTTTGGCGCGCTTGAGCCGGGGGCGCAAGGCTGGCGAGATCAGGAAGTAATCCAGTCGCCAGCCGATGTTCCGGGCGCGCGCATTGGCCATGGGACTCCACCAGGTGTAGTGGCCCGGACCGGGTTCAAATTCACGGAACGTATCCAGAAAACCGGCTTCGAGGTAAGCGGCGAATCCAGCGCGTTCCTCCGGTGTGAATCCGTGGTTTTTCACATTTGCCTTTGGATTGGCCAGATCAATTTCAGTATGCGCCACGTTGAGGTCGCCACACCAGATGACCGGTTTCTTTTGTTCGAGTCGCTTGAGAAATTTCAGGAAATCCCGATCCCATTGCTGCCGATAGGCCAGGCGGGTCAGTTCGCGTTGCGAATTTGGAACGTAAACATTGACCAGGAAAAAATCCTTGAATTCAGCGACGAGTACCCGTCCTTCGCCATCATGTTTGGCGAGACCAAAATCGGGAGTAACCTGCAGCGGTCGTTGTTTGGTGAAAATCGCTGTGCCGGAGTAGCCCTTGCGTTCCGCGCTGTTCCAGTAGGTGGTGTATTGCGCTGGCCACAGTTGTTCGACCTGATCGGGAGAGCATTTGGTTTCCTGCAAACACAGGATGTCGGGTTTCTCGGCGTCGAGGAACTCGAGAAAGTTCTTTCGCAATACCGCGCGCAGCCCGTTGACATTCCACGAAATTAGTTTCACAAACGACAATCAGCCGGGCGGCCATTGCATTTTGCGTCCGCCGAGCAGGTGACAGTGGAGGTGCGGGACGGATTCGCCGCCGTCCGGACCGTTGTTGATGACCAGACGGTAACCCGAAGCATCAAGCCCTTGTTGGGTGGCAATTTGCGCCGCTTTAAGAAGCAGATGGCCAAGCAATGATTGATCCGGCGATCGCGCCTCGGCGATGCGGGCGATGGGCTGGCGCGGAATGACGAGGATGTGGACGGGCGCTTGGGGAGCGACGTCGCGAAACGCGAGCACCTGATCGTCTTCATAGATGATCTGCGCCGGGATTTCGCGTGCGGCAATTTTTTCGAACAAGGTTTTGCTCACATTGACGTTTTACCGGAGTTCGCCGAACGGCCAAAGAAAAATCATTGGATCAACAGCGCGCAATCACAGTCTACGGTTTCCTTGCGCAGCACACTGCGCAGGAACATCAGGATTTGGTCGCGTAAGTGGTCGCAGCGCGGGCTCCATCGTTCGGCGCCGAGCAACTGTTTAACGCACGGGCGGAGGCCGGAGAAGCGCACCAACTGTGGCGTGGTCTGAACTTGAGCCACGGCGGCGGCGCGCAGGCGCGGAAAAAAGGCCAGTTCGCCGGCGGCTCCGATGCTTAAAGCCAGGGCCGGGAGGTTTTGATGGATGGCCGCCGGGGTTGGCGGCGGTGGTTGCAGCGTAAGGTTGGCCGCCTTGAGTCCTAGTTTGGCCAGTACGGTTTCAAACGTCGCCGCAAACTCGGCGACCGTAACTGATTTGTAACCGAGCTCGTGCTTGAAGTAGTGAAACACCGAGGCGGCGGCCTGTGACAATACCTCCTGTGCATTTGGATTAGGCACACCATGACCCAGCTCCACCGAGATCATCTTGGTGGAGACCGGAACGGAGTCGCCGGAAGGCAGACGAAAAAACAGGAAGTTGTGGGCCAGGCAAACCATCAGTGCGTTCCTAGTTTCTTGACTTCGTGAACGAAATCGGTGGCTTCTTGGAAGCGCCGGTAAACGCTGGCAAAACGCACGTAGGCGACTTCGTCAATCTCTCGTAATCCGTCCATCACTTGTTTGCCGATAAATTCTGCGGGCACTTCGGCATCAAATTTGTTGTTCACCATTTCGGTAATCTGATCGGCCAGATCCTCGACGGTCTTTGGGCTGATGGGGCGTTTCTGGCAGGCCTTGCGAATGCCCGACAACAGTTTCTCCTTGGAGAACTCCTCGCGGCGTCCGTCGCGTTTGAGAATCATCAAGCCGTCGCGTTCCACTTCCTCGTAAGTGGTGAAGCGATGTTGACAGGCGGTACATTCGCGGCGTCGGCGGATAGTCGCCCCCTCACGCGAAGCGCGCGAATCTACAACCTTGTCGTCCTGACAACCGCATTTAGGGCAACGCATAAAACCACTGCTAATAGTAGTGGGTGTTTTTAACATACCAAGTATGGAGGCGTCAAGGCTGGCGCATCTGCCGCATCCTGAGCAATGCCCGCTGCCTCTCCGAAGGCGTGGACGTGCCCGCGCTCGACGCCGTCATGTTCCTCAATCCGCGCAATTCCGTCGTGGACGTAGTGCAATCCGTCGGGCGCGTCATGCGCAAAGCGCCCGGCAAACAATACGGCTACATCATTGAAAACCCAGTAGCAGCGGACGTGAGTCCGCTCCATCTAAATCCACCGAAAAGTCAGAGCCGACTCACGTCGGCTGCTACGAAGGAAAGTTCGACAAGTCCACCATCATCTACAACAGCCACATCACGCTCACGGGCATCCCGCTGAGCGTGATGACGCGCACCTGATCCGGCGCGAGCCAGAGCGGGAAGTTGCCCGCGTAATGTAACTGATTGCCGCCAATGAACCGCTCGTGAGTGCCGAGCGGCGCGCGATGGATGCACAACGGCGTCTTGTTGGAGTTGTCCTTGTCGCGGTAGGTCAGGCCGAAGCGCGACAGCACGGCGAAGTCCACCTGGTTCGTGGCGATGGTGAATTCGCGGCCGATGGCGCTCCACACCTGCACGTCAATCTTCGGCCCGTAGGACGCCGCCTGGTGGCCGTGTGCTAACACTTCGCGACCTCGACGTAATTGATGCCGCTCTCCTGCAACACGCGGCGCACCATGTCCTCGGTCTTCCGATGGCAACTTGGTTCAACTTGGGTAAAACTTTTCAAATTCAACGCATGTAAAACGCGGTTAAATTCCGCGATGAGGTTGTTGGTTCTAATTCATCGAGAAACTTTGCGCGTCGTCGCTTCAACTTCGGTTGCCACTCGCCGCAATGAAAGTAGCGATGCCGTCCGAGGCGAATACATGGCTGGCAAATTGGAGTTTGGAAAATCGGGTGAACAAGCGGGATGTCGTGAATGGTCAACCGAGCCCCGCATGTCCGGCAGTGAGCATCGCTGTCGAGGGCCGTGCGGCTAATCCACGAAGCGTTGCCTTTCCAGTGTTCTTCCAGAACGTCGTCCAATCCAGCCGCCATGTATTCCTTCATGTAGCAGTCTGAAGGCTCACCGCCGTCGAGCAAAAGATAGGCCGTGCCCTTTTCGTTGAAAGTGATGCTGCGTTTGAATTCTTCGCCGACTGCCGCACTCAACAGTGCAGCCTCCTCTGGTGTGGGCTTCCGTTTGAATGACGTTGATGACGAACTCCTCCGTCCGAGTTTGAATTCTCGGAATAACTGCTCCCATGTCTTTTCAAATGGCGAGAGAAGATACTGTCCTCCAGTGTGCAGCATTGGTGACCAATAGCCATCGGTTCGCTTCCGGGGAGATTTGATCGCGAAATTGCCAATCAAGATTGGAGGAGTGGAACTCCGGGCTTTGATGCTTTCGCCGCACGCACATCGAAGCCTGTAGGTCTTGAGTTCCCGTTTAATCAAAGCGTGCCCAGGGAAGTCCGCACCATCCTCGACGTCTCGCTGAAATAATTCGAAAACTTGGAACACCGTCGCATGGCGGCAACACGAGCAGACGATTACGCTGTAGCTCGGCCACACCACTTTCTCTGCGTCGTGGTCGCCAAGTCTCTGAATTACAGCTTCACGATGTAGAGGTGAAGGCAGCTTTGAGTTCCAAGCCCGCCGCTTTTCCATCCAAGCCTGATGTCCGACAATTGGCTTGCGGCCAAAAAGATAGTCGAGGTCGCTGCTGGTAGCCTTCAAATTTCCAGCGCCATGAGTCTGGATTGTTTTTTGAGCGACAGCGTGCAGCCAGAGCCGAAAAGTCAAATCCAAGTCGCGCTCGTTGTAACGGTGAAGATGTGTTCTGTCGGGTAGCGCGGAAAGCTCTTTCAGCGACTTTCCAAATCGAGCCTTCCACACCCCGATGTTGAGTCGGCAAAGATCGTTTAGCCCAAGGCCGCGGTGAAATCCAACGCACGCGCACAACCAAAGGAACAAATCAACCGTCTTTGCGGCGATCAGCTCAATCTGAATGATTGTTTCGAGAAAATAGTAATCGAACCCGAATATGTTGTGTCCCAAAATCAAATCCGTCGGCTGGCTCAAGCGTTGCTGAAGTGCTACCCAATCAGGTTTGCCCTCAAACGGCTCGTATGGCGACGGGTGATAACCGCCACTGACCAGATTGAACTCCTTGATTCCCACGAGCAGTATTCTTCCTGTATTGGGCGGCTCGTCCAGCTTGCCGGACGTTTCAATGTCCAAGACTAGAACCCTTTTCGGAAGGGCCGCCGTGCTGGTCGCGACAATCGAGTTCGGTTGAATCGCCCGAACATTTTTGTCTTCTCTGCGTCGCTTCTTTATCTCCTTTTGAATCTCCCAATCTTCTTTGAGCCAACGGGAGAGCGTTCTCGGCAAGATTTGACTGCGCGGGTCTTTGTAAATGTTGAGGGGCTTGAACTGACCCTTCTGGTCAACTTCGACGAGGAAACCTCGGCGCGGGCTTGCGTAGAGTTCAGACCATTTGCCGGTCGGAAACACCTTCAACTTTTCATCAACGAACAAAAGCTTTCCGTGGTGCTTGCGGTCTGCGCGAAATCCTTTGAGCAAAGTTCTGGAAGTTGTCGGTTCGCTCCGGTCTTTTCGGGAATCATTTGATGACGGCTGCTGCACGATGCTATTCGAGTTCACGCCTTCCGCTCTTTGATGTCCGCCAGAATCTTCGCAAGAACTTCCGCCTTCGGCTTTGCGCCTTGCGGGCCGCCGTGGTGGAGGCGCACGGAAACTTTGCCTGCTTCCATGTCCTTGCCGCCGATGATGAGCATGGTGTGGACGCGGAGCTTTTCCGCGTCGGCGATCTTCGCCTTGAACGGCGTGGCGCTGAAATCCGTGTCCACGCGCACCATGTTCGCGCGTAGTTCGTTCACGATGGGCTGGGCGTAAGCAATCAGCGCCGCGTCGTCGTTGAGCGTGATGGCGCGCACCTGGTCGGGCGCGAGCCAGAGCGGGAAGTTGCCGGCATAATGCTCGATGAGGAAGCCGATGAACCGCTCGTGCGTGCCGAGCGGCGCGCGATGGATGCACAACGGCGTCTTGTTGGAATTGTCCTTGTCGCGATAGGTCAGGCCGAAGCGCGACGGCACGGCGAAGTCCACCTGGTTCGTGGCGATGGTGAATTCGCGGCCGATGGCGCTCCACACCTGCACGTCAATCTTCGGGCCGTAGAACGCCGCCTCGTTCGCGACCTCGATGTAATTGATGCCGCTTTCCTGCAACACGCGACGCACCATGTCCTCGGTTTTCTTCCACAGCCCGGGCTCGTTGACGTATTTTTTGCCCAGGCCCTCCGGCGACGACGTGCTGAAGCGCATCTGATATTTTTCGAGGCCGAACGTCTTGAAATATTTCAGATACATGTCGTTCACGGCCTTGAACTCGGACGCGAACTGGTCCTCGGTGCAATAGATGTGGGCGTCGTTCATGTTGAGCGAACGCACGCGCATGAGGCCGAACAACTCGCCCGACTGCTCGTAGCGATAGCAGCAGCCGTATTCCGCGAGGCGCAACGGCAGGTCGCGATAACTGCGCGGCTCGGCCGCAAAAATGCGGTGATGATGCGGGCAGTTCATCGCTTTGAGGTAATAACTCTCCGCCTCGCCGAGCTTGTTCAACTGCGCGCGCAACGCGGCCAACTCGTTGAATGCGGCGACAATCTCCGTCGGCGCGGCGCTGGCCTTGACGGCCTGTTCAATGGCAACAAATTCTTCAGGGTTCATTTCAAAAATTCACAGAGCCAACTCGATGTAATCTCCGGGTTTCAACGATTGAATCGCCGCGATGATTTCCTGCGTTTTGGCTTTGACCTTTGGCCAGCGGTTTGTCGAGAGCACGAGGATCGCGAGTTTTCTGCCTTTCAAATTTTGCTGATACTTCAACTGCTGATCCGAAGTCAGAAAAGCATCGAACACACCCTCCGCGCGTTTCAGCAATTCGCCATTCTTCACGCGACCCCAGCCCATTTCCTGCGCTGTGGAAATCTCAAAATCCGCCAGAAGGCGGCGCAACGGTTGCGGCATACATTCGTCGAAAAGAATTTTCACGCATGAACGAGCAATTCGCTCTTGCTGTGTTCCAGCACCGCGATGGCGTCCTCGCGCTTCACCGTGGGAAAGCAGTCCAGAAATTCCTCCAACGACAGATTGTCCTCCAGATATTCAAACAGCGATTGCACCGGCACGCGCGTGCCCCGGAACACCGGCGCGCCGCTCATGATTTCCCGGTCAACTTCGATGGGCAGACTCGTTTTCATGCCGGAAGTCTAAGCTTTTTCAGGTCGTGAAGCAAAGACAGAGATAAATGGCAGTTTTCACTCTGCGTCTCCGCGTCTTTCGCGGTTAAATTCTTTGCGCGCCTTGCGTTCTGTTGCGGCCATTTCCCCTTCATCCAGACAGGCGGGACGCGCTGTCCTACTTTGATTTTTTCGCGTAATCGGCCAGTTGCTTTTCCAGTTCGGCGATGCGGGACTGGAGTTTCGCGCGGACTTCGTGGTGTTCGTCCATTTCGATTTTCCGTCAGAGTCGTCCCGGCCCACCTGTTGTCATCAACTGTTGGCTCAACGATTCAATGGCTCCTTCCAAGGCAGGCAGCGAGGACGCGGGCCGAAGCTGGATTTGCAATTCGTCGCACAGCGGTTGTAGGACGGGTTGCAGGCGCAACCCGCCGATGAAGATTTTTTCCGGCAGGGTTTTGCCCATGAGGAGCGCCTTGACCAGAGTGCGTCCGGCGGCTTCGCCGGGCGTGAGCGCGCCACTGGCCACGTCCATGCCGATGACGAGACCACGTTGTTTTTCCACCAGCAGGCTGAACCGGCCAAAGCAAGGGCGTCCATTCTCGTAAAACGAACCGCCGGGCATCATCGTGCAGTCGAACTCACATTCGAGGCCGGGATCGCGCTTGAGCGCGCGGAGTTTTTCGAGATCAGCACCGGGAACTTGAAACGGCTCGAAGCCGGTGAGCGGCGGCAACAGGAGCGGATGCCAGTCGAGGTCGGCAATCGTGAGCGGGCGGGCGGCCAGCGGCACGGGCAGAAACGGAATCTCTGTCGCGTCGCGGTCGTCGTAGAGGTCGGGGTGTTGCTTGAACAACCGGTAGAACGCCGTGAGACGCGGCAGATCGGCGAGCAGTTGATCTGCCTCGGCCTGATTGATATGCCACGGATGCCAACCGGGAGCGGAGGAACGGAATTGCGGCCAGACGAGTCCCTTTCCAGCGGGCTTGAACGCGGCGGCCTTGAGTAGGGCAAGGTCTTCCTTCCACAGTTCGCGCTTGGGAACGAGTTCGACTTTGAGGCAGTCCATGCCATCGGCGTTATTCAAATCCTCGGGATCGGGCGAATCGCCGAGCATGGCGAGAATCCAGCGCAGTCCTGCGCGCCGGTAAAACACGGCGGCGAACACCTCGCCCGCGTTGCCGAGAACATGGCCGATGCGCGTCTCGCCAGTGACGGGATCAACCAAGCCAACGGGATCGCTGTCGTAGGCGAATTCCCACGGTTGGAGCGCGGCGAACTCGGCAGTGGCGGCGAGCAATGCCTGCCAGGTTTCAGGCGCAACGGGTGGCGGCGGGGTGATTTTCGGTTTGGGCATGACTGAAATGCTTTCGCGTATTTGGCGTATTTCGCGGTTGAACTTTCCTCGCCGGACTTTTTCTTCGCGTAATCGACCAGTTGTTTTTCCAGTTCGGCGATGCGGGGCTGGTGTTTCGCGCGGGCTTCGCGGTGTTCGTCCATTTCAACTTTTTTGAATCATCCGCACCACAGCGTCGCGGATGGCAGCAAATTTTGCAGGCTGCAATTCACCAACCTGATTTGCGACGAGGCTGTGGTGCGCGGTGAACAGTTTTCCGGGACGCGCATAGCTGGTGATCCGAAGTGAGCCGTGGGCGAAGTCGGCAGTGTCGAGCGTGATGGCCTTGCCATCACCGTAGGATTTGCTGGTGATTTGGCAGAGAATCCAATCGCCGCGTCCACTTCGGCCAGCACAACTGCCGGACGGAGTTTGGAGGCCGTGAGATCGGAGAAGGGAAAGTGGACGATGACTACTTGGCTGGCTGTAAATGTGCCCATGCAGCGTCCTCCTCGGCGCAATTCCAGTCCTCGGCGAGCGCGGCCTCGCTCAACAGCGCGGCATCATGCACGGTCGGAGCTTCTTCGAGTATCGTGACCAGCGCGCGGCGCGGCGATTGCACGCGGATCGGTTCAACCAAATGCACCTCGCCATTGGTTTCAATGATGGCTTCGACCGTTTTCATCTTGCTGCAAAGTATAACTTGGCGAATGCAGTCGTGCAAAGGGCATTTCTGCGGTGTGTTTCGCGGTTAAACCTCATCCACCGGATTTTTTCTTCGCGTAATCGGCCAGTTGTTTTTCCAGTTCGGCGATGCGGGACTGGAGTTTCGCGCGAGCTTCGCGGTGTTCGTCCATTTCCATTTTCGGAAACATGCTCTCGGCGTAATACGGCAGATGGCCGGAGGTTTTATACATCTTCTCCTTGGCCAGATGCGGCGTGCGGACGCGGACGTAGCCGGCGGCGAATTCCGTTTCCTTGGCCAGCTTTTCCAGTTCCTCCACCAGCACCGTGCCCTTGGGCAGCCACAGCGGCATGCCCGGCCCGACGTATTCGGTATCAATCGCGAACAGCCCCATCTCCGCGCCGATCTTGCGATGGTCGCGGCGCTTCGCTTCCTCGAGCATTTTGAAATACTCGTCCATCGCCGTCTTGTTCTTGAACGCCGTGCCGTAAATGCGTTGCAACTGCGGATTTTTTTCGTCGCCCTTGTAATACGCGCTGGCGACGCTCGTGAGCTTGAACGCGCCGATGTTGCCCGTGCGCATCACGTGCGGCCCGGCGCAGAGGTCAATGAAATCGCCGTTCTTGAAATATGAAATCGGTTCGCCTTCGGGAATCTGCGCGATGAGGTCGAGCTTGAATTTGCTCGCATGGCCGGGGCGTTCCGTCAGACCGCCGAGCCGACCGCTTTGCGCGTCCTTGATAGCTTGTTCGCGCGGCACTTCGATCTTCTGGAAGACGTTGTTGGACTTGATCTCCTTTTTCATCTCGGCCTCGATTTTTTCAAAATCCTCGGGCGAGATGCGATGGGAACATTCGAGGTCGTAGTAAAAACCGTTCTCGACGGGCGGGCCGTAGGCGAATTGCGCGTCCGGCCACAGGCGCAGGATGGCGGTGGCCATGACGTGCGCGCACGAGTGGCGGAGGCGTTCCAACTCGGTCATCTTTGCGCGGTCGTCGAGCGTTTTGCGCTCGGGGTTCGGTTGCGGCTGTTGATTCTCGTCGGACATAAAAATTCAATCTAGGCTAAAGAGTAATTCCATCGCAAAAATGCGATGACCATTTCCGCTGGTGCGACGTCGGCCTTGACGCCCGGCGCGATGGCTGAAAAATATTTGTCTATCAAAGTCACAGACATGACGGGGAAAATAGCCGTCCGTGAACCGCTTTGAAATCTCAATTTAATCGGCCCGTCAAAGGCACGTTTATTGGCTGCACCCGCCGCTCAGATGTTGTTGAAGCACATCGGGAATAGAGTTTGCAACGCGGAATTCTTCCGCCCGGCCCGCACGGGACAGACGGCTCATTCCAAATATGCGGGATGGGCTGACCCGTTAATTGCAACATAAGCGCCAATTGATGACAAATGGGATTACATCAACAGATTGTCAAAGGCGGTCCGGTTCGAGCGTGATTTTCTCGCGGCGGAAGTTTAACCTGCCGACATGATGCGGGTGGATCAAGCGCTGGTGGAGCGCGGCCTTTGCGCGAGTCGCGAACAGGCCAAACGCCTGGTGATGGCGGGGCAGGTGTTGGTCAACGGTCAGCCGGTGCGCAAGCCCAGCGATGCAGTCGGCGCCAAGGAGGAACTGGCTTTGGCGGCGCGGGAGCCATTTGTCAGTCGCGGCGGATTCAAGCTGGCGCATGCGTTGGAGCATTTTCGGGTGTCCGCGCAGGGTTGCCGTGCGATTGATCTCGGCGCTTCGACGGGAGGCTTCACGGATTGCCTGTTACAGGCGGGCGCGGCGTTGGTGTATGCGGTGGATGTGGGGCACGGGCAACTCGCGTGGAAATTGCGCCAGGACCCGCGCGTGGTGGTGATGGAAAAAACCAATGCGCGCCACCTCACTCCGGCGGCCATGCCGCCGCCGTTTACACCGGTGGACCTGGTGGTGATTGATTGTTCGTTCATTTCGCTGCAAAAAATTCTGCCGCCTGCCGTTGCTTTGCTGCGCTCCGGCGGTAAACTCATCGCGCTGGTCAAACCGCAGTTCGAGGCCGGAAAAGCGGAGGTGGATCGTGGGGCGGGTGTCATTACCGATCCGGAAGTACACGAACGGGTGATCGAGGAAATAAAAACTTTTATCGCAACGCAATCGGGGTGGAACTGGGTGGGGATGACGCCATCGCCACTCCTCGGTCCGGCGGGCAACAAGGAATTTCTGGTTTTAATTGAAAAAAACAACTGACAAATTTCGGCGGATCGGTTTGATTGGCAATCCCGACAAGGCGGCGTGTGCGCAAGTGGTGCATCGCGCCGCGCAACTGATTCAAGCCACCAAACGATCGCTTTACACCGACGCCCAAACGGCCCGGCGTTCGCGTCTCCAGATCAAAATTTGCGACTCAATCGAAGCATTGGCGCAGACGGTGGATTTGTTGATCGTCTTCGGTGGCGACGGCACGATGCTACGGATCGCGCGGCAGACGGCGGGTATTCCCACGCCGTTGCTGGGCGTGAACATCGGCGGGCTGGGTTTTCTCACGGAAGTACCCTCTCCAGAACTGGAGGTGGCGTTGAGTCTCATTTGGCGTGGCAGTTTCAAATTCGAGCAACGGGCGCTAATTGAAGCCAACGCCCTAATCGCCGGGCGCAAGCTGCGGCAACTGGCGCTTAACGACATCGTGGTGGGGCGCGGCGAAGTGGCGCGTTTGATTGATCTGGAGGTGGACGTGAACCAGGACCCGCTGACGCGGTATCGGTGTGACGGTTTGATTGTCAGTTCGCCCACAGGTTCGACCGCCTATTCACTGGCGGCGGGTGGCGCGGTGGTTTTACCGACGGCAGAAGTTTTTGCGCTGACGCCGATTTGTCCCCACACGTTGACGAACCGTTCGCTCATTGTTCCGTTGAGCGCGAAAATCCGCATCCGCCCGGCCAATTCGCGCGCGCGGATGTTGCTAAGTGCCGACGGCGAGATCATCGGCAGCCTGTCGCCGGGCGATGAAGTCGTAGTGCAACGCAGCCGACACACGGCCCGGTTAATGCACTTGGCGGACAGCTCCTTTTTTGCCGCGTTGCGCCGCAAGTTACACTGGCGCGGGACGAATTTTTAATTTACCAACTCAAAATCATGGTTCGGCTTGTTGACATAGCGGCCCGGGTCGGGGTCTCAGTAATGACCGTTTCCAAAGCGTTGCGGGATCAACCGGATGTCGCGGCCAAAACGCGAAATCTCATCAAGGCCACGGCCAAAGAGATGGGATATGTGCCCGATTCGAGCGCGCAAAGCCTGCGCACTCGTGCCACCAAACTGTTCGGCTTGGTGGTTCCTTCCACGACCGATCCCGTATTTTATCGGTTGATTTATGCGGTGGAAGAACGCGCCCGCGAAAGCGGCTACGACGTGCTATTGTGCCACACGCACGATAAAATCGAGCGCGAAGAACTCTGCATCCGGCGCCTCTTGGCGCGGCGGGTGGATGGGATTTTTGTCGCGCCCGTGTACCGCATGGAAAGCACCGGCAAAATTTATCAAGCCCTGACCGCGAGCAAAACGCCCACGGTGGTGCTGGGTTCGCCTGCAGCGTTCTGCAATCAATTTCCGTGCGTACAAACGGATGAATTGCCCGCCAGCCAGGCGGTGACGCGCCACCTGCTGGAATTGGGGCATCGCCGCATCGCCTATTTCACGGGACCGCTCCCCGCGCTTTGGGCGCAGGAACGCTACGAAGGCTTCCGGCGCGCGCATCGCGAAGCCAATCTGGAAGTGGACGACGCCCTCATCTTTCACGCGGGCAGCACGATTGAAGATGGCGCGAAGGCGACGCTTCAGTTCGCCAACGAGAAATGCGAGGCAACGGCCATCCAAGCCGCGAATGATTTGGTGGCCATCGGTTGCGTCGAGACGTTGCAACAGCAGGGATTGCGCATCCCTCAGGATTTGTCGGTGGCGGGATTTGGCAACGGTCTGCTGGCCAAACATTTTCGCGTTCCGCTGACCACCGCGCGCCAGCCGAAATACCGGATGGGCATTGTGGCGGTGGAAATGATGCTGCAATTGCTGCAAGGCAAGGCGGTGGAAAACCGGCGATTACCGGCGGAATTGGTGCCTCGCGCCAGCACTGCCGCTCCCCCGGCGCCCGCGAAATAGCCGCCGCCGGCCGCAATACTTGGTATTACGCCTGCTCTCCAGCGGCATGAAGAAGATTCTGACCGTTATTGGAGTCATTACGGTGTTCTGCGGAGCGTTCTGGGCTGCGAGCGCCTGGAAAACTTTGCGCGCCAACGCCAAAACCGCGCAGTTTAACCAGGACGTCGAAAACCTCTTTGTCGGCCTGCAAAAATACAAGGAACGCGTTGGCTCGTATCCGAATGGGAGCAACGCTCAAATTGCGAAGGCGTTACAGGGTGAGAACAGCAAAAACGTGATCATTTTGGTGGGGCGCAAAACCGAGTTGAACGAGAAAGGTGAATACGTTGATCCCTGGGGCACCCCGTTACGAATTTACTTCACCGAGGGCGGCGTATTAATCCGCTCCGCTGGACCCAACCGCCGATTTGATGACAGCACTGTCCTGGATGCGGACGATTTTATCCGTTCCAATTAGCCCGTTTTTCTGCACCGGTTCGATTCGACAAAAAAGCCGTCCTTAACGGACGGCTTTGTCGTTGTCAAAAAACTCAGGCGGACGCTTTTTTGCGCTTGCCCTTGATCGTGGCTTTCTTCCGTTTCAAGTAAGCGCGGGCGCGTTTCCGTTTGATGATCTTGTTCAATTGTTTTCCCATACTAAGTCTTTACTTTGCTTTCGTATTACGATTTGGTGTCGCCACTATGGTGAGTCGGTTGGTGCAATTCAATCTCAAAGTGCTGCTGGTCGCTGGAGTGGCGGTGCTCGCGGGCTGTCAATCGCCGGAAAAGAAAGCGGAAAAGTCGCCGGCGCTGTTGCGCATCCACATGGAATCGAATCCCCTTCCGCCCGGCCAAAGTGAGTTCATCAAAGTGCTGCGCACCGCACCCATGACGATCAATATTGAAAAACAACCCTTCCTGTACGAGTCCCAGATTCTTGCCGCGCAGCTCATTGATACGGATGATAATTTTTTGATCATGATTAAATTCAATCAGCAGGGCCAGTGGTTGCTGGAGCAATACACCGCCTCCAATCTCCGTCGTCGGATGGCGGTGCGCGCCCAGTTCCGCATCAGTACCAACGTCTTCGATCGCTGGATTGCCGCGCCATTGATCACCAAACCGATCCGCGACGGCGTGCTCTCGTTCACGCCGGATGCCGACCGCGCTGAAGCCAAAGCGATGGTGCAGGGCTGGAACAATGTCGCCGGATTCGAGGACCAGGACGGGGCATTCAGCGGCAAGTTTAGCGCCAGGCCAGCCAACTGACTCCGGCGGCAAACCAGTTTCATGTTGAAGTATTTTTGTGGCACGTTGGCCAGTCTGGCCGGAGTTGCTCTTTCTCTCGCGCAACCTTTTCAACTGCCCACCGCCAACCATGCGCTTTACGACGCGGACGGAGGCGGTGCGCGTTTTTTTGTCCCCACCGTGGGCAAGCCGTGGCCGAGCGGCGCCTTTGGTTGCGTCCGCACCGGCGGCTGGCAATTGCACGAAGGACTCGATATCCGCTGCCTGCAACGCGACGGAAAAGGCGAGCCGATTGATCCCGTCGTGGCCACGGCGAACGGCACGGTGGTTTATCTCAATCGCAAACCGGCGCTTTCCAACTATGGCAATTATCTGGTGATCCGCCACCTGGTGGATGGGTTGGAAATTTATTCGCTCTACGCGCACCTGCGGGAAATCCGCAAAGACCTCGTGATCGGAAACGAGGTAAAATCCGGCGAAACCATCGCCATCATGGGGCGGACCGCCAACACCGGTGAAGGCATTTCCAAAGAACGCGCCCACGTTCATTTCGAGTTGAACGTGATGTTAAATGACCGCTTCGCGGCCTGGCATCAGCAACACGCTCCCCAACAGCGCAATGACCACGGCCAGTGGAACGGCCAAAACCTGCTTGGTCTTGACCCGCAAGCCGTACTGCTGGAGCAGCGAAAATTGGGGACGAACTTTAATCTGACCCGGTGGCTGCAACAGCAACCTGAGTTGTGCCGCGTCC
The DNA here is from genome assembly GCA_039806955.1 of Verrucomicrobiota bacterium. Classification (GTDB taxonomy): domain Bacteria; phylum Verrucomicrobiota; class Verrucomicrobiia; order Limisphaerales; family JADLHS01; genus JADLHS01. The sequence goes on along the minus strand of JBDHQI010000005.1, from coordinate 71,904 downwards.
TGGTCCGCAAGACCGATTTTCCATGGTTGCACCGTTACGCCGCGCTTGTGCAACCGTCCGCCGCCGCGGATCCGCACGACGTGGCCAGTTACGAACTCAAGCTGAATTTCATGGGCATTCCCATTGCCGTCACGCCATGCGCGGCGGATGAAATCAAAAGTAAAGCGACGGTGCAACTGCTCTCCGTGAACCATGTGGAGTATCAGCGAAATCCCTGTCGCCGTTTGATAACACAACGTCAGGGCCGTTGGGAACTGACGCAACGCGGGCTGGATTTGATCAGCTTGCTCACCTATTGAACCTCCCGCATGACTGGGCCTTCCGTTTCCCGGGTTTCCTATCGCGGACGGATTGCGCCGTCACCCACCGGCCACCTGCATCTCGGTCATGCGCGCACTTTCTGGATCGCGCAAGAGCGGGCACGCGTGGCGGGCGGGACGTTGATTTTGCGCAATGACGATCTGGATCAATTACGCTGCAAACCGGAATTTATCGCTGCGATGTACGACGACTTACGTTGGTTCGGGTTCGCGTGGAGCGAAGGACCAGATTGCGGCGGACGGTGGGCGCCTTACGCCCAAAGCCAGCGATGGGACCACTATCGCGAGGCGCTCGAACGGCTACGCGCGGGCGGCTTCGTCTATGGTTGCAATTGCTCGCGCCAGGACATTGCGGCGGCCGTTCAGGCCCCACATCCGGAAGACGATGATGAACCGATCTATCCCGGCCTTTGTCGCGACAAGAACCTTCCGGGGCCGAACTTCGAAGACACCCGGACGGCGACTGGAACGAACGCCCCCATTCCGCGCCGGTCTTCGATTCGCTTCCGCGTTCCCGATGGCGAGGCAATCCGTTTCGACGATGGAAATCTTGGTCCGCAAAAATTTGTCGCCGGAAAAGACTTCGGAGATTTCGTCGTTTGGCGACCGGACAATGTGCCGGCGTATCAGCTCGCGTGCGTTGTGGACGACGCGGCCATGCAAATCACCGAAGTCGTGCGCGGCGCGGATTTATTGAAGTCCACCGCGCGGCAACTCCTGCTGTACCGCGCGCTCAAACTCGTGGCGCCGCGCTTTTATCACTGCAAACTGATGCTGGATGACAATGGCCAACGACTGGCCAAACGACACGCTGCGTTGAGCTTGCAAACCTTGCGACGGGGCGGCGCCTCGCCCGAAATGATCCGCGCCACGTGGGGTGATCTCGCCCACTGATTCGATCGGCCGAGAAAACTTTTGATTGCCGTCATGCGCGCAACGCCCAAAATGAGTTCATGCGCTTAGCTTGCTTTCGACGACTGGTGATTTTCTTTTTCTGCGGCCTGACGCTGAAATTGTTCGCGGCGGAACCGCAAGTCATTCCCCTGTGGCCCGAGGGGGTACCGAACCTGAAATCGAACGTGGTGGAGGTCCAGGAGCAAAACCGCTTCCGCCACGTGCAGATTCCCACGATGACGATGTACGCGCCCGACGTGGCCCAATCCACGGGAGCGGCAATCATCTACGCCCCCGGCGGCGGTTATGTGACGGTGGGTGAGGGAATACGCGACGCGCAATGGTTGAACTCTTTGGGCATTACGGTATTCGTCCTCAAGTACCGCCTCTCGGACTACGGACATCCTGCGCCGCTGCAAGACATTCTGCGCGCCATTCGGATCGTGCGGTCGCGCGCGGACGAATTCGGTATTATTCCGCAGCGGATCGGCGTGATGGGCAGCTCGGCGGGAGGCCATCTGGCCGCTTGCGCCGCGACTTTATGGGCTGCTCCGGGAGGCAAGACCGGACACGCGTTGGATGCGGTGGACGCCCGCCCCAACTTTGCCGCGCTCATCTATCCGGTCATCACCCTGGAAGATCCATTCGCTCACAAGGGCTCCCGTCAAGCCTTGTTGGGTGACGAACCGACCCCCGCACAACTCCAGGCGCTCTCTCTGGAGCAACACGTTCGGTCGAATACGCCCCCGGTTTTTTTGGTGGCCACCATGGGCGACACGACCGTGCCCATCGAAAATTCACTGGCGTTCTACGCGGCGTTACGCAAAGCCGGGGTGCCGTCAGAGTTGCACGCTTACGCGGCGGGCCAACATGGTGCCAGCCACGATCCGCGCTATGGCCCCACTGCCAAATGGCCGGAACGCTGCGCCGACTGGATGCGGTTCAATCGCTGGATCGTTTCCGAACAACGCAACTTTAGCATTTGGGACAAAGACATGGCGGGCTTCGCCGCGGAAGATAAAACCAATCCACCGCCCCGGCACGGGATTTTGTTCGCCGGCTCTTCGACGATTCGTCTGTGGAGTACCCTCGCGCAGGATTTTCCCGGGTTACCGGTGATCAATCGCGGCTTCGGCGGCTCGGAAATTGTGGATGCCACGCATTTTGCCGAACGCATCATTTTTCCCTATGCACCACGTCAGATCATCTTTCGCTCCGGCGGCAACGATTTGCAAGACGGCAAAAGTGCCGGGAGCACATTCAACGATTTCAAGGATTTCGTAACCGCCGTGCATGCGCGCCTGCCCGAAACGGAAATCGTCTTTATGGCGTGGAACAACAGTCCGAGCCGATGGCATTCCGCCGCCCGGGAACGCGCTTTGAATGAGCTGGTCGCCGCCTACGCCAAAACGCAGCCCAAAGTAAAATACCTCGACGTGTTCGATTTTACTTTCGATGCCAACGGACACATCCGCCCCGAACTGTTTCGCAACGACCGCCTACACTTCAACGCGGACGGCTATAAATTGATGGCGGAACAAGTCCGCCCGGTGTTAATGCAATAGAGCCTGGGCAGGACACGGGCCGCGCGGTTCACCATTTGAATTTTCTTTGGATGGATTCTCTGCCAGAGTCTGATGCGTGAAGCGCAAGTCCCGATCCGCAATTCGAGTGACGTCGCCGAAGGAGACCTCAACGCTCCGGAGCGGGCGCGAAAGGTGGCATAAGCTGCTCGCGGCGACGCTGATTCCCGTTCTGTTGTTTGGCGGATTGGAGTTGGCGCTGTGGCTGGCGGGGTACGGTTACGCCACCAATTTTTTTCGTAAAACGCAAATCGGTGGGCGCGACGTATGGGTGGCCAACGACGATTTTGGTTTGCGTTTTTTTCCGCGTTCGCTCGCGCGAGTTCCGCCGCCCACCGTTTTTCCCGTCGCCAAAGGCAGCAATACTTTTCGCATCTTCATTCTGGGTGAATCAGCCGCCCTGGGTGATCCCGAACCGGCTTTTGGTTTTGGCCGGTATCTTGAAGTCCTGTTGCAGGAGCGTTTTCCTGACCGGCAGTTTGAAGTAATCTGCGCCGCCATGACGGCCATCAATTCCCATGCGCTGCTGCCCATCGCGCAAGATTGTGCCCAACGCGACGGCGATCTCTGGGTCATTTACATGGGGAACAACGAGGTAGTCGGGCCGTACGGCGCCGCGACGGTCTTCGGCCCCAAAGCCCCCCCGCGATTTCTCATCCGCGCGAGCCTGGCTTTGAAAGCCACCCGAACCGGGCAATTACTGGATGCGCTCATCCACCGGGATTGGACCGGGGCCGCCCTGCCGGCTACCTGGCAGGGCATGCGCCTGTTTTTGGAGGCCAAAACCCGACCGGACGATTCCGGCCGCCGGCGAACCGATGAAAATTTTCGCGCCAATCTCGAAGCCATTTTGCGCCTCGCGCATCGGCACCAAATTCCGGTGCTCCTTTGCACGGTAGCCAGCAACCTGAAAGATTGCGCCCCGTTCGCCTCGCTGCACGCGCCGCAATTCGATGCCGCCCAAGACGGCAACTGGGAGACGCTTATCCAAGCCGGCGCGAACTTGGAGGCGGCCCAAGACTGGAGTGCGGCGTTGGCCCAATATGAAAAAGCGGCGGCGCTCGACGGTGATTACGCCGAACTGCAGTTTCGATTGGGACGCTGTCACCTGGCCTTGAACCAACTGGATGCCGCCCAGAGTTGTTTCGAGCGGGCCAGAGATCTGGACGCGCTGCCGTTCCGCACGACAGCTACGCAAAACGAAATCATCCGGCAAACCGCTGCAGCTTTTGTCAATGAGCAGGTCAGTTTACTGGATGTAGCCCATGAACTCGGGCCCATTCCGGGAGCAGAATCATTTTACGAGCACGTCCATTTCAACTTTGCCGGCAACGAACGGCTGGCACGGCTTGTTGCGGAGTCCGCGGCCCGTTGGTTGCCCGTGCGCCAAGAGGTTTCCACCGCGGCGGATTGGCCGGCCACGGTGGATTGTGAACAACAACTGGCCATCACCCCGTGGGATCGTTACCGCGTCTTCCAAAATGTGTGGCAACGCGAGCAGCGCCCTCCTTTCACGCAACAACTCAACCACTCCAACCAACTGGCCAGTCTGGAGCAGAAATTGCAAACCCTTCGATCACAAACGAATTCCAACGCGCTGCCTGCCGCCCTCGGCACTTACACGCAGGCGCTGCAGCACCGTCCAGATGATTTTTCCATTCGAGGCAACTTCGCCAAGCTCTTGGAGGATACCGGTGATCTGACCGCGGCCGCGACGGAATGGCAACAGGTGGGAGCATTATTGCCCTACCACTTCGGCCCCGCTTTTTATTTGGGCAGAGTTTTGGCGCGACTTGGGCGGCTCGAAGAAGCCGAAAATCAATTTCATCGCGCGCTGCAGCTTCGCGCCGATCTCCCGGACGCCCAGGTGGAACTTGGACGGGTTTTGCTCCGGCAAAATCGGCCCGCCGCCGCGCTCGCACAAATCCAGCCCGCCCTCGCCCAGCAACCGGACAACGCGCGACTGTATCTGGATTTGGCCGAAGCCCAGGCCGCTTTGGGGCAGCGCGAGGTGGCCATGACCAGTTTGCGCCAGGCCATTCAGTTGCGCTCTGATTTCTGGGAGGCGCGCTATTTGTTGGGCGTGGAACTGGCCTTGCGCAACGACCTGAGCGGAGCGCGGGAACAATTCGTCGCAGTGATTCGGCTCAAACCCGATCACGCGCTGGCCCATTTGAATCTTGGTGTTGCACTGGCCAAAGAGCGGCGGCTGCCCGAAGCGGTTGAGCAGTTCCGCCAAACCCTGCGCCTGGACCCTTCAAATCAAGCGGCGGCGCAATACCTGAAGCAACTGCGCGCCGACTGATCCGTCCCGCCTCAGCGCGTTATCGGCTGGCTTGATGCAATTGCTCCAGTGCTGAGCCGGGCCGGCTTTCCGGTGACACCGCCCATTTGTAATTCGGAGCGGAGGTCATGTTGAACACCAGCTCGCCGCCGCCAGCGATCTGCTCGTGGGTCAGAAATGTTTTTTCAAAAATCGTCCCATTCAACGTCGCACTTTCAATGTAGGGCCGTAGCGGGCCATTACGCTTCGCCGTAACGACGAATTGTTTCCCCTGCGGCAGCGTAATCGTCACGCGATCAAACAACGGGCTGCCAATGATATATTCGGTCGTGCCCGGACAGACTGGATAAAATCCCAGCGCGCTGAACACGTACCACGCTGACATTTGTCCGGTATCCTCGTCGCCGCAAAAACCGTCCGGGGTCGAATGATATAAACGCGCCATTGCTTCGCGCACCCGCACCTGTGTCTTCCACGGTTGCCCGGCGTAATTGTAAAGATACAGCATGTGCTGGATCGGCTGGTTGCCGTGCGCGTATTGGCCCATGTTGGCCGCCACCATCTCGGTCATCTCGTGAATCATCGTGCCGTAACTGCCCACGTTCACGTCCGGTGGCGTGTAAAATACGCCGTCCAGTTTTTTGCCGAACGCCTCGTCGCCGCCCAGCAACCGGATCAATCCCGGTACATCATGAAACACGCTCCACGTCCAGTGCCAGGCGTTGCCTTCCGTAAACGGACCGCCCCATTCCGTGGGATCAAACTTTGCGCGCCAGCTTCCATCCTCATTACGCCCGCGCATGAAACCCACCTGCGGATCAAAAACATTCGTGTAATTCATGGCGCTGTTGAGAAACGCCGCCGCGTCGTTCGCCTGACCTTGCGCCCGAGCCAACACGGCCGCGCAGAAATCATCATACGCAAACTCCAGCGTCTTGGCGGTGGCTTCACGATAACGCGTCGGCACGTAACCGTGTTCATGATAGAACGCTGCGCCGTCGCGCCCGATCGAGCGGCAACGCTCGGGGGCCTGAGTGTTGGCGTCATGTACCATTGCGTCCAACGCCGTGCGCGCATCGAAGTTCGTGATCCCTTTCACCCATGCATCCGCCAACAGCGAGAAAGCGTGATTGCCAATCATGCAATCCCGGTGGCCGGGACTGGACCAGGACGGCAGAAAGCCGCTTTGCTGATACGCCGCCACCAGACTCTGCATGATCTCGGCGCTGATTTCTGGCACGAGCAAATTGTAGAGCGGGTGCGAGGCGCGGAACGTGTCCCAATAACCCGTGTCGGTGTACATGAAACCCGCGTGGACTTGTCCATCGTAGGGGCTGAAATACACCGGGCGCTCGTGTGCGTCCCATTCGTGCATCCGGTGCGGAAATAAAAAACTGCGATAAACCGCGCTGTAAAACGTGCGTTGCTCCTCCTCCGTGCCCCCCGCCACCTGCAAACGCCCCATCAACGCATTCCACGCGGCTTCCGCGCGCTGCCGCACCGTGTCGAAGTCCGCCGCGCCAATCTCCCGCGCCAGATTGCGTTCCGCCTGTTCGGGACTGATATATGACGAAGCCACCTTGCAATTCACCACGCGGTTCGTTCGGGCTTCGAATTGTACGAATGCGCCGACGTGTTGAGCCGCCAACTGTTTTTGACCGGCATGAATGCCCTCCGGAGTCCACACGCCGAACGCGGCAAACGGACGATCAAATTCAATCACAAAATAATTCGAGAAATTATTCGGCACCCCGCCATTGTTGTTGCGGCAAACTCCAATGATCCGATTTGCTTCCGGCAAAATGGTGACGCTCGAGCCGTTGTTGAACGCGTCCAACACCACGTAGGCGGCTCCCTCATTTTCGTAAGTGAACCGGAAGCGCGCCGCCCGCTCGGTGGGTGTCACCTCCGCTGTTGCCTGCCAGGTATCCAAACGCACCCGGTAATAACTGGGCTGGGCCAGTTCGGATTCATGACGGAACTCCGACGCCCGTTCATCCTCATTCACCACCAATTTCCCGGTGACCGGCATCAGGGCAAAATTCGCGTAATCCCCAATCCACGGGCTTGGTTGATGCGTCTGGCGGATGCCGCGAATTTTCGACTGCCGGTATTGGTAGAAAAACGAGTCGCGTTGCGGCTGCGTGTACGGTGACCAAACATTCATGGGGAACGGCAAGGCAATTGCCGGGTAAGTGTTGCCGTGGGAATAACTGCCCACTGAATCCGTGCCCTGCAACGGATTGGCGAGGTGAACCGGCGGAAGCGCCGCCCGACTGCTCATGCCATTCCAGCCAACCAACAGGGCCAGGGCCAACCAAGAGATTTTCTTCATAACGCGACTAATATCCGCCGCAACTCCAAGCCAATTCAAGATTCAAAATCGCACCTGCGGGCAACGGCTCGAATCAGTCTCCTGTCAATGAGCCAATCATGATCATTTCAGTCTGCCTTGGACATCACTGGCGGCGCGTTGATTGGCGCGGGCGAGACCGATCGTCCCGACCAACCCACTGCGGGCAGGATTGCCTGGAGCGCCGTAATCCGGAACTGCTCGCCCATCCGCTTCCGGGCCAGAAAATAAAACACCCAATTTTTGGTCAACGAAAGCGCCATGGGCACCAATGTGGTGACCAGTGCATAAAGCTCTAATCGCGTAGCGCCGCCACCTGACCAGCCGGTGAGCACCAGCATCAAGCTCATCAAAATGCCCGAGCCGAAAGAAATCACCAGCGACGGAATGACCTGCACAAAGAGGAGGGTTTTTAATGTGGCGGACAGGCTGTTGCGTGACACCAAGCCCATCCAAAATCCAAACCAGACCAGTGCGATCAAATTTGTTATCCATACGACCACTCCGCCCAGCGCGAGAAGGCCGCGAACCATCGAGTCTGATAGCAAGGAAAACGTCAGACTTGATGCGGCAGTCAAGGGCGCGATCGGATTCGTGAAGCCAACGGTTAGTAGGATCAGAAAAATAGCGGTGACCGGCAGACCGAATAAGCGCAATAATCCACGCCAGGCGGTCGGGGCCACTTTTGTGAAATCCAGCGGTGCGACCAACAGCAGTTCGATCCAACGCGCGCCGCGCAATTCCGCAAACAAATGGCAGGCGAGCGACGCTACCCAGAGGCTTAGCGCGAGAGGTATCAGTTGCAACATCAGAATCGCCAACAACCCGTTCATCGCGGAATTACTGTTCTGCTGGGCATAAAACCATCCGCCCAGCAACATCAATACGCCCATCCACAACCACAGTGCCTGACCGCGCCGCCGTCCGACGAGCCCCAGAATCGGACTGTTTTCCAGCCAACTGGCGGACGCGCAGCGTCGCCGGCGCGCCGCGCCCGATAGCCGCCCATTCCGCCGCATTCCCACACGGGTGGAACGCGCGCCGCGCCGCTCCCGCCACGTCCGCGAAATTAAAAAGCAGGTCGTGGCAAACAATCCCCACACCATCCCCTGACTGACCAGGAGTCCCAGCCAAAATAAATTTGGATCCCTGCTGGCTGATGAGAATACGAAAAACGGACTGGTCAAAGACCATCGCAGAGTAAACGGGCGTGCCCGCGCATACGCCCACCAGCCATCAATCGCAAAGCCCGCCGTCAGCAGCACGAACAGCAACGCCAGAGTTCCGAACAACGCTTTTTGTGGATGCCGACTCAACGCCGACACCAACAACCCGCAGATCAGTGAAAAAATCAAAGCATGCGTCAGCGCCAGCATCACGCGCCAGAATGTGCCTCCCGCCACCCCGCCCAGCAATTGAGTGGCGGCAAAAATCGGGAAAATGGCTAGGATCGGAAAAATTGATCGACACGACGTCGCCAGCAATTTGCCGAAGATCACGTCGTAACCGCGCAGGTTGGTCAAGAACAACAACCCCAGCGTGCCTTCGCGCTTTTCCTCGCTTAATGCGTCGGCGGTAAAAAACACTCCAACCAACGAGGCGGCAATCACCGACATCCAGGTTAACGTCTCAAACAGCACCCGCCCGATGTGCGTACCGATTCCGCCGGGCACTACAGTCAACAAAACATACAGACCGCACCCCATCAGCAGCGCCACCAACGCTGCCACCAGACGCGACCAGAACGTCGCGCGGCGTTGTGCCGCCAGGCGCAATTCGCGTTCGACAATCGGCAGGAAAGTCATGGCACGAAATTTAACCAATCTGTCAAGTCACGCTAGACGGAGGGGTGTGATTGGAAGTGCCGGTCAATTGTGGCCGAGTTTTGGCGTGGACCCGTAGCGCGACCAGAGTTGGTTGGCGCGGGCCACGCGTAGGCCTGGCATTGCTTCAGCGTTGGTTTCCTTCCACCAACTGCCCGCCAGTTTGAGCCGCTGTTGAATCACGTGCCGATGGCCGCTTTCAATCTCGCCGGAGCCGATTTCCAGTCCCGCCGTCCGTGCGCCCGCATAGTCCAGATGTGGCTGCCGTTCGCTCAAGTAGCGGTACGCCGCCCGCACGGGCGCGGCGGGTTGCGTTTGGGCTTCCACGTGTGGCGCGAGGGCCCGCAGCACGGCCGACACCTTGTTTTCCAGCCACCGGCTTTGTTGGCGTCGCCGCCAGCGTTCAGGATTTTTGGGTTGGATCACCGCCGCGAACGGCCGCGCGGATTCACCCCGGCCCGTTCACAAAAGGGTCGCAGCAACCGGCCGCGCCGGCCCCAGCGCCATTGCGGCTCCTGGACTTCCACCCAGCCAAAGGGCGTCTGCCATCTCAGCGTTTTTTTTTACCGTAGTGAATGGCATCCGGATGGCGCTGGGGCACCTGGGCTTGGGGGTGGGCCTCGGTTTCGCGGGGCCACTGGCCCAAAAGCTCCTGAGCCAATGGGCGCACCTGCGTGCTCACGCGCGCTTCGGCTGCGTCGGCGGTGCAGTCGTCGGTGACGGATGGGTCGAGTGTATCGGCCAGTTCGTGCAGCCGTGCCAGCACGTCGGGCCGATGCGCCAACCGCTCTTCCAGGGATCGACGGGAAGTGAAAACGTTTCTGGATTTCGGTAGTTCATCGTTCATGAACCACTTCAAATATACAAAATCGTTCCAAGGAGCCAGGCCTGAATCACTTACAAAAAATTAGCCTTTGACCGTCACTTCCAATCCCACCCGCGGCGAATGCAATGGATCAACCAAATTGAATCCCTTGGGCCAGCGGCAATTCCGTACCGTAATTGATGGTGGCGGTTTGGCGTCGCATGTAGGCCTTCCAGGCATCGCTGCCGCTTTCACGACCGCCCCCCGTTTCTTTTTCGCCACCAAAAGCGCCGCCGATTTCCGCTCCGCTCGTGCCGATGTTGACGTTCGCAATGCCACAATCACTGCCGCGCGCGGACACGAACAATTCGGCTTCGCGAAGGTCATTCGTGAAAATGGCGGAGCTTAATCCTTGTGGCACTTCATTGTGATAAGCGATGGCGTCTTCAAAATCGCGGTAGCCTAAGACGTAAAGAATGGGTGCGAATGTTTCCTCATGCACAATTTTCATGTCGTGTCGGGCCGCTACGATGCAGGGACTCACGTAACAACCACCGGGAAATTCCGGGCCACTCAAGGGTTCGCCGCCGAAGAGAATTTTGCCACCTTCCGTTTTGACGCGTTTGAGCGCGGCCTGCATGTCCTTGACGGCATCGGCATTAATCAACGGACCGCAGAGCGTGGTCGGCGCAGCGGGATTCCCAATACGCACCTGCTCGTAGGCGGCGATCAATCGGCGAATCAGATTCTCGCGGATATTTTCATGCGCAATAATTCGGCGGGTGCTGGTGCAGCGCTGCCCGGCTGTGCCGACCGCGCCAAACAAGATCGCGCGCGTGGCCAAATCCAGATTTGCCGTGGGCGCGACGATGATGGCGTTGTTGCCGCCCAGTTCGAGAATGGTTTTGCCGAAACGGCGTCCAACGGATTCGGCAACCCGTACGCCCATTTTGGAAGAGCCGGTGGCGGAGATGAGCGGCAGCCGTTTGTCATCCAACATTCGTTGGCCCACCGTGGCGCCGTCACCAATGATCAGGGTGAACAGCGCCGGATCAATGCCGTTGGCGCGACCAACCCGTTCGGCAATTTTGATTGTGGCTATCGCCGTGAGGGGCGTCAGACTCGAAGGTTTCCAGACGGTGCTGTCGCCGCAGACAATGGCCAGAGCCACATTCCAGGACCAGACCGCCGCCGGAAAATTGAAGGCGGTGATCACGCCGACCGGGCCGAGTGGCAGCCATTGCTCCATCATCCGGTGGTTCGGGCGTTCGCTGGCAATGGTCAGTCCATAGAGTTGACGCGAGAGGCCGGTGGCGAAGTCGCAAATATCAATCATCTCCTGCACTTCACCCTGGCCTTCGGCGATGATTTTTCCCGCCTCGAGTGTGATGAGTCTGCCTAGGTCTTGCTTGGCGGCGCGGAGGGCGTTGCCGAGTTGGCGGATGACTTCGCCGCGTTGGGGGGCGGGTACCGTTTTCCATTGCTCGAATGCGGCGACGGACTTCTTCAAGGCATTCTCATATTCAGCCGGAGTCGCGGTGCGGACCGAACCCAGCAGGGCGCCGTCGTTCGGCGAATGACTGGCCAGGATTTTTCCCGAGCCGGACCAGGTGCCATCAAAGACGCCGGGGTTAACGGCTTCCAACCCGAGCGCCTTCAAGGTGGTCGCGGCGGATACTTTTGCTTTGGTGATTTTTTTCGGCATGATGATCTTCCTTGCTTAATAGCATGTTTCGAGACGTCCGACAAAATCAATTCTGGTCCGCGTCACGCTTGGAATCGGTTGTCCGCTTTCGTCCCTCCGCGCGGGATCGGTAAATCGAGGTAATTAGCAGCCCGGCCTTCAGCGCGATAGTTTGCCACATTCATCGTCCATGATTTTGAGTGCCTGTTCGATGATGTCGTCCTGGATGTCCATCATCGGTCGCAGCCGGATTGAACGCGAGCCGGAACGAATGACCAACAAGTTCAAGGCATAACAGCCGCGCCAGAACGCATCGCGCGTGGCGGTATCCGGCAGGTCAAAGGCCAGCATCAAACCTTTGCCGCGCGGCGCGGTCACGACGGGATTGGTTCGCGCCAATTCGTAGAGTCCCGCCAGCAGTTTTTCGCCCTGGGTGCGCGCATTTGCGACCAACTGTTCTTGTTCGTAAATCCGAAGGTAGTGCGTCGAACGCACGTAATCGGTAAAGTTGCCGCCCCAGGTCGAGCTGATGCGGCCCGGCAGTCGGAAACAATTATCCTTCACTTCATCCAGGCGCTTTCCTGCCATGACCCCGCAGACTTGCGATTTTTTTCCGAACGCGATCAAGTCCGGCACAACGTCGTAATGTTCCGCCGCCCAATTTTTCCCGGTGATGCCCATGCCCGATTGCACTTCATCGAAGATCAGCAGAAGCTCATGTTCATCAGCCACCTTGCGCAGAAGTTGCATGAACTCGGGGCGGAAATGGTTGTCGCCGCCTTCGCCTTGAATCGGTTCGATGATGATCGCCGCAATGTCCGCCGCCTTTTCAGCGAGTACGGCACGGATCTCCCTTTCCGCTTGTTGTTCGCGAGCGATGACGTCCCGGATCCGTTCGGCTTCAGGCAGGGCAAAATTCAGCATGGGCGTGCTGATGCGCGGCCAGGGGAACTTGGCGAAGTAAGCGACCTTGTTGGGATCAGTGTTTGTCAGGCTCAACGTGTAACCGGAACGCCCGTGAAAGGCGTGTTTGAAATGGATGATTTCCGTGCCGCGTTCGCCGCGACCCGCAGCCAGATTTTTCCGCACTTTCCAATCCATGGCCGCTTTGATGGCGTTCTCGACCGCTAGCGCGCCGCCTTCGATGAAGAAGTAGCGTGGCAGTTGCGGGTGCGCGATGACGCGCGCGAACATTTCGACGAAAGTGGCGTATTGCGGTGTGTAAACGTCGGCGTTAGCCACTTTTACCTGGGCGGCCTGCAACAAATCCGCCTGGACCTCGGAGCGGTTGAGATACGGATGATTGTAGCCGATGGGTTGCGAGGCGTAGAAGCCGTAGAGATCAATGAATTCGCGTCCCGTGGCCGCATCCACGAAGTGCGAGCCACGGCTGTGTTCCGTATCAAAAATCAACTTGAAGCCGTCCACGAGGATGTGCTGTTCCAACGTGGACAGGACCTGGTCAGGGGCGATGCGATTGGGGTGAGGCGCTTCGGATGTGGAAAGATCTAAGTGGGTGGTGGTGCTGCTGGTCATGTCTCCAATTTCAAACGACGCGCTCACCATAGGTGCGCAAAAAATGCGCTTCAAGTGAAATGGCGGAAACGCGTCAGGATTTACGATAAATTTTTTGGGGACACCAAATGTCACCCAAGCCATGCTCCAAAATCCGTTGCGCCGATTCTCAAAACCCGTTGAACGTTGCGTTCGATTCGTGTGTCGAACTACCAGGTTGAGTGCGCACCATCGAAACCAACGTGAGTTGATGAAACTATTTTGACGCTGTTCGGTTGAATTATTGACTTTGTGGCGCTTGCGGCGAACTTTCGTTTGACGCGCCGGACTTTTGGGATTAAAACGCGAAATTATGAAACCTTGCTTCCGGCTACGGGATCGCTCGCAATAACGCCAATGTTTCCAAACCAATGCTCAAACCACTGACCAATGATCGTTGGAATTATACGACTGCCGCGCATTTGTTGAATCGCGCCGGTTTTGGTGGTCCACCGGACGAAATTCAACAGCTCGTTGCGCTTGGACCGGAGTCGGCGGTTGCCCGGTTGGTGGATTATGAGAGAATTCCCGACACGACGCCAGCGCCCAAGTGGGCGCGGCCTGATCCGGAGCGGCGCGAAAAACTTCAGGCGCTCCGCAAGGCGGACGCGGAGCAGCGCCGCCAAATGCAGCGCGAGGAACGGCGGGTTCAACGCGAGCAAATGACGGAATTGCGCCACTGGTGGTTGAGCCGCATGGCCCAAGGCCCACGCCCGTTCCAGGAGAAGATGGTTTTGTTTTGGCACGGTCATTTCGCCACCAGCGTGGACAAGGTGCGCGAGCCGTATCTCATGTGGCGACAGAACGAATTGTTCCGCCGCCTCGCCACCGACAACTGGCTGCGGTTGCTGGTCGAGATGGCGCAAGATCCGGCCATGCTCATCTGGTTGGATCAGGCTCAAAGTCGCAAGCAACATCCCAACGAGAATTTCGCCCGTGAAGTGATGGAATTGTTCACACTGGGTGAAGGGCATTACACGGAGCGGGACATCACTGAAGCGGCGCGGGCGTTGACGGGGTGGAGTTACAATCGTGAGGCGCAGAAATTCGTTGATCGTCCCGCCCTGCATGATCCGGGCGTCAAAACCGTGTTGGGTCGCACCGGGCAGTTGAACGGTCGTGACGTGTTGGCGCAGATCGTGGCGCAACCGCAGGCGGCGCGGTTCATCACGGCCAAACTCTGGAACTTCTTTGCGGGGCAACCGGCTTCGGCCGAGTTGGCCGACGCGCTGGCCGCAAACTTCCGGCAGCAGGGCAACAACTTCAAACCATTCCTGCGCGTCCTGTTGCGCAGCGAGGAATTCTACGATGCTGCCTTGATCCGTGCGCAGGTGAAAAGTCCGGCGCAATGGTTGGCAGGCACGATCCGCATGTTGGAATCCACCTTGCCGCCACCCCAACTGAGCGGCGGTCTGACGCGCGAACTGGGACAAGATTTGTTCGCGCCGCCGAACGTGAAAGGTTGGGACGGTGGATTTTCCTGGATCACCACGAACACGTTGCTGGCGCGTTACAACGAAGCCGCGTTGCTGGTGCAAGGCACTCTGACCCCGGCCAAAGACGGGAAACGCAATTCACCGCCGGCCGCGCGTAGGCCGGTAAAACGCCTGCGTCCCGCCGCGCTTCAGATCGAGGTGACGAAGATATTTTCGGAATCGGAACGACGCGATCAAACCGCGCTGATTGCCGCTTTGGAAAAGCGCTTGTTCCAAACGGAACTGAAATCCGGGCAGCGAGCCGCCTTGCGTGAGTATCTGGATTCGCAAGGCGCGTTGGACGAGGACGACATTCGCGGCGCCATCCGGCTGGCCATGAGCACACCCGAGTATCAACTGACTTGAGCGACACGCGGCCAGTTAAATCGTATAACATTTTGTCATGAAATTCGAACCAACCTTGAAAACACGTCGTGAATTTTTACGCAGCACCGTCTTGGGCAGCGCGCTGTCCTGGACGGTGCCCGCGTTCCTCGCCAATACCTTTGCGGCGTTGCACGCCACTGCGGCGGATGCGGCCACGCAGATCACCACGGGCAAGGATGGGACGATCCTGGTCGTGCTGCAACTGGCGGGTGGCAACGACGGTTTGAACATGGTCGTGCCGTTTGCCGATGATCATTATCGCCGGGCGCGGCCACGGCTGGCGGTGGCGGCGAAAGACGTGCTCCGCCTCAGCGACAGTGTGGGGTTGAATCCCGGGATGGCCGGCTTGAAGGAGTTGTTTGAAGCGGGGCACCTGGGGGTTGTGCAGGGGGTGGGCTATCCAAATCCGAACCGCTCGCATTTTCGTTCGACGGAAATCTGGCAGACCGCCAGTGACGCCAACCGGTTTGAAAACACCGGTTGGTTGGGACGTTATTTTGACAGTGCGTGTGACGGTTGCGATCCGGCCGTGGCGATTGCCCTGACCTCGCAAATGCCCCAGGCGCTCGCCGCCAAACAGCCGCGCGGAGTTTGCTTCAACGATCCGGAGAATTATCGCTTCATCAAATCCGACCGGCTCCGGGCGGATGAGTCGGATACCAGCGAGGCCATTTACCGGAGGATGAATGAAGTCCACGAGGCGGCGACAGAAGATTCCGGCGGAACGATTGACATGCTCAACGGTTCGGTGCAACCCGCCGGTTCGCCGCTGGATTTCATCGAGCGCGTGGCGCTGGATGCGCAGGTGAGTTCGGATGAAATTCGCGCCGTCACCGGCAAGGCGCCAAACCAGACGGCCTATCCAGCTTCGCGTCTGGCCGACTCGCTGAAACTGGTGGCGCGGTTGATTGGCGGCGGCATGGCCACGCGAATTTACTACGTCTCGCAAGGCGGCTACGACACGCATACCAATCAGGTGGGCACGCACACGCGGCTGCTCGCCGAATTGGCCGGGGCGCTCCAGGCGTTCGTGGCCGACTTGAAGGCACAGGGCAATTTCGAGCGCGTGTTGGTCATGACCTTCAGCGAGTTTGGCCGGCGCGTTTCAGAAAACGCCAGTGGCGGCACGGATCACGGCGCCGCCGCGCCCCTGTTCGTGATCGGCAATCGCATCAAAGCCGGTTTGCTGGGGCGCTACCCGAGTCTGGCGCCCAAAGATTTGTTGAACGGCGATATTCAATACACCGTGGATTTCCGCTGCGTCTATGCGGCCGTGTTGGAGAACTGGCTCAAGACATCAAGCGTGCCGGTGCTGGGCCGCTCCTTCACTCCACTCGCCATTGTTTAACCAGCGCATCGGGGCGCGGACATTTTTACCCGCGGCTTTTCCATTGTACCTGACTCGCGCCGCACGAATCGGTGCCGGGTTCAGGCAACCAAACCAATCGAGGACAATTTGCGCATTGCGTCACGGGTTCCGGTCTGGGTAAATGTCGCCTCAATTCATTAATTGAAAGTGGGGGCGATGGGAGGATGCGATTGAACCGCATGTGCCAGCGAACATTTTTTATTCCGAGCCAACGAGTGAAGCAATTTCTGCTCGGGGGCGGATTGCTGGCGCTGTCCGTGGCGTTTGCCGCCGCGACGGTGCGACTCAACGTGCAAGTGGGCTGTGGCGGCGTGGTGCGAGAGGCGACTTGGTTTCCGATTCAGTGCGAATTGAGCAACGACGGTCCGCCTCTTTCCGGTTTCATCGAGGTTGCGCCCATGGGGATCGGTCGCGGCGCCGTGCAACGCGTGCCGATCGAGCTGCCCACTGGCACGTTGAAGCGGGTGGCCGTGCCCGTTTTTGCAGCGGTGCGTTACCAGACCAGTTGGGAGGTCAGGTTGGTGGATGCGCACGGGCGCACGCTGGAAGCGTCGCTTGACGCTTCCGCGCGGCAGGCCATCGGTGCCACCACCCTGCTGGCCGCCTCGCTTTCACGCACGGCCACCGGCGCGATCAGTTTGCGCCCCATCAAACGCAATCAGCCCGATGCGCAGCCTCAAGCCGTACGCTGGTTGCCCGCCACGTTTCCCGGCAATCCGTTGTTGCTGGATGGTGTGGATGCGATTTATCTCAATTCAACCATCGCAACCAGTCTGCGCCCGGATCAAGCGGACGCGTTGCTGGCGTGGACGCGCGCCGGCGGACATCTGATCGTCGCCATCGAGCAGGTCAACGACATCACCGGGACGGCTTGGTTACAGGCGGTGCTGCCGTTTGTGCCGCAGGATATTGTCAGCGTGACGGAACATCAGGAATTGCAAACCTGGTTGGAACGCAACAACGCCGCGGCGGCGACAACTGCCGGAGGTGACGTGCGCACCAGCCCCAGTCCTCCAGTCCCGATGTTTGCGGATTTGCACCGGGACGAAACATTTGAACGAGCCGAAATCCGTGTCGCCCGCGGCGTGTTGCGAGACGGGCGAATCGAGGTGTCCAGTGGCGGATTGCCGTTGTTGATTTCGGCGCCGCGCGATTTTGGGCGCGTTTCGGTGCTGACGTTCAGTCCTGAACTGGAGCCGTTCAAGTCCTGGTCGAATCTGGCCACCTTTTGGACGCAACTCGTGGGGGTGCCGGCGGCGCTTTACACCTCCACGGATTACTACTTGGGTGCGACCGCGTCCGTGGACGGAGTTTTTGGCGGCCTGATTGACAGCCGGCAAATTCACAAGTTGCCCGTGGGCTGGTTGCTGGTGTTGCTGGTGGTGTACCTCGCGGTGATTGGGCCATTCGATCGCTGGTGGTTGCGAAAGATCAAACGTCCCATGCTGACTTGGATCACGTTTCCAGTTTATGTGGTGCTGTTCTCGTTGCTGATCTATGGCCTCGGCTATTGGTTGCGCGCGGGTGAATCCGAATACAACGAACTGCACGTGGTGGACGTCTGCGCGCACGGTGCGCGCGCGGAATTGCGCGGCCGCACCTACGCCAGCATCTATGCGCCAGCCAACCGTAATTACGGGCTGCGCAGCGAATTGCCGTTCGCCACGCTGCGCACCGAGTTCACGTCCAGACGCGGCGGGGAAAGTTCCGAGTCCGGGCAGGTGGTTCAAACCGGTGATAATTTCGAGGCGACGGTGTTCGTGCCCGTGTGGACGAGCCAGCTTTATTTGAGCGATTGGTGGTCGGCGATGGAATCTCCGCTGGTGGCTACTTTGGAAAACGACGTTGTTACGGTCAGGAATGTTTCGGGCAAACCCATGTCCGACGCGTATATGGTCTGGAACGAAAAAGTGGTCAGCCTGGGCAATCTTCCCACGGACGAGGCCAGGACTGTTTGGTTGGAAGATCCCGCCGTGGTCCATGAGACGCTGGAGAAGTTTGTGCGTCGTGACTTGGGAGCGTTTCTCACGGCGGTGCGACAACGCCAGCGCGCTTTTGGCAGCACCAGTAGCGGCCAGATCAGCGATCCGGCGCGCGCCGCGACCGTCGTGTCTTTGTTGGGCAGCATGAGCGGCGGGCAAAGAGAAACGCAATTTACCGTTCCGCGTGGACTGAGTGTGGCGGCGCCGCTGGCGGCGGGCGAAGCCGTGCTTTTTGCTTTTGCGACCAATAGCGCTCCGGTGCCGCCTCTGATCACCTCCCACGTCAAACGCACCACCGTGGACACCTTGTGGCGCGTGCCGGTGACCATCAACGAACGAAAATAATTTATGACTACTCCAGCCGCTCCACCCATCGCCATTCAAATGCGCGATTTAACCCGTCGCTACGGAATGATGTTGGCGTTGGATCAACTGAATCTCACCGTGAATCAGGGGGATTTATTTGGATTCATCGGCTCCAATGGCGCGGGGAAAACCACGACGTTGCGGATTCTCTCCACCTTCCTTACGCCCAGCTCCGGCACGGTGGAAGTGCTCGGGCACGACCTTGTGAAAGGTGCGGATACCGTGCGCCGGCTCATCGGCTACATGCCGGACTTTTTTGGCGTGTACAAAGACATGGAGGTGGAGGAATACCTGGATTTTTTCGGCGCGTGTTATCGCATCCCCACCGCGCAACGCGCCAAAGTCATTGACGATGTTTTGGAACTGGTCGGGTTGACGGAGAAGAAGGGATCAGTCATCGGTGCGCTGAGCCGTGGCATGCAACAACGCCTGGGCCTGGCGCGCGTGCTGGTACATGATCCGCAGCTCCTGTTACTTGATGAGCCGGCGAGCGGATTGGATCCGCGCGCACGGATCGAGATGATGGAAATTCTGCGCGAGCTGCGTCGGCTCGGCAAAACCATCATCATCAGTTCGCACATCCTGAGTGAGTTGGAAACCATCTGCAATCGCGTCTGCATCATCGAGAAGGGCAAATTGATTTACACCGGTCCGGTTCAGGGCGTGCGCGAACAGATGTCCGCAGGCGCGGTGTTCTGGGTGCGGGTCGGTGGCGATGCGACGCAAGCCATTCAGTTGTTGCGGGCGCGACCCGAAGTGGCGGAAGTGACGTTGGCCGAGCAGCGACTCAAGGTCACGTTGACCGGCGCGGATGTGGAGCAAAGCCTCATCGCGGAAACCTTGGTGCGTGGCGGAGTGAAGTTGCTGGAACTGCGCGAAGACGAAATGTCTTTGGAAGAAGTATTTCTTCAGGTTACGCGCGGAGAAACACAGTGAGCGTTTACTGACCCTGGCGGCGCCCGGTGGCGGCGGATTGGATCGGTGTAATTCTTCAATGGCGGCATGAGTGTTTGGTCCTTGATGACGCGTGAGCTGCGGGAACACGCCCGGCGGACGCTCACCTACTGGGCCCGGGTGCTGGTGGCGGGCGCGCTGCCTTTGGGCGTTTTTTGGCTGGTCGCCGATTTGCTGACGCTGCCCGGAATGGGCGGCGAGTTATTCCGGCGGATTCATTTCGCATTGTATTGCGCCACCTGGGTGCTTGTGCCCATTGCCGTCAGCGACTGTTTGAGTCGGGAACGGCGCGAAGGCACGCTGGCGTTGCTGTTTCTCACGCCGCTTAAACCGGCGGCCCTGGTGCTGGCGAAAGTCGGCGCGCACGCGGTGCAGTTGGCGGCTGCGTTGCTGGCGGTGGTGCCGGTGTTGATGATTCCGATTTTGCTGGGTGGCACCAATTGGCTGTTGGTTGCCTGGACGGTTTTGGTGCTGGCCAACGTGGCGGGCTGGAGCTTGGGACTCACCGTCGTGGCTTCGTCGGTGTCGCGAGGTAGTAATCGCGCGCTGGCGCTGGCGGTGATTTTGGAAGGCGCGGGTTTCGTGTTGTTCCCCTGGATTGTCGGCGCGCTTTTCGGCATGAATTCGCTCTCGACCTGGCAGCAGGGCTATTCGCAAGCGAGCTACGATTTCTTCATCGGATTTTCATTGCTGGTCACGCCGGGTGACGATTTCGTCAGAGCCGCGCAATTATTATTCAAACCAACGCAGATTATCTACACCGCTGGCGCCATGACGATGATTTCCGCGGCGGTCCTTGTCTTCTCGTTGCTCTTTGCGGGCAATCGCCTGCGCTGGAATTGGCGGGACACCCCGACCTCGCGCGTGCCGCAGAAAATGGAGCAGACATTTTGTCAGCCCATCGTTGGCACGAAGTTGTTGCGACGTTGGATGCGGCGGTTGTTGGAACGCAACCCACTCGGCTGGCTGGAACGTCGCCAGTGGAGCGGACGCCTGGTGATCTGGACCTGGCTGGCCGTCGTCGGCACAGTCTATGGTTTCATGTTGAGTAATATTCAGTTCTTCCGCCGGGTGGCTTTTGTAGATCAAATCATGGTCGGACTGTTGCTCCTCAGTCTGGCGACGGTGGCGGCCGGCAGCTTCCGTCGCGAACGCGAAACCGGCGTGTTGGAACTGTTGTTGGTTTCACCGCTGCGAGTGCGACAGATCATCCATGGCCGGTTGCTGGGCATCTGGGGGCAGTTTCTTCCCGCCGTTGGTTTGTTGCTGGGCGTCTGGCTTTATCTTGGCCGCGCTCGGCAGGAGCAAACCGGCCCGGCCACCGTGGGCGCGGGATCGCTCATCGTGCTGTATGCGATTCTGCCCGTGGTGGGATTGTCTTTCTCATTGCAATGCCGGAGTTATCTGCTGGCGCTGCTGCTGACCTTGAGCAGCGTGCTGTTATTGCCGGACCTGCTGATCGGACTGCTCGACTTGCTTCCTTATGACTA
Source organism: Verrucomicrobiota bacterium (assembly GCA_039806955.1). Lineage (GTDB taxonomy): Bacteria > Verrucomicrobiota > Verrucomicrobiia > Limisphaerales > JADLHS01 > JADLHS01. The sequence goes on along the minus strand of JBDHQI010000005.1, from coordinate 50,581 downwards.
TCAGTTTGATGCGGCCACCGGACGCCTGCTGGTTACGCTCAGTCAAATGAGCGTGGCGGGCGTGCTGTATTGGCGTCTGTATCGAAAATTGGGACGCCGCCAATTCCCCATCCTCCGAAACGCCAGATAACCTGGACGCGACCGAGTTCCCGCTATAGCGGTTAAGTAAAGAGTTGTGGCCGTCAGAGCAGAACGGCATAACCCAATGCTGGCTGAGTTCGAATGGAAAAACGGGATCTATGTCCGCGAGGTTTTGGACTGCCGCAGTCCAAGACGCTGCCGCGCGGATGCTCGCCCCGAACCAATGGCGGTCGTCAATTTGATACCAGCTCTGATTACCGGTCATGCACTCTTTGTCGAGGGGCATGAGCGGGTTCGGGCGGAATTCTGTTTTCCGGGGAGCCACGCGTGTGCCTGACCGCGCCAACGCGATCAGGACTAGAGCGGTTCAATTAAAACTGTGGCCGGATATGAGGGGCGCGAGCTTCAACTCGCTTCAACGTGAATAGGTTTGGCGTGGCGCCAGTGACCGAAAAAACGGCAATCGAGCCTGGGTGCATTGGCATACTGAAGCGATATAAATGTCACGCGCCGTTCCGGTTCTGGCCGTCATCAGGTTGAGTGGGCGTTAGCGCGACGGAATCGTTCCAGCCAAGGCGCACTTCCGCGTCAGCAGCCAACGTGCGTTATTACGGGTTGACGCGGCGGACGGGGCATCCGCCGCCTTACGTCAGCGACTGCAGGAATACTTAAAAGGCTCTGACTTACCGCAGGGATTGAAGCCAATGATTTTTGTTGGGGACTTTCAGCGTGGCGCGGGCGCCACCGCAAATGGTTGCGGCGCTCGGGGCGACGAAGCATTTTCCGACGGAGACAAGGGCAGGGGGGGCAGTACCGGCCGACGCTTGAGTCTGGTGTTGTTGGGATGCGCAGTTCAGCCGGGGCGTTCCACGACTTTAATCCGCGCCGCCAAATCATCCACTTCGGCGATGGATTCGCAGCCCACGTTCAGCACGTCCACGCAACCCAGGCGTAATGAGAACTTGATGGACTCACTGCGTCGTTCGGGATCATCGCGCAACCGGCCCTCGCCGATGATCTTCATGCCGACCACCCCTTTTCCGGCGGCGTGAATCTTCTGGAGCACCGGCACCACTTTCTCCGTCGGCCCATCCATGCTCATGCCGTACGGATTGATGCGCGTATGCACCGAGTCCACCCACGGCTCGTTGATGCAGGCCTCGAGTGAAGCGAGCGAATGACAGGAAACGCCCAGCGCGCGGACTTTGCCCTGCTCCTTGAGTTTGGCGAGAATGTCCATTTGCCGCCGCAATTCTTCCGGCCATTTTCCTGAGGTCACGCAGTGCAACAGAAGCAGATCAATGTAATCCGTCCGCAGCTCCTTCAGGAAGCGTTCCACGCAAACGTCCGCGTCCGGTCGCTCCTTTTCCGGCAGGCCGCCGGAGCTGAACCAAATTTTGGTGATCAAATTGATTTTGTCGCGCTGCACTCCTTGCAACGCCGGAATCACGTAGGGATGCGTGCCGTACAGGTCCGCCAGATCAAACGTATCCACGCCGCGATCATTGGCTTCGCGAATCAAAGTTTCAAATTTCTCCTTACCCATCCGGGTCTGATTGGATTCCCGGTTGCCGCCGCGCATGCCCGTGCCGAGCACCACCCGCGAGAAGCGTAACTTGGTCTTGCCGATGGCCACCGGTTCATAGGGCGCAAACAATTTGGGCGGTGCGGGCGAATCGGCCAGTAATGAAGGCGCGAGCATGCTGCCCGCCAATCCAAGTGCGGTTCGACCCAGGAATTCGCGACGACGGAGTTTCATGGCGCAACTCTAACGGGACGCCTCTTGGAGCGCAACAGGGATTACCATTTTTTACAGGGCAAACGCATCTAAATCGGGACGCCGAGGAGGCGCAAGAGATAGGCGCGATCCCAACTGGCGTTGAGTTGTTTGCCTCTGATACCGCGCTTCTTGGTTTTCTCGCGTTTCAACAGGGCCAGCCGCCGCAACGTCGCCAAGTTCTCGGCCGCGTAGGCCGGCCCGTGCCCGGCTGTCGTCTTCGCCCACAGGAGTGGCGGTTGTTGTCAGTTGCACAATGAGGAGTTCAACTTCAACGGGGCTGTAACGCAAACACAAACATGAAATCCGAAACCCCACTCCCCGGCTGCAATCCAACGCTGTTGGCCTCTTATCTCAGAGCGCTCGGCATAATTGTGGGTGCTGGTGTAACAATGTGCGGATAAACGGTGGCGAATTTTAACCTTGTTGCGCCAAGTCGCAGTCTTTAGGTTTCCCCGAAATTCTTGGCGGTATCGCTCCTCCCATTCGAGGGCCTTTCGCAGTAAAACTTGCGGTGGATCAGGAGTGCTGGCGGTAGGCGACCCGGAATCATTTGACCGGTGGAGAACCAAATGACGTACGAACAATTTTTCCGGCAATGCCTGGGGACCGAGCATCGGCCCTACGGTTACCAATACCGCTTGGCCTGTGGCCCGCAGACAGACCCGGCCCGGCCGGATACTCTGCAAGCTGGCGCGGCCTGCCAATCACAGCTCATCAACATCCCGACCGGCCTCGGTAAAACCGCTGCCGTGGTGCTGGCGTGGTTATGGAATCGCATCCACCTGCAATCGGAGACGTGGCCGCGCCGGCTCGTGTACTGTTTACCAATGCGGACGCTGGTGGAACAGACGGAAAAGGAAGTTCGCAGATGGCTCGATGCTCATGGTCTGCTCTGGGACGAAAAGCCTGAAACACGCAGAGGGAAAGTTGGCGTTCATATTCTCATGGGCGGCGAAGGTCCAGGCGAATGGGACATCTATCCCGAGGAAAACGCCATCCTCATCGGCACGCAAGACATGCTTCTCAGTCGCGCTCTCAATCGCGGCTACGGCATGAGTCGCTACCGCTGGCCGATGCACTTTGGTCTGCTTAATAATGATTGTTTGTGGGTGATGGACGAAACGCAGTTGATGGGCGTGGGCGTCGAAACCAGCGCGCAACTGGACGGTTTCCGACACAATGGAAAAATGCCGACTTTCGGCGCGTGCCCGACGTGGTGGATGAGCGCAACGCTTGAAGAAAAGCGTCTGGAAACGGTGGATCATCAAAAGCCGGCGCATACTGAAAAGTTGAGCGAGGCCGAGCAATCCAGTGGCAGGCCGCATGACCTTATCACCGCATCCAAGAAGCTTTCGCCTACCCCACTCACGCTTGGTTCGGGAACAAAAGACTACGCGGGGCAACTTGCCAAACTTGTCAGGGACCACCACAAGACCGACACACTGACACTCGTCATCGTGAATCGCGTCAAACGGGCGCGAGAAATCTTTGAAGCTCTGACAAAGGGGAAAAACCCGCTCTGCCCGCCGGGAAAAGTCGCCCTCATTCATTCGCGCTTCCGGCCCGTGGATCGCGAACGGCATACGAAGCTGCTTTTCGGCACAGGCGACCGCATTGTCATCGCCACGCAAGCCGTCGAAGCGGGCGTGGATGTTTCCGCGCGGTTGCTCATCACCGAACTCGCGCCGTGGTCATCGCTCGTCCAACGCATGGGGCGTTGCAATCGCCGCGCGGACATTCCTGATGCCGAGGTGTTGTGGGTGGACCTCCAGCCCAAGGACGAGAAAGACGAACTGTCGCGGCCTTACGCGAAGGATGAATTCGACAAGGCCCGCGCGGAACTGTTGAAACTTACGGATGTCAGCCCGCGCTCGTTGAAGAACGTGACCGTTCAGGAAACACCGGTTATCCGTCCCGTCATCCGCCGCCGCGACCTCGTGGATTTGTTCGACACCACGCCGGACATCTGCGGTCAAGACCTCGACATCTCCCGTTACATCCGCGATGGCGACGATAGCGATGTGCAATTCTTCTGGCGCGACATCGCTGGCGATGCTGCGCCAACTCGCAACGACAAGCCTCCGCAACGCATCGAACTTTGCCGCGTTTCCATCGGCGATGCCATGAAGTTCTTCGATAAAAAGACTACGCGCGCGTGGCGCTGGAATCCGCTCGGCAAAGAGTGGGAAGCCGCCAAAGCACCCCGCCCCGGCGGAGTTTATCTTTTGGCAACATCCAGCGGCGGCTATTGCGATGACCTCGGCTGGACTGGTGATCCGAAGGACAAGCCCAAGCCGCACCCTCCCGAAACTGGCACACCCGAAGCCTACGACGATGAGCCAGACACATTTTGTCGCTCATGGCAAACCATCGCCGAGCATACCAAATATGTCGTCGAACAGACGACCGCACTGGCAATGCTCGCGAGTGAAGCCGAATTTGTTGACGCACTCCGCACCGCCGCGTTGTGGCACGACATCGGCAAAGCGCATGAGGAATTTCAAAAAGCTTTGCGCGATGGGCAGCATCAGCCCCCTGACGCCAAGGGTCTTTATGCGAAGTCGGAAAACCCACCCAAACGATACAGTGCCGATAAACCTTATCGAAGCATTCGCCACGAACTCGCCTCCGCGCTCGCGTGGCTGCTGGCTGCCCCACTTGATGCGCCGGAGCGCGACCTTGTCGCTTATCTCATCGCCGCGCATCACGGCAAAGTCCGGCTCTCGATTCGCTCGTTGCCGGATGAGAAAGGCGATGAGAAGAATCCAGCCAGACTTTTTGCGCGCGGCATTTGGGATGGTGAAATTTTGAAACCGGTTTCGCTGCCCGAGTTGACCACCCCGGAAATCGCTCTCGACCTCAGCTTCATGCAAATGGGCGAAGGCAAACACGGCCCATCATGGCTGGCCCGCGCCATTGCTCTGCGCGACCGGCTTGGCCCATTCCGCCTTGCCTATCTGGAAACCCTGCTACGCGCCGCCGACGCGCGCGCTTCCCGGCAATGAATTACCCCGGTCTCCTTTCCGCCATCAGCGATGCGCACAGGCAAGCCCAAGCTGGTGCTGCCGGAGCGGTCAACCGTCACCTCATTCTCCGCAACTGGCTTGTCGGCGCTTATCTCGTCGAGTTTGAGCAGGCGGGAGACGACCGGGCGAAATACGGCGCAGGATTACTGAAACGGGTGGCGGATGACCTCAAGAGTCGCGAAATCACCGGGTTGGGTGTCAGCACATTGAAGGATTGCCGCACTTTGTATCGGCTTTACCCGCAGATTCGCCAACCGGCGGTTGGCGAATTGGCGACTGGCGCGCTCCTCCCGATTGGTCAACCGCCGGTTGGCCAATTTGACCCCGAACCCATTTCCTCACCAGCGGTGAGCAAACGCCACCGATTAACCGCCATGCCCACCATCATCATTCGCTACCGACACCTCGTGCTTATGAACTACCCGATCAAATTCTCATACTCATCATGAGAACCAATCCAGAACCATTCCACCTTGTCGCCATGCCACAGGGCCAGAGCACGATGGTTGCTGCCGACACGGGCGGACCAAAATTCGCCGACTTTTTTGAAATGCAGGGAAGGATGCGCCCGATTACGCAGCCAGAGCCGGAAATTCTTCCGGGCGATTTGCTGGATTTCAGAAGGAAGTTTCCTGAACCGGTCACGAAAGCTTTTTGTCGTCGAGGAAATCATCGAGCGGAACGACGGGCTGGCCTTGGTTTTCTGACTGCAACCGCTCATAAGCGTCGCGCAATTTGCCGTTTTGCGCGTCTGCCTCGATCTGGCGATCCCACTTGCGATTTCGCTCGGCGTCGAACCAGCGCTCCAACTCGACAAACTCCTGAGCGGAAAGTTTGGCAATGGCCTGCTCGATCTCGACGACTGAACTCATGCCGGGAATTTACATTCATGCTGGATAAAAATTCAAGTTTCAACATCAAGGAGGATGTCGAATGAAACCTCTTTCACTACCCGGCTGCGCTCCCATCCCGCTTGCTCACTATTTGAAAGCGTTGGGCGTGCTTCGCGTAATCGCGGAACAAGTTGACCCTGCTGCGGCAGGCTACTGGCGCAATGAACGCTTTCACTTGCGCTCTACGCTGGACCAAAAGGCGTTTCTTGATTTTTTTCTGAATCGTTACCAACCAACGCCAATCGTCGCTCCTTGGAATGGCGGCAGCGGTTTCTACGAAGGAGATGACCAGTCTGCCGTTGAGGCGATTCGCCAAAGTCCTGCGCCTCGTTTTGATGCTTGCAAGCATACGATTCAGATGATTTTCACTTGGTCGCAACTTGGCCCGACCAAACAGCCCTTGGCTGAAATGACTGCCACCTTGGAAAAAGTGGCTGCTCAATCCGATGGAAAAGCGGCCAAAGTTATCCGCGACAAACTTGCTGAATTCCTAAAAAGTCTTGATGCCTTCATCGCAAAGACAGGCCAAGAACGTGAAAAGATTTTGGCGTGTCACATTGAACAAATTGAGGCGTTAGACGTTGGTTCATCACAGCCATCAAAAAAGGCGTTAAGGGATTTGCTTAAAGCGGGGAAGAAAGTGCGAACGGATTTCAAGAAATGCCACCGAGCTTCAGGCAAGGAATTGCTCGTTATGCTGGCGCGCTCTTCTCTCGCTGATACAGTCATTCCTGGCATTGATGCGATAGTCCCGACGCTTTCCGATGGGACAGTTGCTTATCCGCCTTTATTCGGAAGTGGTGGAACAGATGGACGATTGGAGTTCACCAACACGTATCTTCAATGCCTCTGTGAAATCATTCAGGCTCAAAGCGGACTGCCGTCAGCACAATCCGCCACTTGGCTGCAAGCTTCCCTGTTTCAAGAAATAACTTCCGGCCCACTCAGTGAAGCTCCTATTGGTCAGTTTTTCCCGGGTGCGGCAGGCGGAGCAAATGCCACAACAGGCTTCAATGGCAATTCAACCGTTAATCCGTGGGACTATGTTTTGATGATGGAGGGTGGGATGCTTTTTGGCGGCGCGGCTGTAAAGAAACTCAACGGCTCTGGCAACGGCTCAATGGTCTGCCCATTTTGTGTCAGCCATAATGGGGCAGGATTCGCCAGCGCAACGCGCAGTGATGAAGCGAAAGCAGGCTGTGAAATCTGGACACCATTGTGGGAACAGCCCACAACGTTCACTGAATTGCTATCCGTCTTCGGCGAAGGCCGTGCACAGTTGCGCGGCTCGACAGCGCGCAACGGCGTGGACTTTGCCCAAGCCGCCGTGACGCTCGGTGTTGATCGGGGAATCACAGCTTTTCAGCGATACGCGCTGCTTGAACGTAACGGGCAATCAACCTTTGCCACTCCACTTGGAAAATTCGTAGTTCGGCGAAACGCACGGGCGGACTTGCTGGCTGATGTGCAACGCTGGATTGAGCGGTTACGGATAAAGACTGACCCGGAAGCGAAGCCCAAAGCTCCGAATTCCGTGCGAGCGGCCTTTGCGCTGCTCGAACGCCGCATCTTTGAACTCTGCGAAGAAGATTCACCAGACCGTTTGCTGGCGGTTCTTGCGGCGCTGGGAGCGACAGAACGCGCGGTTGCACGCAGTTTCAAATGGGCGACTGCAAAAGACAAAAGCCAACGAGAAAACGTCAGCCCACTTCGCAGATTAAGACCCGAGTGGTTGACGCAAATCGCTGATTGCCCCGAAACGCGTCTCGCAATGTCATTGGCCAGCCTTCGTGCCTCGTTCGGAAAAGGAATGGAGAAGCTCTGGTTTCGGCAACACCTTGAACCCTTGAAACGAATGGAACGAGGAGAGTATTTCCGTCCCGCGTGGACGGAGATGAGTTCGGAAAATGACGTTGCATGGCATGACGGCGACTTGACCGATGCGCTTAACGCCATCCTCGCTCGTCGTTTGGTGCGGGTGCAACAATCGTCCGCGAAAGGCTGGCCCGATTGGTCGCCGCGTCCGGCGCGATTGGATGACATCACCGAGTTTATTGAAGGTCACGTCAATGAAACGCTGCTCGCCGACCTCATTTGGGGACTTTCACTGGTGGATTGGGAAAGCGTCATCCGGGATGAACGGCGCGAGGCGAAAACCGGTTCAACCGAAACCATTTCATCCGAAGAAAAAATCAGCGCGACGGATGACAATGATTCCAGCGAAGCTGAAAACGCCTCTGATTTCGAGCAACGCGTTGTGCCCTCATCGTTTTATGCCCTGTTGCGGCTCTGCTTCCGCCGCGCCAGAAAAGGCGAGGAACAGGAAGCCATTCCGCTCGTCCCGGCGATTCTTCATCGCGCGATGAATGGTGATGGCAAGGCCGCGTCGGAACTGGCCGCCCGCCGTTTGCGCGCGTTGGGACTCGCGCCGTTGGTCAAAGACCTGCCCGTGAGCGGCGGCATTGCCCGGCGCACGGCGGCGGCGATGCTCTTTCCGATTTCACCTCGTGATTTCTGGCAACTCAAACAAACCATCACTCACAACACAAAGGAACAAAACACATGAACCTCGAAAAACTCAAAGACCAACCGCGCTTGCTGCTCAAAGCGGCGCTTAAACCAGTTCAAGGCACACGCTTTCAACCGACGGGTTTTCCCGATCTCGGCGCAGCCACCTATGACGGTCCAGACGGACGAAAAATGCTGCTCGTCGAGTCCGCCCAAAGCATGGCGAACCGGCTTGAAACCGTTTGCTGGGATACCGTTGCCAATGATTGGGCGACTCCCCTCAAAGGTTTGCCCGTTGTGAAGGTGAAAGACAAAACCGGCAAGCCGCTTACCAATTCCGTGCTCGAAGCGCATCGGTTGAACAGTCCGTATATTCTCGAAGGCAAGGACAAGAGTTTCTTGGATAAGCTCAAGATGGAACTCGCCATCGCTGAGAAGGGTATCGTGGACCTCAAGAAACTCACCGCCACACTTTTGAAATACGATACAAACGCTCTCCTGCACGGCGTATTCCTCGCTAAAAAGGAAATCGCCGGTGGCCGGATGCGTCTGCCTCGTGCGCTTACGGCATTCGTCGAAGCCGAGAATGTCACTGTTGCCGCAAGTGGCGGTGTGAAGAATGACGCGGTTGATCCTTCGGGCGACACTGCGAAAGGCTTTGGCAACGTCCCGTTCCACCGCGATGAATACTGCGGAAAGATCACTGCGTTCTTCAATCTCGATCTCGCGCTCATTCGCGGGTTCGGCCTCGGCGCGGATGTCGAAGCGTTGCTCGTCTCCATTGCATTTTTCAAAATCCAGAAATTCCTTCGTGATGGCCTGCGATTGCGGACGGCTTGTGACTTGGAGATTGACGGCCATCTTGTCGTGCAGCGTCCCGAAGGTTTCGTCGTGCCGACGCTTGACGAACTTGAAAAGACATTGCCCGGCCTCATCAAAAAAGCGTCCGAAGGTTTCGCCAATCCGCCGGAAACCGGCCTCACTTTCGAGGAATAACCATGACTGTTCTTGAACTGCGCTTTCCCGCCGGGCGTTTTCACGCCACGCCGTGGGGTCGCCATGTGAACGAGGGCGCGGTCGAATGGCCGCCTTCGCCGTGGCGCATTGTGCGCGCGTTGATTGCGACATGGTATTTGAAAGCGCGCAGAGACAGCGAAGTTTCCCCGGACGCTGTCCGCGCGATCGCCGTGGCGTTGAGCCAACCGCCGGTCTTTCGGTTGCCACACGCCACAACCGCGCACACCCGGCATTACATGCCTTACAACGAAGGAAAGAACGAGAAAACCACCAAGGTTTTCGACACCTTCATTCAACTCGCAGAAAACGAAGCTGTGTTTGTGGCGTGGGAAAACGTGGATTTGCCACCGGAGCAACTGAACGCGTTGAAAACGCTCGCCGCGCGACTCGGCTATTTCGGACGCGCGGAAAGCCTGGTTGAAGCGCGGGTGTTGGAAGGCATCACAGCCATTGAGCCAAATGCCATACCGCTCAACGAAGACGCAAAGCTGCCGGAGAAAACCGAACTTGTCCGTCTTCTCGCGCCGATGAACCCAGCCGATTACAACCAATGGCGCGCGGATTTTCTCGCAGCCAATCAACCAGTGGGCGACAGCAAAAAGAAAGCGAGCAAGAAATCCAAAGCGGTTGAAACGCCTGAAGTTCCTGAAGATTTATTTGCCGCGCTCCATGCCGACACCGGCGAACTTCAAGCCGCCGGTTGGAATCTTCCGCCCGGCGCGCGATATGTGAATTACCTCCGCCCGGAAAATGCGTTCGCCTCGGCAACCAAGCCGCGCCTGAGACGAACCAAGGAATTGCCCACCGTGGCGCGTTACGCTCTTGCCAGCACAGTGCCGCCAAGTATCACTCGGGCGTTGGCTGTCGCGGAGCAGGTGCATTCCGAACTCGTCAGACATTCAGACGGCCATCCCATTTTTACTGGCGCAAAAGGCAGGAATCACGAACACGCGCACATTTTCTGCGAGTCTGTTAAAAATCAACTTGGGCATATCACTCATGTAACTGTGCATGCACCCGGAGGATTTGATCGCCAGGCCGTAGAAGCACTTCGCAAGTTGCAATGGACATGGGGATTCAAGGGGCACAATTTGAATCTGGTGCTGCACGGTATCGGGAACTTGGATGATTTCAAAGATTGCCCGTTGTTCGCGGTGAAGAAGACGGAAAAAGTGTGGCGTTCGCTCACGCCGTTTGTTTCCACGCGCCACGCCAAGACTTTTCGCGATGGTCGCCCAAAGATGGCCGACAACGGCTGGCAGGAAGGTTCTGCCGCGCATGATTTGCTCCGTTTGCTAGCACTGCATCAGCCGGATAATAAAGCAACGATTAAACTCAAAGATTGCGACCGTCCTTTTGCCTTTGGCAAACATGAAGAACGGAGGTTTCGTGCATTGCAGTTCATAACCCAACGCCGTAAAGACAATGGCAATTCTGGCAACGGCAGCCGCGGCAACGGTTACGGGAGTGCTTTCATTGTCACTTTTGAAAAACCTATTACCGGCCCGCTTGCGCTCGGTTATGGCTCGCATTTTGGCCTTGGCCTGTTCGTTCCGGTGGAAAGTTAAACGGCTGATTTTGGCGTGAAATATGCCGCAAAAGCCTCGCGATTATGAAAAATGACTCTGCTTCAACGGATACAAACCAGCGCGTGAGTGAATCCGAAACTGCGCCGGGCGCGCGGGAGGTTTCGCCCAAAACACCAAGCGCAAGGTTGCGCGGCAATCGGCAAGCGCGGTCATGACGGTGGCGCGGGTTTTATCATTGAGTTTCCTGACGCTGTCAAAGGCCCGGTCGCCCTCGGCTACGGTGCGCACTTTGGCCTTGGACTTTTCGTGCCGGTGGAAACGTAACGTACCAGCGGGTCCGGCATGAAAGTTGCCAGTGACATTGCGTCCGCTACGCGATTATGGATCACGAACCGTCAGCAGCAGAACGTCAGTCTCGGTTGAAGAAAACCAGGGCGGCGCACGGCGTTCGGAAGATCGCATCCAGAAAGTCCCGAGCACGTTCTTCAGGTGTAGATCATTCTCACCAGCCGCCTGCAATCACACCCACACCTCTAAAAATCGTCGTGCAACTTGCCCCTGCAGCGATGCCGACAATAGCCCCACCGGATGATGCCAGCCTTCAGCCCGTGTCGCCCGGCGATCCGTCAATCGGGCGGGCGATGGCGCGAAGCGGAAGTGAGACGGATTCCAGCGTGAACGCGCCAGCGACAATCGGAAATCGCCCATCGGAAATCGCCAGCACCTCACCCCAGCCTTCTCCCCAGCGCGGCGAGGGAGACATTATCCCGGCCCGGATGATGAACGAGTTCGTTTATTGTCAGCGGTTGTTTTATTACGAGTTTGTCGAAGGCGTGTTTGTCGATAGCGCGGATACGCTGCGCGGCGCAGCGATTCATAAGAAGGTGGATGCCGGCAATGGCGCGTTGCCGAAGGCCAAGGGTAGCACAGGCGACTCGCCTGTCCCGGCGGGCGACCCGCCCGGCGGCGTTCCCCCGGCAAAACAAAATTCAAAGAGTAAAGATCAAGTGTCCGGCAATGGACAGAGCACCTCACCCCAGCCCTCTCCCCAAAGCGGAGAGGGAGATGCTGGCGCAGCAATCGGAAATCGGAAATCGGAAATCGAAAAGGAAGTGATTCACTCGCGCTCTGTGCAGATGGGTTCGGAACGTTTAAGGGTGGTGGCCAAGATGGACTTGGTGGAAACGCACGCGGTGCCGACTGATGAGTCAGAGGCGGATTTGTTCACCGCGTTGGAAGTTTGCCCGGTGGATTACAAAGCTGGCGCACCCCGCGAGGGTGCCGAGGCCAACGAGCTTTGGGACACGGATAAAATGCAGTTGGGGCTGCAGGCGTTGATCTTGCGCGACAACGGCTACACCTGCACTGAGGGGATCATCTACTACCGCGCCACCAAACAACGGGTGCGTTTGCCAATTACGCCGGAGTTGGAACAATGGATTCTGGATCAAGTAACCCAAGCCCGTCGCGTAATCACTGGACCAATCCCCGCACCGTTGGAACATTCGCCCAAGTGCGTCCGTTGTTCGCTCGCGCCCGTGTGTCTGCCGGATGAAACACGAATTCTGGCGCGGGGTTCGAGTCCGGAGAGCGCACCCGCTTCTCCGCGCGCGCGCACGCATGGTTCCGGCGACGAAACGCCATCGGAGGTATGCGAGACGCGGGCGCTCCCGAGACGGTTGATGGCGGCGCGAGATGATGCCCGCCCGTTCTACCTGAATAGTCAGGGGCTTCGCATCGGTTGCAAGGCGGAGGTGCTGACCGTCAAAGACAAGGACAAGTTGATCGAGGAAGTGCGGATGCGCGATATTTCGCATGTCGCCCTGTTCGGCAACATCCAGATTTCCACCCAGGCCATTCAGGCCCTGTGCGAACAGGAAGTGCCCGTCACCTATTTTTCAATGGGAGGCTGGTTCTACGGCATCACTCGCGGACACGGTTTGAAAAATATTTTTCTGCGGATGGAGCAATTTCGTCTGGCGCGTGATCGGTCGGTCTGTCTGTCTCTGGCCCGCCGATTGGTGCAGGGAAAGATTCGCAACCAGCGGACGTTGCTGATGCGCAATCATCTGGAGCCGCCGGCCGGGGTCATCGGTAAACTCAGGCGCGCTGTGGAGGATGCGTTAAATGCGACCTCCCTTGAGCAGTTGCTGGGGATTGAAGGCGCCGCTGCCGGTCTGTATTTCCAGCATTTTAGCGGCATGGTGAAAGTGGAGGATGATTTGCCCGGATTGGGGCTGTCGGTTGAGCCGCCCCACCAGCGGACGTTCAATTTTAATTTCAACCAGCGTAACCGTCGTCCACCCACCGATCCGGTCAACGCGATGCTCTCGCTCGCATACAGTCTGCTGGCCAAGGATTGCACGCTAGCCGCCTTGGCGGTGGGTTTTGATCCGTATCTCGGATTCTTTCATCAACCGCGCTTCGGTCGTCCGGCTTTGGGTTTGGACTTGATGGAGGAGTTCCGACCGCTCATCGCGGAATCCACCGTGTTGAGCTGCATCAATAACCGCGTGATTACCGACAAGGATTTTATCCAGGCCGGGCAGGCAGTGAATCTTTCTGTGCCCGGTCGTAAGCGGTTCTTCCAAACCTACGAACAACGAATGAGTTCGCTCCTCACGCATCCGCTGTTCGATTACAAGGTCAGTTACCGTCGCGCTCTGGAATTACAGGCGCGCTTGCTGGCCAAAACTTTAACCGGGGAGATCGCCGAATATATCCCCTTGATGACGAGGTGAACCATGCGCACGACCTATCTGGTTTGCTATGACATTGCTGACGACAAACGGCTGCGCCGAGTTTTCAAGACGTGTCGTAACTTCGGCGACCATTTGCAATACTCCGTTTTTGAATGTGATCTGAATCCGGCAGAAAAAATTGAACTGGAAACGGCTTTACATGAGCTTATTCACCATGATGAGGATCAGGTACTCTTTGTCAGTCTTGGTCCGGTGGAAGGTCGAGGCGACCGCGTGATCACCGCGCTCGGTTTGTCATACGTTAAGCTGGACTCACCTTGTTACGTGGTTTGAGCTGGTCTGGTTCTTTGACAATTGAATTTGCGAGTGGCGGGGTGCTGCGGAAAACTCCGCTCCCGCTCGCATGTCGTAAATACTTTCCCATAAACTGGATATTCGCGCAGGCTGACGACTTTGGATGCAGAGTTGAATGAGATTGGGCAACCAGTCGCGAGTCGGAACTTGCGACGTTGCGGCAGAAGGAGTAAGGGAGGGGAAGTCTCCGCGCTCAATTGAGCGCGGCCCCGTTGAAGCTTCCAGTCCGGCGAAGAACTGATCCAGGAACCCAAGTTGTCTCCGCGCTCAATTGAGCGCGGCCCCGTTGAAGCGTTTTTTGTTTTTCTGACGTGTTCAATTTCATAACTGTCTCCGCGCTCAATTGAGCGCGGCCCCGTTGAAGCTATTTTCGCTTTCAACCAATACCATGCGGGGCGCAATGTCTCCGCGCTCAATTGAGCGCGGCCCCGTTGAAGCAGGTCCGTCCGCATCTCGATCAATATCTCGCGTTGTGTCTCCGCGCTCAATTGAGCGCGGCCCCGTTGAAGCGTATAATCCATCACGCCAGTCATGTTCGGTAGCACGCGTCTCCGCGCTCAATTGAGCGCGGCCCCGTTGAAGCCGTTACGCGCTCCATGTGATCAATGAGGTTTGCCCGGTCTCCGCGCTCAATTGAGCGCGGCCCCGTTGAAGCTGGGCAAGGCGCGGCGAAGGCAGACGCGAGTCTGGAAGTCTCCGCGCTCAATTGAGCGCGGCCCCGTTGAAGCTGTGAACGTGTTGCCGCAATCCCGTAGCGAGAACGAGTCTCCGCGCTCAATTGAGCGCGGCCCCGTTGAAGCATTGCCGACACTATCACGTCGCCAATCCCCGTCGAAGTCTCCGCGCTCAATTGAGCGCGGCCCCGTTGAAGCCGGGCACGAACCAAGTTGCGGTGCCGAACTATCCTGCTGTCTCCGCGCTCAATTGAGCGCGGCCCCGTTGAAGCATTGGATACTCTGCGCCTAGACTTCAGTCACCCGGTACAGTCTCCGCGCTCAATTGAGCGCGGCCCCGTTGAAGCATGGCATATTCAGAGTACGCCTATGCTGCTGTCGCGGTCTCCGCGCTCAATTGAGCGCGGCCCCGTTGAAGCTTCGTTGATCTGGTACGGCACCGTGTCGCTGTCCAGTGGTCTCCGCGCTCAATTGAGCGCGGCCCCGTTGAAGCCCGCAACAACTCATTGCTCGGCCTCCAGATCGCGCATGTCTCCGCGCTCAATTGAGCGCGGCCCCGTTGAAGCATGCTGGGGAGCGTGAACCCGGCTCGGTAAAGATCGTGTCTCCGCGCTCAATTGAGCGCGGCCCCGTTGAAGCGACCACCCTCAAAAAATGACATGAGTTAAACCCTCCGTCTCCGCGCTCAATTGAGCGCGGCCCCGTTGAAGCCTTCTTTTTTTGAGTGGCGCCGGCCCTCAACCGACCGTCTCCGCGCTCAATTGAGCGCGGCCCCGTTGAAGCGGCCGCAGGCCGCACAGGACGTCGGCCGGATCGCGGTGTCTCCGCGCTCAATTGAGCGCGGCCCCGTTGAAGCTTCTTGTTTTGATTCGCGATGCAATTCGCGGCCATCAGTCTCCGCGCTCAATTGAGCGCGGCCCCGTTGAAGCAAAACAGTGAAGGTCTGCGGCAGTTGGTCATACCTCGTCTCCGCGCTCAATTGAGCGCGGCCCCGTTGAAGCGACTTGTCGGATTACTCGCGCCGGGTTGCGTTTCTCGTCTCCGCGCTCAATTGAGCGCGGCCCCGTTGAAGCCTCATTTTTCCTTCTCCTTGTTTTGTGTTTTGTTCCTGTCTCCGCGCTCAATTGAGCGCGGCCCCGTTGAAGCGGGCTGGCACGGGGTGTGCAATAGTGCTGGTGTCTGGTCTCCGCGCTCAATTGAGCGCGGCCCCGTTGAAGCCATTCGCATTCCTTTCGTATTGGTATTGTTCGTTCCAGTCTCCGCGCTCAATTGAGCGCGGCCCCGTTGAAGCGTCGTTTTTCGGGCCATGCCAACTGGGAGAACTCCCAGGTCTCCGCGCTCAATTGAGCGCGGCCCCGTTGAAGCGTCACAGGCCAGGGAACCGTGGCGTTGATTCGCGCAGTCTCCGCGCTCAATTGAGCGCGGCCCCGTTGAAGCCGCGTTACGCTGATGGGGTGGGAACGTGTCGCACAAGCAGCGGTATATTGGTGCGCACTTGGCCATCGTAAATCACGTCCATTGAATACACCCCGGGCGCGTCGAATTTCAGTTGCTGGATGGTGAGGATGAAGTTGCGGGTGCCGAAATGCAGATCGTCCGGCAGCGAAACTTCCACGGGAAAATCCAAAGGGGGCATGATGGAACGTCCGTCGGCGTCCACGAAGTTCAGGCGCAATTGGTGGCTGCCTTCATCCGCGCTGGAAAAGGTGATGCGCAACGCCACGGCGCATTGGGGGTGGATGGCCGGTAGCTCGCGGGCGTAGATCGTGTCGAACGCACCGAGCAGACTGAGCTTTTCGTTGTCGTTGGTGGCGGCATCGCACAGCACGGCTACTTGGATGTTCATGCGGGGGCGAGATTAACCAACGCTCCAATTGAAAGACACCTGAATTTTTTGGACCGCCCCCATTTATTCATCAAAATCATTTTGACAGGGAGGTGGATTTTTATTTACTCAACCGAACGGAACTGCTAGAAGCAGTTTGGATCGCCCAAACGAAAACCAGTTCAACAATTCAACCAATCGCCTTATGAAGACCACATTACTGTTCTCGCGCATCACGCGCTCACTGGCGGGAGCGGCGGCTGCGACTGCGCTGCTGACCACGGCGGTGGCGCAAACGCCGCTGGAAGTTTACGATGCCGCCATTGCGGCGGATTCACTGAGCGCTACCGAGCCGCTATATCCGGTTGCCATGCTCACGGAGCCGGTCGTGCTCACCGGGACCGGAGGCAGTCCCTTTTATTTTGGCTACAACTCGGGTAGCGCCACGATTGAGTTCATTCTGAAAGGCAACGCGGCCGCTGGCGTGAGTTCTTATCTGGCCGTGGGTGAAACTCCGGTCAGCCGCCTGGTGTTCGAGTCGTATCCCGACACGGAACAACTGGGCTTCACTCAGGGCGGTGTGGCGGATTACCTCTTTACGCCCGCGGTGCCGTCGCCGGCAGAAGATACCCACATTGCTTACGTGTGGAATGTTGACACCTTGACGATGAAAATCTTCGTCAACGGGAAGCTAGCCGGTACCAAGACGGGCGTCAGCGCCGCTTTCGCCATGCCCTCCGGCCAAGGTTGGTTGGGTGGCAGCGGGGCGACGAGTGTGGAAGCCATGACTGGAACGATTTATCGGGTGACGGCTTATGACGGCATCGTGTCGGATGGCGCGATCCGCCGCCACTCGAGCGCGTTCGGAGCGCACGTGCGCCCCGCGCTTGCCGCGTACGACGCGGTCATTACGAACGACACCACCGCCATCCCCACGGCGCGAATGAATTCGACCGTGATTCTGAATGGGGGTATGGGAACAGCTTTTGATTTCGGAAATAACCCTGCCAATGCGACTCTGGAGTTCATTCTGGAAGGCGATCCCGCCGCCAACAACAGTTCCTGGTTGGCCGTCGGTGAGAACCAGCTTTCCAGCTTGCGTTTCGAGCTGTGGAATGACACCGGACAAATGGGTTTCACCCAAACGGCCGTGGCTGATTACGCCTTCACGCCGGGGGCAAGCTCACCCAGTTTACCAACTCATGTGACTTACGCCTGGGATGCCACGAGCCACACCATGAAAATATATGTCAATGGCGTTTGGGTTGGCACGAAGACCAGCGTTGATGCGAATTTTGCCATGCCGCATGGCGCCGGCACCCTGGGTAGCCGATATGACGGAGCGGAACCAATGTACGGCGCGGTGTACCGGGTCACGGCGTATAATACGTTGTTGAACGACGAAACCATTCTGACTCACGCCAAGAGCTTTGCCGATTTACTGGCCCCGCCAATCATCGACTCGTTCACGGCAACTCCCGCAGTGGCCGCCCCCAACCAACCCGTTACGCTCAGTTGGCAGGTGCAGAATGCCACGCGAGTGACGGTGAATGGCGTTGATTATACCGGCCTGGAGCAAGTCAGTGTTTCAGCGGCCAACTCGACGCTCTACCGGTTGGAAGCTGAGAACGCGTTGGGGAGCGTGTACGCCGAGTTGACCTTGCGGGTGCAACCGGATCTCACCGCCTATGATGCGGCCATTACCGCTGATGGGGCCAATGGTCTCGAACCGATCGCGAAATTGACCAGTCTGGTCGCGGCCGACGGCACCGGCACGCCGTTTAATTTCGGCGCGAACACCGGGTCCGGAACCATGGAATTCATCCTGGAAGGCGATCCTAATCCGCGCGCTGGCACCGCGATCGCGAGTGACCTGAGCGGGGCGCCTCCGGTGTTTCGCCATAGCCTGCGCTATTCGCAATGGGCCGCGGTCTGGCAGCTTGGGTTTACCAAACGCGCCGTGGCTGATTACAAGTTTAGTCCGCTGGTCACCTCCCCCAACTGGCCGACGCACGTCACTTATGTTTGGGATGCCGCTGCGACCACGATGAAAGTTTATATCAATGGTACCTTTGCCGGTGAAACCACGGCGGTGGACCCGGGCTTTGCGTTGCCGACCGGCGACGGATTATTGGGC
This sequence comes from Verrucomicrobiota bacterium, assembly GCA_039806955.1. GTDB lineage: Bacteria > Verrucomicrobiota > Verrucomicrobiia > Limisphaerales > JADLHS01 > JADLHS01. The sequence goes on along the minus strand of JBDHQI010000005.1, from coordinate 32,055 downwards.
GACCAGGGAATGGAAGGCACCATCTTCCGGGCCACCGTTTACGACAGCATCCTGACTGATGAAAAAATCCGGGAGCACGGCCAGGCTTTCCTCGCGGCGGCGCAGCCGGCTTTGAACGCGTACGATGAAGCCATTGAAGCCAGCGCTCAGGGCGGATTAAGTGCCTCCGCCCGGCTCCTGGCCCCGATCATTCTCACCGGAGACGGTGGTGTGAACTTCTGGTTCGGTGGCAGCGCGGGAGACGCCACGATGGAGTTTATTCTGGAGGGCGATCCCGCGGCGCAAGCCGGTTCGACGCTGGCTTACGGAGAGAATAATCCATACAGCCGCTTGATGTATCAACTCTCGCTGGCCACGGGCCAGCTCGGTTTCTCCGTAAGCGGAGTTGAAGATTACTCGTTCACTCCGGCGGTGGCTTCACCCACCACGTCCACGCACGTGGCCTACGTCTGGGACTCGACCACGACGACAATGAAGGCCTATGTTAATGGGGCTTTGGCGGGTACCAAAACCGACGTTTACAGTGGGTTCACTCTGCCCAATGAGGACGGGGTTCTGGGCAACAGCGGTCTGTTCGGTGAACCAATGGTGGGGACTATTCATCGCATTACGGTTTACGACAGCATTGTTCCTGACGCGGTGCTGCAGGATCACGGTCTGGCGTTTGCCGTGCAACCTCCGAGCATCGCCTTGACGGTGAGCGGCACCACGGCCACCGTCGTTTTGAGCCAGGGCACTCCCGGTTTGCACTATCGGGTGGAGTATCGCGATGGCCTGACCGCTGGAGACGCCTGGCAGGTGTTGCAGGATATTCCCGCGTTGAGCGGCACCGCTGTCAGCATCTCCGATCCCACTTTGATCAACACGCGCTCCTACCGTTACTACCGGGCGGTTTGGGTGCGTTAAATCGGCGCCACAGGATTTGCGTCAACGCCTTTCAGCTTTGATTGGCTGGGAGGCGTTTTCATTTGAACGCGGACGCGGCTGGCTCGCGACCCGCATTGGCTGGCGGCGCGAGGACGCAAGGTGCGTTTTGACTTTGGCGCTTCAATCGTGAATCTTTGCCCGGTTGTAAAATGAATATAAAACTTTGGAGCGGAATCCTCGTCCTCGCTGGCGGCGTTATTTCGGCATCAGCCTCTCTGGCAACTTATGACGCGCTGATTACAAGCGACGCGGCGGGCGGTTTGATTCCCATTGCGCGACTGACTTCCGCGTTGACCTTTGATGGCACGGATCGCGCCGCTTGCGATTTTGGCGCCAGTTCGGGCAGCGTAACGATGGAATTTATTCTGGAAGGAGATCCCGGTCCGACCACCTCGGCGTACCTGGCAGTCGGCGCCAATGGCAACAGCAATCTTCGTTACGAACTCTATAACAACACCGGGCAGCTGGGGTTTACGCAACTTGGCGTGGCTGATTACAGCTTCAGTCCGGGCGTGCCTTGCCCCACTGTCCCCACGCACATCGCTTACGTTTGGAATGCCGGCAGTCGTACGATGAGCCTCTATCACAATGGCACGTTGGCGGGCACGTGCGTCAATGTGAACGCCGGATTCCAAATGCCGGCCGGGGAAGGCTGGCTTGGCGCCAACGTAAACAACACCGAGAACATGGTGGGTACGGTACACCGCCTCACCGTTTACCAGGGATTGGTTTCTGAGGAGGTCATCAAAAACCACGCCGATCAGTTCAACGACATGGTGCATCCGCCGGTCATCGTCAACTTCACCGCCACTCCTGAAACGATCTATACTCCCAATTTCACCACGCTGGCGTGGGACGTGCAAAATGCGGATGCGGTGCTGCTTGACGGCGCGGACGTCTCGGGGCTGCCGGGGCTCATGCTCGCGCCCACGGTCACGACGACTTACGTGCTGACGGCGACGAACAACGGCGGGGCGGTGTCGAAGCAACTGACGGTTCTGGTCAACCCGGCGCCGGTGATTAAAACTTTTACAGCCAGTCCCAGTTACCTGAACAGCGGTCAAACCACCACGCTCGCCTGGAGTGTGGACTTCGCCCAATCCCTGACCATTATTCCCAGCCTTGGTGACGTGATGGCGCGGACCACCAACGGAATCGGCAGTACCAATATCCAGCCTCCGGCAACCATCATCTACACATTGGTGGCGGGCAACGGATTCGGTTTGACCAATGCGCAGGTGCAGGTGCATCTGGTGCAACCCGCCAATCATCTGGTCATTTCCGAATTGATGGCCAATGATAAAACCATTCTGGCGGATGAAGATGGAGAATACTCGGGTTGGATCGAAATTTACAATCCGACGGCGACTCCGGTGAATCTGGCGGGTTATTTTCTCACCGACGCCAAGAACGATCCGACGCAATGGGCCTTTCCGGCCACCAATCTGCCGGCGCACGCGTATCTGGTGGTGTTTGCCTCCGGCAAGGACCGCGCCACGCCGGGCGCGCCGCTGCACACAAACTTCCGCTTGAAAAATTCAGGCGAATATCTCGCGCTGGTCGGCCCCGGCCCGGTGGTGCTGCACGCGTTTGATCCGGCCTTCCCCCCCCAACGGGCCGACATCTCCTATGGATTGCTCGGGGCGGACCCGGCCCGCGTTCAATATTTTGGCGTGCCCACTCCCGGCCAGGCGAATGACGAAACCCCGCCTCCCCCGAACGCACCGCAATTCAGCCTGCCGGGCGGCACTTTTACACAGCCGTTTCAACTCGGTCTGAGCACCAGCGAGCCGGGCGCTGAAATTCGTTTCACCTTGGATGGTTCTGTTCCCACAGCGACCAACGGCATTCTCTATACCAGTCCCATCCTCCTCACCACCACCACTCGCGTTCGCGCCGTCACCATTGTCGAAGACCGAGTGAGCCGCATTAGTGGCACGAGCTTCATCAAACTCGCACCCGAGTTGGTCAGCTATACCTCGCCGTTGCCAATCATGGTCATTGAAAATTTTGGTGCTGGCGTCATTCCTCAAAAAGGTTGGACTTCCAGCGGGGCCGGAATCAAACAAGTGCATCGCCAATCCGCGACTTGGGCCACGTTCGAGCGTAGTGGCAGTGGCAGTTCGCTTACCAACGCGCCGCAAATGTTCACGCGCATCGGCGTCCGGGGCCGCGGCGCGTATTCGTCGCAATGGCAACAGAAACCTTATAGCGTCGAGGCTCAGGACGAGGAGGGCGAGGAGGCGGATGTTTCACCGCTTGGCCTGCCCGCGCATGCGGATTGGGTGCTGTACTATCCTGATCCGGATCAGACCCGCGACCCGGCGCTGCTGTTCAACACGTTTGCCTACGAACTGAGTCAACACATGGGGAACTACGCGGTGCGCTTTCGCTGGGCGGAAGCATTCGTCAACGAGGATGGCGGCGAACTCACGCTGGCTGATCGGCGCGGGATTTACGCTATTATTGAGCGGGTTTCACGCGGTCAGGATCGGCTGAATTTCCAGAAGCTCTCCGCCGATGGCTCGACCGGCGGCTGGTTGCTTAATATCAATCGCATGGACCCCGAGCCGGAGGACGGTTGGCCGGCGGCCAATGGCGCGACTCAACCGCAGTTCTTTCATACGGCGGGACCGAATCGCATTGTGGAAACTGCTCCGAATACTTCCTACGGCGCGGTGCCGGGCGACGATCAACCGCAGCAATGGAACGCCTACTTTAACTTTGACAATCCCAAGGGCTACTCGATCAATCCCACGCAACGCGCCGCCATCGAAGCCTGGTTCAAGCAGTTTGAGGATGTGCTTTATGACGATGCGCTCTGGCTCAATCCGACAAACGGATATCGTCGCTACATCGTCGAGCGGGACTTCATTGATTACTTCATCATGAACGTGTTGACCCGCAACGGGGATGGCCTGCTCATCAGCATGTTTCCGTGGAAGGGCGACGACAACAAGCTGCGGATGGGGCCGTGCTGGGATTACAACTGGAGCGCGTACTACATCTCCGGGGGGCCAACGGGTTCGCTGATGCACCGCTCGGATCGGCTCTGGTATCCGCGTCTGTTTGCGGATCCGGATTTCCTGCAGGCTTACATTGATCGTTGGTGGGAGCTGCGGCGCGGCCCGCTGAGCGATGCCGCCATGACCGCCATCATTGACGGGCAGGCGGCGGAAATCACTCCGGCGGAGTCACTGTTGAACGGCCTGCCGAGCGTTGCCGAATGGGATAATCGGTTGAACCAACTCAAAAACTGGCTCACACAACGCGCCGATTGGATAGATGGAAATTATCTGCGTCCGCCGATGTTCAACCAGGATGGTGGCGCGGTCCCGGACGGGTTCAACGTCACGCTGACCGGCACCGGCGGCACGATCTATTACACCACGGACGGTTCGGATCCACGGGCCAGCGGCGGCGGCCTGTCTGCGGCGGCGCACGTTTATTCCGCTCCCCTCGTTCTCCACGCAACGACGCAGGTTCAAGCGCGGATCAGGAACGGCGGCGATTGGAGTGGATTAACCTCGGCTTTCTTTTATACGCCGCAGAACCTGACGACGCTGGTCGTTACTGAAATCATGTATAATCCCGCGCCGTTTGGTTCGTGGACCAGCGATGACTTAGAGTTTATCGAACTTAAAAACATCGGCACCGAAACGCTCAACCTCGCTGGCGTATCGTTCACGGCGGGAATCACCTTCACTTTCCCGAGCGGCAGTTTGCTGGCGCCCGGTGGGTTTGCGGTGCTGTCGCCGAATGCGGCGGCGTTTCAGGCGCGCTATCCCGGGGTCGCTCTCAGGGGCGTTTACACGGGCAAACTCGCCAATGGCGGCGAGACGCTCCGGGTTTCGAGTGGTGCCACGCCGCTGTTCGATTTTGATTACAGCGATCGCGCGCCCTGGCCCCTCTTGGCGGATGGCTATGGTTTTTCCGTGGTGCCGCGCGATCCGGCCGCGCGTCCCAACTCCGGCAACGGCGCCGATTGGCGCGCCAGTGCCGCGCCGGGCGGTTCGCCTGGAGCGGATGATCCTGCGCCCGCCTGGCCCGGCGTGGTCATCAATGAAATCCTGACCCACACGGATCTGCCGGAGGTGGATTCCGTCGAGCTGTTCAATTCCTCCGTGCAGCCGGTCAACGTGGGGGGGTGGTTTCTCAGCGACGACGGCGCCGCGCCCAAAAAATTTCGTATTCCCGATAACACCATCATCCCTGCGGGTGGTTATCTGGTCTTTACCGAAGCGGACTTCAATCCCACGCCGCCGACCGCCTTGAACTTCTCGCTCAGTTCGCACGGTGAGGACCTTTATCTCACGGCTGCCGATGCGGCGGGCAACTTTACTGGTTACGGACACGGACTTAATTTTGGTGCCGCAGCCAATGGCGTCAGCTTTGGGCGGCATGTGAACAGCGCTGGCGGGGAGCAATTTCCGGCGCAAATCACCACGACTTTGGGCGGACCGAATTCTGGGCCACGCATCGGCCCCGTGGTTTTTACCGAGATCATGTATCATCCCGCGCCGGGCGATGAGGAATTCATTGAATTGCAAAACATCAGCGCCATCGCCCAACCGCTGTTCGATGTTGATAATCCAACCAACACCTGGAAGTTGAAAGGATTGGCGTTTGATTTTCCAACAAATGTCGTGCTGCCGCCTGGGGGACTCGCGCTGATTGTCAATACGGACCCCGCCGCGTTTCGCGCCAAGTATTCCGTCCCGGTGAGCGTGCCGGTGCTGGGGCCGGTCAGCGGCCAGCTTCAAGACGGTGGCGAGCGATTACAATTGCAACGACCCGATCGGCCCGATGACAGCGGCGTGCCCTACATCACCGTCGAGGAGGTTCGCTACGACGACGAATTTCCGTGGCCAGCCGACGCCGCTGGCAGCGGAGCATCATTGCAACGAATCCTGCCGACTGCGTACGGCAATGATCCGATCAACTGGGCTTCCGGCTCGCCCACTCCGGGCCAGTATTTCCTTGCCGGCGAACCTCCCGTCATCATCCAAAAACCGCTCAGCCAGTCGGTTGTGCCCGGGGCAACGGTTACTTTGAGTGTGGCGATCACCAATATCGCCACTTTGCCGATTCACTATTCCTGGCGGCGCAACCAAGCGCCCGTGCCCGACGGTTCCGCCTGGTTGCAGAGCCACATTGCCTTCCTCACCATTCCCGATGCGCAACCGCCGTTCACCAACTACACCGTCTGGGTGACCAACACGGCCGGCGTGGCTCAGACCGTGGAGTCGCCGGCAATTCTTACCTTTCTGGCCGACTCGGATGGGGACGGTTTGCCCGACGTTTGGGAAAGCGCGCATGGTCTCGCGCCTAATAACGCAGCGGACGCTCAACTGGACCTGGATGGCGATGGCTTGTTGAACTGGCAGGAATACCTTGCCGGCACGGATCCTGCCGATCCCAACAGTTATCTGAAAATTGATTCCATCACCGCAGATGCGGTGGCGGCATTAACCTTTCACGCTCGTGCCGATAAAACTTACACGATTGAATTTACCGACGCGCTTCCGGCGGCAAGCTGGACGCGATTGGCTGATCGCGTGGCCCAGCCCGTGGATCGAAATGAAACAGTGATTGATTCCGATTACCACACCAACCGGTTTTATCGGCTGGTAACCCCGCGCCGTCCGTGAGTGGAGCGCGGATCAGCGATTCAATCACGGCAACGCAAACCGCACCAGTGACGCAACAGCCCGACGATGAAAATTTTATTTGAACCGACCGGTTGGGTCGCCGCAGCCACCCTGATCTGTATTTCCACTACGCCCGCCGCCGAACCGGTTTGGAACGTGCGCAATATCCCGCTTGAACGGGTTTCGGTGGTGGCGCATCGCGGCGCGGGTTTCCTCGCGCCGGAGAACACCATGGAAGCGTTGGAGCTTTCCTGGAGCATGGGGTGCATCCCCGAGCTGGATGTGCGCACCACCAAGGACGGCCACGTGATGATGTTTCACGATGATAATTTCACGCGCATTCTCCCCAACGCTCCCGAGGCGATGAAGAAAAAGCGGCTTGAAGACCTGACGTACGCCGAGGCAAAAGAACTGGATATCGGCGCGTTTCGCGGCGCGCAGTTCGCCGGGCAACGGATTGTCAGTCTTGCGGAGATCGTGGCTGCGTTGAAAAATGATCGCAAACGATCCGCCTATCTTGACGTGAAGAACGTGGACTTTGCGCAGATGGCCCGCGAAACGGACGAGGTGCAGGAGCAGGTGATTCTGGCCACTGGTTCGGAGGCGGATTGTGCGCGCTGGAAAGCGGTGGCCCCGCGCAGTGATGCGTTCTTGTGGGTTGGGACCTGGGGCAATACCAATGACGGGCCCGTGGAAAAACGCTTTGCCAAACTTCGTGCCAGCGGGTTCACCAACATCAACCGTCTGCAGGTGCATTGTCACTTCAACACCAACACCGGCACGATGGTGCCGAGTGACGATTTTATTCGTCGCGCGGCCGTCGAAGTGCGCCAGCACGGCATCGAATTTCAAACCATGCCGTGGAATGTGCCTGAGCTGCCGGAAGCTTATTTTCGCCTGCTCGATCTGGGCACGGCTGGATTCGGCACGGATCGGCCCGATGTGGCGCAGGCGGCGTTGCGGGAATACTACCGTCGAGGCGCGGTCAATTGGAACGTGCGCGATCATATTCCGTTGCGCGATTTTACCATGCAGGCGCATCGCGGCGCGGGGGACCTGGCGCCAGAAGGCTCGCGCGAAGCGTTTGAGCTGGGCTGGAAACTGGGTTGCGTGCCGGAAGCGGATTTGAGGTGCACGAAGGACGGCGTGATCGTTTCGTTTCACGATAACAACTTCGCGCGCATTCTCCCGGACGCGCCCGAGGACTTGAAAAAGAAAGGAGTCGCCGATCTCACTTACGCCGAAGTGGAAAAGCTGGACGTGGGCCGCTTTCGCCACGAGCAGTTCGCCGGGCAGCGCATGATCAGTCTGACTGAAATGGTTCAGATCTTGAAAGCGCACCCGGAGCGCTCGCTCTACATTGACATCAAGCAGGTGGATTTTCATCAACTCGCCGCCGAAACCATTGCGGTGCATCCACAGTTGATTCTGGCCAGCACGAAATATGAGGAGATCAAACGGTGGCGTCAGGTCGCGCCGCGCTCACGCACGCTGCATTGGATGGGCGGTCCGCGCAGTTGGGTGAGTGGCCCGCCGGATGATCCCCAGGGGCCGCAGGCGAAACTGGCGCAACGTATCGCCGCGTTGCGGGCGGAAAACTTCGCCAGTATTGATCAACTTCAGATTCACGTGAACACCGCCCCGGACGGCACGTTCTATCCCAGTGAAGCATTTTTGCGCGAAGTGGGTGACGAACTGCGCGCGCATGGCGTGCTGTTTCAAACGCTGCCGTGGGGCCAGCGTGAAGCAAAAATTTTCCAGCGTCTGCTGGATTTGGGCGTGGCGAGCTTCGCCACCGATTATCCGGACGTGGGCATGGAAGCCGTGCGCCAGTATTACGGTGCGCAGTAACCAGGCCGGTCGTGCCATGCTCCGCCGGTTGGCGAAAGCCACGCGGCTGGAAGATCAACGCCAAGCCGGTTTCCCAAGTCCAGTCCGTCTGGCGGATGCTTACCTGAATTGCACCAAAGCCATCAGTGGCGCGTCAGTTGATGGAAAGGAGATTGTGCCCGATGTGGGATCGTAATTGGAGTGCGGTTGACCGTTCAACGTGACGTTCGCGATGGTGCGTCCTTCTGGATGCCGCAGACGCAGGACGATTCGTTCCACCTGATCCCGTGTGGGCGGATGGATTTCCAGTGAAACCTCGCGCGTTTGATTCCGCGTAGCGACACGGAAGCTCACTGGGCCAAACCGGGTTGGAGCATTTTGGACGGCCAGAGTTTTATCGTTCGCCAGCCAGGCGCTTGGAATCAGCGGCGCGAGCCACAAATCGTGACCGCGTTCCTCCACCAGCATCAGGCGGGTTTGATGCAGGAAATAACCGGTCTCGTGGGTTTTGTCCCACGCGCCGCTGTGCCGGAAATGCTCCCAGAGCGTCAGCACTTCCGTGTTGAGCAACGACGCGAGGCTGTTGAAGTAGGTGCGCAGGAACGGCTTCACCTCATCGCGCAGTGCATAAACTTCCGCGTTACGACAGTAATAAGGTTGAACTTTCGCAAAGCCGCCGAAGTTGAACCAATCCCGTGCGTTCTCCGCCGCCGGGTAATCGAACCAGCCTTCGCCCAAAAACTGCACGTCTTCGAGGTGATAAAGCATGCGGGTGACTTCCGGATCGTGCGGCGCGAACACTCCGGTGGGCACGAGTTGATGCGCGCCGAGTTCGACGTCGTAAGCCCAACTCCGTCCCACGTCATCGCCGGGGAAAAAGTCCGCGAGTTGGCCGGGGCTGTGAACCTGCGAGGGATAAAGTGGAATCCACGTGCCGTCGCGCAACGGCAGCGCAGGCGCCTGCGCTTGCGTCCAGTCATAGGCGCGCCGAATATTCTGCTGCAACCCGACCGCTCCTTGCGCGTAAGCTCCGGCCCGCGGCTCACCGATGTTTTCCAGTATCTGCCCCAGTTCACGTAACGCCGCGTGGTAATAACCGTTGAGCATGAAATGGCAGGCGAACGAATTCCAATCCGCCATCACCGCCGGTGGCATCAAACCGAACTCTGGCAGCGGCACTCCGTCCGCATTGAAGTGTTTGGTTTTTTCCAGTTGCCGCAAAATCCAATCGCCCACGCGTCGCAACTCCGCAGCGTTCGCGCGCAGCCACGCTTGATCGTTGGTCAGTTGAAAATGCTCGCCCAACGTCCACAGATGCCACGCCGTGCCGAAGGTCGTGTAGCCAGTGGTGAGGAAGCCGTTCGTATTGTAGCGGTGAATAAAGAAATCCAATCCGCGCCGCGCAAATTCGTGGTGTCCCAGAAAATCCATTCCGCGAATCACGGCATGTGCTTCGCTTTCCAGCGGTCCGTAGCTCATCGCCGCAATCCATGGCGCCACGCGCGCGCCATCCGCTTCATTTCGCGCCGCGATGAGGCAACGCACCTGGGACGATCGGATGACGCGATTGAGCAATTCGTCCGGCGTATCAATTTGCGTGGCGGTTGCCAGTACCGCCTGCCAGTACCGTTCCACTGCGGCTCGCAAGTCCCCCGCATCGGCAAGCCGCAATCGGTCCGCCGCCGCATCGCCCAGATATACCACCGCCCGCCGGCTGCCACTGGCGGGCAATTCGAATGACCAGGCCAGTTTGCCGGCTTCGTTTGTTACGGCAGTCGGGTCGGCTTGATCCAATACTACCGCGATATGGGTTGTCCCGAGCCTGGCCGACCAGCGAGTGGAATTCTCCGGTCGCAGCTCCGCTGGTAGAGCCGAGGCTCCAGCGCCTTGGAAGGCCAGTGCGAGTTTTGCCGCAGTTGGTTGCGTACGCAGATTTTCAATCGTGGTTTCGATCACACAAACCGAATCACGATTCAACCGGGCTGGTGCGGCGCCATCGGCATCCGTGGGTGCAACGAACACCCGTTCGGTGTAGCGCACGCCGTCCCGTTCAATCGTGATCACCGGAATCGGCAGCCAGCCGCCCTCCAACGTGCGGCTGGTGCGTTCTGGCTGGCCGCTGCCCCAAGTCACATGCAGCCGCCCCGCGCCGCTAAACCAGTCGTTGTTTTGTGGCGGTGCAACGGGGAAGCGTACGGCGCCATTGCGCTCGATCACGTATTTCGTGTTGTCGCACGACAAGGCCAACATCACCGGCCCTTCGTCCTGAGCCGCGTGATGGGTTTTGGCCATTGCCTGCGTCAGCGTCTGCTCCGGCAGCGTACGCACTTCGTCGAGGATCGTCTTGCGTCCATTGAGGCGTGCTTTGTATTCGGCCAGCGTCGGCGCGCCGGAGGGATTTTCCGCGAGGCGCACATACAAGCCGTGACTCGGCACGTAAATGCATCCGTTAGTCATCAAAGCTTCGATCGCTACGCCAATACCACCGCTTGGCAGTTGAAATTGCAGCATGGTGGCGTCTCCCTTGAAGAATGACGGCAACGCAAATTTCAATCGCAGCGCGAGCGGGTGGTTTAGTTTCCAATCATTCCAACCCGTCACGCGAGCGGGCGGTTGCTCGTCCTGCGACAGCAATTCGCCGCTGAATACGCGCACCCGACCGAGTACGTCCGCAGGCGCGTTTTCAACCTCGGCCACCACACTCACCGATTCCCAACGCGCTCGCGTGAACGCTTTGAGGTCGCGGATGGTGACGGGCTTTTCCCGCATCGGCAGCAGCCAGCGAATTTTGCGCGTTTGCAGCAGCCCGCCCGTGGGAGACCGGGCGGCCAAACGCACGACGATTTCATCGTTCTCAATGAAAGTTTCGCCGGCAAGGGGCCACCAGTTGCCCTGCCATGCGGATTCGCCGAACCAACCCTGCACGCGCACCGCCTCGGGCGCGGGTTGAGGTTCTCCGTTGGCGAGGCGCAAGCGCACTTCGCGCAGAGCGCGGTTGCCGAACCACTTCAAACCAACGCACGCAACGCCGCTTGAATCCGGCGCAAGAGTATAACTGCCGTCCACATTGGGTTTCAGTTCGGTTTCGAGCAAAATGTCCGCAGCGCGAAATTCTTGCAACCGATCCGCCGTTGCGCCGTTGGTGCGTTGCGCGTCTGACCCGACCACTTGCGCGAACGGGGCGAGGTTCACCGAATCCAGCGCCATCTGCTGCCGCGCTTTGCCCGAACGGATGAGTCGCGCATTGACCCAATTGGCCATGTCGCAGGAAATACCGTCACCGGCATCGGTCGCTTCAAGCGCCAGTTCCTGCGCCCCCGCCACGGAGACGTTGATCGGTTTCGGAGCGTCGCCATTGCGTAACGTGCCGCTGTCAAAGAGGATTTTGCCGTCCGCCCGCACGCGGAAAATCACGCTGCCGCCGTTGCAAGGTTGCAAACCCACCTCCGCTTCAAATCGTGTGAACTCCCCGGCCAACAACACCACCACCTGACCGTTGGCATGGTGACCAAGCCCGTTCGTGTACGTTTGCGAGCCGATGCGTAACGGGTCGCCGGTCTTATGCGCTTCATGCGCCGCGACATCCAGACCGAGCTGCCCCCAGGCTTGCTCATGCGCCAAAAGCAATTCGGGATGAGCGGAAAGATATTCCATCGAACCCGCCTCCTGTCCGTTCACGTTGCCGATCAAAACCAGAAGCAATGCCAGCGATAGCGAACCTGCCCTTGCGCCACATTGAAGCGGACGGGGGCGCGGTGCGGCGCAGGGGACAATCGTGCCGAGCCATTTGGAAAGTGAATTTTGACGCTGGTTGGAATGGTTGTTCATGGACTGCAAAGGCTTCTGCCGGGGGCTGAATTTACGTTTGTTTTGCCAGCCATAATCCGCTGACTTCATCCGTGTCGTTTTAAGTTTCGTGGTGATGCAACACGACCGTCGGGTTTGGCTTACCGTTGATTGCGATCGTGTTGGCAGCAGGTCAGATAGATGATGGGCAGGATTCCGACTGTGTTGAAGATGGCAATGCAAATGAACCAGGCCAACTGGCGATTGCGCGCGCTCTTCCACATGCCGACGCACTTCCAGACCCCTTCCCAGATCGCGAGCAGGATGATTACGGGGATGAACAGCGCGAGCCAGAGCGGCAGGTGATGCGGGTCAGCGGTTATCATGGCGACAGAGTGGGCGAATGGCTAACGGCGTCAAGAATGAATCCAGGCGGGTGAAATCAAAGCAACCTTAAAGATCGGATCATTTTCCCAGCCGCTTCTGGTGAGACCAAACGAGTTGTGGCAGACGGGGGACACCAAAAGCGGGAGGCATCTGCTTTCTGAAGCAACTGTCGGATCGAATCGGACGGAACTGCTGATCGGTTCGCACTCTGCACCGTGGCCATGATCATGCGACTGTAGCTGGGGAGCATACGCGTCTCACGTGTGCTGGCGGGCGTCTCGCCCGGGGAGAAATCACACCAGCTTAGCCGGAACGATTCGATTGGCGTTTGGGTGGAACGGGCCACGGGCCCGTTCTGTCGGGCTGCCAGCCCGATAGCCGAACGCAAAGAGTGCAAACTCAATGGTGTGCGATCTCCGTGCGCCCGGCTGGGCGGCAGGTTGCCGCCCAGAACGGCCAAGTGGGTCGTTCCACCTGGACCAACGGCATCGTTCCGGCTTAGGCCAGGCCGCATCATCCGGTGTTCGACGCGGGACGCATCGAACGGCACCCGAGCCGGGGGCGCTCCCAAACCCATGACCTCGTTTTATTGAGGCTCGTAAAACCGGGTCGCATCTGGTCACAACGAAAGTTCGGCCTGTTGTCGGAAGGCGCGCATCAATTGTCGGCGCCGAAGTCGTCACCCGAGCAACCACGACTCCACGACCGCCCGCCGCCGGCTGAACCGCGAACCACCCGAAATACGCGAAACCGCCCTCCCTCTCCGCCATCGCGATCGGGGAGAGGGTTGGGGTGAGGTGGAAACAGTCTCATCTTGAGATTGCCGCGTTCCCTCGGTCCCGCTTGGCTGGCGTTCGCGTGGTTGGCGGATTTCGCGGTGGTGGTCACTGATCGTCGCGCCCCGTTTAACGCCTGCTTGTGAATTGCGTCAAGTGTACTCCACAACGCGGATGCAACGCCAAGGCAATGCGGCAGGCGATTGCCGTCGTGCCGCGCGCAGACAGGCGGTTGACTGCGTTGCCGCTCCCGATTGACGCGCGGGGTCAGCCAGAGATCGCCAAAAAGGCGGCCATTTTTACACTCGTCAACGGCGGCGTTTCCCGGTAGAGCTTGAGCGCGATGACCAAACCCGTTCAATCCGCGAAACCCGTAGTTGCCGCAACGGCAAACACCTTCCGCCCAACGCGATGTTCCATCTCCATCCCCATGATCAAACTGATGTGCGCCGCTTTTATCGCGCTGGGATTAACCACGCGCGCCACCGCTGAGCCCATCATCACGCGTTCACTGGCGCAGTTGGCCAAATCGCCGCCGGCTTCGCCCGATGCGTTCGATTTTGTCGTGACCGGCGACACGCATTCGAATCGCCAACTGGTTTATCAGACCGACCTGTTCAAGCAGATGATTCAGGAGTGGAACACGCTTCAACCTGCGTTTGCGATTGAGGTAGGCGACCTGGTGATTGGCGGTTCGGCGGAGAATATCCCGCCGCAGTGGGATTTGTTTGAAAAGACGGTGGCCGAATGTCGCGTGCCGTATTTCTCCGCGCCCGGCAATCATGACATCAACGACCGGCAGTCCGAGATATTGTGGGAGCAACGCATGGGGCCGACTTACTACGGTTTCACTTACGGCAACACGCGATTCCTCGTCGTGGACAGCGAAGAAGTGGATGCGCTCGATCACATTTCCGAAAAGCAATTTGCCTGGCTCAAGCACGAAATCGAAACCGCCACGGCCACCAACATTCTCCTCTTCATGCACCAGCCGTATTTCACGTCGTATGAAGAACCGGGCAAAACGGATGAAGCCATGGCGGGCCGCTGGAAACGCATGGCGGACTTGTTTCGCGGCCATCCGGTGCGCGTGGTGTTTGCGGGTCACGAGCATGGCTATCGCGATTTCGGTGTGCGCGACGGCGTGCATTACGTCATCTGCGCGGGGGGCGCGCGCTTCGGCGACAACGGCGTGGCTGAAGGTTTGTTCAACCATTACCTTTGGGTGCGCGTCCGCGGCGACCAGGTCAGCTGGGCGGTGATCCGACCCGGCAGCGTGCTGCCCGCCGACGTGTTTACGAATGACCGCGCCACGGAGCTTTACGAGATCCGCCATCGGCTGGTCACCTGCGATGAAATTGCCGTGCCCCTCGGCCAAAGCGTGGCTCGCGACGTCACCGTCCGCGTCAAAAACCCGTTCCCAACACCGTTCAGCTCCGCAATAACGTGGACGACGCCCGGGGGATGGAAGGTCACTCCTCCGTCCCGCGATTATTCCGTGGCCGCCAACGGAACAACCGAACTCCCGTTCCACGTGAGCGCACCCACGGCAGACGCCGCCCGCTTTCCGCTGCCGGCGTTTACGACCCACTACCCAAACACGCGGTTCGGTCCGGCGGTGGAGGCGCAAATTGCGCTGCCCTTCGTGCCGGTCGCCAACGCCGCCCGCGCGCGATCTTCGGTGCAACTGGACGGCCGCCTGGAGGAATGGCAGACCGCCCCGGTCATCCCGCTGACCTACCGGTCCGGCTTCGACCCCGGTGAATATGATCCGGCGGACCTCAGCGGGACGTGTCGCGTCATGTGGGACGAACAGAATTTGTATCTGGCCTTTGACATCACCGACAACGACCATTTCCAACCCTACGGCGGTGACATCGTGTGGCTGGCGGATGCCATTGAATTTGGGGTGGACCGGTGGGCTTGGGGAGTTTCCCTCACCCGGCACGGTCCGGAAGTCTTCTCCTACGTCGGCGAAGGACTTTCCGCGGAGACGGTGAACACCGACGTGCAATTGGCGGTGCGGCGGGACCCCAGTCGCACGGTGTACGAGCTGGCCATTCCCACGCACTTGAACCGCCCGCTCGTACTCGAGCCCGGCGCGAATTTTCGACTCCGCGTCGAAGTGGCCGATCGCGATTTTAACGCGGAATCGCGCAAGCACGAACTGTCGTTGACTCCTGGCGGAGTGGGGGCCGACGGCATCCGCGTGGTGCTGGTGGATGCACCGTAGGCAACCGGTTGGAGACCGGAAAGCGGGGCGGGGCGATCCGTCGCTCGCGCAGCCATTTCAAGTTGAGTTCGACTTCCCGCCGGATTTGACTTAACCACTACCTGACAAAAAAACGACCGGAGGCATTTGAGCATGAAATCTTTTACTCGTCGCGAATTCACCAAAACCATGGCGGTGGCCACCACCACCGCGGCGCTGTCCCAATTCCGCGTGTTGGGGGCCAACGAACGCATCCGCCTCGGCTGCATCGGCCTCGGCAATCGAGGCGATCAAGTCTTGGCCGGCTTTCTAAAACAGCCGGACGCCGAGATCATCGCCATCGCCGACATTAACCAGCCGTACCTTGATTTCGCGGCCAAGAAGATCGGCACGAATCCCAAGCGGTTCACGGATTACCGGCGCTTGCTGGAGTTGAAAGATCTGGACGCCGTGGTGATCGCCACGCCGGATCACTGGCACGCGCTCCAGACCATTCACGCTTGTGAAGCGGGTAAGGATGTTTATGTGGAAAAGCCGTTCTCGCTTTGCATTGCGGAAGGGCGGGCGATGGTTGAGGCCGTCCACCGTCACCAGCGCGTTTGCCAGGTGGGCACGCAGCGACGTTCCTCTGCGCTCTACGGGGAGGTGGCCAATTTCATCCGGGGCGGGGGCATTGGCAAAGTGACCGTGGTGCGTTGCTTTCACATTCAAAACGAATGGCCGGTGGGCATTGGCAATCCCGCCGACAGCGAACCGCCCGCCGGTTTCGATTGGGAGGCCTGGCTCGGTCCCGCACCCAAGGTGAAATACAACCGAAATCGCGGCCTGTATCGCTTCCGCTGGTTTCACGACTACTCGGGCGGCCAGGTCGCCAACATGGGCGTGCATTATCTCGATTGCATCCAGTGGGCCTTGGGGCATCAAGCGCCACTGGCCGTCGCCGCGCTGGGCGGACGCCTCGCCGGGATCGAGGACAATCGTGAAATTCCGGACACGCTTGAAGTGACCTGGCAATACCCTGGCGGCACGTTGGTCACCTTTTCGCAATGGAACGCCACCGCCGCTTCGGCCTCCATTAAAAATTGTGAGATCGAATATCGTGGCACGAAAGGCACGCTCTATCAGTTCAATCGCAGTTGGGAAGTGGTGCCGGATGCGCTGACGCCAAATGACTTTCCCTTGCGCACCCCGGTGGATCGCTTGGTGGAACGGGGCTGGCGCACGGGTGAGAAACCCGGCATTGAACCGCAACAAGGCAAGGGCGGCGGCGACACGACCCCCGAGCACGCGCGCAATTTTCTCGATTGCGTCAAGAGCCGCGCGCGGTGTAATGCCGACGCGGAGACCGGTCATCGTAGCACCACGACCACGTTGCTCGCCAACCTCGCGCTGAAAACCCAGTCGCTGCTGCAATGGGATGCGGTCGCGGAGCGGGTCACCAATCATCCGGCCGCCAACCGTCTGCTGCGTTACCCCTACCGCGCGCCGTATCAGTTTCCCACCTGACCGCCGCCGGGGGAATTGCCGGGAAGAGAAAGCCTGGCAATGATTTGCGTTGTCTTCCGCCGCCGGGCCGGGTTTATTTTCTGTGACGTTTTTCGAACACACCCAATTGCATTTGCCATGAAACAGAAGTCTTCGCCTCGTTCTGAATCCGCCCGCGCCACCAACCGGCGCAGTTTCCTGAAATCTTCCGCCGCCGCCACTGCTGTCTTTTCCATTGTGCCCGGTTACGTATTGGGTTTGCGCGGCCAAACGCCGCCGAGCGGGCGGCTGAACCTGGCCGGGGTGGGCATTGGCGGCATGGGCCGCAATAATCTCGCGCGGCTGGCCGGAGAAAATATCGTGGCGTTGTGCGACGTGGATTCCGGGCCGCGCGCAGAAAAAATCTTTAGCTTATATCCACAGGCCAAACGCTACCGCGATTTCCGGGTGCTATTGGAAAAACAGCGCGATATTGACGCGATCATCATCGCCACGCCGGACCACACGCACGCCCCCATCGGGATGGCGGCGATGCGCGCGGGCAAACACGTTTACATTCAAAAACCGCTCGCCCATTCACTCAATGAAGTGCGGGCGCTCACTGAAGCGGCGCGCCGCTATCGGGTGGCCACGCAAATGGGAAACCAAGGACATTCCAACGACGGCACCCGCCAAATCTGCGAATGGATTTGGAGCGGCGCCATCGGCAGCGTCCGGGAGGTTCACGCCTGGACCAACCGCCCCGTCTGGCCGCAAAGCATCGAAGTGGAACGCCCCCGGGAAACGCCGCCTGTCCCCGCCACCCTGGATTGGGATTTGTGGATCGGACCGGCGCCGATGCGGCCTTATCATCCCGATTACGCGCCGAGCAAATGGCGGGCGTGGTGGGACTTTGGTACCGGCTCGCTGGGCGATCTGGGTTGCCACATCATGGATCCGGTGTTTTGGGCGATGAAGCTGGGGCAGCCGACCAGCGTCGAAGGCAACATCTCCACCTATTGGGAAGGATTCTGGCAACGCACCGAACCGAAGAACGAAAATTATCCCCGTTCCACCATCGTGCGTTACCAATTTCCGGTGCGCGGCGATCTGCCGCCGTTGCTCCTGACGTGGTGGGACGGCGGGTTGATGCCGCCGCGCCCGGAGGAACTGGCGGACGGGCAACGGATGGGGGATGCGGATGGCGGTGTGTTATTCATTGGGGACCGGGGCAAATTGATGTGCGGTTGTTACGGCAAGGAGCCGCGCCTGTTGCCGGCGCAACGCATGAAGGAATTTCAACCGCCAGCGCCCACGTTGGAGCGCATTCCCGGCGGGCAGGATGGTCACGAACTGGATTGGGTGCGCGCCTGCAAAGGGGGGCCATCTGCCAGCGCAAACTTCGATTATTCCGGACCGCTGTCCGAAATGGTGTTACTTGGCAATCTGGCGGTGCGTTATCCGGATCTGCGCCTGCTGTGGGACGGGCCGAATTTGAAAGTCACCAACGACGCCGAAGCGGATGCTTACGTGCGGCGCAAATACCGCGCAGGCTGGACACTGTGAGGCATGACGCCAATTGCCGTGATCCCAACTTTTCTCGGTTAGGGAAACACTGAATCATTCAGATCAACTGGTAATGGCGGCCTTCAACTCCAGGTGAGTTCCAGTTTTTGGCCAGCGCGCAACTCGACCGGTCGGCTAAATTCAAGCAGCGCTCGGGGGCCGTCGAAGGTAAGTTGCGTACGCACGGTTCTCCGTCCCAGCCGGACTTTCACCTTGGTCAGGTGATTCGCCGCAGGCAGGGTGAACTCAAGGCGGCGCACGGTGAGCGTACCCCAACGCCAATAAATCCCGGTCTTCGCAGTGGGGCCCGCAAACTCTTGCGCAAAACTTCCCCAGCCCGCAGCTGTTGTGAAAGCGCATTTGAAATTTTCCGGCGTCAGACGTGGCGCAAAACCGAGCCGTCCCGCCGGTCCGTCATACTCGAAACCGCACGCGGCAAGATAAACGCCGTAGCTGGCCATGCTGCGCGCGTAGTGATCACCACATTCGATCTCGTTCCACGGATTGCGTCGAGTCGCGTGGTAGCGATCGTGCAGCATCCGCGTGATGGCGAGGCCTTCCAGCGTGAGTCCTTCCCACAGCATATGGCCGGCGACCTGATATTCGAAACCGTTCATGCACTCGTTGAAATAACCCGCGGCCCAGTCGGGGCCTCGACCCTTGGCTTGCGCGTAATCCCAATCCCGGCGCGGGAACGTACACATCAACAGGCCGCCTTCGCCGGCCATCGCATACCAGCGACCCGGCGGGTAGGCGGCGCGATACGGCCCAACATCCAGCGTGAAGTTGTAGCGCCAGAGTGAACGCAGCGCGGCAAGTGTTTCAGTCGCCGGCAACACGCGACCCAACCCCACCTGCCAGGCCCAACTCTGACCGAGTACCTGGTCAATCTCGCAACCGGTGCCGGAGTTGATGGCGTCAAGGTGTTTCGGGTCAGGTCGGTTGATGAAATACTCGCCCTCGAAAAGCTGCCGCACCAAGTTGGGTTGGCCGCGCTCAAAAATGTCACGACAGGTTTGGGCGAACGCCGCGTCGCCGACGATGTCCGCCATGGTTTCACCCGCCCGCAAGGCGGCGAGATACAAACCGCTGAGCCAGGCCACCGGTCCGAACCAATCCGTATCGAGCGTGTTGTGTTGGTTGCTTTCGATGAGGCCGTCGCCGTTGGCATCCTTGACGATGAGCCAGTCGAGCGCCTTGCGGATGCCGGGCCAGTTGCGCTTGAGCCAGGTGGCATCCGTGGTCATTTGGTGCTCGCGCAGCGCGCGCAGGATCGTGCCCGCCTGGGCGTCAATCGCCGGAAAATCATTGTGTTCGCCGCGAAAGTGAATCGCGCCGTCCGCTTGCTGAGCCAGTCCGAAGTCCACCCGCTCACGCGTCTCGCGTTCCAGTTGCGGAAACAGCCGCGCGACCGTGTGGGCGTATTGCCAGACGTGGCCGCAGGTGCCTTCGCAACAACCAACGCCTTCCCAGCCCCAGAAGCGGCCATCGGCGAGCCGGTGACAGGTGGACGAGGCGAGAATCGAGGTGTTGGCGAAGGTACGATCGAGAAACCAATACGGCAGCGTGGAATCGTACCAGGTATCGCGCCATAGCCGCGTCTGGGTCGTGAGGCGCTCGAAATTATTCGCAACGTGCTCCGCCACGGCGAGCGCGGAAGCGAACCGGGTCGCGTAATGCCGGCCCGGCGGCAGCTTGGGCAGCTTGAGATGAGGAAAGTGCCAGGTGAGCAGGAAGGTGATTTCGTCAGCCTGACCGGGCTTGAGCGACAGTTGGCGTTTCAACGAGCCGATCAAAGGTTCGCCAAAAGATTTCGTTGCGAGATTTGACTCGTTGCGAGCGGGAGCGAAGAAGGCGGCAGTGAGGGGCGGCGTGAAGGAGCAGGCCGCTTGACCAGTCTGCTGCTGGCCCGGTTCGCCGAGCAGCGTCAATCCCATGGTGCCGAAGTCCGGTTGCTCCGCCAGCGGGCCGGGGGGCGCATCCGGTTGATCGCTGAAGACGATGTAATCCAAACCGATGTTACCCCAGCCGCCGGTCGCCTGATCCACCGCTTGCAAGCGGGCGGTCTGGCCCGCCCAAGGGCGCACGTTCCAGGTGTGCGGCTTCATTTTGTTGTCGTTGACGCCTGTGACCGAAAGGACGATTTGATCATTCACCAACAGATTAACGCAGGTTTGGCCTTCGTGCCCGCCGCCGCCGAGGAGGAAGCGGAGGTAATCCCGCTCAATCGTGAACGGCGGACTGGTAAGCGTGCCCGTGTGCGCGTCGCGGGCGACCACGTCATTGGCCGGGGCCGAGGAATGAGTGTTCACCGCGTGTTGACCGTGCATGCCGAGGTCGCCTTGATAATTGATGACCTGACTGGCGGCAATGGGGCCGCGACCAAACGCGGTGCCGTCCGCGGTCCACGGCGCGTAAGCATCACGCTCAAAATCGTCAAACAGGATGTCGGGGCGCACGGTTTCGGCTTTCCGGGCCGGCGTGGGCGCCGCGCTACATTCGAGGAACATCAGTCCGTGGCGACGGACCAGCCGATTGCGACGCAGCACGTCCTGCGTTTTGCCGCTTTGTGCCGCCACATGGTTCTCCAGCCAACCGGCCAACTCGACCTCGAGCTTTTGCTTGCTGGTGTTCGTGAGTCTGAAGCGCATCACCGTGACTGGCAGTGAGGAGTCGTCCACCGCCAGCGGAATGAACGGCGAAAAGGCTTCGAGCGAAACCGCGACCGGCGCGGTGGTGTCGTAATATTCAACGGACCCGATGGGGTACGTTCCGTTGAAAGTCACGTTGCTCCAGCCGGTGTGATCCAGCGCGCGTGTTTGCTCGCGATCGCCCTGGCGAATGTGCAGCGCGAAACCTTGCGCGAACGGAGAAGTCGGCGCCATCGGTTTGGCATAATGCGGTCCGCCGGTGCCCGAATGGAGGGGTTGATTGAAAATGTCCCAGTGCCAAAGCCGGCCGTCGCCACCGAGATAAACCTGCCCGGCGCAAATCCCGCCGACCGGCATGCCGATGAGCCGCGATTCCGGCCAGCGATAAACCGTTGGTGTGCCACGGGCGAACAGTGATGCCACCCAATCCGGCTGGAGTTTTTTGTCTGCCGGGACCAACCGCTCAAAGTCCGTGCGGCTGAACGGACCGGCCACCGCCGGCAAACCCGTCAGCGCCAGACCAGCCGTTGCCAGACCGGAGAGTTTTAAGAACTCCCGACGCCCCCAATCCGTTCGACATCCACAGGCAGAAGTTTGGCAGGGATCACCAATCGCAACGGGTGACGATTCTGTGTCGGGATTCGCGGCGTCAAGACGTGTTTTCATTTGCACGCCTCAGCATTAGCCACCAGCCCCGCGCTGTCAGCAGCGAATTGAAGGAAATGAAACCCTGCCTCGAAAGCAGCCGAACTCCGGCGATACGGCGATAACTTGGACTGCTTCGACGGCTGAATTCGCATCAATAACGCTCCAAGTCCGGTTTCTCCTTGTTTTTTAATGAAACCGACGTAAAGGTTAATCTCAGTCAAAACAATTTTCAGAGGGTGGGACAGGTCCGCTCCGAACCATAATCAGACGAAGATTCATTCCGCATTTAAACTATGAAAGCAACCGTCTTCATTCTCTCACCAATCGTGGCGCCATTTGTCTTGTGCTGTTCGCCCTTGGCGCTAGCACGATTTCCGGGGCGGACCGCTTTGTCTCGCTGACCGGCGGCCACGTGGCGCCGTTCACCGATTGGGCCAGTGCCGCCACCAACATCCAGGCCGCGATTGACGTCGCCGACGCGGGCGATGTGGTTTGGGTGACCAACGGCATCTACAACACCGGCGGCAAGGTGATGGCCGGCGATCTGACGAACCGCGTGGCGGTGAACAAACGCCTGTTGCTGCAAAGCGTGAACGGTCCGCAAGTGACAACCATTACCGGCCAGTGGCCGGCAGTGACGCCGGAGGATTCCCCGGGCGTATGCTGCGTCTGGATGGTGAGGGACTCCGGCTTGGGCGGATTTCCTTTGACGGGAGGCGCCGGCGGAAGTTTGGTGCGATTGGCAACAGGCGGAACTGGCGAATTGCGTCATCACAAATTGCAATGACCAAAGCTGGGCTGGTGGTGCTTACGGCGGGACCCTACGCAACTGCATCCTGGTGAATAACATCGGCAGTGGCGTGAGCAGTTGCCAGGTATTCAACAGTTTGATTCAGCGCAATCAGGGAAAACTGGGGGGCGGCGCGGCATATTCGTTTCTACAAAACTGCACCGTCACGGCCAACACCGCAGCGACCGGCGGTGGCGGCGCATATTCCTGTGAGTTGGTAAACTCCATCGTGTGCTTTAATTCCAGCCCCAGTTCTCCCGAACACGTTTTTACAACGGGTATTAACTCCTGCTCTTCCGCACCGTTCTTTTTTTGGAGCAATAACATTACCGCTGATCCACAGTTGATTGACGGCTGGCACCTGGCGCTGAACTCGCCGTGTCGCGGCGCGGGCAATCCGCTTTATGTCACGGACACCGACCTTGATGGTGATCCGTGGGCCAACCCGCCTTCCATCGGTTGCGATGAAGTCGTGGCTGCGGCGTTTGTGGGACCGCTCACGGTCGCCGTACATTCCGGCTACCCGGAAGTGGCGGCCACCGGTAAAATGCCCCTCATTGGCGAGATCACCGGACTGCCCTCACGTGTGAACTGGACGTTTGGGGACGGCACCGGCGCCACAAACGCCAGTTCCTTGATCTATCACAGTTGGACTGAACCGGGCGATTACCTGGTCGCATTGACGGCGTACAACCTGGACCATCCGGAAGGAGTTACCGGGCAAACCACGGTGACCGTGGCACCGGCACTGCCGGTGCAAATGCTGGCCGCGTCGGCTTGGAGCGGCACGAACTTCAGTCTCTCGTTCACCGGACAACTGGGTTTCACCTATACTGTGGAACAAACCACCAATCTCGCTCCGCCCATCACCTGGCAGACTTGGAGAACGGTTCTGGGTTCGGGCGATTTGATCGAACTGACTGACCCGGGCGCCACCAACGCCATGCGGTTCTACCGCCTCCGCCGGCAGTAAGCGCGGACGGATTCGAACCATCCAACCACGCGCCTCCGGATGGTTTTATTCCGCTCGAATCCTTTCAATTCGTGCGGGTGTGGCAGTTCGGTTACTTACACATTGGGGGCGAAAATCGCGGTATGGTTGGAGCACTATTCCTCGAGGAAATAGACACCATTCCTCCATTCGGACTTAGCCTTCATTGGGTTGCGCCGGTTCTACTTCGACGGCTACAACTTCAATTGAACCGCTATAAAGACAGCGGCCAGGAACGAAAAGTTCCTGGCCGTGCTGAATCGTGACGTAATTAAATAGCCTCGCTTTACGGCGTCGCTCGGAAAAACTTTGCGTCGTCCGTGGGCAGAAAGGGATAGGCCGGTGGCGTCGCTCCCGGCACGGGCGACCAGTTGGCGGACGGACCAAGCGTGGGGGAACTCAGCAGTGTGCCGAAGGGCCATGTCACCGATAGGCCGATACCCGAAGTGTCGAAGTTAAATCGCAATTTCAGCGCAATCGGATCCACCAGTGCATCGCTGGAGACAATGGAGGCGATCTCGGCCTGGGTCAGGATTCGATTATAGATGCGGAAGTCGTCCATTTGCCCGTCGTAACGCTTCCAATAGGCATCATGCGAACGGCCCAACTCAATTTGCTGGGTGGTCGGCCAACTCCAGGCAGCGGTGTTGCCTTGCGATCCCTGGGAAACACCATCCACAAAGATTTCGATACCGCCCAAAGCGGACTGGTCATAAGTGACCGCGACATGGTGCCAGAAGCTGTCCGGTAGGTAACCAACTGCGAAACTGTTCGCGCCTCCGGCGCATTGGACAAAGATGTTGCCCGCGTCGTTGAGAACAATGACCGTGCCGACGCTGGTCCGGCGATCCATGATCATGGCCCCTTCATTGCCCGGGCCCGGAATCGGGGCATCGGCCTTCATCCAGAACGTGAAGGTGCCGGTGGTCGAATCAAAATCGGCGTCCGCCGGAACGGTGATCTGGCTGTTGGTGACGGTGGAGAATACTTCAACGCCTGAGCGTGTCACGCTCGCTGGATCCGTGCTGGAGTCCAGCCAGGTGCTCAGATAGTTGACTCCGTTATGGGGATTACCCGCAGGTTTGGAATCCTCAATCATGCCACCGGAAACAAGGTCAACCTTGAAAGGCGCACCGCTTCCAACGAGGAACAACGTGGTAATTTCGCTTTGGCTGAGCGCACGATCATAGACCGTGGTTTCGTCCAACAACCCGATGTAATTGCGGTCGCCGCGAGCAGGTTGGTTGCCGCCAAAACCGGGCGGCGAGGTCACGATCATCGGCGCATGTGCGGAAGGATCCACGGACGAGAGCAGATTGGCTCCGCTCGACATATAAAACGTCGCTTTCGTGGGTTCGATGACCATGGCGCAGAAGGTCCAGGTGTTGGCAGGGACGAACAAGCCCGAACCCCAGCCCCAATTGTTGCCGTTCCAATGATAGCGAAGTTCACCCGGCATCGGAGAGGTGGTCAAGTTAAGGTGCATGCCGCCGCCGCCCAGCCAGGCAGGCCAAGCCAGATCCCCGGTGCTGAACGTGTCCGCCCGGTTCATCCAACAGGTGACCGTAACGGTGTTCGCGTTGAGGTTGGTAACGATCGGCGCGCTGGTGAACCCGTTGGTCATGGATACAGCGCGGTTGGTGGATTCAAAGCCCGGGAAGGTCGGCGGCTGCGGTCCCGCCACACCCGGCACGATGTCGCCGTTGTAAGCGCCGTTCCATGCGACACCCAAGGTGCCGCTATTGGCCGGGGCCGGAGGGATTGGTCCTGCCGGATCATTCAAACGCCAGTAGCCCACGGGCGCACTTGCTTGAACCAGCGTTTCGTACGGGGTCGTCCGGGCGGCGTTCGTTCCGTTTTGATAGTGGCTGAGAATTTCGGCCGGAGTCAGCACCGTGTTGTATAGGGCCACCTCGTCCACGCCGCCCTTCCACATGTTGGCGCTGGCCGCACCGGTGTCGTTGCCGGCTCCGCCAATGCGCAAGGGGATGGAGCTGTTCGGAACATAGTTGGCCGCCGTGCCCGTGCCTTGTTCAACGCCGTTCACGTAGAAATGCACGGTCGTGCCATCATAAACACCAACCAAATGCGTCCAGACTCCCGGCAACGCGGGTTCGGTAGAATCGATCGTAGTGCGAATCGTACTTTCGTAGGTGCGGAATTGCCAACTGGTGGTGACATTATTCGCCCAGAACAGCCAGCCGTCTCCCTCCGCCGCGCCCCGGTTGTAGAGTGGTGATTGAGCGCCCGCGCCGTCCACTGTGGTGGGCATCGCCCAGAGTTCGACGGTGAAGCTGGCGGTGTTCAAGGCCGCGTCAAAAGGCACGTCAATGGCCTGTGCGCCGTTGAAACTGGCGGATTTGTTCACGTCGCCAACGAGCGCGCCGGGCTGCTGGAACAATGTGTAGAATTTGGCCACACCATCCTCGGCCGCGCCGGTACTCCCGTTGTTGGCCGCAGTGCCGGTGACAACCAGCGGCGCGGTTGTTTCACTATCGCGGAACCACAGCAGCGGCTTGGTCTGGGACACGACTTCTTCATAACTCCCCGGAGTCGGCACCTTGACCGCGAGGGTGGCCGAGGCGCTGGCCGTGGGGCCAACCAGGTTACTGACCTCAACCGTGTAGGTGCCGGCGTTAGCGGCGGTGATGCTCGAGAGGGTGAAACTCGTACCGGTGGCGCCCGGAACCGGCATCCCGTTTGAAATCCATTGATAGGCGAGTTGGCCGCCGGTGGCCTCGACATTGAAGGTGACCGGGTAGCCGGCGTAAAGATTTTGCGAAAGCGGCGACCGCGTGATGACCGGCGCGGTTATGTTCTGAATCGTCACTTGCGCCACGAGACTGGTCGCGGAACCGAATGAATTCGCCACGACCACATCGTAGTTTCCCGAATCTCCGGCCACGGCGCTCGCATTGGTGTAAGAAGCGAAAGTGGCGCCGGGAATATCCGCGCCGTCTCTTCGCCACTGGTAGGCGAGCGTTGGCGCTCC
Source organism: Verrucomicrobiota bacterium (assembly GCA_039806955.1). Taxonomy (GTDB): domain Bacteria; phylum Verrucomicrobiota; class Verrucomicrobiia; order Limisphaerales; family JADLHS01; genus JADLHS01. The sequence goes on along the minus strand of JBDHQI010000005.1, from coordinate 5,384 downwards.
TGAGGCCGCCGAGTTCAGAATGAAGGAGTTGCCCGGAAAGAGCGTTCCGGCCGGAGTCTGAGGATTGCTCTCAATCAACGGCGGATTGTCGGTGGCCGGCGTGTAATCAATGATGATGCCCGCCAGGCAGGAACGGATTTGGGAGTTGGTCTTGAGCAAACCTTGAATCGTCACCGCATCATTGCCATTCAGAGTGATGAAGGTGGTGCTGACCGTGCTTGTGCCGGCGAGCGGGCTGGCATTTCCCGTAAAATCGGGCACGAAATTGTTGAGATATTCGAGTGTGTTGGTGTCGGTGGTGGAGAACACATTCACCGGCATGAAATCCGAACCGCCATCCGTCGCCGCGATGGTGGTGATGGTGAAACTGGAGGCGAAGGCGCGCAGCCCCGTCAACCGCACGGTGTAGCCATAGTCCGTGTCGTCCAGGTAGCCGTAGATTACCTGGTTGTCGCCGGCGCCCGGAATCGCGGCATACAGACTCCAAGTATTCTTGCAAGACCACGCCACCTGGAGGTCGCCGCCGCCGGGAAGCGCAAAGGTTCCGTTGGCGTTCACCGGATTGCCGTAGGAGTTCAGCACCGACGGCGCGTTGTACCAGTTGTCCAAGGGGATGCCAAACGCGCCCGCCGCGTCCGTCAGCGGCGCGTAAGGGTTGCCGGCGTAGTTGTCCTGGAAGTTGATCCCGATCTGGGCGCCGTGGCTGGCCGCGCCAAGCATCATGGCGGCGGCCGGAATCACCATCAGCCCTTTTTTCATGCGGTGGGGCAATAATCTTTTTTTCATGTTAGGTCTTGTTTTGGGATTATTCAGAGGGTCGAGTCAATTGCGGCTTCCCTGTTCACGCCTTCGCGGGCTGTCTGGAGGTCGCCCGTGGCCGCGGTGTTGGCAAGGAGATCGCACACTTTCATCATCGTCGCTCCATAAATAGCGACGAATCCGATTTTCTTTTTTTTTGAACCGAGTTGCACTGGTACTACCATCAACGCCACGTCAACGACCACCAATAGGTCATTTCACGGGGAAGATGACCTTGCCACTCTAGTTATCGCTAGGAATTCGCACCATCCCACAAACGGGGGGGAGTTCTCGTGATGGCGGCCAAGCCGTGGGAGTGCCGATGCAGCCGGCACAAGCAACCTAACCGAATGCCCGGCGGCAACAAGGGACCAACTACGCTTGAAGCAGCTCGGTGACTCAGACGTAATGCTTCCAATCACCCGCGGCGCGTTCATAAACCGGTTGTGTCAGGTCATGGTAGGCGACAGTTCGCAAGGCGCGCGTTCGCCAGCGGCGATCAATGTTCCTTGAAGAACTTCGCGATCAATCCGGGCGCGATTTTGAGAAAAGTGTGACCTCCCGGATGAATGATGGCGATGACCGGTGTGCCGAGGGGGGATGGATAAATCACCCCGTCCTGCCCCCACGTTTCGCCGTTGGTTGAGCAGCCATTAACGCGCTGCACTTCTTTCAGCATCCTTTCCTGCCAGGAGAACTTCACGAGTGAATCTTTTTGACCGGCGATCATCAGCACGGGTTTGGGCGACAAACGGGGTGCGTATTTGGCGACCGCCGCAGAAGGCGCGACCGCGCGCAAAGTGGCGCCGCGTTCCAGCCAGAGCAGGTAGGTGAAACCGCCACCGTTGGAATGTCCGGTGGCGTAAATGCGCTGATCCGCCACACGATAGTCCTTGCGCAACCGCGCCAGCAGGGCGTCGAAGAACTTCAAATCGCGACCTTCGAAAGCGTCTGCGGTCGCCTGCCAGCCGTTGCGTCGGCCTTCGGGATCCGTCAATTGACCGGGGGTCGGCAGCCCTTGCGGATAAACGACGATTGCCTCCGGCCATTCCTGTTCCAGGTGAAACTGACGCTGCGCCTGACGCGCGTTGCCGCCATGACCGTGAAACACAAACACGACGGGTGCGGGATTCGTGTGAGCCGAGGTTGGCGCATAGATCAACGCCAGACGTGAAATACCGTCCACCTCAAGGTTGAGTTGCACCGATTCGTCCGCCAAGACAGCCAGTTGGCAACCCAGAAAAATGATGACGCTTATGATCGTAGTTTTGATCGGCATAATTTTAGAAATCGAGACCAGACTGGTTGCGGTTGCGTTGGGGATTTTGTCATGGCCAACACCATCCACTCGACCCCTTTCGCGAACAGGAAAAGTCAAAACTTGGTGGCCGTGAAAGTCAAGATCACATGCGTACTGGGGTGGACCGCTTCAATCACCGCCGCTCCTTGCGGACGCAAAGCCGCGCACCGTTGTCAGCGATGAAAATTTTATGCTGGTTGTCGTGCGGATGATTCTTTAGACTCCCCACCAGTACGGACTCACCAGAAGGCCGTAAAACATCTAGAATCACCATGAAACAATCATCACTACTATCCGCTTTGGGATTCACCGCCCTCGCACTGGCGACCGCTGGTGCGCAGGGATTGAAATTGGAAAACGTTTGGAGTCTGCAACCTGGCGACCGGGATTACTTGGGCACGAGCACGGCGGAACGCGGACTGGCCTATAATCCGGTGACCGACCATGTGTTGATTGTGCATCGCGCCAACCCCGTGGTCGTGGCGGTATTGGACGCCGCCACCGGGTCGGACCTCAGCACCCTGGACACCAGCGGCGTGGTCAATCCGGGGACGTTCGCCCTGAGCAAAATCGGCGTGGCGGCGGATGGGGCGATTTACGCGGCCAACTTCGGCACGATTGGCAGTTCGACCCCCGCGTTTACCGTCTATCGCTGGGCGGACGAGAGCAGCGGCTGCACCATCGTCTATGCGGGCGATCCCGGCGCGGGCGACATTCAACAATGGGGCACGACGTTTGCCGTGCGGGGGGCGGGGGCCGCGACGCAGATCCTGGTGTCTTCCAGCGCGGGCACCATCGCCGCGTTGCTTACCACCACCGATGGCGTCAATTTCACCGCGCAAAAACTGGCAACTGATGTCATGCCCGGTCAGATGGGCATCGCAATTGCGTTCGGCGCCAATAACACCTTCTGGGCGAAGTCCGTGAACGGCCCGCTGGTGCATCTGGGGTTTGACACGAATGCCGGCACCGCGACCACGTTGCAGGCGTACAGCATCACCAACTTCCCGGGGACGGTCGGACCGTTCAACGTGGATGTGGCGAACCACCGCCTTGTGGGCATTAACATCACCACTCCGGATACCGCGAATCTCTACGATATTTCCAATCTCGCTGCGGCGCCGGAGCTGCTGAACAGCATTGCGCTGCCCACCGATTACAACAACGCACTGTTCATGGGCGCCGTGGATTTTGGCGGCAACCTGGTGTTTACCCTGGACAGTAACAACGGAGTGCAGGCGTACAGCCTCTCGCCCTCCAGCGACCCGATTCCCCCGTCAATGATTCTCGAACCGCAGGACACCACCGTGTACGCCGGCGACAAGGCCACCCTGGTGGCCTCGGCCACCGGCACGCCCCCCCTCACCTATCAATGGCAGCTGAACGGCATGGACATCCCCGGCGCAACCGGTCCGGTGTTGACGATCGCCAACGCCCGCCAGGAGGATGAGGGCACCTACCTCGTGCTGGTTTCCAACAGCGCGGGCACCACCTACAGCCTCGCCGCCTACCTGACGGTGCTGCCTTCGGGAATCATGTCGCCCATCTGGAGTTTGGCCCCGGGCTCCCGGCCTTACTTGACCGCTTCCGGCAATAACCAGCGCGGCATGGCGTACAACCCGGTGACCGGACATCTGGTGCTGGTGAATCGCGCCGGAGGGTTGAGTGTGAATTTGATTGATGGCGCGACGGGCGCGGATCGCGGCACGATGAGTACCGTAGGAGTCAGTGGTGGCACCTTCGCGCTTTCGACGATCGACGTGGCGGATGACGGGGTGACTTATGGCGTCAACTTTGGCAGTGTGGCCGGGACCACTCCAACCATCTATCGCTGGGCGAATGAAGAAGCCGATCCGACGATTGCCTATCAGGGTGATCCCATGCAAGGGACAGCGAACCGACAATGGGGTAACGCCGTTGCGGTCCGCGGTGCCGGCACCAACACGCAAATTCTATTGCCAACGGGCAATCAGGAGTTTGTGGCCCTCTTTACCACGGAGAACGGCACCGACTTTACTCCCACCGTTTTCTCCAACCTGCCGCCCAGCGCCATCATGGAAGGGGTGGCCTTCGGTGCCGGCAACACGATTTGGGGACAGTCTCATGCCGGGGGCACGCTGGCGCACTATAAGTTGGATTTTGAGACTGGTGAAGCCGTCGTCCTGGAAGCCTATGATTGGAATATCTTCGACGCCAATGTGAAGCCGATTGCGGTGGATGTTGAGCACAATCTCCTGGCAGGTGTGGCCATTGCCACTCCCGACACCGTAAATTTGTACGACATCAGTCAGATTGATGAGTTCACGCCGCCGGTGTTGTTGCACTCAGTAGTTACACCCACCGACAACGCCAACACGCTGTTCCGTGGTGCGCTGGCTTTCGGCGACGACGCCTTGTTCGCGCTGGACACCAACAACGGCATTATCGCGTTGGCACTGCCGTTCCTGCAGATTCAGCCTGATGGTGACAAACTGGAGGTCTCTTGGGCTGCGGCATATGCGGGTTACACGCTCCAAACCCGAAACAGTTCGGAATCCGGCACTTGGAATAACGTTGGCACCGGCACGGTTTCCAACGGACGTTATCGCGTGGAAGTGACACCGAGCGGCAACCAACAATACTTCCGTCTGAAACGATAAGCGTCGCGGTAACTTCGGTAGTCGCCCCGCAGTCAGAGGCTGCGATTGGCCGACGCACCAATACAAACTACAATTATCGCGCCTGCCACACCGACGAGATGCGGGGTGGCAGGCGCAACATCACCGGGCGCGATGCGCCGTCGGGCGGAAGGGACGTTCGCGCGAAATCCAGGATCACTCCGAATGCACGCGACCTTATCTAAGCCGGGACGATTCGATTGGAGTTTGGGAGGAACGGGCCACCAGCCCGATAGCCGAACGTAAAGAGTGCGAGCCCAATGGGGTGCGATCTCCGTGCGCTCGGCTAGGCGGCAGGTTGCCGCCCAGAACGGCCAAGTTGGCCGTTCCACCTGGACCAACTGCATCCTTCCGGCCAAGGAGCAAAGCGCTTTCAGTTGAAGAGCTGCTGCTGCCCTTTGATTTCCGCACCGTTCATGGTTGATTCAACTTGAGGGTCGCGGTTGGGAGGACTGAACCGGTTTTGTAACGCATCGGTCGCACTTCACTCACGGTTAGCCAGTCTGGAGTGCCCGCCACATTCTTCAGGTGTTCCGAGCGGCCTGCGCAATCTATGAGCTATAAAAAGCAAAAAAAAGAGGTGACACCCATGAACGTCGTGACAGGATGGCCGCATCATTCACCAGGCC
>JBDHQI010000031.1:0-50776 GCA_039806955.1 Verrucomicrobiota bacterium | reverse complement strand
CAGACGCGCACGCCCAGCAACTGTTCAATCCACTTTGCTAAAATTGCGTTCCCTAAGTCCGACAGGCTGCTAGCCGGCAGTGACGGCATCACTTCGGCAGCCGCAGGAGGTTGCCATGCGGAGAAACGAAACTAAGCTGGAACGATGCCGTTGGTCCAGGTGGAACGGGCCAGTGGCCCGTTCCACCCCAACTCCAATCGAATCGTTCCGGCTTAGTCCGACAGCTTGGTAAGGATGGCGCCGCGGTGAAGGGCGAGGTGATCCGTTTTGTCGCTGTGAATCTCGTATTGCGGCGATTCCGGCGTCGCGTGATGCGTGTAGCCCTTATGATTGACGTTGCTGGTGTGGATTTTGATGATGTGACCGCTCACGCGTCCGGTTTCGGAATTCCACGCCACATGATCACCGACTCGAAAGGATGGTTGCATAACAGACCTGTTTTGATTCCTCTGACCGATGACAAGATAGGCCGGCTACCGCAATTGGCCAGACAGCTGAAACAGCGCGAATCACCGCGAGCGGCGGAGGCAAATTTCCCTGGCTGACAGTTCGCGTAAATCAGAAACGAGCCAGTCGGGTTGGTGCTGCGCCAGTTCCGTCTGCGTTGCGCCACCGGTGGCCACGGCGAGAACTTTTGCGCCAATCGCTCGACCGCATTTAATGTCCAAAGGCGTGTCCCCAATGACGACGATCTCCTCCCCCCGCAATGGGCGGCCAAACAAATTCGAGCCGCGCCACTGCGCCGCGCGCGCAATTTGATCGCGCGCTTCGTGATCGTCGGCAAACGCGCCAATGACAAACTCCGACCACAAATTGAAATGCCGCAGCTTGATTTCTGCGCCGAGCTGGATGTTGCCGGTCAGCAAGCCCAGCGTAGGGGCGTCTGGCAGGGACTGGAGGCCGCGGATCAATTCCCAGACGCCGGGGCAGATGGTGGTTTCACTGTGTGCCAGGAGGTGATCCAGCCAGAAAACGTAGCTCTCGAAAAATTGCTCAAAGTGCGCCGCGTTTGGAACAACTCCGTTCAAGTGAAAAAACTTTCGCACCAGGCCGATGTCCGTGCCGCCCGCAAAACGCATGTGTTCCATGCCCTGCGTGAGGCCAAACTCGGTCGCGAAGGTTTTGGCAAAAGCTTTAACGCCTGCGCCGCCGGTGTGGACCAGCGTGCCGTCAATGTCGAAGAGAACGAGCTTGACCATTTAGCTCAGTGCCCGCGCCGTGGCTTCCAGGCTGGCGACATCGGCGACATTCAGCAGTTGCGCCGCTTTGTTGATGCGCTTCATGAAGCCGGACAACGCGGTGCCCGGCCCCAGCTCGATGAAGCGCGTGAATCCCTGCGCGAGCAGATAACGCATGGACTCCTCCCAGCGCACGGAGGAGGTCACTTGTTCAATCAAACGTGCCGCCACCCGATCGGGAGTGGTGTGCGGTTCCGCCGTGACGTTGGAAATCACCGGCACTGATGGTGCGGAAAGGGTGATGCGCTCAAGTTCGGCCTGTAATTTGGGTTGCGCGCTGGCCATAAGCGGCGAATGATACGCGCCCGCCACGGGCAGTGGAATCGCGCGCTTCGCGCCCCTGGCTTTGGCCAGTTCGCAGGCTTTACTGATGCGATCCGTCGCTCCGGAAATCACGATTTGGCCGGGACAATTCAGATTGGCCAAAGTCACTCCCGCTTCCATACAAGCGGCGCGAGTGGCTGCCTCATCCAAACCAATGATGGCCGCCATGCCGCCTTGCGTGGTTTCACAAGCTTCCTGCATGAATCGCCCACGCTGCCGCACCACGCGCAATCCGTCGGCAAAGCTCAGCCCTCCCGCCGCCGTCAGCGCGGTAAACTCACCCAGCGACAAACCGGCCGTCGCGTCAAACTTCAGATTCGGAACGGTTTCCTTGAGCAGTTCAAAAGCGATCCAACTGACGAGGAAAATTCCCGGTTGCGCGTTTTCAGTTTTAGTCAATTCAGCGTCCGGCCCGTGGAAGCAAATAGCGGTCAGATCGTAACCCAATGCCGCGTTGGCGCGTTCGAACCACGTTTGGGCGGCGGGAAATGCGACGGCCAAATCTTTGCCCATGCCGACGACTTGGGCGCCTTGTCCGGCGAACAGCAATGCGGTTTTGCTCATAAAATCGGGCGTGCATTAAACACGAACGTCCGGGGCAACAAAAGGAGAGATTTGCAGGGTTGACGCAACTGGACGCAGCTTTCCCTAACTTCAGCGGTTGTGATTTAACTGGAAAGGCCATAGCTCCGGAGCAGCGAGAGATGGTAGCCACCGCGCCGGCCGTGGGAAAGCGATGGCATCGGATCAAGCCCTGGAGAGGGGCGACAGGGTGGCGGTTTTCTATCGTCCCCACCGGGGCTGATGATCGATCCGATCAGAGCCAATAGCTTACATTGTGGGCTATCTGCTACCGCGCCTCCGGCGCTAAGGCGGTTCAATTAAAGTAGTAGCCGCCGAATTAATGAGGCGGAATCGTTTATTTTGAGGCTGGGCGTCCGCCCCTCTCAAGGCGCCGGCGACAAAAATATTTGCAACGTCTCCAAGAGAGCTTTGTTTCCCCGCTGGATTCAGCCCGCGTCGTGCGTTAGGCTACGCGGTCTATGTTTGATACGGTTAAGATTTCCCTGGAGACCGCCGCGCAGAAACTTACGCACCTGCGGAGGTTTCTTTGACGTCGCCAATCTGCAAAAACGCCAGGGCGAACTCGAATCGCTGATGGCGGGCGAGGGCTTTTGGGACAATCGCGAGCAGGCTCAAAAACTGATCAACGAGGGCAGTTCCATCCGCAACAAGATTGAGCCGCTGGTGGCGGCGGAAAAGCAGTTGGACGATTTCCGCGTGATGTTGGAATTGGGCGAAGCCGAACCGGCGGAAGCGCAGTTGCCGGTGGAGCGCGAGCTGGAACGTGACCTGGGCAAATTCCTCAAGGAACTGGACGGATTTGAACTGCGCGTCTTTCTCACCGGCCCACACGATCAGAGCAACTGTTTTCTGAGCATCAACGCCGGAGCGGGCGGCACGGAGGCTTGCGATTGGGCGGGCATGTTGATGCGCATGTACCAACGCTGGGCGGAGGGACGCGGGTGGGAAGTGGAAGTGGAAGACGCGTTGCCGGGCGAAGGTGCGGGCATCAAAAGCGTAACGCTGATCATCAAGGGCGAAAACGCTTATGGCTTCTGCAAGGCCGAGCGCGGCGTGCATCGGCTGGTGCGCATCTCGCCGTTCGACGCGAACAAACGGCGCCACACCAGCTTCGCGAGCGTGGATACCATCGCGGAAATCGAAGAAACGTCGTCTGATATTGTGATTCCCCCCAGTGAGTTGCACGTGGATACATTTCGCTCCGGCGGCAAGGGAGGACAGAACGTGAACAAGGTGGAAACAGCGGTGCGCATTACGCACCTGCCAACCGGTTTGGTGGCCGCCTCGCAAAGCCAGCGTTCGCAACACCAGAATCGCGCCACCGCGATGCGGATGTTGATTTCAAAAATTTACGCGCAGCGCGTGGACGCGCAGAAAGCCGAGATGGAGCGATTTTACGGCGAGAAAGGCAGCGTGTCGTGGGGTAACCAGATTCGCAGTTACGTGTTTCAGCCGTACCGCATGGTGAAGGATTTGCGGACGGGCGTGGAGACGAGCGATGTGCAAGGCGTGATGGATGGCGACTTGGACCCGTTTGTGAACGGCTGGCTGCGCGCTGGCGGTCCGCTCAAGCGGATGCAGGGCTTGAAGGATGATGAAGAATAAATTTAACGCAAAGACGCAAAGAGGCAGAGACGCAAAGGTTTTGTTTTCTCTGCGCCTTTGGGTCTTTGCGTCTTTGCGTTAAAATAAATCCGTGAACATTCTCGAAACCATTGTTGAACAGAAAAAGCTCGAAGTTGCCAAGCTGCCCGAGCGGTTGATCGCGGCGGGCGACTTGCGCGATGCCATGCTTGAACGTGGCGAGCGGCGCGACTTTTTTGCCGCGTTACAGAATCCACGCATCGGCGACGTGGCGTTGATTGCCGAGGTAAAGAAGGCGTCGCCGTCCAAAGGTGTCATCTGCGAAAACTTCGATCCGGTCCGCATCGCCAAGGAATACGAAGCCGCGGGGGCGAGCTGTCTGTCGGTGCTTACTGATGAAAAGTTTTTTCAAGGGTCCCTCGATTATCTGCGACAAATCCGCGCGGCGGTGAAGCTGTCGTTGTTACGGAAGGATTTCATCATTGATGAACGGCAGATCCTCGAAGCCATCGAATGGGGCGCGGATGCGATTCTGCTCATCGTCGCCATCCTCGATGATGCGCGGCTGAAAAAATTTCACGCGCTCGCCAGCGAAGCCGGGCTGGCGGTGTTGGTGGAGGTTCACAACGAGACAGAACTGGCACGCGCGGTGGCCTTGGGTGCGAAACTAATTGGTGTGAACAACCGCGATTTGAAGACGTTCAACGTGGACCTAGCCACTACCGAACGGCTGGCCGCGAAGCTTTTTCCGTCATACGCCCCGCAGCGGGCGGCGCTGTTGGTCGCGGAAAGCGGCATTTTCACCCGTGCGGATGTGCAACGTCTTAAAGCCTGCGGCGCCGGCGCCATCCTGGTTGGCGAAAGTCTGATGCGCGGCGGCGACATTGCCGCGCAGGTTCAAGCGTTGCTGACCGCAAAATAAAAACCGCCCGGAATTTCTCCCGAGCGGTTGAAGTAACCTGAATTGGAATTCTTACTTGCGACGGCGCGCAAACAGCGCCAGCGCTCCCAATCCGACCAACGCCAGGCTGGTCGGCTCCGGCACGGCGGTGACCACGATGTTATCAAACAGGCCGAACAACACATCGTTACCGGTGAGGTCGGTGGTGGTGGCGTTGATATCGAATTGGTTGAAGAGAATGTTAGCACCGCCAAGCGTTCCGGCGGCGGATGCGTCCACCGTCGCCATCAGCAAGCCATCCACTTTCCAAGTAATGATACCGCCAACATTCGCAATTTCCACGTCCCGCCAAGCCCAACCAAGCGTTCCGGCCGCAGTGGCCCCCGTTTGGCCCGGGTAAAGCGCTACTTGCCCGGCTGGAGCGGTCTCACCACCGAACTGGGCATAGTAAGCATGGCTGTTATTTTGCACACCTGTGACATTTCCGGCCGCATAAACTCCAGAAGTGGCTATGTAACTGGTTGGCGCTGCAGGTGCGTAGGCACGATAGTCAGTCGCGGTACCGCCTTCACCGCTGCCGCCAAAAAAGATGCTGTCCACCGTACCGCCTGCGATTTGCGAGGAGGTGCCAGCGGTGCCGATGCCGGCACCGGTGATTTGCGTCGAACCAGCGCCTCCGCCTGGCGCCGGGCCGATGAAGTTCAGCCACATGTCAAAGCGCAAGATATAATCGCCCGTAAAGCTTTGACCAATCGGTGACACACTGACGCCCGCAGGGAAAGTCGCAGTGCCAAAACCAAACTGGTTCGCCCGCAGCCGCAGGCCATACGTGCCGTCGGACACGCCCGAATTGGGGGCTTGGGGAATACCGACCGAGCTGTAGTCGAAGAAGAAGTTGGCGTCCGAGCCGAGGCCTAACGTGTTCACGTTCCAGTTCGCCGTGGTGTCGGTTTCGAAATTTTGACTCTACAAGGTTTGCGCATTTACGGTGGTGGTGGTGGCAAATGCCATGGCCACGACCCCGCATACAACAGGGATTATAGGACTTATCTTCATGATCTTACTTAGACAATCTTTTATTATAGTTTCTTTTGTTATAGTTGTGGGAGCGACAGTAACAGGTTACTCTTTTGGAATCAAGGGAAAACCGCACCGCTACGGCTAAATCCGTAAATTTCCCTATGCTAACACCCGGGTTGGGTCAGTATTTTACCGATTCCCATCGCTTGGATTTTGAACTGACCAGGATGGCTTCGCAGATTGCGAGTTCATCATGTCCATCCTGGAACGTACTGAAGTCCGGCCGCTTTTCTTTGCCGGCAATGTATGAGTAAACCCGGAGCAGAAAATTCTTGAGTCCGTCTGGATACGCTTCGGGATGGCCGCCAGGATAATGCGCGTAAGCCCGGGCTCCCGGACTCAGGAGCGACGGATCTTTGATCAGCAGCTCATTCGGCTTCTCGCGATAACCGATCCAGAGTTCGTTGGGGCGTTCCTGATCCCACACGAGCGACTTTTTCGATCCGGCCAGTTCGTAGAACAAACGGTTTTTTCTTCCGGCAAAACATTGCGATACGCTGAACGAGCCGTGCGCGCCGTTGGCGAACTGGAACAACACGCTGGCAAAGTCCTCCGTGTGAATCGGCACCGGTTCGTAATCCGTTGGCTTGAGCATTTTACCCGAGTAGGTTTCCACCTCCTTTTTGGGTTTCATGCGCCGCTTGTGGATGGTTTGGAAATCGCCGAATACCTTGGTGATTTTCAGTCCCGTGATGAACTGAATGGCGTCGCACCAGTGCGAACCGACATCCGCCACGGCGCGCGACTTGCCGCTGAATTGCGGGACGAGCCGCCAGTTCCAATCCGTGGCGAGGTAAAGCCAGTCCTGCGTGTAACTGCCGGTGGCGTGGAAGACGTCACCCAATTGGCCCGAGGCCACTTGATTCCGCGCCTCCTGGACGAGCGGATAATAGCGGTAATTGAAATCAATGGCGTTCACTACCCCGGTCTGCTTGGCGAGTTTCACCAGCTCGCGCGATTCCTTGGTGGTCATGGCCAGCGGTTTTTCCGAGATGACGTGTTTGCCTGCCGCCATGATCTTTTTGCTGATCTCGAAATGAATATGGTTCGGCGTGCAGTTATGAATGACTTCGACCTCCTTGTCTTTAAGCAAGGCGGCGATGCTGCCGTAGGATTTGGGGATGCCCAGCGCGGTGGCTTTGGCGCGGGCGAGGTCCTCATTCGCTTCGCATAACGCCACCATTTCCACGAAGCCGAGCCGACGCGCGGCTTCCACGTGTGCCGGTCCAATGAAACCGGTGCCGATAATTCCTGCTTTGATTGTTTTCATAGTTTAAATCGTGTCTTTCCGGGGCGTAAACTTCCCGCACGGCGACTGCATGGTGGCAGTTGAGCGCGGTGGTGGCAACTCCCGGCTTTGCCGGTTTTACCGGAGGGAACTTCATCCCGGTTGGGGGGCGCCGCCCAACTGGATTCTCATTTGCGTTGGGCTCGTCTGCTTGGGGCTTGCGATTTTCCGGCGGACTGGCCTAGCATGGAAGGGAGTCACAGTTGTAACTGGATTGGCGTTATGTCAAACACGAACCGCATCACCCGGCAATCTCTCAACACCAGCAACGTCCTGTGCGTCATCATGGGTGGCGGTCAGGGTACGCGATTGTTCCCGCTCACCAAGGACCGCGCCAAACCCGCCGTGCCGTTCGCGGGGAAGTACCGACTGGTGGACGTGCCGATTTCCAATTGCATCAATTCCGGTTTCCGCCGGATTTATGTGCTGACGCAATTCAACTCGACTTCGCTGCACCGGCACATTTCGTTGTCGTACAAGTTCGATCAGTTCACCAGTGGCTTCGTGGAAATTCTCGCCGCGCAACAAACCTTTGCGGATGCTTCTTGGTATGAAGGCACAGCGGATGCCGTGCGCAAAAATCTGGTTCACTTTTTGGATCATGATTTTGAGTATCTGGTCATTCTGAGTGGCGACCAATTGTACCGCATGGATTTTCGGCGCATGATCGCCGAGCATCGCGAGAGCGGCGCGGATGTCAGCATCGCCACGATTCCCGTGCGCCGCAAGGAAGCGGCGGCGTTGGGCATCATGCAAATCGCGGAGGACCGCAGCATCGTGCGTTTCGTGGAAAAACCCAAGGACCCCGCGGTGCAGGATTCGTTGCGGTTGCCGTCGGCCTGGTATCCCAAATTGGGAATCAAGGGCGATGAGGAGTATTTCCTCGCCTCAATGGGAATTTACGTGTTCAACCGCGAGGTGATCCGCAAACTGCTGGATAACGATTTCACCGACTTCGGCAAGCACATCATTCCGCGAGCTATCGAGACGCACCGGGTTTGTTCACACGTCTATCAGGGTTACTGGGAGGACATCGGCACGATCCGCGCCTTCTTCGAGTCGAACCTCGACATGGCGGCGGAATTGCCCAAGTTCAATCTCTTCGACATGAGCGCGCCGATTTTCAGTCGCCCACGCTTTCTTCCCGGCTCGAAAGTGAACGGTGCGCAGATTGATCACGCGGTCATTTCTGATGGCTGCATCATCAACCCGTCCAAAATCCGCAACAGCATCGTCGGCTTGCGCATCATTGTGGGGCGGGGCACGGAATTATACCGGGTGGTGGCGTTGGGCTGTGATTATTTTGAATCGCAGGAGTCCATCAACGAACACAAGCGGCACGGTCGCCCCCGGGTGGGCATCGGCACGAATTGTCGGATTGAGAATGCCATCATTGATAAGAACGCGCGCATCGGCAACAACGTGATCATCTCTCCGGCGGGTAAGCCGGATCATGTGGATCACGAATGGTATTTCATTCGTGACGGCATTGTGGTGATCCCCAAGAACGCCTCCATCCCTGACGGCACCGTAATTTGAAATTCATCCGCCCCAACATGTTTGTGTGCCACGCGGCGATTGCGGAACCCGTGCAATTTGTCATTTTGCCGACATGAAATTGAACTTTTGGCGGGAACAATTGCGGCTGGCCAACACTTGGACCATTGCGCGTGGCAGCACCGATCTTTTTCAGGTCGTCATGGTTGAATTGACGGATGCCCGGGGCACAGTTGGCATCGGTGAAGCCAGCCCGATCCAGCGTTATCACGAATCACCCGCAACAGTGGAGAATTTTTTTCGCAAGGTGGACGGCGGCCGACTTTCCAGCGAAGACATTCCCGGCAGCATGGCGTACTTGGAAACGGTGGCGGCAGGAAATCGCGCGGCCAAATGCGCCTTGAATCTGGCGTTGCTGGACGTCGCCGGGAAGCTGGCAGGTAAACCGGTCTATGATTTGTTGGGGCTGGGATTCCGCAACGAACGTCACGTCACCTCGTTCAGCATCGGCATTGACCGGCCCGAGGTGATTCGGCAAAAAGTGCAGGCTGCCGCCGCCTATCCGGTTCTGAAATTGAAAGTTGGCGTCGCGGGTGACCGGGAAATTCTCGCGGCGCTGCGGGAAGTCGCCCCGCACAAGCCCGTGCGCGTGGATGCCAATGAAGGCTGGAAAACCCGGGAAGAAGCGTTGGAACGGCTGCACTGGCTGGCGGCCGACGGACACATTCAGTTTGTAGAACAACCGATGCCGCAGACCACGCCGCCGGCCGATTTGCGCTGGCTCAAGGAATGTTCGCCGTTGCCGCTGTTCGCGGATGAGTCGTATCACACCGCGGCGGACCTCGCGCACTGCGCCGAGTGTTTTCACGGCGTGAACGTGAAGCTGGTAAAAACCGGCGGCGTCAGTGAGGGATTCAACGCCTTGAGCCGCGCGCGGCAGTTGGGGTTGAAAACCATGATCGGTTGCATGATTGAAACCAGCGTGCTGATCAGCGCTGCCGCGCAGTTGGCCGAATTGTGCGACTACCTGGATATTGATGGAAATCTGCTGACGACCAATGATCCGTATGCGGGCGTGACCGCCAAACGCGGCATCTTGTCTTTTGCCGGCGCGGCAGAAAAAAACGGGTTGCGCGTCAAACGGATCGCGCCTTTACCGCCAGCAGCGACTTCGTCAGCCGCGCGCGAAAATATCTAATGTCGGGCGCAGATCAGTTGTTTCGCCAATCGGATCGCGGCAATCATGCTGGACGGATTGGCCGTTCCCTGACCGGCAATGTTGTAGGCCGTGCCGTGATCGGGTGAAGTGCGGATGAACGGCAGTCCCAACGTCCAGTTGATTCCGCTTTCAAAAGCCACCGCTTTCAACGGCGCCAATCCCTGATCGTGATACATCGCCACCACCGCGTCGTAATCCCCTTTCAACGCGTAGTGAAATACGGTATCGCCGCTTAGCGGACCAACGACATCGAAACCGTTCTGCTGCATCACCTGCATGATGGGCCCGATGGTGGTAATTTCTTCCGTGCCAAATTCGCCGCCTTCGCCGGCGTGCGGATTCAATCCGCAAACGGCCACCCGGGCGCGCGGCAGCCCCAAATCGCGACAGGCTTGCGTGGCGAGTTCAATGGCCAGTTTGATTCGCCCCGTAGTCAGTTTTTCGGGGACGGACTTGATGGAAATATGCACGGTGGCCAACGCCACGCGCAACCAGCGGCCGCCCTCATCCGTGCCGAGCAACATCATGGCCGTACGCTCGGTTTGCGCGAGTTGGGAGAGCAATTCCGTCTGCCCCACAAACGGCTGACCGGAGCGCACGATGGCCGCCTTGTTCACGGGAGCGGTGACGAGGGCCGCCAGTTCGCCTTGCTGACAACATTTCGCGCCAGCCCGCAGCCAGGCGACGGCGGCGCGCGCGGCCGGCGCAGCCCCGGGGTGAAGGTTCAGAGTGAGATCGCGCTCGGACTCGCTGGCGAGTTGCAGGCGCGCTTTCCCGAGCGGCAACGCCAGTTGCAAACGCTCATTCCAATGTTGGAGGATCGCTGGCTCGCCAAACAGCACGTAGCGCATATCGTCCCGTGGCAGTTCGGCCGCCAACGCCTTGAGCGTGACTTCCGGTCCGATGCCGGTGATGTCCCCCAATGAGATGCCGATGGCTTGCGTCATAACCAGAACTCCATCCGGTCGCGGATTTAATAATCAAAAATCCGGATGAAGGTTTCCTTCCTCAACTTGTCAATATAGTTCGCTTCCAGCCGCGCGCTTTCCTGCTGCTGCAACGTGCTTTCAATTTCGTCGCGCACTTCGCCGATGGGTTTGGTGTGGTCCGTGCGTTTATCCTCCAGCAACATGATGAAATAAGCCTGCGGCGTTTCGATTACGTCACTGAGTTCGCCAGGGTTGAGCTTGAAAGCGACTTCCGCCAGCTCGGAACGCAGCACGGACTTTTCCGTCCAACCCCATTCGCCGCCCTGGGCCCGCTGTGCGCCCTGCGAATAAATGGTGGCCATTTCGGCAAATGGCGCGCCCGCTTTGAGCTTCGCCAGAATTTCCCGGGCGAGGGCCAGAGTCATGTCCGCTTCTTCTGACGGATCCTCGTTTTTGTTCAGCATGATCATGCGCAGTTTGACCTGTTCGGAGACTTGGTAGGCCTCCTGATGCGCCTGATAATACTCCTCGATTTTATGCGGCGAGATAATGGTTTCCTGATTGACGTTTTTGCGGCGAAGCTGACTGACGAGAAAGCGCTCCTTGATTTGTTGCCGCCATTTTTCAAAGGTCATGCCGCGTGCCTGCAAGGTTTTGGTCAAAGTCGCCCGGTCCCCGTAGCGCTTGATTTCGTCGTTCACTACTTCATCAATCACCACCTCCGGCAGGCTGTACCCCTTCTTTTCAAAATCGTGCAAAATCAACTGATGCTTTTCCGCGCGCTCGAAACTTTCCCGGCGCGCGGCTTCGATCTTCTCCTGAAACACTGCGGGCTGCCGACCATACTGGCGATACAAATCCTCGGCCATCATGGCCACGTCCGACTCGATTTCCCCATAGGTAATGACCGACGTATGCACCACGGCTTTGACCCCGTTGATCAATTCGGCGGCCGATGCCAAATGAACGCAGCCCAGTGCCCCCGATCCCATCACGCACAACCATCGGAAGATTTTCCTCATTCTCACGCGCTGATGCTAGGAGCGGGCCTGGGGCGGGTCAAGCGCGCCCCCGCAGTGGATGCTTGACGTCAGCGCCATGCCTTAACACGCTGCACGCCGTCATGAGTCAACTTGCCAGTCAAATTGCCGTTGTCACCGGGGCCAGTCGCGGCATCGGTCGGGCCATCGCTTTGAAATTCGCCGCCGCCGGCGCGGATGTTGCCGTCGTGTCCCGCACGGTGGAGAATTCGGAAAAGGTCGCCGCGGAAATCCGCGCGCTCGGTCGCCAGGCCTGGGCTTTGGCGGTGGACGTGGCCGATGGCAATGCCGTCACCGCCGCTGCGGAAAAAATTCTCGCGGACTGCGGCAAGGTGAACATCCTGGTCAATAACGCTGGCGTCACGCGGGACGGTTTGTTGATGCGCATGAGCGACGCGGATTGGGACACGGTGTTGAACACCAATCTCAAAGGCGCATTCCATTTCACGCGTGCCCTGTTCCGCAATTTTGCGCGGCAACGCTCGGGCCGCATCATCAACATCGCCTCGGTGATTGGTCTGATCGGTAATCCCGGCCAGTGCAACTACGCCGCCAGCAAAGCCGGTTTGATTGGCTTCACCAAATCCACTGCCCGCGAATTGGCCTCCCGCGGGGTAACGGTAAACGCCATCGCGCCCGGATTCATTGAAACCGACATGACCTCGGATTTGAAACCTGATTTGCGCGACGTGATTTTGAAACAGGTGCCGCTCGGCTGGTTCGGTCAGGCCGAAGACATCGCCAACGGTGCGCTTTATCTCGCCAGCGACGCGGGTCGGTACGTTACCGGTCAGGTGCTGACCATTGACGGCGGCATGGTGATGTAAGAAGCCGCGCGCTTGGGGCGAGGCCGGGAGGTTGGCGGGGCGTGATGCGCGGGCATCAAACCGGAAGCAAACCCGGCGTGGCGCGCACCTCTGCCTTGACGCTTTAGTTTGGAAATTTTGAAACCGATGGAAGCATTACCACAAACCCGGCTCTACACCGGTAAATTTCTCGCCCTGATTCAGGAGGGACATTGGGAATATGTAGACCGCCCCAACGCCACTGGTGCCGTTTTATTGGTGGCGGTAAGTGAGGCGCAAAAAGTTCTCCTGGTGGAGCAGTATCGGATTCCCATTCATGCGCGCACCCTTGAGTTGCCTGCGGGGCTGGTTGGCGATGATTCGGGTGGCGCGAAAGAATCTGCGTTGGAAGCGGCGCGGCGCGAATTGCTTGAGGAAACCGGATACGCCGCCGGGCATTTGGAATGGCTGACGCGTGGTCCTGCCTGCAGTGGAATGGGAACGGAAATCTCGACGTTCTTTTATGCGACAAAGTTACAGCGCGTCGGTGCGGGCGGCGGCGTGGCGCGGGAGGCCATTATGGTGCATGAAGTGCCATTGGCGGAGGTTCATGCCTGGCTGGAAGCCAGGTCGCGCTCCGGTGTGATGATTGATCCGAAAGTGTATGCGGGACTTTACTTCATTCTGCACCGGCGACGCCTCGCCTAGCCCACTGGCGGCGAGATTTCATCGTCTGGCATCAATCCCTTGTTGGTGACATGAAACTGCCGGCCGACTTGCGTCAATTGTTGCAAACCACGCCGGAGCTATCCCACGCTTATCTGGTGGGTGGTTGCGTTCGGGACGCCTGGCTCGGTCGTCCACAAACCGACTTCGACCTTGAAGTTTACGGCGTGGATTACGAAACGCTGGTTAATGGCCTGCGACGTCATGGGCGCGCGGACTTGGTCGGCAAATCGTTTGGCGTCATCAAATTCACCCGCCCGGATGGCGCGCAATGGGACTTCAGTCTGCCGCGGCGCGATTCCAAAACCGCCGTCGGGCACAAAGGTTTCGCGGTGGAGTTCGATCCAAACCTTGAGCTGCGCGAAGCCGCGCGCCGCCGCGATTTCACCATCAACGCGTTGATGTTCAACCCACGCACCAATGAATATCTGGATTTCTTCGGCGGGCGACAGGACCTGGCGGATCGCATTTTGCGTCATACCAGCGATCGTTTCGCCGAGGATCCGTTGCGCG
This sequence comes from Verrucomicrobiota bacterium, assembly GCA_039806955.1. Taxonomy (GTDB): domain Bacteria; phylum Verrucomicrobiota; class Verrucomicrobiia; order Limisphaerales; family JADLHS01; genus JADLHS01. The sequence continues at coordinate 37,067 of JBDHQI010000031.1, read as the reverse complement.
TGTTGCGCGGCATGCAATTCGTCGCACGGTTTCAGTTGACGCCCGCGCCGGACACGGTCGCATTGTGCCGCTCCATCAGTCACACTTTCACGGAATTGGCGCCTGAGCGCGTCGGCCTGGAGTGGCTCAAGTGGGCGGGCGCGAGCCGCGAACCATCGGCGGGTTTGCATTTCCTGCGAGTCACAAACTGGCTGCAGCATTTTCCCGAGTTGGCGGCGCTGGTGCATACACCACAGGATCCGGAATGGCATCCCGAGGGCGACGTATTCACGCACACTGGCCACTGTTGCGATGCACTGGCGGAATTGCCGGACTGGCAGGCGGCGGACGAAACCACGCGCCGCGTGCTGATGCTGGCTGTGCTCGCGCACGACTTTGGCAAACCTGCCACCACCCATCACGCGGAGCGCCACGGACGGATGCGCGTCGTTTCACCCGGACATGAACAACAAGGCGGACCGTTGACGGAAGCCTTCCTGGCGCGGTTGAAAGTGTCGCAGGAACTGGTGAATCGCGTCGTGCCGTTGGTCACGCACCACCTGGCGCAATTACAAACCGTCACCGCACGTTCCGTGCGCCGCCTGGCCAGTGCGTTGCAACCCGCCACAATTGACGACCTCTGCCTGGTCATGTTGGCGGATTCTTTCGGGCGTCCGCCCAAACCCCGGATTGTTCCGTCTGGCATCCTGGCCTTGAAAGAAAAAGCGGCGGCGTTGCGCCTGCAAGACTCCGCGCCAAAGCCGTTGCTGCAGGGACGACACTTGATCGCGCGCGGCTGGCGACCGGACCGGAAATTTGGCATCACCTTGAAGGCTGCCTTCGAGGCACAACTTGACGGGAACTTCAACGACTTGGAAGGCGCGCTGCGCTGGTTGGACGCGCAAACGCCCGAGAGTTGACCCCCCCCGGCGGACACAGTTTATCTCCCGACAACCCGCCGCACTTGCGGACAATCGTTCCCTTTGACTGCAATCGTTCCGCGCCGATGAAACGAGTCAGAGTTGACTCACCTCGAAGTCGCCCGCAAGTTTATCAGCATTGATATGAAAGCGCTGGCCCCTCGAGATGGATTTCGCTGCGCGGCGACTTCCGCGTTTTCCGCGCCGACCGTGGATCAGGTCACGGTGGAAGAACGCGCCGCAGCCTTCGCCCGCCGCAGCATTAAAACCAGCGCCAAGCTGACTGGACTGAAAATGGCGGTGGCCATGTGCGATCTCACCACGTTGGAAGGCGGCGATACGCCGGGCAAGGTGGCGTATTTGTGCCGCAAAGCGCTGCAACCCGCCGACCCGAAATACGCCGTGCCCGGTTGTGCCGCCGTGTGCATCTATCCCAATCTGGTGAAATATGCGCGCAAATTCCTCGGGCAAAATGCTCCGGTCAACATTGCCGCCGTCGCGACCGGCTTTCCCAGTGGCCAATATCCGCTCAAGACGAAGCTCGAAGAGGTTCGTCGCACCGTGGCTGCGGGCGCGGATGAAATTGACATGGTGATCAATCGCGCGGCCTTTCTGGCTGGCGACCATGCGCGCGTCTTCGACGAAATCGCCGCCACCAAGGCCGCCTGCGGCCCGGCGCATTTGAAAGTGATTCTCGAAACCGGTGAACTTGTCACCTACGACAACGTCCGCCTCGCCAGCGAAATTGCCATGCAAGCGGGTGGCGATTTTATCAAGACCAGCACCGGCAAGGTGAATCCCGCCGCCACGCTGCCCGTCACGCTCGTGATGCTGGAAGCCATCCGCGATTATTTTTTCGCCACCGGCATCCGTATCGGCATGAAACCGGCGGGCGGCATCCGCAATTCCAAGCAGGCGCTCGCGTATCTCGTAATGGTCAAGGAAACCCTCGGCGACGACTGGCTCACGCCGGAATTATTCCGCTTCGGCGCCAGCTCGCTCGTCAACGACCTGCTCATGCAAATCGTGAAGCAGACAGATGGAAATTATCAAAGCGCAGAGTACTTTTCGCTGCCGTGAAATCCAGTCAAGGCAGGCGAAAACAAAACGCAACCCATGGGACTCTTTGACAAACTCTTTGGAAAAAAGGAGTCCGCTCCTCGAATTGCCGCAGCCATACAACCGACTTCTCTCACTACACCATCAACCGTGAAAGTTGGGGATAATGATGGTCGAAGGATGGAGATTCCTTGTGAGGAATGCCGGACCAGGGCGTTACCGGCAAATTTCAAACCGCAGTGGAACAACCCGGAAGGCCGTGCCAATCTCACCGGCTCATCGCTGTACGACGGATTCATGGTTGATTCATTGGAGGCAGCGCGACAGCTCATCGCCTTGATTTACAACCGCGCCGTGGGGGACTTGGTTGGGCGTTGTTCTTCTTCGACTCAAGCGCTTTAACGAAGCCAGGCACGTCTTTTCAGATACGCTTCCGCGTCACGGAGAAGAAGGTTCGTGGCTCACCAATTTGGCAAAGATTTATTCTGAACACGGCATTCAGTAGTCAATACCAAGAACAGCTCCTCCCTTTGTCGGGCGTCGCCCCGCGCCCCTGAGAACAACATTGGAAACGGTATCAGGCGAGCTAGCCCGAAAATTTCATTAAAAAAGGTTCTCTGACGTTTTCGGTGGGTAATGGGTTCTGTAAAGGGCAAGCTCTGGGCAAATGACCCCGGAAAAACTTTTTGGCGAACTGTTGGGATTGGGACTCAAGTGGCGAGTCACGGAATGCGTATTCGACAAGGCTCAAAGCCAAGTGGACTTGCAGATTGAACACACCGACGAGGTCTGGAGGCTGGAGCGCTGTCCCCAATGCGGCGCGGAGGCCAAAGGCTACGACCGCACCGAGCCCTTGCGCTGGCGACCTCTCAATGTCATGCAGTATCGCTGCGAGATCGTCTGCCGACTGCCGCGCGGGCGCTGCCCCAAGTGCGGCCACACCTGGCGGGTGCGTCCGCCCTGGGAGTACAAAGCCGGTGGCTTCAGCAAGGAGTTTGAAGCCTTCGCGCTGCTGTTGCTGCGGGAGATGGCGGTGGAACGCGCCGCCCAAACGCTGGGCGAAACGGCCCCGCGCCTGTGGCGGCGGTTGCACAAGCATGTGGACGCGGCGTATGTGGAGGCGGACTTTTCCAACGTCTGCTGTGGCGGCGTGGACGAGATGAGCGTGTGCAAAGGCCACAAGTATATCAGCATCTTTGCCGACCTGATTGGCAAGCGGGCGCGCTTCGCGGTGGCGGACCGGGACGCGGGCGTTTTTCCGCAATTTATCGGGGCTCTGGAGGCGCACAACGGACATCGGCACGCGGTGACGGAGGTGTCGCTGGACTTGAGTCCGGCCCATCTCAAAGGCGTGCGCCAGACGTGCCGCAACGCGACGGTGGGGCATGACAAGTATCACGTGATCGCCAACCTGATCCTGGCGACCGAGAAAGTGCGGCGGCGCGAACAGAAGCAGCGGCCCGAGTTGAAAGACGCGCGCTGGCTGCTGCGCAAGAACCCGGAGAACTTGAATGCAGAGCAGAGCGCCGAACTGGCGGGGCTGACCCAAAGCAACCTGGCCAGTGTGAAGGCGTATCCAATGCGGCTGGCCTTTCAGGACGCGTATCGGCTGCCCTACGCGAGCGCGGCCCGGCGTCGGCTGCAGGCGTGGTGTCGCTGGGGGCGGCAGGGCCGACAGAAGTTTGGCGCGCTGTTGGTGGAAATGGAAAAGTTCGCCGACTCGGGGGAACGACATTTGGAGGGAATCCTCGCCCATTGGAAACACGGCGCGACCAATGCCTTCATGAAAGGACGCAACAGCGTGTTCAGCGCGGTAAAGCGACGGGGCCGGGGCTTCCGCAGTTTTGAATACCTGCGCACCCTGCTTTACCTCGTTGCTGGCAACCTCAGACTCCCCGCAATCTAGTCACCCACCGAAATCGTCAGAGAACCTTTTTATTTATTCCTTGAGGGGGACACGTTCAACCGCATCCCAACAATACGTGAACGGGAAGGCGAGGGAATGAATGGCAAGGAAATGGGAAATGGGGGAGCATCGCCGTCCTCGGCGGTAGTCGTTCGCGTCCTCGCGGACGGCATCGGATTCTGATAACTGAAACAGGTGGGGCGCATCACTCCGTGCGCGCCGTCGGACTATGAGGGGATGTGGCGTGCAGAGGACTGCCCGCCCCACCCATCCTCTGCGCTTCGGTTTCTCAGTAGCTAATCCTTCTCCTCATTCTGTGGCTCTACAATGAAACCGCACTGCCACTTTTACGATGAAGACAATTTTACATTTCACATAAATTCAAAGTTTACTTGAAGTTTTGTAATGCAGTGGGACAATCCCACCATGAGGTTAACAGCAGATGATAAAGGGCGGTTGACGTGCATGGAGTTATTTCGACCCAAGGCTACGTTTGACGTTCGCCGTCAAACGGATGGTACGGTGCGCATTGTTGAATTGGTGGAAAAAGATGTGCCTATTGTTCAGTCGGTTCAGCTCGCCGACGGGCTGCTCGTTTCTCCAGTTAAAGTTAGTCGGGAAGCCATCCGAGCGGCATTGCGCGCAGATCGCGAAGCACGATGACGGCTTACTGGGACAGTTCTGCAATTATCGCTGCCTGGATTAGCCCGGAAATCCGGATGCGTCTGCATCGGGAACGCGGGGTTACGCGCACCCATAGCTTGGCCGAGGTTTTCTCGGCTTTTACCGGAGGCAGTTTAACGATTCGGCAAGATGCCGATGAAGCGGCGCGCACCATTGCTAATTTGGCGCAAGATTTGGACTTTGTGGATTTGGACCGGACGGAGGTGGTGGCGGCGCTACGACTGGCTCGTGTCAAGGGCGTGCGCGGTGGCCGGGTATATGATTACTTGCACGCTGTCGCGGCGGAAAAGATCCAAGCGGAAAAGCTACTGACGGTTGATCGCGGTGATTTCAATGGAATCACCGCCATGAAAATCGAGCAACTTGGTTAGTGACATTCGCTGCTTGGTGTCCCTTCATTCAATCCGCTGATGAATCTTTTCGAGCAATGACAGCCAAGCCAGTGTTCTGTTCCATCTTTGACCGTTCTTTCTGGCGGCTTTCATTGCTATTGGCAGTTGCGGTCGTAGCGGCGTATGTGCCGGTTTTTCAGGCGGGTTTTGTCAATTTTGACGATACACGGTACGTCTATGAAAATCGGATGGTCTCGAATGGATGGACTTGGGAGGGGACAAAATGGGCACTTTCCACTGCGTTCATGGGCAGTTGGCACCCGTTGACCTGGTTTAGCCATTTTACGGATGTGGAGTTTTACGGGTTGCAGCCGCCGGGTCACCATGTAACCAGTCTGATGCTGCACCTGCTGAATGTGCTTCTCAGTTTCGCATTGCTGCGAGTCCTGACTGGGGCTGTGTGGCCGGCCGCTGTGGCGGCAGCCGTGTTTGGTCTGCACCCATTGCATGTCGAATCAGTTGCCTGGGTTTCAGAACGGAAGGATGTCCTGAGTACTTTCTTTGGCTTGTTAACTTTGCTCGCTTATTTGGGGTATGTTCGAGCCAAGCCGACCGAGCCTTCATCCTCTGTCACCTTTACTCATTGGAACGCCAAACCGAAAGTCTGGTATGCGGCAGCTTTGGGCTGTCTGGCGTGCGGCTTGATGAGTAAACCCATGCTGGTGACCTGGCCGTTATTGTTGCTGCTGCTGGATTGGTGGCCGTTACAACGAATCCAGCCCACAAACTCCGCATCACGGTTGCGCGTTCTTGGTTGGCGACTCTGGGAGAAGATTCCCTTCTTTCTACTGGTGGGCGGGATGGCCTATCTCACTTGGCGAACTCAGGATCAAAGTCAGGCAATCCAATCTTTAAGTGAACTTCCCTTGCCAACTCGATTCACCAATGTTCTACACTCGTATTTTGTTTACCTGCGCCAATTTTTCTGGCCCGTCGGTTTGGCCATGTTTTATCCGATGCATTCCTGGTCGTTTGGCGTTCTGCTCATGGCCGTAGCTGCCCTTGTTGGATTAAGCGTCTTCGCCTGGCGCGCACACCGTTCACATCCTGAGTTTGCGGCGGGATGGCTCTGGTATCTGATCGTTCTTTTTCCCGTCTGTGGGTTGACCCAGGCGGGTCTGCAGGCGCATGCGGACCGTTATACTTACCTGCCGTCATTGGGGTGGAGTCTGACGTTGATTTGGCCGCTGACGGCTGTTTTTAATCGGCGTTCCAAGGGTTCTTATTTTTGGAGGGCATTGCTTGGCGGATGGTTGCTGGTCTTGGGCGTACGCACCTACCAACAGACCCGGGTCTGGCAGAATTCTGAAGCCTTGTTTCGACATGCGCTGGCTGTGACTTCGGGGAATTTCATGGCGCATCAAGGACTGGGTGAGGAGTTGACCCGGATCGGTCGGGATGCCGAAGCAAAGCAAGAGTTCGCCACAGCACTGGGACTTTATCCCAAGCTTCCCAGCGCCCGCAATAATCTGGCGGTGATCCTCTTGCGGGAAGGCCGCTACGATGAGGCGTTAAACATGCTTCAGGCCGTCTTGGTTGAAGCGCCAGACTTGGTCATAACTCATTTCAATCTGGCGCAGACCTACGAAAAACTACGACAGCCAGCTCAAGCGGCGCGCGAATATAAATTGTTCCTGGCCGCCCAGCCCGATGACGCTGAGGCGCGGGCGGGATTCGGGCAGGCGCTGAATCAAGTTGTGGCCGCACCGGAGGCGCTTGAGCAACTGCGGGAACTGCACCGGCATTTCCCAGCGGATAGCCAGATTGCACTGTTGTTAGCCGGGCGAGCTCAGGCTGAAGGCAGGTTGGCGACTGCGGTAGTCGCGTATGAATCGGCCCTGGCTTTATCTCCGCAATCTGCGGAGCTTCATAACAATCTGGCTTGGATATTGGCGGCCTGTCCGGATGCCGGAGTGCGGGATGGAGCGCGCGCCGTTCAGTTGGCTGGGCGGGCCTGTGAATTGACCGGCTTCCAGCAACCTTTGTTTCTCGGTACTCTGGCGGCGGCTTATGCGGAAGCGGGCCAATTTGATGATGCCATCGCGGCGGCGCAAAAGGCCATTGATCTTGCGGCGGCGAGCGATCAGGCCGATTTGGTGGCGCGTAATACCGAACTGCAAAAGTTGTATCGGGCGCGACAACCATTTCACGAACCTGCCAAGTGACGCCGCATCAGGACGCGGTTTGATTCTTCTCTGGCTGAAAACGGTCGGGGTTGAACGCATCTTTATGTCCTCGAATTCAGAGGAAGTGGTTTGGCGGTTTTCATGAATTGCGGTAGGCTAATCCGCGTTAATCTCGGAGTTGTATTTTTTATGAGTCGTTATTCTAGTATTTCACTGGTTCAAGCGCGGCGTCATTTCGGCGCCGGGCTTTTTGGGTTGGTTGGATTGCTGCTGCCTTTTTCGGGCCGGGCGGCCCTGCCGATTACCGGACCTGAAGATCGGTGGGTCGAAGTTTCACCCGAAGAGCTGGCCGCCGCGCAGACGCCGGAGGTTTCCGAGGGATACGTGCCCCCGGCGTCGGAGCCGTCTCCAGCCGAAGTTGCGTTGTTTGGCGCTTACGCTCCGTCCGTGCAACAACACCAGGGCGCGCTGTCGGGGAAAATTGTCTATATGAACAGCGGTCATGGCTGGACGTTTGATCCCACTTACTGGCGTTTGCAACGCGGCGTGGGTAACGACATGAACGAGGATTACGGCAACCTGGATCAACTCAATTTCTTCGCCCAATACTGCTTCAACGCCGGCGCCACGGTGGTTTCGTTCCGACCGTTGGGACACCAAACCAACGAAGTGATTCTCGATAACGATGATCCGGGAGTGACGTTCATCGGCAGTTGGTCTGACAGCGTTCAGACTGTATTTTGGGGCTCGTCCGGTGATGTCCCTTATCGGTTTGCCTCCTTGAATGCGACGGAAACGGCGATTGCTACTTACACTCCCAACATCCCCGTCGCAGGTTTTTATCCGGTTTATACCTGGGTGCTGAACGGTTCAGATCGCGGTGATCAGCTTTATCGCATTCGGCACACGGGTGGTGAATCCCAGGTGCGTATTCCGCATCACATGGTGGGGAATGGCTGGATTTATCTGGGCGAATACTATTTCAACGCGGGAGCAAATGCGGCTCTTGGCTCCGTTGTCGTCAGTAATTTGCGCGGTTCGCCGACGGGGACGGTGGTGATCGCGGATGCCATCCGCTTTGGTAATGGGATGGGTTCGGTCAACCGGGGCGGCGGCGTATCGGGGTATCCGCGCGAAGATGAAAACATGCGTTACTGGGTACAAGCCAACTTGGGACAGGGCCAATCCAGTTCGCTTTATGATGGATCGGGCGATGACGAAAGCGACAGCTGGTCCGCGCCGCCCAAGATGTCCGCGCACATGAATCGCGAGGCCGCCGGAACGATCATGGATCGAATTCACATTAATTTTCACTCCAATGCCGGCGGCGGGCGCGGCGTCATGGGTTTGATCACCGGCACCCCGACTCCCTTTCAAAGTGAGCTGGCTTTCATGTGCGGCAAACAGGTCAATGATGATTTGGTGGCGCTCGGTTCGCCGCCGCTGGAATACGCGTGGAACAACCGCGGTAACAGTGTCACCTATACCGGCTCGTATGGAGAAATTACCGGGAGCTATTTCAACTATGAAATGCCCGCCACGATCATTGAAGTGGCCTTTCATGATAACGCGTCTGACGCCGCGTTGATGCGGGATCCCAAGGTGCGGGCGGCAGTGGCGCGTTCGTCCCTGCACGCGGTGATCAAATTCATGAATCAATACGATACGAACAATCCGCCGCCGCTGGCGTTCCTGCCGGAATCACCCTCGAACGTGCGCGCGGTCGCTGGCGGCAATGGCCAGATCAATCTGGCGTGGGCAGTGCCCGTGGTCCAAGGCGGCAGTCAGGCGCCTACGAACTATGTTATTTATCGCTCGGCCAATGGTTATGGCTTCGGTAATCCAATTTCCGTTGGCAACCAAACCACCTGCACCATTTCCAATCTTACCGCCGGTGGGGATTATTATTTCCGCGTCACCGCCGTCAACGCAGGGGGCGAATCCATGCCTTCAGAAACGGTGGGCTGCCGCGCTGCGACGAGTCCGGATGCGCCGCGAGTGCTGGTGGTCAACGCGTTTGATCGTATGGATCGCTCGGCCAACCTGCGGCAGAACGTCGTGGCGCAAAACTGGAACCAACCCGGAAACGTCGGCAGCATTGAACGCGTTTATCCACGTTGGAACAATGCGTTTGACTATGTCGTCGCGCATGGCAAGGCGATCAGTGCCGCCGGTTGGGCGTTTGATTCGTGCCAGAACGAGACCGTGGCAAATGGCCAGATTGCGCTGGCGAATTATGCCGTGGTGATTTGGGCGGCGGGCAACCAAGGGACGACCGATGAAACCTTCAAGAGCATTGAGCAAAGTCGGCTGACCGTGTACCTCAACTCCGGTGGCGCGCTGTTCGCGTCCGGCAGTGAGATGGCCTACGATTTGGGACGGCCCTCTGGGCCCACGGCGGCAGATCGCAACTTTCTGCAAAATCAACTGCGGGCCGGTTTTGGCGCGGATAATTCCGGCAGCTACACGGTTGCCGCCGTGTCCACGGGAATTTTTGCCGGTCGCGGCAGTGGCGTTTTCGACAACGGCAACAACGGAATTTATTGGGTCAAGGCGCCGGACATTCTGTTGCCAGCAAGCGGCGCCACGACCGCCTTGAATTACGCCAATGGATCCGGGGCGGCGGCGGTGCAATACGATGGCGCAAACGGCGGCGGACGAGTGGTCGTCTTTGGATTCCCATTCGAAACCATCACCAGTCCGGTGCGGCGCAATGAATACATGCAGAACATTTTGAATTTCCTGGGGGTGCCGCCCGTTACCAATGCGCCGCCGGCCATTGTCGTGGCCCCGACCGGCGGGAAGGTTGTCACTGGCTCGAATGCCGTACTGACGGTGGTGGCCAGCGGCACGGCGCCGTTGAGCTATCAATGGCGTTTTAACGGAGCCAATATCCCGGGCGCCACCAGTTCCAGTTACACACGCGCCAACATCCAGTCGGCACATTCCGGTTTTTATGACGTGATTATTTCCAACGCGTGGGGACAGGCCGCCAGTACACCCGTGTTGGTGGAAGCCATGTTGCCGCCGTTGCAGACGTTGTTCAGCGATGATTTTGACATCAACACCATGAGCAACTGGATTCTGAATCGCAGTTCCGCCGATACGCGGATCACTTTCAATTACAATTACGCGGCGGATGGAATTGCTTCCGCGCCTAATTCGGTCGGCGGCACGACGCGCGGCGTGAAATTCGAGGCGAATCTGGCCAACGGCGTGGTTGCGGCGTTGAACATTTCTCCGGTAGGCCAAAGTTTTGGCGGCGATTACCGGCTGCATTTTGACATGTGGATCAATGCCAATGGACCGTTTCCGGATGGTGGCACCGGTTCGACGGAGCATCTCACCGCTGGCGTGGGCACGGCGGGTGACCGCGTGCAATGGAGCTCGGGTACGACGGATGGAGTTTGGTTTGCCGTGGATGGCGAGGGCGGCGCAGCGGATTCAGCCGTGACGGCAAGTGATTGGCAGGCGTTGATTGGCAGCACAGTGCAACTGGCGGGCAGTGGGGTTTATGCAGGCGGTACGGAAACCGAGATTCGTGGCAACGGACATTCCTATTACGCCACCACTTTTCCCGGCGGCCAGACCGCTCCGGCACTCCAACAGGCAAATTATCCGCAACAAACCGGCGCGTTACCGGCGGGAACAGTGGGTTTCGCCTGGCGCGATGTGATCATCAACAAAATCGGCAATACCGTGGAATGGTGGATTGACGGATTGAAAATCGCCTCGGTGCCCAATGCCAATCTTACCGCCAGCAATATCTTTGTTGGTTATTGGGATGCTTACGCTTCCATTTCCGATAATGCCAACCTCAGTTTTGGTTTGGTGGACAACGTACGCGTAGAGCGTTTTGTGACCAACGTGCCGCCCTACATCACAGCGCAACCCGCGTCGGTGCAGGCCGCTACGGGTGCGAACGTCTCATTCTCCGTCATGGCGGGCGGCACCGCGCCGTTGACCTATCAATGGCGGCACGATGGCACCAACATTACCGGAGCCAATTCCAGCACGTATGCGATTGCCAACGCGCAGGCAATGCACGCGGGAGATTATTCCGTGGTGATCACCAACGCGAGCGGCACCGTGACGAGCAGTCTGGCCAGCCTGGCCCTGTCGCCCAGTGCCCCGCTGAAATTCACGACATTCCAGGCAGGGGCGGCAGGTTTGCAGTTGCAAATCTCGGGTGATGCGGGATTCGCGGTGGAGATTCAAACGTCCACGAACCTGACCGATTGGTCGGTGTTGACCAACGTGGTCAATCCCACCGGCACCTTCTGGTTCACCAATCAACCGGATTCCAACGTGCCCGAACAGTTCTTCCGCCTGCGTTATCCGTAACGATTGCATGCGCGGATAACGCCGTTGGAGTGGCGAAATGCCGGACGGTGTTCAAGCGTGCAAACGGACCAGTGCGTGTTGCGCCCGGTCCAGCCAGGCTGCATCCGGCAGTGCATACGGGCGGAAGGTTTCCGTCCAACCTTCCTGACCGTTGTATAGGATGGCGCGGTGCAAACCGAGATTATTGGCGGCCGGCGATTCGATCAAACTGGCTGAGTCGTTCGAGCTCATCTGGAACACCACGCGCATTTCAAATTCACTCACCGCTTTGCGGCTCAAAAAACGCATCAGGTTGTTGTAGCTGTCGCAAGTGGCGATTACATGAAAGCCCAGACCCGCGCCTTCAGTGATGAGTTGATTGAATTGCAGGCCGGGATCGGACGCGGCGGTGGCATCCAGGGAAAAGCTTTTCTCCTCATCAAAGCGCAGTTTCTTGTGAGTCTGCAATCCATGCACCAGCACGAAAGTTTCCGGGCCTGCGGCGCTGGTTTGTTCCGCGCGAGCCTGTTGTTCAGCCGCTAGTGCCGATAGGGTTGCCTCGATTTCGCTCGCGTGAAGAATTTTGATCTCGTGCGGAATCAATGCGGCGATCCGCGCTAAAAACTTGGATTCGGCAGAATCAGTTGGGCTGCAATCGAACACCAGAAACCGTGCCTGCTTTTTTGGCAATTGCGTCGCCAGGGCCATTGCCGCCAATCCCAGCATGGTGAGAGCAGCCTCGTGACGTTGACCAACGATTAACAAATGGCTGCCGCTTTGCCGGCGAAACCCGACTGTCGTTGGGCCTTTGATGGAGTTGGGCGCACCCAGCCAAATATGCGGGGAACTGGTGGCTTGCAATGTGATCGAGTCCAGCAATGACTGTAACACGAGATTGTCGGCGACGTTGGCGGGCGCGTTGCCTTCAAAAATGGTGGGAACGTGTTTCGCCAAGGTTGGTTGATTGGCTGTTCGTTGCGTTGCCAATGCGGCCACTTTGCTCAGCCATTGGTCGCGGACTTGATCCGGCAGCCAGACGACTTGAAATGGGCTGTTGCCTTGAATCGCGCCGCCCGCATCGTTGTAAATGGCCTCGCCGGGGCGGGACAGCAATCGCGGCGCGGGATTGTCCTCGTTCATGATCAGGTAGGCGTCGGCCTCATTGCACTGTAACGCGACGCGCACCACCATTTGGCCGATCGTCGCCCGGGCCAGCGTATATGCGCCGCCGAGGGTTTGCGAACCGAGCAGCACATGAATGCCAAACGCGCGACCTTGCCGGACGATCCGATCCAGCAACAGCGCAGCGCCTTGCGAGACGCGATCGTCTTCCACGAACAGCTCCTGAAATTCATCAATCAACAGCAGCACACGCGGCATGGGTTCGTTGCCCCCCGCCGCCTTGTAACCGGCGATATTTTGCGCGCCAAGCTTTCGAAATAAATCTCCGCGTCGTTTGAGTTCGTCATCCACGCGCTGCAAAACGCTGAGACCGAATTCGCGATCGCTCTCAATGGCAATGACGCGCGCCTGCGGCAATGGGTGCGTCGCGTACGTTTTGAACTCGACGCCCTTTTTGAAGTCCACGAGATAAAATTCCACTTGATCCGGGCTGCACCAGAGCGCGAGGTTGGTGATGATGACGTGGAACAACGTGGATTTGCCGGAGCCGGTTTTGCCTGCAACCAATCCGTGTTGGCGGGTACCTTGGCCAAGCGTGAGATATTGCAGTTTGGTCGCGCCGGTGCGGCCAATGGGAACGCGCAATTCGTGGGTGGTATCCAGACTCCAGCATTCTGACTCAGACGGGGCGACTTCCTCGAACGGCATCTCCACGCGGAAGGAATCAGTGCTGGCTTTTCCGACTTGGTGAAGTAATCGCGTGGTTAATTCGGCGTCCGGTGGTTGGTCGAGCCTGAGTTGCACGCCACTCCAATTGGTTGGAGTAGTCTCACTGATGGGCGCGGATTTTTCCAAATTGTTCGGTGGTTCGGTCGCTGCGACCGTTGCCTCGATCGGCGCTCCCGTGAGAGCGAATCCATCGCCGCGACGGACAATACGAATCGCATTGCGTCGCAGTTCATCAGGAGAAAATTCGGCGGGCGCCACCTTGCGCTGATCCCAGTGCAACAGGAGATGCACGCCGCAGCGCGGGCCGCTGGTGGCGATGCTCAGCAGACGTTTGGCGGCGACTTCCGTGAAACTGGTCGGAAAGTCAACGATGACTAGAAAATGATATTTCTCAGCCAGCCGCCCGGCTTGGGCGTTGTATTCCGCGAGCGAAGGATATTCGTTGCGCAGATACATTTGCGTCACTTTTTCGATGTGCTCGTTCAGTTCCGCGAGACGCTCCTCGATTTGCGCGGGTTGCGTCCAGATGCGGCTGTGGATGAGGCGCTCCTCGAAATCGGCCAGATGCATCAAACCGGCGAAGTTTTGCCCCAGCCCGACCGGATCAAAAATGGTGAAAGCCAATCGGCCCGGCGGCGCGCTGGTGAGCAAGCGCAGGATGATATTATTCAACGAGCCGATGATCGGCGTTGGGCTGGACGTTTTGGTTTCGAATAAAAGTGAGGCCTGGCTGGGCACCACCAATTGCAGCGGGACGTTCAACTGACGTTGCTCTGCAGGCAATAATTGCGTTTCGGCAAGCGGCACGTCGCAAAATGGTTCCAAGTCGAGGCGCAAAGAGCTGAACGGGGCAGCGGCAAGGAAATCTTCCGGAACCTCAAAAGTGTGCCAATAGTCGGAAGTCCAAGCCGGGAAAGTTTTTTGCGATTGAACCGCCAACTCGTGGAGTGAACGCAAAATTGGCAGCACGACGGTCTGCCATTGGTCTGCAATCGCGCGCAATCCGGTTTCACGCGTTTCGTTGCTGCGCGCCAGGCCTTCCGTGTAACGGTTTTCACGCGCTCGGCTTTGAGCGATGACTTGTTCGTTCAAGCGTGCCAGGGCTTCCGTCTTTTCAGTGGCGATTTGATGGAGGCGGTGCTGATGCCGTTGATCCACGGTTTGATGCAGCCGCATGGCGCGCTCGTTCAGTTGCATCGCGCGCCGCTGCCCGGTTTGACGATTTTGCGCGTTAGCCTGCTTCCAGGCGTGATTGATCTGCTGACTCGCCGTGGCGAACGTGGATTGGATTCGCTCCGCCTCAGCTTGAAAATAAGCTTCAGACTGCTGTGCGCATAAACCGGCAAGTTGACGTCCTCGAGCCCATGCGGTCGCCGCCGCTTTCGCCGGAGAGGTCAGGAGTTTTCGCGTGAGGAAGTAGAGCGCCAAAATGCCGATGCAACCGGCGCCACCACCGATCCAGATCGAAGTGGGGACTGCGGCAAAATCAAAGCGGCGCAAGGCTGGCGTCAGCGCCAAGAGCAGCACTCCCACCAACACGAAGCAGAACCAGAGGCGGAAAAATCGGAAGAACAACGGGAGCACTAAAGCTTTGCAGCGCGCGCTGTGGCTGGCGGCTGAATCGCGTTGCGCGCGAAGTTGATTGAGCAACTCGTCAGGCGTCGCTTCCGTTTTCGTGAGTGCCGTCGGAGCTTCGGCCTCAACCGCGCGCGCCAAGCCGCCGAAGCCAGCCAGCGTCTGGCGAAATTGTCGGGACAACTCCTGGAGCGCCGCTTCCTCGTTGGCCAGCTCCGCGCTGAACTGTTCGTGAGAAACTTGGTTTTGCCGCGTGGCTTCGTCGCGCCGCTGCTCGGCCGCCAAGATGCCCTGCTGATTATCGAACGTGTTTTTACTCTCAAGCTGTTCGGCTTCGCGTTGACGTTGTAACCGGGCATTTTCCAGCGCGCGCCGCAAGCGTTCCTGCCGCTGAGAATAATATGATTCCTGGTGGGTCTGGTTGGTCGCGGCGTTGGCCTCAATTCGCTCAGTCGCTGATTTCCAGCGCTCGCGATCCGACTCGGCAGCTTGCTTGTCTTGAGCCTGAAGCTGGTGGGCGCGGAGCGTGGCTTCCGCCTCCAATTCCCGACGGCGCGTGACACAGGCGTGCGTTTCGCGCCGCAGCCGTTCCAGTTGGGCGATGATCTCCGCCACGCTGCACGGTTTATTCACAGTCTTGGCGGAGTTTGGCGAGAGTGCGTTCAAGAGATTCAATGGTCGCGATGGCTTGGTTGACGGCTGGAGTCAGCTCGCTCATGAAGCGCTGCTCGAATTCCCGGCTTTTGGCATCGTTCCAATAATGTTTGGTTTGCTCCCATTCCGTTTTCAGTTCGTTGGTCAGGCTGGTCAGGCGATTTTGAATGGCGCTCATGGGAGTGGCGCCTCCGTCGGATGGGGAGGGGTGGGGCTCGAAACCTTGGCGGTGGCCGCTGAACCAGTGGCAGCGAGTTCCGTGTACGCCGCAATATGACGAACCACCTCGTTCAGAAAGGCGAGCGCCCGGTCCAGATCGCGATCCAAAAAATGACGGAGTTTCTCGACCTGGCGCACGGGCATTTCGACGCGGGTATCGTATTGTCGTTGCCATTGCGAAACGGCACGGCGCTTGTCTTCGGCGACGCTGATGGCCTGACGCAGTTTTTTAACGGCCATCTGTTGGTTGATCGAGGCGTCGCGCAAGTTGGAGAGTTGTGCGCTGAGTAATTCCTGTTTGGCGCGTTCCAACTCCCGTTCGAGCCGCCGAATCTGGTTCTGCCAGTGAGCAGGCCGATCCGTTTCCAGCCACAGCCGGGTGCGAGTCACCAGGTCGGTGGTCTCATCCAGCGCGCTTCGCGCCTTGGTGCGGTAGATGATGAGTTTGGCGCGGAAAGCTTCGAGAGCTTCCAGCGAAGTGACTTTAGCGCGCGACTCGGGCATGAGGTTCAGTGCTGGTTGAGATACTCCTCAATGCGTTGCGCTTTGCGCAACAGGAACGGGGTGTGTTGATTCGAGCTTTCGATGAATTTCTTCAGCACCTTCATCGTGTCACGGAACTCCTCGGAAAATTTGGCGTGTTCTTGATCCTGCCACGAGTCACCCAACGCGGCAAAGCGCGCCTGCAAGAGCGACATGCGATTTTGCACTTCGAGGTTGAAGCGCTTCAACTCTTCAGCAAACCGGCGGACTTCACCGGGATCCATGATGGCTTGAGGCATACGTACGTTTGATTAAGTTTTTCCCGGTGGAACTTACCAAAGCTCGGCGGCAGCTTCCAATGCGAATTGCGAAGCAGCGAAGTAGCCTTGTGAAAGCGCAATTTCACCCGACCGTGGTCGTACTCTGAAGCGAATGGGTGGTGACCTGCGCGACGGTGAAATGCGATGGTGGAGAAGTTACGTTGCGGGCGCCAAGTTCGGGGCCGGGGCGAGACCGGCATCCACCGGCAGAATCGCGTGGATGACCGCCGGCGCCGCACTTTGAGGCAGTCGTACTTTGGCGGTCAATTCTTCAAACAGACACGGAAAAACCAGTAATGGACTTTCAGTTTTCCAGGCCAGCTCGGCCGCCTGGTCGGCCGCGCGACATAGATTTTTAAACAGCTCGGGCTGGGTTGAACCTGACAGTACCGAGCGCAACAACTGACGTTTGAGCTGGTAGAGGCGCGTGTGCAGTCGGTCACGAGCCGAAGCTTCCATCGTAAAGCCGGGGCCGGTCCGGTCAACCACCAGCGTCGGAATAGTCCGGCGCGGATAGGCAAATAGATGCCCGGCGAAGCTGACGCGTGATGTAATTCTCATACCGGCCTGCCCTGATTGGCAGGACTAAATTAACTAGACGTTGGAGATTGGGAAAGCTTTCAAAAAATTTTTCGGGAATAGGGACTCGACAAGTCGCGGTGGAATTGTTTCTGTTGGTGGCACAATTAGCCGCTACGAAATGAGATTGCGCACTGTTGAAATTCCTGACGGCCACCGCTGTTGCCCGTCAGCCGCCCGCCGCGGACGTTGGCCGCGCCGTTGGCGGATGACATTGAGCGCCCTCGGGGTCTTGGGATTGTGGTTGGGCACGGGTTGCGCCACCTCGCACGGCGAAGGCGTGAAACTTACTGAATTATCCGACCGGGTGCGCGTCGAGATCAACGGCCAATTATTCACGGAATACGTTTTCAAGGAGGTCTCACGCCCGTTTTGCTACCCGCTATTGGGTCCCGGAGGGACGCCGATGACGCGCAACTGGCCGATGCAGACCGTTCCTGCGGAGAGTCAGGACCACAAACACCAACGTTCATTTTGGTACGCGCATGGCAATGTGAACGGCCAGGACTTTTGGAGCGAGGAGGATCGGGCCGGGCAGATTCGGCATGAAAAATTTACTCGATTGCAATCCGGCCCGAACGAGGGCGTGATTCAGTCGCGCAATCAATGGGTAGCCAAGGATGGAACGGTGCTTTGCACGGACGATCGGACGCTGCGTTTTTATAATCGTCCGGACCACGAGCGCATCTTCGATTTTGAGATCACGCTGCACGCGGGGAAAACCGATGTGACTTTTGGTGATACCAAGGAAGGGAGCATGGCTTTGCGTCTGGCGGAAACCATGCGCGTCAAGCCGAACCGGGATAACGTCGGCAAACCCGGCGGTCACATTGTGAACAGCGAAGGGATTCGCGATGATTCCGCCTGGGGCAAACGCGCGGCGTGGTGTGATTATTATGGTCCAGTGGACGGCAAAATAGTCGGGGTTGCGGTGTTTGATCACCCCAAAAATCCGCGCTTCCCGACCTGGTGGCACGTGCGGGATTACGGGTTGTTTGCGGCCAATCCGTTCGGACGACATGATTTTGATAATCTGCCCGACAAGACGGCCGGCAATCTGGTCATTCCCGCTGGACAGAGCGTGACGTTTCGTTACCGTTTTTATCTTCATGAAGGAGATGAAAAACAGGCTCGAGTGGCGGACCATTTTGCTGCGTTCCTCCAATCCAAGTAACTTTTAAGCTTATGAAAATGCTCGATCGTCGTTCGTTTCTGAAACACTCAATGCTGGCGGCGGCTTCCACCAGTTTGCTGCCCGCTTGGAGCCAGGTCACCGCACAGTCCAGCACGGCGTTGCGGGTTCCCGGCGCCAATAGTGACATTCGCGTTGCGGTCATTGGCCTTAATGGCCGGGGTCGCGATCACCTTTCCAATTACTTGAAACTGAAGGGAGTCCGCGTGGTCGCCGTGTGCGATGCGGATCAAGAAGTGTTGGGTCGCGCCGCGGCCAAACTTAAAGAGTCCGGCGGCACCGTCGCAACCTATACGGACCTTCGGAAGCTCTTGGAGAATCCGGACATTGATGCGGTATCCTTGGCGACTCCGAACCACTGGCATTCGCTGGGAACGGTTTGGGCCGCACAAGCGGGCAAGGACGTATATGTCGAGAAACCGGTTTCCCATAATGTATTTGAGGGCCGGCAGGCGGTTCGCGCCGCGCGAAAGTATCAGCGCATCGTGCAAAGCGGCACGCAGTGTCGCTCCAGTCAAGGACTGATCGAGGCGGTGGCCTGGGTGCAGTCGGGGCAGTTGGGAAAGATCATTCGCGCGCGCGGGTTGTGCTACAAGCGCCGGGCGAGCATTGGCAAAGTGGATGGACCGCAGCCGATTCCGGCAAGCGTGGATTATGACCTGTGGTGCGGCCCAGCGCCTCAGGAGCCATTGCTGCGCAAGCATCTGCATTATGACTGGCATTGGGTCTGGCCCACCGGCAATGGCGACTTGGGAAATCAAGGCGTGCATCAGGTGGACATCGCGCGCTGGGTGTTGGGCGAGGCGGGATTCGCCCCGCGCGTCTTCACCGTGGGCGGACGGTTGGGTTACGTGGATGACGGCACAACGCCCAATACGTTCGTCATGTATCAGGACTACGAGTCAGCGCCGTTGATTTTTGAGGTGCGCGGTCTGCCAGTCAAGAGTGGTGAGGACAAGATGGATAACTATTACGGCGCCAGCGTCGGGGTGGTAATTGATTGTGAAGGGGGGCGCATGGTGATTCCCAGTTACAACAAGGCCATCGTCTATGACAAGAATGACAAAGAGATCAAAAAGTTCGAAGGCGGCGGTGATCATTACGCCAATTTCATTGCGGCCGTGCGTAGTCGGAAGGCGGATGATTTACGCGCGGACATTGAGGTCGGCCACATTTCCGCAGCTCTGTGTCACACGGCCAACATCTCCTACCGGCTTGGGCAAAAACTGGCGCCGGATCAACTGCGCGCCAAGGTGCGCGAAAACGCCGATCTGGCGGAGGCGTATGGCCGCATGGAAGAGCATTTGAAAGCGAACGCGGTGGATTTGGATCAAACCCCGCTCACGTGGGGGGCCGCGCTCAATCTGGAGGTTAAAGCCGAGCGCTTCGTCAATAATGAAGCCGCGAACGTGATGCTTACGCGAAACTACCGCGCGCCGTTTGTGGTGCCACAACAGGTCTGAAACCGGCGCGCCAGCCCGGTCAATTCTGCTTAACGAGGTGGCTGGATCGCGCTCAGGCGTGTTACCGCGCGACGCAATTCATCATTTTGTAAGCCGATGCTTTTCACCGGGATTTTTTGAAACCCGAGCGCGAAGGCTGGGGCGTCTGGCTTCAAAGCAAAATCGCGACTGGTGGAAGCGTCATTGATCGTGGCGATCAGGCTGCTGGTGGCGTTGGTCTGATTATTTTCCAACTTCAATATCGCGGCGGTGGAGTGCCAACCCGCTTCGAGCCATTTGCCGACACAGGCATTTCGCGCCACCACGTTCCCTTCCGGCGGCACCCCTTGAAAGGCGTCCCCGGTGATGGCCGGACCGCCCGGCGGGCCGTAATACGCATCGAGCGATTTCATTTCCGGATAGCGTGTCCGATAAAGATCAAGCGGTATGGCGGTCAGGCGCTGGCGCATCGTGTCATTCACCATGTTGCGCCAGACGGGAGAACGATCAAGCCCCCGCCCATCCACGCGCACCGCCGGATCACAATCCACAAACAGGTTGTTCTCGACGCGATGATCACGTCCGCCGCCGATGAACATGGCCCAATGCACCTTGTAGAAAACATTGCCAAACACTTCCGTGCCGCTCACACAGTCATCCATGTAAACGCCCATCGAACCCATGCCGACGCCGCCCGTGTGGTGAATGAAATTGTGTCGAATTTGATTCCCGCGAAACGTGTAATCACGTCCCGTGTAGATCGCGCCCACGTCGCCGGTTTCGAGCGCAATATGGTGGATTTCGTTGAACTCCATCAAATGATCGTTGCCCCAGAAAAGGATGGCACAGTGCGGGTGATCGTGGATCAGGTTGTGCGTCGCGCGCAGGCCCACTCCGTTCAGGTGAATGGCCGGGGCATAGCATTTGGACCACCGACCCTGGCGTTGGAAATGGCAGTTCGCGACGAAATGTCCAGCGGGCGTGAGGGTCTTACGGTCGCCGCCATTCAAATCCACTCCGCTGTCGCCGGTGTCAAAAATATCACACGCTTCCACGCCGTGACCGAACCCACCACCGATCACTATCGCACTGTTGCCAATGTTGCGAATGAGACAACCGGTGATGTGATTACTGACGCCGCCATTGATTTCGACGGCATGGGCGCGCGTGGCTTCGAGCGTGAGTCCGCGGAAGACGACGTTGGAAACCGAGTTGAGTCGAAGCAAGGGTTGGTTGAGCAATGACAGGAGGATTTCCGGCGCGGCGCTGGGCGTTGATGGCGGCCAGAAGTAAAGCATGCCGGTCCGCCGTTCGAGGAACCACTCGCCGGGTTGATCCAGCTCCTCGAGTACGTTCAGAAAATAAATCCGTTGGTCTTTGCGGAAGCCGTAATGTCCGTACGGCGCCGTGGTTTTCACCAGCCGCCGCTCCAGATCAATTGAGGCGACCGCTTCATACGAGTTTGCCCAATCATAAGCCCAATACCCATGCACCCAGAGGGGGTCGCGATCCTGCCAGCGGCGCGGGCGATCGCCGCTGTAGAAAAAGCCGTTGGTAAGCGCACCCAACTGACCGCCGTGCTCATCCTTTTCACCGATCGGATAGCCCGCAATCTGGGTAAACTCGCCGGCGTTGGGCCAGCGCGCCAGCGTCATCGGACGGTGATCAAAGAATAACTCACAGTGTGCCACTGCCGTCGGCCGGGCGAAACCGCGCGACTTCATTTCACCATAGTCGGTGATCCCGAGGGAGCGCAGGTCAAGCTGCCGCACTTGCGATCGCGTGTTTACATCGAGGCGCGCCAGAATGTTCGTGTCGGTGACGGCTTGAAATCCGGTCAGTATTCGTCCGCCGAGCAGGCGAACGCGTTCCTCTTTCCAGGCGCGCCAAACAATGGGTGCGTCCGGTTTGCCGGAATCAGCCTGACTCAGCTCGAAGGCCTGGGTGCGAAGATAATCGCCCCCATGCAACCATACGGTGATCTTTTCTCCGGCGACCTGCTTCTGACGCACCGCGTCGCGCGCGCGCTCCAGCGAAGCGAACGGTTTTGATTCGCTACCCGGATTGGTGTCGTTGCCAGTTGGAGAAACATGGAAATCTGCGGCGAACCCAAGCGAACCACTCAACAGCCCGAGGAGCGCCAATGAACCAATTGCGCGGTGACGCGATTTGAGTGATTGAGGCGTTTCAATTTTTGAGCGGTGCATGACCTGGCGGTCGGATGAGCCGACCCGTGGTTTACCGATGCAGAAACGATGCAATATCACGCTGCATTTTCTGCAAATCCGGTTGGTTGACGTACATCATGTGGCCAGCTTCGTATTCTTCGTAAACGATATTGGTCCGATACGACTCGGCCAGGGGCATGTGGTTCAGACTGTAGTGGACTCCGTCAATCGGACAGGCGAGATCGCGCAGTCCGCCGAGCACCAGGAGGCGTAGATACGGATTTTGATTCATCACGTCGGCGAGTCGTTCTGAAACGGTGGGCGCACTGTTGCGGGCGTCAAAATTCCAAGGATGCACTCCCGCCAGAATTTCGTAGGGCAGATCATTTTCAAACTTCAATTCTTCGCGCACATAAGCGTTCATGGCGGCGGCGAACGGCCCATAGGTGGCGGCGTACGAGGGATCAAAACCGGGACGATCCGAGCCGGCGTCACCATCCCGCCCCGTGATGCGTGCGTCGTAGCGACCGAGAATCAAGCCTTCCGCCGCGAGCAGTTTTTTGCGGAACCTCGTTGGGGAAATGCGCAGGTTGTTGGCGGCGATCCAATCCGCCGGCAAACCCGTCAAGCGCGCGAGCTTGGCGCCGATCCGGCCGCGGTCCACCGCCGAGAGCGAGTGTCCCGCCAACAAAGCGACGGGATAATCCACCCGGGCGAACTCCCGCGCTTCGGCCAGCGCCTTGGGCAGATCAGCCTGCAAATCGGCCGGCAACTTGTGATGGTAATGCGCGGTGGCGGTATAGGCGGGAAGAAAGACCAGATAAGTCAGGTCGTTGGCCACGCTGTCCTGAAGGGTGGCAAAATCCAACACGCCCGACACCAGGATCAGCCCGTTCAAATACAGTCCGTAGCGGGAGTGCAAGTAGTCCGCCAATCCGGCGGCGCGAAACACCCCGTAGCTTTCGCCGCACAAATACTTGGGCGAAAGCCAGCGATGGTGTCGTGTGGTCCAGAGTCGGATGAATTCGCCAATCGCCTCAATGTCGCCCGATTGACCGAAAAATTGCTCGGCCTTTTCGTCTTTGGCGGGGCGACTGTAACCTGTGGCCACCGGATCAATGAACACCAGATCCGTCGCGTGCAGAATGGAGAATTCATTGTCCGTCAAACCGAACGGCGGCGGCGGTAGCGTGCCATCGGGATTCAACTTCACGCGCCGCGGCCCCAAGGCGCCCAAGTGCAACCAAACCGAGGATGACCCCGGTCCGCCGTTGAAGCAGAAAGTGACGGAACGCTGACTCGCCTCGGTGGTGCCGACGACGGAATACGCGATATAGAAAACCGAGGCGCGGGAGTTTCCATCAGCTTTCAGTAGCGGCAACATTCCGGTTTCGGTCACGTAAGTGACGCGCGCACCTGCGATGGCTACGGTGTTGGTGATGAAAACCGGTTGGGTGGCCGCGTCGGGAACGGTTGCCATCGTGGCTTTGGTTTCCGTCTTGGCGGGCGCATTGGTTTGGGTTTCAACGGCTCGCGCCGCGCCGGGCGCTAAAATCAGCGTGATCGTCAGCAGGGGGAAAAATCGAAGCGACTTCATGTTAAAAGTGAGGTGTCCAATGCTCATGTTTCAGAAGCCTTCACCAAAAAGATTGGCGAGGCGGGCGGCCAGTTTGCGCCGGGCGACGGCGTAGGAAAAATACTTCAATGCGAGCTGATAGTTTTTGACCGCCCAACTGGCGCGCAAGGCGGTATTTTTCAGCAGCTCGCGGGTTTGCGCCACCGCGTCGCGAGTGACAAACTGGGACATGGCGATGATTTGGAATCCGAGCGGGCCGATATCCCGTGCGTAAACCGCGTAAGTGTTCACGACCACCGGTTTGCCGAAATAGATTGCTTCCAGAAAGGCGTTGCCGAACCCCTCGTAGTGGCTCGGATAAGTCACCAGATTGGCGTGCGGGTAAAGATCGAAAATTGTATAGATTTTTTTGCCGTCGCTCGTCCGGCCCCGGGTTTCGCCCACCCGATCCGCGATAAAGCGAACGTCAATTTTTGCCTCCTCGATGCGGTCGCGTATCATCTCCATGTACGCATTGCCTTCGTCGCCGGCCGGGTGCGAGATGACCAGTTTGGCGCGCGGGTCTTTCAACTGGCGCACCAACTCGATGGCGTGCTCGATGCCTTTGCGCGCCACGACCCGTGTGGGCTGCAGGATGAACCAATCAGAATCTGCCAGCCCAATTTCCCGCCGGACATCGCGGTTATAGTCATCCAAGCCCGGCGCGGGCGTTTCATAATCCAGCACGTTGGGAATGATGGAGGCCGGCAGGCTGCAACGCCGCGCCAGCTCCTTTTGCGCCATGGAATTGATGACGACATGTTCCACCCCGGGCAGAGAAGCCGGGAACGCGGCGCGGAGGTAATCATTCACGGCGCTCAGGGTGAAGCGTTCGCGTTCCCAAGCGAAGTCGTGATGATGTGCAATCGTGGGCAGGCCGGTTTCTGCGATGACTTCCGCCATGGCCAGGCCCAGTGGCACGTGCATGGGAATCGCCATGATGTTTTGTGGGATCAACACTTCCAGTTTGAACCGGGCAATGAATTGGTAGATTTCGTCCTTCAGCAGTTCCTTGAGGGTTTGAATCTCATTGGTGATCTCGCGATTCCGTTTCGTGACGTTGAACAGCGTGTGCTGCAGCGCCGCCACGCGCGGGTGATTGAAAAAAGCCAGCGGCGCGTCGTAGCGCCGGTCGGACGGCGCGTCCAGCAGTCCCGCCATCCAAAAACTTTCGTGCCCCATCTTGGCGAGAATGTCGGCCCATTTGCGCGCCTCGAGCGTGACGCCGTCTGTGCCGTGAAACCGGGTGGAAATGAAGCCAATGCGTTTGGGCGGGCAAAGGGTGAAAACGGTATCGCTCATGATGAATTAGGCGCAAGCTTCTCGACATTGACCTACGGGTGTATTCAGATGCGCGACCGCGCCTAATTCCGGCAGCTCGGCAATAATGCCGTGCCGTTGCTTGATCAGCCGCGCCAGGGGTTCGCGCCCGCGCGCTTCCCCGTGGGTCAGGAAGAGTCGGGGGCGGCAATGCGCCATCTGACCGAACCAGCGGAGCAATTCCGTTTGCCCTGCGTGCGCGCTGAACCCGTTCAATGTGTGGATGGTGGCGCGCACCGCAATCTTTTCACCAAAAATGGAAACTTGCTCGGCACCTTCCACGAGCCGGCGTCCCAAGGACCCTTCGCCCTGATAACCGACGATCAACACCTGCGTATTCTCACGCCAGAGATTTTGTTTCAAATGATGCAGGATGCGGCCGCCGGTACACATGCCCGCGCCCGCCAAAATCATGAGCGGCCCGTGCAGCTCATTGAGCGCCATTGAATCCTGCGCCGTCGGCGTGGCTTTGAGCGTGTCCAGATCGGCGAGTAACGGGCGCTCGGCGTTCAGCGCTTGAAATTCCGCGTCGAACAAATTCAGGTGCGCCCAGTAAATCTTGGTGGCCTCGACGGCCATGGGGCTATCCAGAAAAATGGGGAACTTGGGCACGACCTGGCGCCGGAACATCAGCGCCAACAAATAGAGCAGCAATTGTGTGCGCCCGACGGCAAAAACTGGAACGAGAATTTTGCTTTGTCTGGCGATTGCGTTTTTTACAAGCGTTTCAAACTCGCGCACCGTTTCGGTCAGCGGTTTGTTATCGCGATCCCCGTACGTGGATTCCATCACCGCGATGTCGGCTTTTTCAAAGCCCACCGCGTCGTGAAGAATCGGCGCCCCCTTCGGGCCAAGGTCACCGGAGAAGATGATTCTTTGCGTGATGCCCTGATCCTGCACGCATAATTGCAGACTGGCCGCGCCGAGCATGTGGCCGGCTGCAACCCAACGCGCTCGAATTCCGGGCGCCACTTCCATCGGTTCGCCGAACGGGACCGTTTGAAATTGCTGCATGATGCGCCCCACGTCCTCGGCCGTGTAAATCGGCTCTTGCATCGGTTCGCCTGCGCGCTGGCGCTTCCGATTGGCGCGCTCGGTATCCATGGCTTGCAGGTGCGCGGAATCGCGCAGAATCAATTCGGTCAGCGGAATCGTCGCCTCGGTGGCGTAGATGGGCTTGCGGAAATTATGCTTGGCCAACAGCGGCAGACGCCCCGTGTGATCCAAATGAGCGTGCGTGATGAGGACGGCGTCCAGCTTGGCGACATCCAGTCCGGCGGGAATGTGATTGTGATCCTCGTGATTGTTGAAACCTTGAAACAAACCGAAGTCAATGAGGACTTTGGCTCGACTGGTCTGGATCAGATAGGCGGAACCTGTGACGGTGCCCGCCGCGCCGTGAAAAGTTAATTTGATGCCCATGCAG
Source organism: Verrucomicrobiota bacterium (assembly GCA_039806955.1). Classification (GTDB taxonomy): domain Bacteria; phylum Verrucomicrobiota; class Verrucomicrobiia; order Limisphaerales; family JADLHS01; genus JADLHS01. Next base: position 10,834 of record JBDHQI010000031.1, on the reverse strand, counting down.
CGTTCGCTAGATATTCCACGCGGAGTGTGACCCGCTTTCGCGCTGGTGGCAAGTCTGCTTGCCGCCGGTGCGATTACCGGTCTTTAATTGATATTCATCACCTCAGAGTGGCAGGTAGTCGCAGACCTCTTTATTTAGGGTGCGGGCGGAGTGACGATACGGAAATATCGGGAAGATTGATTGGTGGAAAGCGGGACCGACACGGCAACTACCCCGTTTTGGGCTGTCGTCGGAATCAGTAACAGGTTTTCCCAAATCCCATTCGGCGCATCGGTGCAGGACTGCAACGCGTAGGCGCGAGAGGATACGGCGTTAAATTCGATTTGCACCGCAGGCGGATTGCCGACGGTGGTAATCGCAACGATCTTCAATACACTGGCCGGATCCCGCGGGTCGGTATCAGCAAGGTATTCCTGGTAGTTACTGTGCCCATCCAGATCGGGATCGGCGTCCGCGCCGCTAACCGTCGGATTGGCCAACTCAACCGGCGTAAAGTGCAGCGCACGCCAAATCTCAAAAGTGGGTCCTTGGACTTCGATCGCGACGTCGTCGGTGGCGCTCAAGCTGCCGTCATTGGCGGTCAGGCGGAGGACATAATTACCCGACAATGAAAATGTCGCGGTTGTTTGCAGGGCTTGAGCGTCGGCAAAGGTCGCCATGCCGGGGCCACTGATTTTGGACCAGCTCCAGGTCAGCAATCCAGGCGGCACGGGCAAACCATCGTCACTGACCTGACCGTCGAGTACTGCCGCTTCATTGAGATTGATGGTCTGGTCGGCGCCAGCATTAACCGACGGCGCGGCATTGGGAGCATAGCCGTTGCCGGTCAAATACAAGTTGAAGCCCAAATCAGTGCTGGAACTGCTGACCTGATGGATGCGCACCGCCAGAATGTTGTCGCCCTCAACCAACAAACTGGGATCAACCGCATGCTCGAAAAAAGTGGCTTCGTCAACTCCGCCGACCGCACTGCTGGCGTAGGTCGTTGCGGTGAGATCGCCCTCGGGCATGTTGCTGCGGAAAACCTCAATGCCGTTGAGGTACACCACTCCGCCGTCGTCGCGCGCCAAACCCACTTTCAAGGCGGTGACGGAATCCGCATGATTGATCGTAAACTGGTGGCGGAACCAAGTGGTCACATGGCGGTTGTTGGGATCATTCCCGTAGCTGACAATCGTGGCTTCGCCGTCGCTGCCGTAGCCCAATCGCGCCGGACCGCTCGACCACGAGGTGTCATTAAATTCAAGTGTGTTCCAGTCGGACGGCAGGTCGCCGCCTGAATCGTAGTATTTCCAGACTGCACCAGCGGACACAAAAGTCAGCGGCATGACACTGTGCGTCAGCGTTATGACCACGTCACTGCTGGAAGACAACTCGCCATCGCTGGTGCTAAGCCGCAATTGATATACGCCCGCACCGGAAAAGTAAGCGGTAGTGTTCGATACCGTCGGATCAGCAAACCACACCGATCCGGGGCCGCTGATCTTCGACCAACCGGAGGTGAGTTGTGCCGGGGCCGGCACCCCGTCATCGCTCACGATTCCGGACAGCTGTACCGCTACGGGCACACTCGAATAGGTTAGCTGCTGAGGATTTCCCGCATCCACCAAAGGCGCCCGATTACCTGTGTTCGACACGCCAGGAGAAGCGGGTCCAGGACTTGTGCGCCAATTGATGGGATCATTTCCATAGACCGCAACCTCCAGCCGCTCCAGCGAATGGCCGCTGCCAGCCGCCAGCGGGGGCCATGGAGCCTTCACCCCATAACGAACCTCGTCCACGACAATTTCCGGCACCACGAGTTGTCCATTATCATCCACATCGGGATTGTCCGGGCGCAACAACTGCAGCCGCTCCCCGTTGCTTTGCAGGGTGCCGGTGAATGGGCCAAAGATCGGCACTTGCGACGGCACATCGTAGTTGGCGCGGAACACGGTGGGATCGCCGGAAACCACCAGTAAATAACTCTGTGCCGCCAAAGTGACATTGGTGGGAAATTGGAAGCCAATGCCGTTGATTCGCCAGGTCAAATCCGGATGTGCGGAATTGAACAACGCCACCGGAGCAGCGGTGAGATTGTATAATTCGACAAACTGCGCCTGCCCGGGTAATGGCGCGCAATGAATCTCGCTGATTACCACTGGTCCGACCAAAGGACCGGCGTTGGTTGCTCCGAGTGACAGCGCTTTTTGAGCCGGATAATCCGCGACGCCCGTGCTGAGTACATAACGACCAAAGGACACTCCATTAGCGGCAGCGCCAAAGACAAAGCCGTGGCTGTAACCGGTCAAATTCCCGGTCGCATCGGCTGAAAAAAGATAGATTTCCTCGCCATGAGAACTGAGACGAAAGCTGGGCGGCACCCCTGGCTGGGGATTGAAATCAGTTTCATCGAATACGGCATAACCACCCGGAGGGATCACAGTGGCGGCGGGAATCTGGAATTGTTTCGGCGTTGACCGCTGGTCGCTCAAATACCAATAACCAACGTCCACCGGCACCGCATTCGGATTGTAGAGTTCAATGGCGTCCAATTGCGGCAGATCCGTATGGGTCAAAATTTCGTTGATCAGGATCGGAGAAATGTTCGCGGGCAGATCATCCTGTCCGGGGGATCCTCCAATGGCGCTGCTGCTGCGCCAGTTGGCGGGATCGTCGGGATCCGGATTGGCGTTGGGGTGCAGCGGCACCAGTGAAAAGCCGTTGCCATCCGCCGTCGTTGGCCAGGGCGGCGCGTCGGAATAAGCCACGGAGAAAATCGAGGTGCCAACCGCGTGCGCCAGCGTCAGGCGCTCACCTGAATTGGCCAGACGCCCCGTGAACACGCCGTCCACCTGTACCCCCGGGTAATGGTTCGTAAAGGCCACCGGATCACGCACCAGCACCACGAAGCCATCCGGTGAGAGCCGCGTGCCGAGGGGGAACGTGTATTGAATCCCTTCCGTAAAATGCACGCCGCTCAAATCCAGTTCTTCGCTGCCGACATTCTTGAGTTCCAGGAACTCGAGTTGTTCTTCAGTGAAATCCTCCATGTCAGGCGGATGGTACATGATTTCCGTGATGATCAGGTCCGTGAACGTCTGGATCACGGTGAAAACGCTCGCGCTCAATGCGCTCCACGTGGTGCCGCTCAAGACGCGGGCTTTAACCTCGCAAGATTCCGTAAGCGTGATCGACCCGGTATAAACTTGGGCTGCGAGCGATATGGCTCCTCCCACCAGCCGCGGATCGGAACCATCCAAGGTGTAATAGATGGTGCCGTTGGAGGCGCTCAGGCTGAGCAGGAATCCATTGGTGATGTTGCCGCCAAACTGACTGAAAACCGGCGCCGCAACATTTGGATACAGACCGGCCGTCCGCAGTTGATTCAGCACGATGCCGCTGCGTTGTGGCAAATAGTTGTTCAGACGGTCATTAACCGCGTTCAACCAGTTGGCTCGCGTCAGCGGCGGCTCGCCTTTGGCGTCACCCCACCGGGCGGATTCACCCACGACTGCGCGATCAATCTGGTCTGTCCGTTGCAGGAACAGCGCGCGTACGCGCGCCGGCGTCAGCGGTCCGTCGTTGAAAAAGTGGCGTTGCACATGATCCGCTACTCGCAGACGAAATTCCGCATTGGCCATCAACTTTTGGAAGAGCCATTGCGGGTTGCTGTACAACACGGAAGAATCCCCGGCGACATAAGGGCCCAACCGGCTTTGATTTACATCCAACAGCGTGTGTTCAGCGTCGTGGATGAAGAAACGGAAACCATCCGTCCCCAGTCGATCCCGAACGGCGTAAAAATTATTCGGCCGCTCGTTGCCAATGAAATTGGAGATGGGCGCATCCAGATTCCCGCCGTAGTAGATGATGAGCATGTAATCAATCAGGTTGGGCACATCGAGCAAGTTGGCAAGGGCGGGATTGCGCGTGCCGTCGGGGTTGTTGCCTTGCACCAACTGGTAGGCCGCGTCGCTTGCGAATCCCGCCTTGGCCAATAGATACAACTGCGTCCACGCGTCCATGTTGCCGTCGGTGGCGTTCAAGGTGTAGGGTCCCGCCTCCACTTTAATCACGTCGTAGTTTGCTTCTTTTCCGCCCCAATAAGTCTCCGCGTAACTGGCCTCGGGGCGCTCACAGGTATTGTACATCCCCCAATACTGGCCGTTGATGTAAAGGTGATAGTAATCGCCGCGCTCCGCAGAATGGCCCAGGGCCAGTTGCAAGTCCCGATTGAATTGGTCGCGAACGAAAATGCCGCGGCTGTCATGCTCAAAACTCCAGGAATAATTCTGAAAGGTTCGCAGATCCACCTTGTCGAAACTGGCTGCGCCCCGGTCGCCAAACAGCGGATACTCCAGCTTGGCTGCGCCGTATTCGGAACGGAAGAAGAGACGGAAGGCGTGTTTAGGATTGGCCGTACTCCGACTGTATCCACCCCGAATGCGGATTCCCGCAGGAATCTGAAAACCCGTGGTCCCATCCGGATAAATCAACTCCACGGAACACGGCCGCTCCCACGCGCGACCATCTTGCTGCGGATTGGCATAAATCCCCGTGGTGGGGTTGAACAGGTCGGCGAGGTTCATCACGATGGAAAAACTGGGAATGGCCTTCAAATCGTTGGTTAGCGTGGCGGCGTAGGCGGGAGCGGTCGTTACATTCGGGTCCATTCCGTAGTCCACCACATTGGCGCCCCAACTTGATGGCCAGCCTGGCGGTGGCGCGCCGGTCGGCGACTGTTGAACAATATCCTGAACGAAGAAATAGGTGTGGGTCACAGCGGCCGAAGGCGCGGCCGCATCCAGGAACGCGGCGGCCCGGATTACCGTCGTTTGATTTATATTCAGAGGCGCGTTGTAAACCAGGCCGTTGGTCAACGCCGGCGCGGTGCCATTGGTGGTATAACGAATGGTGGCTCCGGGAGTCGGCGTGGTGAGTTCCAGATTGAACGGCGCGTCGTAAAAGCCGCGTTCAACGCTGAATTGCGGCGGCTGCACAAAACCGCGCACTCCGTCGCCGTTCAGCGCTCCGGGAGTCGGCGCGGTGAAGTAAAGGTTGGTAAGCGACTGCACTTGATACTCGACCAATTCCGGATGCAGCAAAAAATTGACGTCGCCAACGGCCCCATTCAAACCGTGGACCGCCAACGTGTTGGCGCCGGGCACGAGCAGACCGATCTGACCGGAAAGATTAAATTCCTCCGCCGTCAGACTGGCTTGAACTGAGCGACTGGCGGTGGCGGTGGAATTCCATTGTGGGGTCGCTGGCGCATTTTGTCGGGCCACTTCCTCTCCATTCAAATAGGTGACAAACCCGTCATTATTCCGCATGCGTAGCACGAATGACTCGAGTCCGGTTGGGTTGCTGACATTGAAGGGCAGACGGAAATATACGGAACCGTTGACCCCTTTCATTTGCGTTTCGATATCCGTGACAATCGCCGCACGCAAACTGCCGCCGCCACCACTGCCGGTGACCGGAGTCGCCCGCACCGTCAATCCGCCATGGGCCGTGTCTCCCACCAAGCGAAAGTTCGAACTATTCCAAGTAGTAAAACTACCGGGCGCGGCGAACAACTCCAACCCCGCTCCTCCGGCGCGCTCGTAGAAAACCAATCGCAGCGCGTAATCGCCCGCGGCGGCAAAGTTGAACGTGGCCACCGTGTCGTCCGGTGCGCGCTGGTTCGGATAAGCCAGTTCAAACGTCGGTCCGATGTTTAACCGAAAGCCATCGTCACTGTTTACGCCAAAGGTCCACTGGCCGGGAGTCGGAATGTGAATGGTGGCGGCAGCCTCGACTACGAAATCATCCACGTCGGCATTCATGACTAGGCCAGGGAAAGTCAGGTTGTCCGCGTAATGCCCTTCACCACCGGTGTTGAAATAATTGATGATTGAAACATTTTCACTCGTCACACTCACCTGTTGCGCGGGATTGGCAAGAACGCCATCAGCCGTGGCGAGACTATCCACAATGACGTTGGCCTTGACGCATCGGACCGCAAAGCCGGCCACCTCGGTTTCGTAACCGAGTCCGTTGGTCCCGCTGGACCAGGTCGAGTCGTTAAAGGTGCGTTGCGTCCACGTGTCGCCCAGCGCCCCGCTCGCTGGCACGAGATATCGGCCCGCGGTACCGGTCGGCAACAGCAGATTGGTGGTGACGAGTTGTCCGCGGCCATAAGATACATCGCGGAATTGAGGCGGAAATTGAGGCGCAAACTCAGTGGCGGCGGTAATTCCATCCGGATGAAACAGCGCCAGATACTCGCCATCGGCGCTCAGGCTGAAGTTCGCATGCAAAGGCGCTCCCGGAATGGCCCGGTCTTTGCCGGAAGCAAAAACCATGAGAAATCCATTGCCCGGCAGGGTGACGGCGGGAAGCCGCCATTTAGTGGGCCGCGAAGCGTTATCTGTTAAAAACCAGCCATTCAGGTTCACCGTGCTACTGCTGGTATTTTGCAGCTCAATCCAGTCGGAATAATCACCATCCTCATCGGCCAAGGTTTTACCGTTACTGGCCATGAATTCGGAAATAATAACCTGTCCCTCGCTGGAGAACGTCACCAGGGAAAGAAGCATTACCAAAAGCCAATTAAGCCGCCGAGTCGGGTTGTGCATCACGTCAGGCAATATACCTCGTGCGGGAGCGGGGGCAAACGCTCTCTGCCAGATTTGGGAGTCAAATTCCGTCCGGGTTGCGTAATTAAAGAGAAACACCCCCTCCGCCTGATTTCAGGCGAAGGGGTGGTGATCGTCAGTCGCGGCTCAGGAATACCAGATTTCGTTTTCCAAACCGCGACGGCCATTACTGGACATTCAACCGATAGAACCCGCTGCCGGCCGACGTTGAATCCGTCACCGACTTGACCGTGCCATCGCCGGCAACTGGCGAACCCAGCGGCTGCCAGGTGGCATCGGTCAGGTGCTGCTTGCGCTCGAGCTGGTAGGTCCGACCCGCATCGGTGGCGAATGAGATGGCAACCCCGGCGGCATCCCGTGTAATCGTCAGACTGGGAGCCGGCGCGGCGGCGGGAGCCAAGATGAAGAAGTTGACGTTGTTCCCTCCGCTCGAGGTGAGCCGCAGGGTTCGAGCCGTCTCTCCATTAAAGGACAGCGAAACCAAGTTGCCGCCGCCATCCTTCAATCCTACCCAGGTGTAAATTTGATAGCCTCCCGTCGCCGAGATGGTGAAGTTGCCCAACGCGGTAGTTGTCTGATTAGGCTGACTCGGATCCGAGGTGACCTCGGAGAGCGAGACATAACTAGGTCCGCCCGTGCCGTTCGCCGCCCGGAGATAGACATTGTAGTGCCCCTCTGGATAAGTGCGCGTGTAGTTACCCCAGAAGCCGTTATCGAACCAACCAACATTGAAATCCCCGTAAGGGAGATCGCGCCAATCTCGCGCCACATCCCCGCAGGGTTCGGTGTTTAATCCCCATTCAGAAGGACGGTAATTACTGGCCCCGCCGGAATTCCAGCCATGGAAGTCAACCTCCGGGTAGGCGTATTGCTGGTAATAATCGTCTTGCGTGGGGCTATCCACGAACCCTCCGTTATTCATGTTGAAGTCTTCGGCTTCAACGGTGAGGGAGGTCCGACTAAAAGTGTCGAAAGCCAGATTGACCGTGTGGCTTAATCCGTTATTGGCTTCCACGGTAATGGACGCCGTATGCGTCGTATGTTCTGATAGATTGGGATAGCTTACGGCCCAAGCCGTCGGAGAACCTTGGAACACCAGGCCGGATACCGTTTGGCCGTCAATCTTCACTTGGACGTGGGATTGATCTATGCCTGCCGAGGAAGCCACTTTGAAACTCAGCTTATTCGTCCCCTGCTGAATCTCGGTGCCGTTGGGATACACCTCCGTAATGGTGGGAATGCTGGTGTCCACGGGGAAGAACGCGTAGAAGTTCGCATTATTGCCCCCAATCGCCGTTGTCCGCAGGGTCACTTGCCGATCCCCTTCGATCTCCGCGAGGTTGCCATAAACATCTTTAAGCGGCGCCCAAACATAGTTTTGCCAACCACCCGTGGGCGGAAACGTGAACGTGCCCTGATCAACCAGCGTTTGCTCATAACTGCCCAATCCCTCAACCACTTCGGCCAGAGAGATTGCACTTGGAGTGGCGTTCCCCGTGGCTGCTCGAACATAAACATTGAAGGTCCCTGCGGGCAGATTTCGGGTGTAATTCCCCCAATCGCCGGGGTCAAACCAGCCGACGTTATAGTCAGTCTGTCCAGCGGTAATGTACTGTGAACGCGCCTGATCAAAGGTCTGTTCCGTGTGCAGGCCGGCATCCCGGTAGTCAGTATTGCCGCCGCCTACATCGTGTGTATCCACGCCCTCAATCGCCGGATCGGTGAGCGCAGTGCGGCTGTAAGCATTGATTCCGGCGCCAGAAATGAACTGTCCATAGCCGTAGTCGAAATCTTCCGCCTCAAATGAGTAGGTAGGTTCGAGCGTGCCGAATCGGACCGAGCGTTCCACAGAATTGCCATTGCCGCTAACGACGTGAATTGTGGCTTGGTATTCCAAGATATCGGTGCGTAACGGCAGCGATACAGTTCGGGACTCTGCCGTGCCCCCCACGGTCAATCCGGCGCCAACCGTCAGATTTGTTGTGCCGGTTAGTCCATTGCTGGTGCGATAACTTAATGAGACCAAAATGTCTTCTGGTGCAATGGTCGAACCTGCCGATTCCGTTTTGAAGGACATGGTGTTGGTAGCCTCGATGAGCAACGTGCCGTCCGGGTGCAAATCCGTAATGGTTGGGACGCTCAAATCCGCCGGGAAGAACGCGCAAAAATTCGCATTATTGCCACCGGTTGACGTCATCCGCAGGGTCGCGGTCCGGCCGCCTTCGATGGAGGCCAACGACCCATCCGCAGCTTTTACCGGCACCCACGTATAAGCCTGCCAAGCGCCCGTGCCGGGAATGACGCCCGTGCCGATGGGGGCCAAGGTTTGATCCACGGTACCGACGCCGCCGGTTACTTCGGCCAATGAGATACCTCCGCCTGCGGCATTTCCAGAGGCGGCGCGCACGTAAATATTGAACGTGCCCGAAGGAAGATTCCGGGTGTAATTCCCCCAGTCGCCCGCGTCAAACCAACCGACATTGTAATCGGGTTCTTCCGCGTCGGCGTATTGCGCTCGAACCAAATCGCCCGTGACTTCCGTATGCAGACCGGCTAGCCGATAGTCAGAATTACCGCTAAAAGGATCTCCCTCATAGGTATCCACGCCATCCACCGGCTGCTCAAGGAGATCAGTGCCGTTGTAAGCGTTGATTGCTCCATTGGCAATGAACTGTCCCAAACCATAATCGAAATCCTCGGCCTCGAAGGAAAACGCCGGGTTGGCGGTGCCAAAACTGTAATTCGCCACCGCTATTTTGCCGTTGGCATCGGTCGCTTCAATCGTCGCCTGGTAGCTGTAAACGTCGGTGCGCAGCGGCAAAGAAACGCTTCGCTCCGCTCCCGTGCCTCCCACGACCAGTCCACTTGTTGAAGTCACGATGGTCGTTCCCGTCTGTCCGGAAGTGGTCTTGTAGTTCAAGGTGACGGAAATCCCTTCGGCGGCGACGGTGGAACTCGATGATTTGACTGCGAAGGTCATGGTGTTGGTGGATTGAATCAACTGGGCGCCATTGGGATAAACATCCTCAATGGTCGGTGCGGCGGTATCTGCGGGAAACAGCGCAAAGAAGCTCGCATTTTGTGAGCTTAACGCGGTTAAACGCAACGTCTGCTCCGTGCCGTCAAGAGTCACTGTGGCCAGATTCCCGTCCGCCCGCCGCATAGCCCGATAGCGATAGGTTTGCCAGGCCTCGCCGGAAAACGTAAAAGTGCCGAGCACGGTGGTGGTTTGGTCCGGCTGGCTGCGGTCTGAAGTCACCAGTGATAACGTGGCGGAACCGATCCCGCTGACTCCGCTGCCCACGCGATAATAGACGTAGTAAGTGCCCGCCGGATACGGTCGCGTGTAATTTCCCCAATCGCCCGCATCAAACCAACCCACATTGTAATCAATCATACCCGTGCCCATATACGGAGCGCGTTGGGTGTCCCCGGTGCTTTCCGTGAACAGCCCCGCATCCCGGTAGGCCTGGTTCCCAATGGCCCCTCCTCCACCAAAGTAATTATCGTAAAAATCCACATTCACGACAGCCGGAGTAGTGAGAACGGCCTTGCTATAACCATTGGTTTGCGGCTCCGGCACCCATTGGCCCGCGTTGAAATTGAAGTCCTCCATTTCGACCACTACCGCCGGGGACAGGGTGTCGAAGTTCATCTGGCTGACGGCGGATTTATTACTGGCATCGCTAACATTAATTGTCACCGAATAGCCTACCACGTTTAAGCTCAGCGGAGCGGTTACAGTGCGTTCCGTCGCGGTACCGCCCACGGTCAATCCGGAGGTCGAAGTTAGAGTGACATCCCGGATCAGGCCGGCGGTATTTGTCGAAACAAGCCTTACGGAAATCCCTTCGGGATTGATATTGCCGCCATTAGCCGTGACGCCAAAACTCAACTGGCTGGACGCTTGGAACAGTTGGTTGCCATTGGGGGAGATGTCATGGATCACCGGTTGGGCCGCCAAGGTCCCGGCGATGAACAGCGCGCCCAGGCCAACGCCCAGACACCGACCGATATAGAGGGTGGTTTGTTTCATATCATTACTTGTTGCTCAGATTTCGTTCACGCGACGACGCACGGCTTTGGGTCTTGCGACGTTACCCGCGCTGGCTGGTTTTTTTACTGTTGGGCGAATCCTAGCAGCCTGTCGGACATAGCTCAAGACGCTGGGTAAGATCGTGGTGGTAGCACCCGGTGCGGTTGTGGAAACG
>JBDHQI010000004.1:0-181162 GCA_039806955.1 Verrucomicrobiota bacterium | reverse complement strand
GTTTCCACAACCGCACCGGGTGCTACCACCACGATCTTACCCAGCGTCTTGAGCTATGTCCGACAGGCTGCTAGCTACCGTTGGCACGCTTTTATCCGCAACGCTGACTCCACGCCAGATGGAAACAGACGCGCAAATCACCTGGCAAAAATTTTCGACCCGGGGCGCCACCGTTTATAGCCGGGTCGGCGCTGCTATTGCCGCGCTGAATGTAAGCGTGCCGCTGGGAACGCTTGGCTGGTTGCTTGTCGGCGTCAGCCGGGGCGGCTGGGGTGTGGATGATAAATTCGTCTCCCGATGGAGAGGACGAATAATCCTGGTTGCCCTGATTGTGGGTTTGGGAGTTTTCTGGTTGCTGCCAAAAGTGGACATCATTCTCCCACCCATGCTTGGGGACTAGCCGCTTGAGCCGGTTGTCACGCAGCTCGGCCATCTCGGGCAAATCATCTCCTGGGCAACAAGTAACACGCCGCGGAATGGATGATCGTAGCGCGATGAGTCATTGCGCCGTCTCTCGTCCGGAGGGCCACCGTCATGTTTTCTTTATCAGAAATGGCGCGGGCTTTCATTTCGCGCCAGCCGGGGCCGGGTCTATTCGCGGATAAAATAGCCCAAGTTTTCCAGTTCAATGGCCAGGTTCACATTGTTGACCATGACGCTTTCGGGAACGTGCAGGACCACTGGCGAAAAGTTTAAGATGCCCAGCACACCGCAGCGAACCAGTTGATTCACCACCTCCTGGGCGGCCTCCGCAGGCACGGTGAGAATGGCCAGTTTCACTTCGCGGGCGCGGACAAATTCCGCCAACTGATCCATGCCATACACGGGGCGCTTGATGTCTTTATTTCGCCGCCGGCCGGGGTCAATGTCAAAGGCCGCCAGGATTTCAAAACCCTCCTTTTCAAATCCGCGGTAGGAAAGCAAGGCCATCCCCAGGTTGCCCAGACCGATCAGAATGGCTGGACGCAGCCGAGAGGCGCCCAGTTCATTGGTGATTTGTTGATACAAATCCTGCACGTCGTAGCCGAGACCGCGCGTGCCGAACGTGCCAAAATAGGCGAGATCTTTCCGCAGTTGCGTGGATTTGACTCCAGCGGCTTTGGCCAGGGCTTCGCTGGAAATAGTCTGCACCGCTTGTTCCCGCAGCGGCGCCAGACAGCGCAGATAGGTGGACAGGCGGTACACCGTTTTGCGCGGGATTTCTGGTCGCTTGAGCTTCTTCAAGGTGTGCCAAAATAAACTGCGACCGGAACGGTGGCAATGCGAGGGGCCGGATTTTTTCAATCGCCATAAGTTTAATGGATCAAAACGGACGTGACCGGCACGCCGGAAGTCTGCTTAACTGCGGCAGTCATGAAACGCCCTCTAATCCCGGTGGCGTTGTATTATGCGAGCGGCCTGCTGCTGGCGGAAATCGTCGGTCCGCCCTTGCCGTTGCTTTTCGGGATTTGTTTCCTTCTGCTCCTCGTCGTGTGGAGCCGGCGCGAATTACGCGCGCCACTGCTCGGGCCATTCCTGATCGTACTCGGAATGACCAATCTGCTGCGGCTCACCACGCCAGTGTCACCGGACGATCTGCGCCTGCAACTGACCGAGGCCCCGGTGCTCGCCACGGTCCGCGGCACGTTATTGGAAACCCCAAACTTGCGCCTGCATGAACGCGACGGAAAAGAACTCGTTCGCACATTGGTTGCGTTGCAAGTTTCGGCGCTGCGCACCAACGACGAATGGAAACCGGCTTTCGGACAAGTCCTGGTCACCACCCAGGGAGAATTGACGCAGCCTCTTTTTGGCGGCGGAGAAGTCGAAATTTATGGCGTGTTGGGACCGCCGCCCAGCGCGATGGCCGATGGCTTGTTCAATTACCGCACGTACCTCGCGCGGCAGAACATTTACTATCAACTGAAAACCACCGCCGCGGACTGGCACGGATTGAATCCGGACGTCACCCCGCCGTTTGCCGACCGCTTTATTGCCTGGGCCAGGAATCAACTGGCTTATGGGCTGCCCGCGCCCGACGAACCGCTGCGATTGCTCTGGGCCATGACGCTCGGCTGGAAAACGGCGCTCACCGGCGAAGTGAGCGAGCCATTCATGAAAACCGGCACGATGCACATCTTCGCCATTTCCGGACTGCACATCGCGTTGATCGCCGGAATTCTCGTCAGCCTGCTGCGCGGGTTGCGCGTGCCGCGCGGCGGGTGTGGTTTGGGGGTGATTCCCCTGCTCTGGTTTTACACCGCCGCGACGGGCTGGCAACCTTCCGCAATCCGCTCGACCCTCATGATGACCATCGTCGTCGGCGGCTGGGCGTTGGCGCGACCGAGCGATCTGTTGAACTCGCTGGCCGCCGCAGCCTTCATCATCCTGCTCTGGCAGCCGCAACAATTATTTCAAGCCAGCTTCCAGCTTTCCTTTTTCGTGGTCCTCAGCATCGCGTTGTTCGTGCCTCCCTTGCAGCGCTGGCTGGATCAACGACTCGCGTACGATCCGCTGCTGGCGCCGGAAGTCGTTCCCCGCTGGAAACGAACCCGCCACCGGCTCCTCCGGGCCGGGGCATTGACCTTTGCGACCTCGCTCGCCGCCGGGTTGGGCGCGCTGCCGTTAACTGCGTATTACTTCCACATATTCAGTCCCGTGACGCTGCTGGCCAACCTGCTCATCGTACCGCTGAGTAGTCTGGCACTGGCGTGCAATCTGGGCAGCCTGCTGTGCGGCGCGTGGTGGCCGTGGCTCAGCGAGTTGTTCAATCACGCAGCGTGGTTCTGGATGCTGGGCATGATCAAACTGTGTGACTGGGCGGCGCTCATTCCCGGCGCCTACGCTTTCGTGCGCGCGCCCAGTCTGTTCACATTCATCGTCTATTACGGTTTGCTCACCGGCTTTCTGAGCGGCTGGCTATGGCAACCGGAACGCCGCCGCCGCACCCTGCTGGTGCTGCTGTTGCTCGGCGTTTATTACAGCGGTCAATGGCTCGGCGAACGCCGTAATTTCACGCTCACCGTTCTGCCGTTCGCGGGAGGCCATGCCGAATACTTTGATGCCGCCGGGAAATCGCGGGATTGGTTGATGGACTGCGGCAACAGCAATTCCGTCGTATATGTCACCCGCCCATTTTTACGCGCCCAAGGCGCCACGCATCTGCCTCGACTCCTGCTCACGCACGGAGACTTGCAGCAGATCGGCGGCGCGGAATTGCTGCTTGATGAATTTCGGTGCCGTGAAATTTTCGTCAGTCCGCTCCGGTTTCGCTCCCCGATCTACCGGCGGATTGTGGCGAATTTGCAAAGCGAACCGTTCCATCTGAAAACCATCGCCCGCGGAGACACTCTCCCGCCGTGGCGGATTTTGCATCCCGCCACAACGGACAGATTTGCTCAAGCTGATGATGGCGCTCTGGTGCGGCAGGCGGAATTTTACGGCGTAACCGTCCTCTTGCTCTCGGACCTGGGTCGCCCTGGCCAGAATTTATTGTTGGAACGCGAAGGCCAGCAACTCCGCTCGGACCTGCTCGTCACTAGCCTGCCGGAGCAAACCGAAGCGCTGACCGATGCGCTTCTCGATGTGGTTCAACCGCGCGTGATCGTTGTGGCGGATTCCGACTTCCCCGCAACCGCGCGGGCGAGCTTGAAATTGAAAGCGCGTCTTGAATCGCGCCGCGTGTTCACGCTCTACACTCGAACCGTCGGCGCGGTCACGATTTCCTTCCGACCGCCCGGTTGCGAACTGACCACCGCAGACGGCCAAACCTTCGAACTGGCAAAACTGCCGGTGATGACGCAAGACCGCCCGCAACCACCGCCCGCCGCAACGGATCCGGAGTGGTGATTACGGCGTTGACACTTCGCGAATTTGCAAACCGTAACTGTATTTGTCGAAATAGAGATTGTTCGTGCCCCATTCCACCTCGCCGCGCTGGAAGTCCACAGTGTCAGAACGGAAGGATTGCTTGAGCGGCGTCAACACCTGGCTGTGCGCACTGTTCGCCGCCATGCGGTAATAATCCAAACCACCGAAGTAAAAATCCCGCACCTCATGCTTTTCCTCCGGCGTCAAGGTCGGCGCGTATTGCATGGCGAAAATTCCCTTGTATGGATCCACCGGCATCCAGCCGTACGGGGCGAGATACATTTCGCACCAATCGTGAATGCCTTTGACGCCAGGGAACAGATTCCAACCGGATTGCCAGCGCGCCGGAATGCCGTTCAACCGACAGAGCGTGATGAACAGCAGCGCTTCCTGGCCGCAGTCGCCGTAGCCCTTGTCCCGACAATAATCACCGAGGTTCCGAATCGTGGAATACTCCAACGCGTAGCTGTATTGGATGTGCTCCGCGATCCAATCGTAGATCCGCTTGGCTTGCCGCGCCGGATTGGTTTCGTCGCCCAGGATTTTCTTCGATAGCGCGCGCATTTCCGGGGTGAACGCGACGTGTAGTTCTTCCCGCAAAAATGGTTTTAAGGCGGGGTCCAATGCGTCCACGCGGCGCACCCGTTCCGGATTGATCTCAAACGACACGCCGGAAATTTTATACTCGTATTCGATGCTGAACCTGGTGGGCGCGCCCGCCAGCGCTTTTTGTTCCAGATAAACCGATCGAATCGGACTGTCCGGACCATCCAGATGTCGCGCCGGCGAGGAGGTATTCAGCAACGCAAAACCCTGTTGAAACGGATATTCGCGGGGAATCGGCAGCCACGCGCGAACCACTTCTCCATCCGGTACCGCGCCCGCGTCCACGGTCACGGTCATAACGGCATTCAGCCGCTTGGGTAACACATAAGGCCGTCCTTCCTGACGCGCAGCGTTACGGATCGCGCGACAGGTGGCCAGACTGGCTTGATCGTGTTTGCTCGTATCTCGAAGTGGCAAGCGGCGCGGATTCAACTCCGGATGACGAAAGAACAAATTGCTGACGCTCGCACTCATGAAGCGCCGTTCACCGTCGAAATCGCGCGCATCAAACCAGCCCTTGGCCACCCAGGTTTCAAACTCGCTTGCCGTCAAATCCCGCACGGCGTCTTGCAAGCGTTTGAACAAGCTGGCCTGGGTAAAAGGATAGTCCTTGCGGATGCGCTCCAGCCGATCCAGCTCAAACGCCAGCCGCCGCCGCTCCGCCGCGCTCAGCGCGGAATCAGCCGCCGCCGTATAAAGCGTATTGGACGCCGCCAGAAACCGACCTTGGGCTTCCAACATGCTGGCGCGAATGACCGCAGATGGTTCGCCGGTGACGGGCGCGACGAGCAGCAGCCACAAACTCAAAAATCCGATCCAGCGTTTCATAAGCGTTCTCCGTCTTTGGTTGGTCAACTTGCGCAGCTTACGTTCCCAGAGCCTCCAGCGCCATCTTAACGTGCGCCAATTTTTCCTTCCAGTCCGCCAGGCGCTGTTCGTGATCGCGCAACACCTCCGCCGGCGCCCGTTGGGTGAAATGGGGATTGGCCAGCTTCTGTTCCACCTTGGTGATCTCGATTTGAATCTTCTCTTTTTCCTTCGTCAACCGCGCCCGCTCCGCTGCCACGTCCATCAACCCCTCCAATGGCAGATATAAATCCCCGAATGGGGTATGCCCCGTCGGCGTTCCCTTCTTCGCCACATAATCTTCCGCAAAATCCAGGGCTTCGGCGTTGAGCAACAATTTAATCACTTCGCCATCGTGCGCGGGGATTTCGCGGCTCGGCTTGAGCACGAACTTCACCTTCTTGCCGGATTGTATGTTGCCAATGCGGCGCAAGTTTCGCCCCAACGTCACGACTTCATATTTCTGGCTGGCAAATTCCAGATGCGTCTCATCCAGTCCGTAAGCCTCGCAAAAATCCGCGTCAAACGGCTTGGGCCACGGTGCATTCATGATGGTCTTCCCGCCCTGGTTCTCCGGCATGTCCGTCGCGTAACCCATCCCGTGCCACAATTCCTCCGTGATGAACGGCAGAAACGGATGAAACAACCGCAGCGTGTGGCTCAACACGAAATCAATGACTGCGATGGTGTTTGCGGCACGCCTTTCCTGTTCCGCACTCCGGTTTCCGCGTTCCGCACTTCCCAACACCGCTTTGCTCGCCTCCACATACCAATCGCAATACTCATTCCAGAAGAAGCGATATAACGCCTGCACCGCCACGCTAAAGTTGTAGCTGTTCAACGCCTCGGTGATCTCGCGGATCGCCTCGTTGAGCTTGAGCAAAATCCACTTGTCATCCGTTGTCAACAAGCTGGAGTCAATCTCTCCCTGTATTTGGCTGTCGGCACTGCCGACCATTTGGCGGAAGCGACACGCGTTCCACAGCTTGTTACAAAAGTTGCGGCCCAGCTCGACGTCCTTCTCGTCGAACAACACGTCCTGACCGAGCGGCGCACTGCGCATCGTGCCGAAGCGCAACGCATCCGCGCCGTATTGGGCGATGAGCACGAGCGGGTCGGGCGAATTGCCGAGCGTCTTCGACATCTTGCGGCCCTGCTTGTCGCGGATGATGCCGGTGAAATAAACATTCTGGAATGGCAGCTCTCCCATGTATTCGTAGCCCGCCATGATCATGCGCGCGACCCAGAAGAAAATGATGTCCGGCCCGGTGACGAGGTCGGTGGTCGGATAAAACTTCTTCAACGTCTCCGTGTTCTCGGGCCAACCCATTGTGGCAAACGGCCAGAGCCAGGAACTGAACCAAGTGTCGAGCACGTCGGGATCTTGGGTGAAGCCATACTTTTCAAAATCTCGCCCCTTCTGTTCGTCGTTTGTGCAAACGAAAATGTCGTATTCGCCTTCTGTCTCGCGAACAACCGGCATTAAAGCGTCTTTCTTCGGATTAACTTCGCTTCCGTCTGAGCAACGAAAGACGCGAATGACAATCGGTTCTGGCTCATTTGCCCACGATTGTTCGACGTAATCATCCCAGCCCCATCGCAATAATTCATCCGTCCAATTCCGCTCGTAAAGCCGAACGCGTTTTCTCCACACCGGAATCCGATGCCCCCACCAAAGCTGACGGCTGATGCACCAGTCCTGAATGTTCGTCAGCCAGTGATCATAAACCTTCGCCCAGCGGTCGGGATGAAACTTCATCCGCCCCTCCGCCACGCACGTCTTGGATTCCGGCACAGCGGGATATTTCAAGAACCATTGCTCGCTCAGGCGCGGCTCGATCGGCACATCCGCGCGCTGACTGAAGCCCACGTTGTTCTCGTATGGCTTCGTTTCCACCAGCGCGCCGAGTTCCGCGAGTTTTTCCTCCGCTACCTTGCGCGCCTTGAACCGATCCAGTCCCTTCAAATCCGCGCCCGCCAGCTCGTTCATCGAGCCGTCGGCGTTGATGACTTCCACAATCGCCAGTTTATGGCGCTGACCGATTTCAAAGTCTGCCTTGTCGTGCGCCGGCGTCACCTTGAGCACGCCCGTGCCGAATTCAAAATCCACGTGCTCGTCGCCGATGATCGGGATGAGCTTCTGTTCGCGCGGTAATTCCGCCGGCAGCGGCCGCACGATGTGCTTGCCGATGAGATGCGCATAACGCGGGTCTTTCGGATTCACCGCCACCGCCGTGTCGCCCGGAATGGTTTCCGGTCGCGTCGTCGCGATGGTGAGCCACGTGTCCGGCGCTTCCGCCACCTGCACCTTGAAGTGATACATGAAACCCTTCTGCGGTTTCATTTCCACTTCCTCGTCCGAAAGCGCGGTCTGCGACACGGGACACCAATTCACCATGCGTTTGCCGCGATAGATGAGGCCCTTCTTGTAAAGCTCGACGAAGACCTTTTGCACGCAGCGCGAATACTCCGGGTCCATCGTGAAGCGTTCGCGCGTCCAATCACACGAACACCCGAGCTTTTTGAGCTGGTTGATGATGATGTTGCCGTGCTTCTCCTTCCACGCCCAGACGCGCTGGAGAAATTCTTCGCGCCCGAGATCGTGCCGCGATTTCTTTTCCTCCTTCTTGAGTTGTTTTTCCACCATCACCTGCGTGGCGATGCCGGCGTGATCCGTGCCCGGCAACCAAAGGACTTCCTTGCCGTCCATGCGCGCCTTGCGGCTGAGGATGTCCTGGATGGTGTTGTTGAGCACGTGCCCCATGTGGAGCATGCCCGTGACGTTCGGCGGCGGAATGACGATGGAATACGCCGGGCGCTTGTCGGTGACACGCGCCGGGTCGGCGGTGAAGCAACCTTGCTTCAGCCAGAAGTCGTACCATTTGTCCTCAACAGATTGGGGTTCGTATGCCTTGGGAATCTCACTCATGCTAAATTATTTCAACCACGAATGGACACGGATAAACACGGATGAAATCATAAAACCAGCCGATCCCATTCGAGGCGCGGAGTTTTAAAATTCAGCGTCAGGCCAACCCGCAGTTTTGTTATCTTCAAATAGTTGTTCATCCGACCGCGCTCGTGATCGGTAATTTTCTCAATCACTTTGGTGTCCACGATGACCGAACGGAACGCTATCAGGTCCGGGACAAACTCAGCGACCAAGACGCCTTTGTAGATGATCGGAAAACGCTTTTGCTGTTCGTAGGGAATACCACGCACCTTGAACTCAACCACCAGCGCATTCTCATAAACCTTCTCATGGAAACCGTGGCCAATTTCGTTTAAGACAGCAAACGCACACCCGAGAATCTGATGCGTCTCCTCTCTGAGCAGCAGCTTGGTGTTTTCGGGATGTTGCAGATCAATTTTAGAATCCGTGTCCATCCGTGGTTGAACATTATTTCTTCAGCAGCGCATACTCCATCGAATCCACCAAGGCTTGAAGACTTGCTTCGATGATATTTTTGCTCACGCCAACCGTGCCCCACTCGCGCTTGCCGTCGCTGGAGGTGATCAACACCCGCGTCTTGGCGGCGGTGCCAGTCGTGCCGTTGATGATGCGCACTTTGTAGTCGGTCAAAGCGACGTTTTTCAATTTGGGAAAAAACTTGGCGAGAGCCAGGCGCAACGCCTCATCCAGGGCGTTTACCGGCCCGTCGCCATCCGCCACGGTGTGCGATTCCTCCGCGCCGACGTGAACTTTGATTGTGGCCTCGCAGATATTATCCGGACCATCGCGCCGCATGGAAACGTGATACGCATTCACCAGAAACGGCTTTTCGCGACGCTTCAGCGCGTTCCCAATCAGCAACGCCAGCGAACCTTCCGCCGCCTCGTATTCGTAACCTTCACTTTCCAATTGTTTGATGCGCGCCGTCATCGCCTTTAACTCGGCCATGTCCGGTGTCAATTGGAAGCCCAATTCCTTGGCTTTCATCAGGACATTTGTGCGTCCGGACATGTCACTGACCAGCACCCGCCGGGCATTGCCCACCGCGGCGGGATTGATGTGCTCGTAGCTTTTCGTCAAGCGCTCGATGGCATGGACATGCATTCCGCCCTTGTGAGCAAATGCCGATTCACCCACCCACGGCGCCCGGGAATTGGACCGGATGTTGGCCACTTCATTGACGAACTCGGACAGCTTTTTGAGCTTGGGCAGGGAGCTGGCCGGAACGCTGCGCAGCCCCATCTTGAGCGCCAATGTGGGAATCACGCTGGTCAAATTACAATTGCCCGTCCGCTCGCCGAAGCCGTTGATCGTTCCCTGCACCTGGCTCGCCCCCGCATCCACGGCGGCGATGGCATTGGCCACGCCAAAACCACAGTCGTCGTGCGTGTGAATGCCGATCACACAGCGCAATTTCGATCGGGCCAGCGCCACCGTTCGCGCAATCTCACCGGGCAGCCGGCCGCCATTCGTATCGCACAACACAATGGCATCCGCCCCCGCCTGTTCCGCCGCCTGCCAGGTGGCCAGCGCGTACTCCGGCTCGGCGGCGTAGCCATCAAAACTGTGTTCCGCATCATAGAAAACTGTTTTACCCCGATCCTTCAGATAGCGGATCGTATCGCGGATCATGCCCAGATTCTCGTCCGGCTTGACGCGCAGCACCTCGGTGACATGCAGCAGCCAGGTCTTGCCCACAATGGTCACCACGGGCGTTTCCGCTTCGAGAATCAAACGCATCAACTCGTCGCGCTCCACCGCCACCCCCTTGCGCCGGGTCATGCTGAACGCTGCGATCTTGGCGTTCCGCCATTTCCGCCGCGCCGCCAGCCGGAAAAACTCCAGGTCCTTCGGATTGCTCCCCGGCCAGCCGCCCTCAATGTAATGAATCCCGAATGAATCCAGCTTCTCGGCAATGCGAAATTTATCGCCTGCCGAAAAATTGATGCCTTCACCCTGCGCGCCATCGCGCAGGGTGGTGTCGTAAATTTCCACTTGTGTTCTCATGCCACCGCCGTTGTCACGGCCGGACATTATGCGCGGAAAACCCGCATCTTGCCAACTCCAAAGCCGGCACGGTCATTCCGGGCGGCGATCCGTTCACACCGGACGCCGGATCATGCGCTCGAGGATGTTGCGCGTGATCTGCTGCACGCGTCGGTCCGGTCCCAGGGGAGAAGTGTAAACCGATGGACGCACGTAACCCGGCGGCTCGCTCAACCCATCCGCCCACCAGCAAGTCGAGGCGTTGAAGACGAAATTCTTTTTCGGTCCGGGATAAACCGTCGCCGTGAACACTCCGCCATTGGGTGAGCCGGGTTTGTCCTGAGTCGGAGCGCTGGCCACGATTTCCAATCCGGGAATGTCCGCCGGATCGCCGTGCCACTCCCAACCCACCAGACCGGGAATCCCCTCGCCCTGCTTCATGTCGGTGCCCGCAAAAATCCAGTGCTCCGGCTTCACGCAAACCCAGTCCGCGCCGCCGGTCACCACCCCCGTACTGTGTGCGCCGACCAATTCATTGGCGTACGGTCGTTCGTGCAACAGCGTTTTCATGGCCACAAAATCGCGCATCCCGGCGGGGGGGCCGAACACGCCGATGCGTTCAAACGCGCGGCGGGGGATTCCGCCCGCGTCCGGCGCAAGCAGAATGCGACCGCAACAAGTGTTGCCCGAGAAAAAGCCCAGACTCACTCCGGCGCGCATTGCCGCCTGCAAATTCCGGAACATCTCGATGGTGTAATATTCATCGTGCCCGACCGAGAGAAAACCTTTCGTGCGCAACAGACCGTGTGGATCGGAATGGGTGTCGAGATTGGAAGTATAAGTGACGTCGTAGCCCTGCGCTTCCAACCAGTAAATAAACGGAAATTCCCAGAGGAAAAAATCACCCGTGCCGGTGGATAACGGCGCATCCACAATCTGACAGTATTTTCCGTACGGCCGATTGAAACTTACCTGCACGTCGCCACCCCAATACCACTGATTCGCATCATCGTTGTAGAGGGCGTATTGATCTGGCCAGCGGTTGTACGCCTGCCAGGTCGTATCGGAACACTGATAAATCAGGTCCGCCGGGCGATCATCCCGCACGATGAAAATAACGTAGCTTTGCAAACCGTCGCGCGCGGCGGTCAGTTTGCCGACGTAAATGCCGCTGGGCCAATCCGCTGGAATCGTCAACTCCGTGCTGGCTTCCCACCGGCAATCACGCACGCGCTTGGGTCCGACCGGAGGATCGGGTTGGGTCTGCCCGGCGAACGGACCGAGACTCGCAACCTGACGCGCCCCAGCGCCGCCGTAGTAACCCATGCGAAACAGCTCCAATCGAAACGCCGACGCTGGATTGGTGCTGACGTAAAACTTGAGTCGCTCGCCCGACCGGATGCTGGTATGGGAACAATACCCTTCGATCCAAGGACACCGATATTTGGTGGCCGGATCAATCCGTGTATTGGTCAACATCCAATCGCGAGCACCGGGGCGTTGATTCTCCCGGCGCAGGAGGCTCGCACCGGTTTTTACGCGCGAATCCGAATCGGACGACATGGCACAACCCGCCAACGCGGAAAGTGCGCCGACACCCAAGAACCCTTTGATGACATCGCGGCGGCTGACGCCCGATTGGGGCCGTTTCTTTTTTGATTTTTTGTGCATAGCTGATCGGATCTTAATTCATCTGCGGAACGCCGCAACTGCTCTCCATCAAGGCGACTGAATCCGCCTTGTTTTACACTTCGTACTCGCCCGCAACCAGAACTATCTGCACCGCAGCCACAAGCCTCGGTACGCCTTCCAGACGGGTGCGCCCGGAAATAATTCTTGACTGATCGCGGCCATGTCGGTAATTTCTGTTCAAACAGAAATAAAGCAAACATGTCGATGCTGAGTCCAGTTCAACAGAAGTTCATTCTCCATTGGGGCGAGATGGGCACCAAGTGGGGCATTAACCGCACGGTGGCGCAGATCCACGCCCTGCTCTTCATTTCGCCCCAGCCTTTGCATGCCGAGGAGATCACCGACACGCTCGGTGTCGCCCGCTCGAATGTTAGCAACAGCCTCAAGGAACTCCAGGGCTGGGGCATCGTGAAGCGCGTTCATGTTCTTGGTGATTCGCGCGATCATTTCGAGAGCATGAAGGACGTCTGGGAAATGTTCCGCGTGGTGCTGGACGAACGCAAGAAACGTGAGATTGACCCCACCGTCGCCCTGCTCCGCGAGTGCGTGGTCGAGGCGCACAAGGACAAGGAAACCGACGAATACACCGAACAAAAGCTCAAGGAACTGGCGGATTTTTTTGACACCACCACGGCGTGGTATGGGCAAATCCGTCTTTGGCCGACCGGCGCGTTGACCAAGTTCGTCAAGATGGGCGATAAAATCCGCAAGCTGTTGGGCATCGGTGGGTGACTCCCGCCTTTTTATTTCAAGAGCTATTTCTGTGAATACGGAAATGACAGATAATAACGCTAAATCGCCCGCCGCTGGTTGGGTGAGTTACGACGGCGAATGCGCGTTCTGTCTCCGGTGGCTGCGCCGGGTGGAACAGCCGCTGCGCCGGCGTGGATTCGGCTTCGTCTCGTTGCAAGCCCGCTGGGAGCGCCAGCGTCCCGCCGGCGAGTGGTTGTCCGGTGCGGAAACTCGCCAGCAAGATGCCAGCGCTCCCGGGAGAACCTCCGCTCCGGTTTTCACCGAAATGATTCTTGACCTGCCCGATGGACGAACCTTGGGCGGGGCCGATGCCGCCGTGGTCTTGATGCGTTACGTCTGGTGGCTCTGGCCGTTGTGGTTGCTCAGTCGCATCCCCGGCCTGATGCCGGTTTACCGCGTGATCTATCGCTACATCGCCGCAAATCGTGGCTGCAGATCCGCTGGCTGCACGGCTTTGAAAGGCGGCCGGCCATGATCGCCGCCCGACACGACCGACGACCTTTTTGGTTGCGGTTAAAACTGCTATTAAACTGGGCCAGCGCCAACCACACCACAGCCGCGTCCAAACCACCGGCCACGGTGAAACGCCGACCGCACCGTTGCGCCACCTCCCTGGAAATGCCATGAGCGCCAACAAAATCATTCTCGCGGGCGGATCAGGTTTTCTTGGCAGTGATCTGGCCAGGCACTTCGCGGCGCTGGGATGGGAGGTGGTCATCCTCACCCGCACGCCCAAGTCCCGGCCGGATGCTGCGCGCGAAGTGCCGTGGGACGCGAAGTCGCTCGACGGTTGGGCGCACGAGTTGGAAGGCGCGACGGCCATCGTGAATCTTACCGGGCGTTCGGTGGATTGTCGTTACCACGCCAAGAACCGCCGCGAGATCATGGACTCGCGCGTGAACTCGACGCGGGTCGTTGGCCAGGCGATAGCTCGCTGCAAAACTCCTCCGCGGGTCTGGTTCAATTCCAGCACGGCGACACTCTACCAACACACCTTTGGCAAACCGCACGACGAGTCGAGTCAGGACATGGATTCGGCGGTGGACGCGAAGGATGCGTTTTCGGTTGAGGTCGCGCAGGCGTGGGAGCGGACGTTGTTTGAAGCGCGGCTGCCCCTCGCCCCGACCCTCTCCCCATCGGATGGGGAGAGGGAGCGGACACGTCGAGTTGCGCTTCGCACCTCGATGGTGTTGGGACTCGGACGCAACAGCGTCTTCCCCATATTGCGGCGGCTCACCAAACTGGGGCTGGGCGGACGGCAAGGCAGCGGAAAGCAATTCGTCTCGTGGATTCACATCGCCGATTTTTGTCGCGCGGTGGAATGGATCATCGCGCATGACGATCTAGCCGGGCCGATTAATCAATGCGCGACGAATCCATTAACAAACGCGGAGATGATGAAAATCTTTCGCGAAGTGTGCGGCAGGCCTATCGGTTTGCCGGCCACGGAATGGATGCTGGAAATCGGCGCGTTCTTCCTGCGCACGGAAACGGAACTCATTTTCAAAAGCCGCCGGGTCGTGCCGGGGAAGTTGCTGGCGAGCGGCTTCACGTTCCAATTTCCGACTTTTCGCGAGGCGTTGTTGAATCTGGAAAACCAACTGAAGGCAAAAACATGATTGCCACCAAGGAACACAAAGCGACCGGTACTCTTTGTGTTCCTTGTGTTCTTTCGCGGCCAGCGGAACCAGCTTCACCCAGCGCCGCGGCCCGGCAACGGATGCTCTCATGCCGCGGCGAACCGCTCTTTCGGGCGGACTGGATGCGCGTGCTGATGATGCACTTCCAGGTGGATGCCGCCGCCCTGCAACATCATGTGCCGTACAAACTCGATCTCCACAACGAACGCGCCTTCGTCACGCTGGTTGCGTTTACGATGGAAAACATGCGTCCGCGCGGTGGCGGCAAGTTGAGCGCGTGGTTGTTCCGCCCGATTGCCACGCATAATTTCCTCAACGTGCGAACCTACGTGCGGCACAACGGTGAACCGGGCATTCACTTTCTGGCGGAGTGGCTCTCCAACTGGCTGGCGGTGCAACTCGGTCCGCGCACGTTCAGCCTGCCGTATCGGCATGGGCGCATCCGCTATGAACACAACTGGCAGGACAATAAGATGCGAGGGCTGGTCGAGGATGTTAAGTCGGGAAGCCAGCTTGCATATCGGGTCGAGACCGTGCGCGGCGCTCCCACGCGACCGGGATACGCCGGGCCGGAGGCCGGCGCTCCATTTGCGCCATGCAAACGCGGCTCGCAGGATGAATGGCTGATGGAGCGTTACACCGCCTTTAATTCGGTGCGCGGGAAAAACCGGTTCTTTCGCGTCTGGCATCCACCCTAGCCGCAACGTTCAGTGGCAATTGTGGTGCGAGATAATTCTTTGCTGTCGGAGAACTGGCCGTGGTTCAAAGCCGCGGGATTGATTGGTGCGAATTTTTCTCCGGGCTTGCGAAACGTCTGGATGGGCCGCCCGCATCACACCTGAACAGGTAGCTCAGTCCCCTCGTTTCCCGCGCAGGAACGGCAGCTTGATCGTGGCGGAGAGTCTGGAAAGGAAACCGCTTTTCCGTGGTTTCTCAGCGACCATCAACTCAACCGGATGACTGCATAGCTTGCAAAGTTTAAGCGTCCTGCCACCTTTGCGACGAATTCGCGTGACACAGTGGTCACACAAGACGGAATGACAATGCGAGCAGCGATGGGTCACTTTGGCGTTCGGATGGCGTTGGCAGAGCATCACCCCATCGGGCAAAACCACGGGCGGCGCCGGCACGACGTGATCAATGGCCGGAATCGTAATCTTTACTTCCACGTCCTCGACTACGAAAGCCACACTGCCCACCCGCAGGATTTGGCCGGGCTGCAGCACCGCCTGGCGAACCGGAACATTGTCCACGAAAGTGCCGTTGGTGGAGTCCAAATCATGCACCAGGACGCCGGCCGCGGTCAGAATCAGTTCGCAGTGGCGTGCCGACACGGACGCATGGTTGACGGGGATGTGCGATTCCGCATCGCGCCCGAGGACGTTCACTCCCAGCTTCAGCTCCAGGATCTCCGTCCGGCCATCGGCATTTAGTTTTCGCAAACAGGCCATACGCGCCGCCATGGAATGATCGAAATTTGCGCGCAATCGCCGCGAATGTCGAGCCGTTTACGCCTCCCGGTGCGGAACCGCCGGTGATCAAATATTTTCCCCAAAGGTCGGGGGCGGTTGATATTCGGATTCCAACTCCGGAGTCAGACGGGAATGTTCGGTGGCCAGCACCCGGTAGTTTTTGATCCGCAGAGAGACTTCCACTCCGTCATATAGTCCCAACTGTGAATACTCCTCCTTGGTCATGCGGCTGCGCAACACCAGCCCACTGGCCAGTTCCAATTCCAGGCGGAGCATGATGCCCAGGAAGTACGTGCGGCGCAGCACCGCACGATAGGGAAGCAAATTCAGATTCGTGGAAATTTGCACGGCGTACGGACGGAAACCAAGACGCAAGCGCGCGCCTTCAGCGTAACCGGGGGTAATGAATTGCAACTCATTGACGCGAGCCACGCCACCCCGCACTTCCGCCTCCAACACGTTCATCACGCCAACAAAACGCGCCACAAATTCGTTGACCGGCTGTTCATACACTTCCCGCGGGGCGCCTGTTTGTTCGAGTCGCCCCTTCGAGAAAATGACAATCCGGTTGGAGACTTCCATCGCCTCCTCCTGATCGTGCGTCACAAAAATCGTAGTCACGTTCAGATCGTGATGCAAGGTGACCAACCACTCACGCAGTTCCTGGCGGATCTTCGCGTCCACGGCGCCGAACGGCTCGTCCAGCAGCAACACGCTGGGCTTGGGCGCCAAGGCGCGTGCAATCGCCACCCGCTGACGTTGCCCGCCCGACAACTGATGTGGATAACGCTTGTCCAAGCCTTGCAAATCAAACTGCGCCAGCAATTCACTGACCCGCGCCACGATGTCGGCGCGTTTCCACTTTTTAACCTTCAAGCCGAATGCAATGTTCTTGAATACGTTCATGTTCCGAAACAACGCGTAATTTTGAAACACGAAGCCAATGTTGCGCTGCCGGACCGACACGTCATTCACCCGTTGCCCACGAATAAAAATATCCCCGGCCGTTGGCTCCTCCAGTCCGGCAATCATGCGCAACACGGTGGTTTTGCCGCCGCCGCTCGGCCCCAGCAAGCCGACCAATTCGCCTTCCTGAACGGTAAAGTTGACATCCGTCACGGCCGTTACTTCGCCGAATTTTTTGGTGATCTGTTTAAGTTCGATGCTCATGGGTAGCTCTTGGCGGTCAGCTCTCAGCGATCGGTTTTCAGCTTTGCGGACGGGTGTCGGGTCGCCAGCCGGGTCAGCATGTCGGACAACATCCGTTTGACCTCAATCAAATGGCCTAAAATCGTGTGCGGCTCAATGAAGGAAATCCGTTTCAAATCTTTTGCCAGTTCCAGATGCGATTCCAATTCACAGGCCGAACCCATCGCCATCTGCACAAACCGCGAAAAATCCGCGTCTGAACCGCGCCCGCAACCTGCCGCCAGGTTTGCGGTGATGGAAGTCGCCGCGCGGCGTATCTGGCCGGTCCGGCTGAACCACTCCAACCTTGGGAAAGCGTTCGTCGTTCCATATAGGCGATGATTAAGTTGCTGCGCTTTTGGCCAAACCAGAAGTTTGCGAAAATCCTGCATGCTTAACGCTCTCCTTTTATTTCCACCGATTCGTTGCCGACTGGCGGCTGAAAGCCGATAACTGATGGTTCTTCTGGAATTGTCTGCTGCGCCCGTTCAAATTCCCGCTGCTGACGCCATTCCAACAATGTCTTGAGCGCCAAGGTCACCAGGGCAAGCAGCGCCAATAAACTGGCGACGGCAAACGCCGCCTGTCCTTGAAACTCGTCATTCAAACTCTCGACCCGCAACGGCATGGTCTGTGTTTTGCCGGCGATATTGCCGCTGACCACGCGCACGGCGCCAAATTCGCCCATTGCCCGCGCGTTGCACAAAATCACGCCGTACAGCAAACCCCATTTGGCTCCGGGCAGCGTGACGTGCCAGAAGGTTTGCCACCCGCTGGCCCCCAACGCCAGCGCGGCGTGTTCCTGGTCCGAGCCGGTGGATTGCATCGTGGGAATTAATTCACGGGCGACAAACGGAAACGTGACAAACACCGTGGCCAGCACCATTCCCGGTACGGCAAAGATGACTTGCAAATTATGCTCGCGCAGCCAGGCCCCGAAGTAACCCTGCAACCCGAACAAAACCACGAACATTAATCCCGCCACCACCGGGGACACGGAAAACGGCAGATCAATCAATGTGATGAGCAAGGCTTTGCCGCGGAATTCAAATTTGGCAATCGCCCAGGCCGCCGCCAAACCGAAGATAACGTTCAGCGGCACGCTGATGACCGCGATCAACAGGGTGAGTTTCATGGCCGCCCAGGCGTCCGGATGCGATATGGCCCGCCAGTAACCGCCCACCCCGTTGGCGCAAGCCTGCACAAACACATTGGCCAGTGGCAGCAGCAGAAACACGAGGCAGAAAACCATCGCGACGCTGATGAGCGTCCACTTGGTCAAAGGGGATTCTTCCGCGCCGCGCTGAGATTTTGCGCACCCGGTAATATTTTGTCGTTTCAAAATTCCGGCCATACCTCGCTCGCTGGTTCACCTCAAAACGCTTTTCATGATCAGGATGTGGCTGTTTATTCCTTCACAAACTTGCTGGCCCATTGCTCAATAATGTTGATGCCCACCAACAAACCAAAAGAGAATACCAGCAGCACCACCGCGAGCGTCATTGCTCCCGAGTAATCATATTGTTCGAGCCGCACCACGATGAGATATGGAGCAATCTCGCTCCGATACGGCAGGTTGCTGGACACAAAAATTACCGAACCGAATTCCCCGATTGCGCGCGCGAAAGCCAGGGCAAATCCGGTGAGAATCGAGGGCAGCAAAGACGGCAAAATAACACTGCGAAAGGTGTGTAGCCGTCCGGCGCCGAGCATGGCGGAGGCCTCCTCAACTTCGCGTTCAAAATTTTTGAGAATGGGTTGCAAAGTGCGCACCACAAAGGGCAGCCCCACAAAAATCAGCGCGACCACCACGCCAAACCACGGCAGATACTGGGTGATGCCCTCCCGCCGACCGTCGGTCGTGGTCTGCGCCAAAAATCCGCCCAACCAGCCGTTGGCGGCAAACAAACTTGCCAGCGTCAAACCCGCCACTGCGGTCGGTAACGCGAAGGGAAAATCCACCAGCGCATCAATGAAACGGCGTCCATAAAATTCGTAGCGTACCAATACCCAGGCCACCAGTGTGCCGAACACCGCGTTGATCAATGCCGCGATTAAAGAAGCGCCAAACGTCAATCGGTAGGCAGCCAACGCTCTTGGGCTTATGGCGGAAAGCCAAAGGTTCACCCAGTTCGTTTTTTTGTTGATGTCGAAATGGAAGGCGTCCTCCAAAAGCGTCCGATTCAACCACTCTCCTGATCCGTCGTGCCGAAGATACCACTGGGCTTTTTCGCCGAGGGTGATGCCGTCAAACCGCTCCGCCGTGTAGATGGTTTCCCCCGCCACAAGTTGATTTAACGCGTTGATGAAATCCTGCTGCGCCACGGCATTGGTCGCGCCGCCATCAGCGATTTGTTGCCGAGTGACTGCGGGCAACTTCTCCCAGAGGAAAAGCGAGAGCGGATCAGGATGCTCCTGAACCCGCTCGATCAGTTCAGGCAAATCGTCAAAATCCGTGGCCGTGAACGCCGCCGTGGTGACGCCCGTCTGAAACACCCGCAGGAAAAGCGCCGAAATCGGAATCAACACGATCAAGCTCAGATAGAGCACGGTGTATCCCATCGTCAGGCCGAAGCCCGGAAGCACATTAATTTTTTTTCCTGCCATCAGATCGCGAAAGTCTAGGCAAAATCGAATCAGCAGCAAAACCTTTCGCCCTGGATGATCCCGTCGCTAAACCTGAGAATTTTTGAGGTTCGAATCATCAATACCACCGGACCGCTAGCGGTTAGCCTGTTGAATCTGGTCATAGAAACCACCATCGGCAAAGTGCGTCTTATGCGCCTTTTGCCAACCGCCAAACACGTCATCAACCGTGAAAAGTTCCAGCTTCGTAAACTGGGCCGTAAATTGACTGGTCGTCGCCGAATTACGTGGACGAAAATGATGTTTAGCCACGATCTCCTGTCCTTCCGACGTGTAAAGATATTCGAGGTATGCCTGCGCCACATCCGCCGTGCCGTGCCGCTTGACATTCTTATCCACCACTGCCACCGGTGGCTCCGCCAAAATGCTGATGGAGGGCACGATCAGCTCAAATTCGTCGCGGCCCGATTCTTTCATCGAGAGGATGGCCTCGTTTTCCCAGCCTACGAGCACGTCGCCGATGCCGCGTTGTACAAAGGTCGTCGTCGCGCCACGTGCGCCGGTATCCAGCACCGGCGCGTTCTTGTAAAACTGTTGCACGAACGCCCTGGCCTTGGTTTCATCGCCGCCATTCTGCTTCAACGCGTAACCCCAAGCGGCGAGATACGTCCAACGCGCCGCCCCGGAGGTTTTCGGATTGGCCGGGATGATTCGAATGCCCGGTTTCACGAGGTCCGCCCAATCCTTGATGCCCTTGGGATTGCCCTTGCGCACTAGAAACACAATCGTCGAAGTGTAGGGTGATGAATTTTGAGGCAACCGCTTTTGCCAGCCGGGGGCCAGCAGGCGCGCTCTTTGCGCCACGGCGTCAATGTCATACGCCAACGCAAGAGTGACAACGTCGGCTTCCAGTCCATCAATCACCGCGCGCGCCTGTTTGCCTGAGCCGCCGTGCGATTGCTCAATCTTCACCGTGACGCCGGTCTTTTCCTTCCAGTATTTTGCGAACGCGACGTTGTAATCCTGATACAACTCACGCGTTGGGTCATACGAAACATTAAGCAACTTGGCGTCCTTGGCAGAAACGCTGAGGGCGATTCCCAACCACAGCAAACTCCAGATCGTTTTCATTAGGTTTGGTTTTTTGAAATTGATTTAGAACGTCAGTTGCGCCCGGGTGAAAAATACCTGTTCCGGCTGCCGCGTTACCGCAGCCAGCGGAGTCGTGCCCGTGCCGCCACCGTCAAATGTGGTGTACGCGTAACTGGTTTTGACGGTCAGGTTCTTGTTTGGATACCAATTCAAGCCCACCGTCCAGACTTGCGCCGCCTTGGCAGCCGTCGGATCGGCGTAAATGGGGAACGCATCATTATCAATGTCCAGCTCGCTGTAACGGCCCACAATCTGGAACGCACCCCATTTGCCATGGCGCGGATCAAAGGCATTGCGCGGCGTCACGCCGTTAAACGTTGCTTCCTCTCCCGTCAGTACCCAGCCCACCGCCACCTGCCAGCCCGTGTTGCGCAACAGCACCGTTTGCGCCGCCTGCCGGACATTCTGCGCGGAGATGGTGTATTCACCGAGCAAGCTGAACGGGCCAACATAGTAATAGCCTTGCGGCGCGACCCGCCAATGTTCGCCATCCGTCGTGGTGGTGGCGTTATAGGCGAAGAATTGTTGCTGCCCGTCGGTGACATAGCCGGCTGGCAAACCAGTCGCGCTGGCCGAGGAGTAATCCCCCCAGCTTCCGCCCACGCCAAAACCCAAGCCGCGCAAGCCGTCCACTTCGCTTTTCTTGAACAGTTGCGTGAACAACCGCCCGGCAAATTCCTTGCTGTCATCAAAATCCACGTTGCCGGAATTGCGCCTGTCACCCAAGCCGTTGAAAATTCCCGCCGCGTAACTCAACACCCCGCCATTGATGTCGCCCCAAATCTGGAAGCCGATATCCCGCCCCGGCACTAACCCGCTTGGCAAAGCGCGCTCATTGAACGCAGCCACCGGATCCGGCTGCAGATATTCCAACCCGATGGGAGTTTTGAATTTTCCGATGCGCGCCTGCAACCACGGTTGATACCGGTAATTCAGGTAGGCGTCGAAAATCTGCACGGTGGTGCCGCCGAAATCCGGCGTGAAATTAAAATCAAAATCGTGGAAGACCGTGCCGGAAAAAATCGGCCGCGCACGCCGGAGCAAAAAGCCATTATTGCCCGCAATGCCGCCGTCATCAAAAAAGGTCCGGCTGTCCACCTGCAACAAACCATGCAGGGCGAACACGAAATTAGTATCCGCCGAACGAACCACCAAACCGTCGGCGCCGACCGAAACCGTCGGTATCGTCTTGGCCTGCTCCATCGCGACTTCCTGGTCCAATTCCCCGTTGCGCTCCAGGATTTTTACTCTCTGTTCCAATTCTCGCAGTCGTTGCAGCAGCACGTCCACGTCCCCCTCCGATGGCTGCGCGGTCGCCGCTTCGATTCCAACCAATGTTCCCAATAGTAGGGTCGCGATAATTTTCGTTTTCATTTTTAAGTCCGCCAATTTGCTTGGCGAAGTTAATTATGCCGCTCACTCCGCTTTTGCGCCCACTATCACTTGGCGTAAAGCATCCTAAAATTGCCCAACGCCGACGAGGTTACGCTTAATCTA
Organism: Verrucomicrobiota bacterium; assembly: GCA_039806955.1. Lineage (GTDB taxonomy): Bacteria > Verrucomicrobiota > Verrucomicrobiia > Limisphaerales > JADLHS01 > JADLHS01. The sequence goes on along the minus strand of JBDHQI010000004.1, from coordinate 158,942 downwards.
CATTAAGTCAATGTGTTTAGAATAATATGATAGCAGCACTTAAATTATGTCGCCTGGCCAATCTTGACTTCATACGTGTAGATTACTAGCTTTTTGTATGAAGTTAACGGTCCGAGGCCAATACGCTTTGCGCGCCATGCAGGTGCTCGCGCACAATTTTCGGAATGATGATACCGTGATCCGAATTCAAGCGATCTCCAGCAAACAGAAAATTCCCAAGCGCTTTCTGGAACAAATCTTGAATGATCTCAAATCCGCCGGGCTGGTCGTGAGCAAGCGGGGCGTTGCCGGTGGCTACCGGCTCAAACGACCACCTCAACAGATCAGCCTCGCGGAAATCATCCGTCACATTGAAGGACCGCTGGCGCCGGTCAGTTGTGTCAGCAAATACTTTTACGAAAAATGCACCTGCCCGGACGAAGCGCGCTGCGCCCTTCACGGAGTGATGAAAGAAGTGCGCGATTGCGTCGCCGAGATGATGGAAAACACCACGTTGAATGATCTGGTGGAGCGCGCGCGCAAACTCGAACAACAATCGCAAAACTCCTACGACTTCGTCATTTGAAACCGCACCGCCGCTCGAAAAAATTCCTGATCTCCCCAAGCGACCCGACAGCGCTTTTCCGATTGGTCCTCGGGTAAAGTTCCTTTAAGCTGTATTCGTGTCCACTGAGCGTCACTATCGGAATCTTGCCCTCATCGGTTTCATGGGCACCGGTAAATCTACCGTGGGCCGATTGCTGGCCGAGCAGCTCAAATTCGATTTTCTCGATACAGATTTTCTGATCGAACAACGCTGCGGTAAAAAGATAACCGAAATTTTCGCGCAGCACGGCGAACCAACTTTCCGCAAACTGGAAGCGCAACTGGTCGTCGAATTGGCAAATCGCGATCGTACGGTCATCGCCACGGGCGGCGGTTTGCCAATCCATCCGGCCAATCTGGAAAGCCTTAAATCACACGCTCTGGTCGTCTGTCTTTGGGCCTCGCCCGAACGGATTTACGATCGCGTCCGCGAACAGTCCCATCGCCCGCTCCTGAATGATCCGGATCCCTTCGGCAAAATCTGCGCGCTCCTTGCGAAACGTGAACCGTTCTACCGACAGGCGGACATCTTGATCAACTGCGACTTCCGTTCCGCGCGAGAGGTAACTCAACAGATTATCAACCAATTCCGCCTCGGCCCGGCCACGAGTGAACGCGCGCCCACCAACCTTTGAACCGCCGCACCGCGCCACCACCTTTGCCGCTTCGCCGCACCGACCACGATTTGAAAACCAGAAAATGCCCCCAACGCCCCACATTTACCACCCCGCTTTCAACACCCAATTTACTTTGCGGAAATGAAGGAACTGATTCGCCAGCACGCGTTGACATTGGGTTTCGACGACTGTCGTTTTACCACTGCGGCGCCGACTGCAGGCGCGCCGTATTTCCAAGCCTGGCTGCGGGACAACAAAAATGGCGAGATGGCGTGGCTGGCTCGCAACGCGGAAAAGCGGGTCAATCCAGACCTGGTCTTGAACGGCGCCAAAACCATCATCGCCCTGGCCATTTCGTACGCTGACGAAAATGAAGCCCGCTCCGGCAGCAACGACAACCCGGCGGCCACAACTTCTCCCGCTCCGACCGGTTTACCGCGCGGCGTGATCGCCCGTTACGCGCGTTACACCGATTATCACGATGTGCTCAAGAACAAGCTCAAGGCACTCAACGAATTTGTGAATGCGCAAGGCGGACCAGACACGCGCTCGCTTTGGTATGTGGACACCGGACCGATTTTGGAGCGCGAGATGGCCCAGCGCGCGGGCATCGGTTTCATTGGCAAACACAACAATGTCATCAGCCGCAAACTGAGCAACTGGATCATTCTGGCGGAAATCATCACGACCCTGGAACTGCCGCCCGACGAACCGGAAAAAAATCGCTGCGGCACCTGCACCAGTTGCATCACCGCCTGTCCGACGGGCGCCATTACCGCGCCGTTCCAACTGGACGCGCGCCGCTGCATTTCCTACCTGACCATCGAACTTAAAGGGGCCATTCCGGTGGAGCTGCGGCCGCTGATTGGCAATCGCATTTTTGGTTGTGACGATTGCCTCGCCGCCTGTCCGTGGAACAAATTCGCGCAATCCGGAAAAATCATGAAGGCCCACGCCCAACCCAATCTGGGCACTCAAGACCTCATTGAATTACTGTCGTTGGACAACGCCGGCTTTAAGCAACGATTCGCCGGAACTCCGCTGATCCGCACGAAACGGCGCGGCGTTTTACGCAACGTGTGTGTGGCCTTGGAAAATGTCGGCGATGAACGCGCCCTGCCCGCCTTGGAAAAAGCCGCGCAGGATGTGGAGCCGCTGATCGTCGAACACGCGCTCTGGGCCATTGCCGCCATCAAAACGCGTTGTGGTGAAGCAACAAAAAATCCGGCGCTGGGCGCAACCGCTCAACCGGCTCAAGGGACCTTCAGCAATTGCTCGGGCGTAAAATTGCCAGGATGATCTTTGATGCTGGTGCGAACCGCCTCGGCATGAGCGGGTTTCACCGAGCCCGGAAGGTCGGCAAAATGACGTCGCACGTAGGATGCGATCGCGGCGATTTGCGTAGATTTTTCCTTTTCATCACCCGGCAATGAGTCGCCCACGGCCAACATCGTGCCGGTATTGTACACCTTGCCATTCACCGTAATTGGCCCGGTCAAGCCCTTGGAAATCAGCATGATCATTCGATCCGGCGTTTCGTGGCCAACCCATTCGGAATCAATCAAAGGCGGACAACCGTTCGCCGGGTTGCCCACGCCAGTATCCATGTGACAGACCGCGCAATTCGCGGCGTAGAGCTTTTTGCCGAAGGCAATGAAATTCGCATCCGGATCGCTGTTGGGCTGGTAACGCGCCAAGTCCGGAATGGAACGGTACGGGGCATACACTTTGGCGTCGAACCAACCGCCGTACAGGTCGAAATACCACGCGCCGAAATACAACAGGACCAACAGTGCCGCCATCAACCACACGGGAATGGGCGCCATCGCCACCGTGGGTTCAGCTTCAGCCCGATCCGATTTGTTGGAAGCATCGGTTTTCATTTCGTGACAACGGCAACGTCATTGGTGGCCGGCGGGACTGGCGGAGTCACCGGTGACTCATACAGCGGCGCATCGGCCCGCAAACTCAACAAATACGCCACCAGTGATCGGGCCGCTTCCGTCGGAACAATTTCATATCCGGCGGGAGGGGCAAAATCGCCGGCCAACGGCAGCGCCTCCGGCGTTGGGTTCCGTCCCAGCTTGCGTTGCTCAAAAAGAAAACGGTGACCCGGCATGGTGGAATCTTTCACCACCGTTTTCGGCGCGTAGAGATGCAACAATTGCCATTGCGCGTCGGGGTGCATGCGGCCCGCATCCGTCAGGTCGGGACCGAAGCGGCGGACGCCCGGTTGCACCACCGGATCGTAAATGTAATCCTGCGCCACGCTGCGGCGCGTCCCCCAGTGACGGCTGATGTCCGGACCGCTCGGCAAAATTTCCACCATGGCCTGGCCGCCCGCCTCGGAAATGGCCGTGACCAGACTATCCGCAGCGGCGGTGTCGGCCACCTGCCCCAATACCTTGGGAACATTCGCCAGCGATTCAATCTGGCCAAACTGTGGCGCAACCGTTCGAATCGCGCCCAACACGTTGGCGGAGTTCGTTCCGGCATTGACCAAAGTGACTTCGACCGTTGTGCCCTGTTGATTGATTTGCCGGCTGTGGCAATAAACGCAACCGAGCGAGCGATACACTTCCGCACCCTGCATCGCCTGCCCGGAACGCGCCAGCGGATAGGCCTCTCCGGCGGGAATGGTCTTGGCCTGATCCACGCGACCCAACTGCAGTTGCGTCACCAGCACAAAGCCGCTCCATGAAATCGCCAGCGCGACGAAGGCGGTTAGAAACACCATGCTGCCAGATTTCACGACTTCACCTCCACAGGTTGCAATGCCAGCGCCTCCGTCACCTGCTGTTTCAACAGCGTGCGATAATACGTCAGGATCAACCAACCGACGTTGACACAAAAGATCAGAGTGCCGAGCGCGATCAGGGTTTCTCCCAACGTGCTGATCCGCACCCACAGCACGGCCGCCTGCGCCGTTGCTGCAAATGGCACCGTGGCGTCCGCCAAGCGCAAACCCTGACGCACCCCACCAACGAGCAGCGGCAGCGCCAAGAGCAAACTCCCGGGCATGGCCAGCCAGAAATGCATACGAATGCGACGCAGACTAATTTCCAATCCGGAGACTCGCGGTAAAATGTGATACACGGCGGCAAACATGGTCATGGCAAAAAAGCCGTAAAGCCGCAGCATAATCTGCCCTTCCGTGAACCAGGTAAAATCCGTCGTCCGGGCCACCACTGGACACGCGGCCACAGCGGAAACCAGCGTTGCCAGAACCAACATGAACGCGCCAAACTTGGCGAAATAAAGCACGCCGCCCATACAGGCAGGCTGCCCTTCACCACTCGTGGTTTTCACCACCAGGAGGCCCAGGGCGAGCGCGGGCACAATCATCAACGCGGCCGCCGTACTGCTGAAAATCCCCATCCAAGCAGGCAGCGGCGCATGCACCGGCAGACCGGTCCACGAGCCAAACAACGCCACCGTTACGAAGATGAACAGCGCCAAATAGTAGCTGTGCAACGGCTTGCCGGCGAGCTTGGGCAACACATACACGGTCACCGCCAGTCCCGCCAGCGTCAGCCAGACGTTCAGCAAGTTACCCGCGAACCACCAGGCGATGGCGGCTTGCACCACCCCACGAACGGGGTGCATTTGCAACAGGAATACCGACGTGGAGAAAATCCAGATGAACCAAAACGCGGCGCCTAAAACAAACCATTGGGATGGATAGAGATTGGGTTCGGTCCGCCATGAACAGGTCATGAACAGCCAGACTGTCATCAGCATAAACGCCAAAAACAGAATGACGGCGGCATAGCGCGGCAACTCCAGCCACTCGAAGCCGGAATTATCTCCACTCAATATACCGATCAACCCCACCAGCACACCCACGTGCCACAGTTTTGCACCCACGGTGATCAAAATTGGATTCATCGCCTTGATGCGCCCCAGCCGGGCCATCAACCAGAGCCCCGCTCCCCAAGCCGTAGGAACGCCGAACCCGTAGATGAACAGATACGCCCAGGTTGGATAAGCCCGGCCCAACGTAAACATCGGACAATTGGCCAACAGCGACGGATTGTGAAAAGTCATCGCAGCCGCCAAGCCAAAGATCGAGCTCAGCACCAGCCAGCCAGCGGCACAACCAAAAAGCGCAAACAGCGGCAATCGGCACGAACGATCAATCGGGCCGGGCACTGGAGAAATAGTCGCGGTCATTGAGGCACAAACCGGAATTTATTCAAAGTCACTGGGCGGCGGCGGCGGTGGTGGCGCCACATAAAACGCCTTTTCCACCCGTTCCAACAAAATCGCGCGAGCTTGCGCCGGGTTTTGCCATTGGCGCTCGGCCAACTTCATGGCGTCGGCGATCGGCAAGCGCACAACGCCTTTGCCTTGATCCACCCAGCCCACATGATTGAGCGTTTGCGCCTCCGCCCCGCGCAACTCGGCCAGAGCCGCGGCGCGTTCTGCCGCGCGTTGCGCATCCAAGGGCGCGGGCGTGGTGTACTGGCGGGTCTTCCAAACGAGCGCGGCGAAGATCAAACAGGCGCTCACCACCGCAAGAATTCGAGGTAGATTCTTGCCGCAACCGTGTCCTTCAGATTCGTAGGCGTCTGTCATCAGTGATTTCCTCCCGTTGGCGCGGTCGCACCCAGTCCGCCACCCGGGGCGGCGCTTTTGGCAACCGTCGGATGATACAAGCCCATCGCCTCGATCAGGCGCGGGTCCTTTTGCGGGAACGGCGCGGTACGTTTGAACTCCTTCAAAAATTTCAGCATTAAAACTCCAACCATGGCCGCGGTCAAACCGAACGCAACAAAGCTCCAGCCCACCGGGAATCCCGCGCGGAAATGCGGCGGGAACACGCACCAGATCATGTCCACGAAATGCATCAACCAGGACCAGATCGCCAGCGGGATCATGATGGCAAAATTGCTCTTCACATCAATGCGCAGCAGCGCGAGAAACGGCAGGAAGAAATGCCCGAAAATAATGACCATGCCCACCCAGAACCAACTGCCTTTTTCGCGCACCACGAAGTAGAATGTTTCCTCGGGCATGTTGGCGTTCCAGATGATGAAATACTGCGAGAAGGTGACGTAGGCGTAAAACACCGTGAACGCGAACAGCAGTGATCCGAGATAGTAGTATTGGTGCTCGTGCAGCACATCGGAGATGATGCCCTGCCGATCCAGAATCATCGTAATGACGTAAACCGTCGCCAACACCAGCCAAACGCAACCGGCGAAGTAATACACGCCATACATGGTGGAGAACCATTCCAATTCCAACGCTTTCATCCACATGATCGCACCGAAAGTCAGCGAGAAGCCGTAGAGGAAAATCCCGATACTCGCCGTCACGCGCATCTTGTGGGTCCAATGCGCCGCTCCGTCCTGATCCTGGCTGACGGATAACGAACGCAAGCGCCAGGATAAGAACCAGAGGATCGCCAGCGTCCCAATGGATACCAACCAGAAACCCGTGGTGGTAAAAATGGGTTGTTTGGCGTGCAACGCATGATTCAGATGCGGATTCCAGCTCAACCACGGATAGATCTGTTTCGCAAAAACTCCGATGGGGAGAAAAAAACCGGGCGTCAGACTGAACACCGAAACCGAAAGATGTTCACAACAACGGCGGATTGGAACTGACCACCCCGCATCAAACAAGTGATGCACCAGCACCAGGAACAACGCGCCCGCCCCCAGGCTGAGCAGGAACATGAACGCCACCACATACGCCAGCAGAAAACTGGTGGCCGCCTGCCGGGTCAGGGCGACGCCCAGTCCGATTAAACCGATGAGCAAGCCCGCGCCGAGCAACTTGAGCGGCAGGTTGCGCCAGCGCGCCAAATCCAACGGTCGGGCCACCGGGTCAATATTGGAAAATTCGTCTTGTTGACTCATACGCTTACTTGTTGAGTTGGGCCCGGAGTTCCGGTGAAAGGTCATCCACGGTGCCGAGTTGGCTGAGTTGCAACGCGCGCAAATAACCGACAATCGCCCAGCGATCGGTGACGGGAATTTGTGACGCATACCCCTGCATCACGCCCTTGCCATGACTGACAATGTGAAAGATCTCCCCATCCGTCAGTTCGACGATGCGCTTGTCGTGCAGGTTGGCGACCACCGCCATCGCTCCAATTTTTTTGGTGATCCCCGTGCCTTCACCAGTCTTCCCGTGACACGGCGCGCAATAGATGTTGAACTCGCGCTCACCGCGCGCCAGGAATCCCCCCGTTATTGGGAACGGATTCAACTCAATGAAATTAGTCGTGCCGGTCTGGCGCCCCGTGTTCGCCGGAGCGTCTTCAAATGAGTAAACCTCGCGTCCCGCCACTTGCAGCGGTTTTTCCTGGGCGATGGTGCCGGCGGGCGGCAACTGCGAACTGAGTCCATTCGGAAAAAACCCGTTGGCGGTCTGCGGCCGCAACTTGGCCTGGCGCTTCATATCCGGGAAAATCTGGATGGGGCGATTGCGCGAAAGATCCCCACGCCGCCCGGCAATCAGCATGACGCCCAGCACCAAAATGCCCAAAGTGATGATAAAGTAGCGCATTATTCCTCCACCATTTCGATGCGCTTGCTGCCGGCGCCTTCGAGCAGTTTGCGGGTTTCTGTTTCAGAGTACTTGGGATCGGACGTTTCGATCACTACGAAGAATTTGTCATGCGTCGCCAGCGCAAAGCGCCGGTGTTTCAGCAACGGATGATGCAGTTTCGGAAGGCGGTTCAGGAACAACATGCCGCCGATGGCGCCAAACGCGCCGAACAGAATGGTCAATTCGTAGGAAGGCGGGAAGGCGCCGAACGGACTGAACATCGGTTTGCCACCGATGATGATTTGGTAATCCACCGCGTTCATCCACCAGATCATCAACATGCCCGTGGTGTAACCGGTCACTCCGCCCAGGAACGCGAACCAGCCGACCTTGGAGTTTTTCACGCCCATGGCGCGATCCATGCCGTGGATGGGAAACGGCGTGAACACGTCCCATTTGCGGAAGCCGGCGTCGCGAATTTTTTCCGCCGCGTGCAACACCGTCGGGGTATTTTCAAATTCAGCAAGAATGCCAAAAGCTTTTGCGTGAGTGCTCATCAATGATGTCCTCCGTTGGCGCCCGCCTCGGGATGATGCGGATCCGCCTGGGGCGTAACGCCTTTAATTTCTGATACGGCGATCATGGGTAGGAAGCGCATGAACAATAGGAACAAGGTAAAGAACAAGCCAAATGTGCCGAGGTAGGTGCAAACGTCCACCCACGTCGGTTTGTAATAATCCCAACTGGAGGGAAGGAAATCGCGATACAATCCCACCACCACGATCACGAACCGCTCGAACCACATGCCGATGTTCACAAAGATCGAAAGAATCCAGACCACGACCAGGTTTTGGCGGATTTTTTTGAACCAGAACAACTGCGGCACGAGCATGTTGCAGCTCATCATCATGACCCAGCCCCACCACATCGGGCCCAGCGCGCGGTTCATGAAGTGGAAGCGTTCCATCGCCGAACCGCTGTACCAGGCGATGATGAATTCCATGATGTAGGCGTAGCTGACGATGCAACCCGTCGCCAGCGTCACCTTGCACATGACATCAATGTGGCGCTTGGTGATGATGTCTTCCAGATGGCACATGCTGCGCAGCGGAATCAAAAGCGTCAGCACCATGCCGAACCCGGAGAAGACCGCGCCCGCCACGAAGTACGGCGGAAAGATGGTGGTGTGCCAGCCCGGCAGCTGCGAGACGGCGAAGTCCAACGACACGATCGAGTGAACGGACAACACCAGCGGTGTGGAGAGACCGGCCAAAATCAAATAGGCCTTTTCGTAGTTGCTCCAGTGCCGGTTGGAGCCGGTCCAGCCAAATGAGAACAGGCCGAACAAAAATTGTTTGATCTTGGTCTTGGCCCGGTCGCGCAACATGGCGAGATCGGGAATCAGCCCCACGTACCAGAACAAAACGGAGACGGTGAAATAAGTGGATACCGCAAACACGTCCCACATCAAAGGCGAACGGAATTGTGGCCACAGACCTTGATACGTGGGAATCGGAAATAGCCACCAGTCAAACCAGACGCGGCCAACGTGGATGGCTGGATAAATGCCGGCGCACATCACCGCAAAAATGGTCATGGCCTCGGCGGCGCGATTCACCGCCGTTCGCCACTTCTGCCGCAGCAGATAGAGAATCGCGGAAATCAATGTGCCCGCGTGGCCGATACCGATCCACCACACGAAATTGACAATGTCCCAGCCCCACATCGTGGGATGTTGGTTGCCCCAAACGCCAACGCCCGTGGCGATTTGGTAGTACAGCATGGCGCCCAATAAACCCAGCAGACAGAGGCTGGGCACGAACGCCGCCCACCACCATTTGGGCGTCCGGCCCTCGGTTACGGCGCTGACGCGGTCGGAAATCCAGCCAAAACTGCGCTGGTTCGCAACCAACGGCTCCCGCACCAACTCCAGCGGAGTGACGGGCACTTTTGTGCGTGTGGCGGCTTCAGACATCAGAGCGCTCCTTCGTTAATCTTGGCGCCGGAATGTGACGACGTTTCACTGTCTCCATGAGTAAATGGATTTCCATTCTTTAATTCAAATTCCTCGAACGTAAACGGCGCGGTGTAATCCGGCATGGCCGGATTCGGGTTGCGCACCTTGGCGAGATACGTGATCCGCGGTTTGGTCTTCAGGAAGTCCAATACCGTATAATTGCGCTGCTGCTCCTTGAGCTGTGAAACCCGACTCTTCGGGTCCAACGTGTTGCCAAAAACAATCGCGCCCGCCGGACACGCCTGTTCGCAGGCGGTCTTGATGACGCCATCGGGCACCACGACATCGCCCGATTCACCCGCTTTGATCTTTTGCGCGATTTTCGCGGCCTCGATGCGTTGCACGCAGAACGTGCATTTTTCCATGACGCCCCGCATGCGAACCGTGACGTCCGGATTCTTGAGCATCCGGATCAAATCCCACTCCTGCTCCGAGCGCATGCCGGATTCCGGATCACGCCACCACCGCTTCAAGTCCCATTCATCATCGGTGGAGTGCAACAGCGCCGTGGCGTAGAACGGGCCTTTCAACTCGGACAGCGGGCGCTTGTTGTAATCCAGATAATTGTAACGGCGCACCTTGTACGGACAGTTATTGGAACAATACCGGGTGCCGACACACCGGTTGTAAACCATCACGTTCAACCCCTCGCCGTCATGCACGGTGGCGTTGACCGGGCAGACGTTTTCGCACGGCGCGGCTTCACAGTGCTGGCACAGCATTGGCTGGTTTACCGCCTGCACGTTGTCAATCCACTCGTTGAACTGCTGATCCTGATCACGCTTGTAGGTCTCGTCATTGAACCACTGACCCCAAGTGTGTTCCTTGGAACTCGCCGAGAAATAGCGGTCAATCCGCATCCACTGCATCTCGCGTCCGCGCGCCACCAAATCCTTGCCGACGATGGGAATGTTATTCTCCGCCTGACAGGCCAGCACACACGCGCCGCAACCGACGCAGGTGTTAAGATCAATCGCCATGCCCCACTGGTGCAACTTCGATCGGCGCTTGGGATCGTCCAACGGATTGGGATACATCGGCGATTCGTCCGGCGCTTCCGGCGCGTTCATCCGCTGCGCAAAATCCGGATGCGTCCTGAACTGATCCAGGTTCGCCTCGCGAACAATCGCCCGCCCTTCCATGCTCCAGTGCGTCTGCGTGCAGGAAATCGGATATTTATGACCGAGCCGACGCACTTTGGCGCTGGTGGCGATATAGCCGGTCTGGGTACTCAGCAACGGATAGGCATCGAACCCGGCACCCACGCCGACCCGACCCGCCTTGCGACGTCCGTAACCAATCGCCATGCCGAGCGAGAAATCCGCCATGCCGGGCTGCGTCCAAATCGGCCCGACCACTTTTCGATCACCAATGGAAACCTCGACGACTTCGTTGTTTTGTACGCCCAACTCGCGCGCCGTCTTGCGGCTCACCAACACCGCGTTGTCCCAGGTGATCTTCGTGACGGGGTCTGGCAACTCCTGTAACCAGCCGTTGTTGGCAAAGCGGCCGTCATCCACTTTCGCATCCCGATACAGGACGACTTCCAAATTGTCCTTGCCGACAGTCACGCTATTGGCGCGCTGCACAGCGGCACTGACCACTGAACTCACCACGCTCGCACTGACTGTCTTCAGTGCGGAGCCAGGCGCGAAACCATCATGGAGAAACTTGTTCCACGCCGCTTCGGACGCATCGCCCGTGAGGCTGGCAAACGTCGTGCGCACGATCCGGTTCGGGTTTAGCTCCGTCAATCCAGCGAGCCGCGACAAAAATTCCAGATCCGTCACCCCGCCAAACAGCGGCGCAATCAGCGGCTGAATCGGCACCAGCGTGCCATCATTGGCGCGTGCGTCACTCCATGATTCCAAATAATGCGTCTCGGGAAAATGCCAGTCAGCCTGCTCACCCGTTTCATCTTCGTAATAGCCCAGGCGAACCACCGTTTTGGCTTTGCGCTGCGTGGCGGCCCAATTCAAATCCGCGGGCGCGTTATGCACCGGATTTCCACCAAGGATCGCCAGCGTCTCCACTTCACCACGGTTCAGCGACTGCGCCAACTCACTCAATCCGACAGAAATAACGGCCGGCGCTTCAACCAATGCCAAAGTCTTCCCAATCGCCCCCAACTTCTCATTGATGGCCGCAGCGAGCAGGTGCGCCACCAACGGTTGTCCCACCCCCACCACGACCAACGCTTTACCGGCGCTCGCCTTCAAGTCCTTGGCACATTCTGAAATCCATTTGGAATCCACCGGCGAGTTGGCCGTCGCCGCCAGATTACCAACGGTAATTCCCAGCTCGGCCGCAATCGCGGCGGTGACCGAAAGCACCGTGCTCGCCGGAACGCGCAACCGGTGATCCGCGTTCATGCCGGTCACCGTGAACAACGATTCCACCGAGTAGAGCCGGTTTAATTTATCTTTTGGCGAAGTAATTTTCCGGCGACTCGTAAATTTGCGGATGCTGCTGAACGCTTCGTCCTCGTTCCCCAAGAAGTCGCAATCGAGCGACAAAATCGTATCCGCCGCGTCGTAATGGAAAATGGGCCGCACGGATTTGCCGAACGCCTGACTGGCGGCGCGCTGATAAATTCCCGTGTCCACCGCGTCGTAGGTGTACCACTTGGCCTGCGGCAATTTCTTCGTTATCTCCTGCCGCAAACGCTCCCGCGAGGGCGAATGGGTCTGCTCAACCAGGATCGCCAAACCTTGACCCTGATTTGCGCTGAACTTGCGCGCCTGCCCATCCAGAAAATCCGTCGCTTCACTGGCCGTCGCCACCGCGCGCTCCCCGCCCGCCCCTTTGGCGAAGCGCATGGCGCGGTCGGGATCATACAAATTCAGAATGGAAGCCTGCGCAAACCGATCCGTGCCGCCGTTGCCGCCGGGGAACAATGGATTGCCCTCCAGTTTGATCGGGCGGCCTTCATACGACTTGGCCACGAGCGGAATCGCGCCGCTGCGCGTCGGCATGGCGGTGGCGAAATATTGCGCGGTACCGTGAATATAATTTTCCGGCGCTTTGCCGAAGGGCATCAGCTTGTCTTCCGGACGCCGACAACCCGTTGCGCCCAACCCGATGCCGGCCAGCGCCAGCGAGGCGGACATGATTTTAACAAAGTGGCGGCGCGAAACCGGATCGGAGAAATCGTCGGAGTTCGCGGGAAATTCACGTTCCAAAAACTCTTTGAACTCGGGCGTTTCGGACAGTTGCTCCAAGCCGCGCCAATAGACGCGACCGGACTGGAGTTGGCGATCAGGAGCAGGAGGATTTTTCATCGGTGACAGGCTGAACAGTTGTTCATTGACTCGACGCGAAAATCGTGGACGAACTTCTTGCCGAAGGCCTCCTGCCGTTTGGCAGCTTCGTTCGGATCTTCACTGGGAGTCCAACTGAGATCAGTAATCTTGTCCACCGGACGCACTTTGGACGCCGGATTATTATGGCAATCCAGACAGAACGACATGCTCAACGGCTTGGCGTGGTAAACTTCCTCCATCTGATCCACGCGCCCATGACATTCCACACAACTGATACCCCGGTTGACGTGAACCGCGTGATTGAAATACACGAAATCCGGCACGCGATGGATCTGCACCCACGGAATCGGCTTGCCGGTCGCGGCGCTCTCACGCACCAGCGCGAGCCGCGGATCATCCTTCAGCACCTGATTGTGGCAGTTCATGCACGTCGAGCTGGAGGGAATGTTGGAAAACCAGGATTTTTCCACCGCGCTGTGGCAATACCGGCAATCAATGCCTAATTGCCCCGCGTGCGTGGCATGAGAGAAGGCCACCGGCTGGATGGGCTGATAGCCGACTCGAAAATATTTCGGCGTGAAATAATACCACACGCCTGCCGTGACAGCTCCGGCTGTCAACGTGCCACCTATGATGATCATCAACGGCAGCTTGTTGGTCCACTTCGGAAAAATGGCTGACATCGCAAATCGCTTTCAGTCCGTCGCAATAACTAATGAATACAAAACGCCCATAGAAAAATCGGCTCAACGCCAAGCCGACTTCACAGGAAAAATCGCGGGGGGGAGGAATAATTCAACCCAACCAACTCCGCAACGACAAAAAATGATTACTAAGCCCCTCACCTGACTGCAAGACTCTTTGTGAAATTTTTCACTACTTTCGGTCGGGGTAATGCAACCAATAAGTTTTTGATGAACGCGCCACCGCTCCGTTTCGGAAAATCCACTGAACAAATTTCCCTCGTAATTCGGCTTCTTCACAATCCACGCCGCCTCCAACCGAATACCGCCAGCCCAGCGGCCGCCTGCGCATTACCATTTGATCGGATTTTCGGCGCAATGCTTTGTGGAAATAATCTTTTGACAATGTTCAACCTCCTCATCAATCTATCCGCATCCGTTGATACCAACGGTCTCATGCAGAGTGGCTGAGGGACTGGCCCGATGACGCCACGGCAACCGGTTGAAGCGCGAGTTTCAGTGCAGGTGCCAATTCCAGCCCGATTGTGGCGGCGGTCTGTGACCAATGTTCCACTCGGGAAAAATGAGAAGCGTGCGCCAGTTTGCAGCCCCTTCTCTCCATGAGTCGGGGCTTTTTGTTTGCCCCTGAAATTATAGCGGCGGTCTGTGAGCGTCGCACAAATCAAATGCGGCGGTCACAGACCGCCGCTACAACGAAAAGATTTATGAGTGAAAAACACGAAGGATTCATGAAGGCGCTCAAGTGCCGCGAGTGCGGCCGCGAATACCCGCTCGCCGCCACGCACGTCTGCGAATTCGACTTCGGCCCGCTCGAAGTCGCCTACGATTACGACCGCATCAAGAAGTCTTTGACCAGGGCCGCCATCCAATCGCGCCCAAGGACGATGTGGCGGTACCGCGAACTGCTGCCCGTGGCGGGCGAACCCACCGTCGGCACGCAGGTTGGTTTCACGCCGCTCGTGAAGGCGGACCACCTCGCCAAGGCGCTCGGCATTCGCGAACTCTGGATCAAGAACGACGCCGTCAATTATCCCACGCTTTCGTTCAAAGACCGCGTCGTCAGCGTCGCGTTGAGCCGCTCGAAGGAACTCGGCTTTGAAACGGTGGCCTGCGCTTCAACCGGCAACCTCGCCAATTCCGTGGCCGCCAACGCCGCCAGCGCCGGCTTGAAGTCCTACGTCTTCATCCCGTCCGACCTCGAACACGGCAAGGTGCTCAACTCGCTGGTCTATGGCGCGAACGTCATCGGCATCAAGGGGCACTACGACGAGGTGAACCGGCTCTGCGCCGAGATCGCGGGCAAGTTCGGCTGGGCGTTCGTGAACGTGAACATGCGCCCCTACTACGCCGAAGGCTCGAAGAGCCAGGCTTACGAGATCGTCGAACAACTCGGCTGGAACATCCCGCAACACACGGTTGTTCCCATGGCTTCCGGCTCGTTGCTGACGAAAATCCACAAAGGCTATCAGGAACTTATCAAACTCGGCCTCGCACCAGACACCAAGCACGCCATTCACGGCGCGCAGGCGACCGGTTGCTCGCCGATCTCCGTCGCGCAAAAGGCGGGACTGGATTTCTTCAAGCCCGTCAAACCGAACACGATTGCGAAATCCCTCGCCATCGGCACGCCGGCGGACGGCTTCTACGCGTTGCGCGTGATGAAGGAAACCGGCGGCGCGGCCGACGACGTGACCGACGACGAAATCCGCGAAGGCATCCGCCTGCTCGCCGAGCACGAAGGCATCTTCGCCGAAACCGCCGGCGGTGTGACTGCGGCTGTTGCCAAGAAACTCATTACCTCGGGTAAGATTCCGGCGAATGATTCTGCCGTCCTCTGCATCACCGGCAACGGCCTCAAAACGCTCGACGCCGTCGTGGGCCACGTCGGCAAGACGCGCGAAATCAAGCCAAGCCTGCGGGAGTTTGAAGCGATGCTGGCGAGTGAGGAGAAGGTGAGCGTGTAAAATTCGCCATGCGAATTTACATCGAAAGCACGATCCCGAGTTATGTTGTCGCCCGCCCCGCGCGCGACTTGCTCCAAGCGGCGCGGCAACAGATGACCAAGGACTGGTGGGATTTGAAACGTCACCGTCACGAGTTGTTCACTTCGCAAATCGTCCTGGATGAAATCGCCGTCGGAGAGCGAGCGATGGCTAATCGCCGCCTGAAGGTCCTGGCCGATATTCCGGTTCTGGATTTGACGGATGAGGTGGTGGCCTTGACCCGGCGGATTCTGGACTCGGGGCTTGTTCCGGCCAAGGCCGACGCCGATGCCGCCCACATTGCACTCGCAACCGTTCATCAAATGGATATCTTGCTAACGTGGAATTGCAGGCACATTGCGAACGTCGAAATTCAAGCCCGGCTGCGGAAGCTCGTTGAAAAAGCGGGCTACGAACTGCCGATTGCCTGCACAATGGATGAACTCACGGGAGAATTATATGAGCGCAACGATTAAAAAACCGGTGACTTACCAAAGTACCGACGAAGTGCTCCAGGAAATCTGGCGCATCAAGGACGCGTTGTCCGCCGCGCGCGGTCACAGCGTGGACAAACTCTTTGCCGATGCGCGCAAGCGGCAAAAAGCTTCACGCCATCGCATCGTGAATCTTTCCAAGGCAAAAACCAGCCGCCGCAAAGCCATTGCGGCATGAACATCAAACCGAGCCTGCGCGCGTTTGAAGCGATGCTGGCGAGTGAGGAGAAGGTCAGCGTGTAAGCTGAATGAAACCTCACCACGAAATCTTCAAATTGTTTACCAATCAGGCTGCGACGCTTGGGTTTTCAAGAGTGAAGACAAGTTGGTGGGAACGCCGCAGCGACGCAATCCTTCACAGGATTCACATTCACAAGTTTACGTTCACGACCAATTTCCGTGTCCATGCAGCGGTTCATCTGGTTGGTTTCGAGAAAGACGTTGATTGGCTGAACGGTATGCATAGTCATGACGGTTGGTTTGAAAAGCGAATCATGGGTTTGCCCGTTGGCCGCTACAGCTTTGAATATGGTGAGTCTTCGGTCAGTTGGCAGCCCGCTGCTGACAATTTGTTCGCTTTCACAAAAGATGTGTTATTGCCTTGGTTTGAGAAGTGGGCAGATGTTGAACGCTTAACTAGCAAAGCAGACTCTCCGTTAAACGAAGAACAGAAAGCGTTTCTTGCACACGCTTGAACCGTCTCTAAACTCAGCTGCAGAAAACAATTTATGGCAAAGAAAGTTCGCATCCCAACGCCGCTCCGCAAGTTGACCCACAACGAGGAGCGGGTCGAAGTCAACGCCGCCACCATTGGCGAGCGCCGGGATTGAACCTTTTGCGACCAGCGAGTATTTTACCGGCCAGATGAAGCTGAAATTCAATCGCGAGCAGATCGGGCAGTTCTGCCAGCAGCGCGGCATCGCGCGGCTGGAACTGTTCGGCTCGGCCTTGCGCGATGACTTTCGGGCCGACAGCGACGTGGATTTGTTGGCGACATTACGGGCCGATGCTCATCCGACATTGCTCGATTGGGCGGATATGCAGGAGAAGCTGGCAGTTTTGTTCGGGCGTTCAGTGGATTTGGTCAGCCGCCGCGCCATCGAACGCAGTCGCAACCGCTATCGCAAGCATTCGATCCTCTCGACGGCGACGCCAATTTATGTCGAAGGATAACGCGTATCTGGAAGACATCTTGGAGGCTGCGAAAGCCGTGCAGCGGTTCACCACGGGCGTAACTCGTGAGAATTTCAAAGCGAACGAAGAGAAGTATGAAGCGGTCAATCGCAAGTTCGAGATCATCGGGGAAGCCGCGCGGCGGCTTTCGCCCGAAGCGCAGCAGCAGTTCCCCGAGATTCCTTGGCGGCTGCTGACGGAAATGCGCAACATTCTGATTCACGATTACGATGACGTGGATTTGGATGTCGTCTGGGATACGGTGCAAAAAGACGTTCCGACTTTGATCGCGCGAATTGAAAGTTATTTGACGAAGAATCCGCCACCGCAGAATTGAAATTCAATTTATGGCAAAGAAAGTTCGAATCCCAACGCCGCTTCGCAAGTTGACCCACAACGAGGAGCTGGTCGAAGTCAACGCCGCCACCATTGGCGAGGCGATCACCGAATTACAGTCCCGCTACCCCGGCATCGCCGAGCGGCTCGTGGACGAAAAAGGCGAGGTCCGCCGGTTCGTGAACGTCTATGTGAACGAGGAAGACATCCGTTTCCTCCAGAATTCACAGACCCCACTCAAGGACGGCGACGAAATCAGCATCATCCCGGCGATTGCCGGCGGTTAAAGTCAACCGATCCGGCTGAACAGGTAATATTACAAGTGGCGGGCGGGGCGTGAGGCGGTCACTATCTGCCCAAACATTTTGAATTTTTAACTCTGAACTATTAATTGTCATGGCTGCCAAAAAGAAAAAAACAGTTCGCACCATTCCCCAAACGCCACAACGCACACGCCTCTGGCTGATGTATCCACCCCGGCTTATCACCAAACCGCTCGTCTGGCAGTTGGGGCAGAAATTTCAACTGGTCACCAACATCCGCCAAGCCAGTGTTACGGACGAAATTGGCATTGTGTGTTTGGAGCTGGCGGGCGAACGCGCGGAAGTAAAAGCCGCCATCAAGTGGCTGGAAAAAACCGGCGTCAGCGTCGAGCCGGTCGAGATCGGCGTCATCGCCAATTAAACCCGGTCCCGAAAGGCCTGCGAGCATGTCCTCGCTTGCCGCCAACTCTGCCACCGCGCGCAAAACGACATCGCCCGCCTTCACGTTGATCGGGCTATTGGCGGTTATCGCGATCATCGCCATCCCGGCGGCGCTATTGCTGCCCGCGTTAAGCGCGGCCAAGGACCGGGCGCCCGGGTTTATTGCCTGAATAATTTGCGGCAGATCAATCTGGCCATGCGCCTGTATGCGGACGATAACGCGGACACGTTTTCCATCCATGATGACTGGCCCACGTACGGCGTACAGCGTGGCAATGATCCGAAATATATTGCCAGCAGTGTCTGGCCCACCACCCGAACCAGCAAACGGATCCTAAACCTTTCGTTTGCGGATGGCCACGCCGTCTATTTTAACTTCCCGGAAAACTATTCGTCGGCCGACGAAAATATCGTTTCGGATCCCAATTACCTCTGGTGGTAAAACCGCCGCGACGGCGCGACGCCGTTGCATCACCGAGCTTCCAGCTTGGGTTAAAGATTGATTTTGTTCCCAAAGCGGCGTTCAATGAAACCCGCTTTTGAAATGAACATTCACGAATATCAGGCCAAACAATTACTCGCCCAATACGGAGTCACGGTGCCACCCGGCGAAGTTTGCACCACCGCGACGGAAGCTCAGACGGTCGCCGAAAAACTTTTTGCCGGCGGCAATAAACTCGTCGTGGTGAAATCGCAGATCCATGCCGGTGGACGCGGCAAGGGCACGTTCAAGAGCGGTTTTCAAGGCGGCGTGAAATTGTGCAAAAGCGCAGCGGAAGTTCATGAAAAAGCCCAGGCCATGCTTGGCCAGGTGCTGGTCACCAAGCAGACCGGACCGGACGGCCGTCTTGTGAAAAAGCTGCTCGTGGCGGCGGCGGAGGAAATTAAAAAGGAATTCTATCTTGCGGTCCTGCTGGATCGCGCCACGTCACGTCCGCTCATCATGGCCAGCACCGAGGGCGGCATGGATATCGAGGAAGTTGCGGAGAAGCATCCTGAAAAAATCATCAAGGAACACATTGATCCCGCCGTCGGCATCATGCCGTATCAGGCGCGAAAAATCGCCTCGGCGCTCGGCTTGAAGGGCGACGCCTTCAATAGCGGGGTGAAACTGCTCATGGGCGTTTACAAAACCTGGTGGGAATGCGACGCAAGCATGGTGGAGATCAATCCGCTCTGCATCGTCGTGGGCGCGGACGGTAAGGAAGCGTTGTCCTGCGTGGACGCGAAGATCGGCCTTGATGATAATGCGCTCTATCGTCACAAAGACATCCAAGCGATGCGCGATCTGGGCGAGGAAGCGCCGTTGGAAATCGAAGCCAGCAAGTATGCGCTGAATTACATCAAGCTAGACGGAAACATCGCCTGTCTCGTAAATGGCGCCGGTCTCGCTATGGCAACGATGGACATCATCCAGCATTACGGTGGAATGCCCGCAAACTTCCTCGACGTCGGTGGGGGCGCGAGCAAGGATCAAGTCACGGCCGCATTCAAAATCATTCTGCAAGACCCGAATGTGAAAGGCATTTTTGTCAACATCTTCGGCGGCATCATGGATTGTGACATCATCGCCAGCGGCATCGTTGCTGCCGTGCGAGAAACGGGATTAAAGCTGCCGCTCGTCGTGCGGCTCGAAGGCAACAACGTCGTCGCCGGTAAAAAGACTTTGGCGGGATCCGGTCTCACACTCATCACGGGTGACACGATGGCCGACGCGGCGCAGAAAGTGGTGAAAGCAGTCGGCAAATAAGAAGCAGCGATGCAAGATAACCAGACTGGGGCGCGATGGCTCGGAGTGAGAAACAGTCGGAACGAACGGAGGCGGAGGCCACCGACCTGGAGTCGTATCGCCGCCTGGTTGAATTACAGAAACAGATGATTGAACTGTCCCAACAGCACGAACGCGCACGGCGTGAGTATGCGGCGCTACAGGTCGCCGTCGCGCGCGAAGTCACTGCGCACCAGGGAGCGTTGGGCCGGTTGCGACTGGCCGCAACGAAGCTGCTCAAACGCGCGCCGTTTTCGTTCGCGCGCCAACTGTTTTCCTGAAATGCAAATCACCGAAATCGCATTTTGTTGTTACGCCGTCACCGACATCAAAAGGTCGCGTGAATTTTACGAAGGCGTGTTGGGATTGAAACCCACGACCGTGCTCGAAGGCCAGTGGATCGAATACGAATTTGGCCCGTATGCGCTGGCCATCGGCTGTTGGCCGGGAATGTTCAAGCCCAGTCCCGATGGCTGCACGACCGCGCTTGAAGTGGAAAATTTTGATGATGCCATCACGCATCTGAAACAGCAGGGCGTCAAGTTCCGCATGGCGCCAACGGAATGTTCGCCGTGCCGGATGGCGATGATTTTCGATCCGGACGGCAACACGATCTGTATTCACAAACGGAAGGCAGGACACCACTAATTTTTCACATGGCCATTCTAGTCAAACCCAATACCAAAGTTCTCATCCAAGGCATCACCGGCAGCTTCGGCGCGCGGCACGCTCAACTCTCCATTGATTACGGCTCGCGGATCGTCGCTGGCGTCACGCCGGGCAAAGGCGGTCAAGTCTTCGAGCACAACGGCACGAAAGTTCCCATTTTCGACACCGTGGCCGAAGCCGTAAAGCAAACCGACGCGACCGCCAGCGCGGTGTTCGTGCCCCCGCCCTTCGCCGCCGATGCCATCCTCGAAGGTGTGGACGCTGGACTCGATCTCGTCGTCGCCATCACCGAAGGCATTCCGGTGAACGATATGGTGAAGGTGAAACGCGCCATGGAAGGTAAAACCACGCGACTCATCGGCCCGAATTGCCCCGGCATCGTGACGCCCGGCGCGGGCAAGGATTCGCACGGCGGCTGCCGCATCGGCATTTCGCCCGGTTACATTCACAAAAAAGGCAACATCGGCGTGGTGTCGCGCTCGGGCACGTTAACCTACGAAGCAGTGTGGCAACTCACTTCGCGCGGTGTGGGACAATCCACCTGTGTCGGCATTGGAGGCGATCCGGTAAATGGCACGTCGCACTTGGATGTCATCAAACTGTTTAATGACGATCCGGAAACCACCGGCATCATTTTGATCGGCGAAATTGGCGGCAGCGCGGAGGAAGAAGCCGCTGAATGGATCGCGAAGCATTGCCGAAAACCGGTCGCGGGATTCATCGCTGGCACGACTGCACCGGCAGGCCGCCGCATGGGTCATGCGGGAGCAATTGTCAGCGGCGGCAGAGGCACGGCGGAAGCCAAGATTGCCGCTTTCCGCGCCGCCGGAATCGGCGTCGCCGCGACGCCCAGCGACATGGCCGAAACCTTGTTGAAAATGATGTAAGCGCCGGGGTCACCAGCGCGCCGGCGGATGGAACAGAAACCGTGTGAACCGACCGATTAACAGTCAGCCTCGCTGGAGACACGAAAACTTGCATGGCCCTGCTCGATTTCATTCTAAACTTGATCGGGCTGTTACTCTGGTGTAACTGGCGGGCGCGCCGCTTTGATCTGGTGGCCCACACCCGGCCCGCCACGCTGACGGGCACGATCCGCCGGGCTGGGAACCATCCCTTGCGGCGCTGGCACCTGCCCCTGCTGCTCGTCGGTCTGTTGCTCTTGCGCGCTCCGCTTTATGAAACCTTTGGCGCCGCCCTCGGGTGGACCGGCAAAATTGATGTCGGCCCTATCTCCGTGCCCTTTCGCACTGATACCGGCACGAATCTTATGCTGCTGTATTCCGTTTTTAGTTTCGGTATCGTGTGGGGGGTGTTTCTGATTTGGACCTTGTTTTTTTCCACGCTGAAAATCACGGCCACTGAACCTGACTCCTTCCGTTTCCTGTTGCACCTCCAACTAGGTAAAATCGTCAACTGGCCGTTTTTGCCGAAGGCGCTACTGCCGCTGCTGGCCGTCAGCGCGCTTTGGTGGCTGGCAAGCTGGCCCTTGAATCACTTTCACCTGTTACCGCCGCCTGCGAGCGCCGGGGTCCGAATTGAACAAGCGCTGCTGGTCGGACTGGGCAGCTATCTCACACTAAAATATCCTCTGGTAATTGTTTTGGCACTCTACGCAATTCACACTTACGTGTTCTTTGGTCGCCACATTTTCTGGCGTTATCTTGACCAAATTGGACGGCAATTGTTGCAACCGCTGCGCCGCTGGCCGCTGCAATTCAGGCGGATTGATTTTGCGCCAGTGGTGGCAATTGCGGCGGCGCTGCTCGTGGCGCATGTGGTGGAAAATGGAATCAAAACTCCCCTGCGCTACAACGCTGCGGGAAAACCGGCCGGACGGCTGGTGAACCTTCCGGGATTGGTGGACCTTTACGCTCGCACGACGCGATAAACTCAAGTCGCGAGCGGTAATTTTACCGTGACCGTCGTGCCGGTATTCAATTCGCTCTGCACCATCAAAGCGCCTCCGTGCAGTTCAGCGATCCGCCGGGCAATGGTTAATCCCAAACCCAACCCCTGCTGCTCGTGCTTGTGGCGATCGAACTGCATGAACGCGCCGATGCGGGACACCTGATCCGCGCTCATCCCGCGCCCCTGATCAGTCACCCGCAACACCGTGAGGTCTCCGGAAGTGGTCAAGCTGACGCGGACTGGTTGGCCGACGGTAGAAAAGCGAAACGCATTATGAATAATTTCGCCCACCAACTTCACCCAGTACTCATCAGAAATGGCAACGAGAGCGGATTGCAGAGACAATTCCAAATCCCCGGCGCGCTCGACCGCCGCCGCCTGCCGACTGGCTTCCCGTTCGGTCAACAAGTCGCCTGCGCAGGATTGCTTCCGCAGCAGTTCTGTCTCCTTTTTGTTGACCCGCAAAATTTCCAATTGCGAGTACGCGAGGAACGTCTCCACCAGACGGTGCAACGCCATCGCGCTATCCACGATGGTTTGCCCCATTTCGGCAATATCCTCCGAGGGATTCGCCGCAAGCACTTCACCAAAGCCGACGATGCCATTCAACGGCGTGCGGAATTCGTGCGGCAACATCATGCTGATGTTATGGCGTAAATCGTGCAACGCCTCGCCAGCCTGCTCCCGCATCTGCTCGGCCATTTTCAAGCGGGTCTCCACCGCCGCGTAGAGACCCTCCAAGCTGAAAGGTTTGGGCAGGTAATCATTCGCGCCCAATTCCATGCCCTGACGCATGCCGACTTGATCCGCCCGCCCGGTCATCAGGATGAACGGAATGGTGGCGGTGGTTCGTTCACGACGCAACGCGGAAAGCGTCGCATACCCATCCAGCGGCGCCATGTTGACGTCGCACAACACCAAGTCGGGCAACTCGCGCGACGCAATGGCGATGCCTTTCTCACCTCCAGTTGCCGTCAGCACCTCGTAACCACGCCCGCGCAGCGCGGTCTCCACCAGACCCCGCAGATCATTATCATCATCAATGACCAAGATGCGTTTCATGCGCGACAACCGACACTATCTCAGCACCCAATCCCGAAATTACTTTCCCAAACTTCCAGCAACCTCTCAGGGGTTTGACCAGGAAACTTCAAACGCGTTGGGCCAGTGGCACGTAGCTGTGCTGGCTGGTGCCGACATAAACCTGACGCGGACGACAAATTCGACTTTTCGGGTCATCGGTGATTTCCTTGTAGTTGGCAATCCAACCCGGCATGCGACCGATGGCAAAAATCACGGTGAACATTTCCACGGGAATCCCCAGGGCGCGCATGATGATGCCGCTGTAAAAATCCACGTTCGGATACAGTTTACGCTCGATGAAATATCCGTCCTGCAAAGCGGCGGCTTCCAGCTTCTTCGCGATGGCGAGCAATGGATCGTCAATCCGCAACGCATCGAGCACTTCGTCGCAGGCCCGCTTGATGATCTTGGCGCGCGGATCGTAATGCTTATACACGCGATGACCAAAGCCCATCAACTTGCGGCCACTCGTCTTGTCCTTGGCCGCCGCGATGAATTTCGATCCGTCGTCGCCCTCCTGATGAATCTGTTGGAGCATTTCCACCACCGCCTGATTCGCACCCCCGTGCAACGGCCCCCACAAGGCGCATACGCCCGCCGCACAGCTCGCGTAGAGATTGGCCTGGCTGGAGGCAACCATCCGGACGGTCGAAGTGGAACAATTTTGTTCGTGATCCGCATGTAATAGAAAAATCAAATCCAACGCGCGCGCCACCTCGGGTTTGACCTCGTAATCGTCATTGGGATCCGAGAACAGCATGTGCAAAAAGTTGGCGGTGTACGCGTAACTTTTCTTGGGATAAATGATCGGCTCGCCCTTTGATTTCCGATAGGAGAAGGCCGCGATCGTGCGCACCTGGGAAATCAGTCGCGCCACCTGGATTTCAAAATCACGGTGGTGTCCGTGCATCAGTTCGGGGTAGAAACAACTGGCCGCGTTGATCATCGCCGAAAGAATCGCCATGGGATGCGCGGACGGCGGGAACCCCTCGAAATGATGTTTCATGTTCTCGTGCAGAATTTGATTCTCCTGCAACAGTTCTGAAAATCGCTCCATCTCGCGGTGGTTGGGCAAATGACCGTAGATGATCAGAAAGGCGGTTTCGATGAAGGACGATTGCTCCGCCAGCTCCTCGATCGGAATGCCGCGATAGCGCAAAATCCCCTTTTCTCCATCAATGAACGTGATCTTGCTCTGGCACGAGCCGGTGTTCCCGTAGCTTTCATCCAAGGTGATGTAACCCGTTTCTGCCCGCAACGTCGCGATATCCACCGCTTTTTCGCCCTGGGTGCCCACCACGACGGGAAGGTGATACGCTTTACCTTCCAATTCCAATTTTGCCTGCATACTCATTAACCCGTTTCGTAGAATCCTTTCCAGCAGTCTGCGAGGAAGTAAAAACTTTTTCAAGACGCGAAACAGCCTTCGCACGAAAAATCGGCGCCATCGGACCACGCTCGCCCCTCACCTCCATTGCACCTCCGCCCGGCGGCCGGGGGTTGCGTGTCAGTTATCAGCTTAAAATGACGCTGGCTGGCTCCCGCCAGGCGCGCTACTGTTGGTCACGTCCATTATGGTCAGGCAACGGTTGCAACGAATTGGTGGTTTACTCGGGGTCATGTTCTGGCTCGGTCAAATCGCCAGCGCCCAAACCATCCCCGATCAAATTGACGCCCTCCTCGCCAACCCCGCGCTGGCTGGAACTTCCTGGTCCATCCTGGTCGAAAACGCGGAAGGCTCGGTGGTTCAGTATCAACGCAATCCGCTTACCGGTCTCGCCCCTGCTTCCAATACGAAAATGTTTACCACGGCCGCCGCGTTCGGATTGCTCGGTTCCAATCACGTTTTCGAAACGCGTCTTTATCTGCAAGGCTCACTCACCGGCGGAGTGCTCAACGGCAACTTGAACCTGGTCTGCGAACATGATCCGACCTGGAACACCTCCGTGTTTCCGGGCAACGCCCGCGCGCCGTTGGACTACATCGCCGCGCGTTTGAAGGCAATGGGACTGACGGCGGTGAACGGCAGCGTGCAAAGTTACGGTTGTTGTTTTTACAATCTGACCGCCACTGATCCCTACAACCACAATGCCAGCTATCAACCAGGTTACAACGCCGACGCCGCCATGGCCTTCGTGGCCGCGTTGCAGGCTCAGGGTATTTCCGTTTCCGGCGCGGCCATTGGACAGACGGGCTTCAGTGCTGCCGGCACCTTGTTCTACACTTACTATTCCACCAACCTGACGTACGGCGGCAAACCGCTGCGACTGGACGTGGCCTGCATTCCCCTGCTGAAAGTCAGCCACAACGTCATGGCCGACGCGCTGTTGCGTCATATTGGTTGGAAATTGTCCGGCGTGGATTCCTATGCGGCGGGCGCGACGCGCGTGCTCTCCTGGTTGAACAACACCGCCGGAGTCAGCACCACCGGCATGGTGATGAATGACGGGTCCGGTTTATCCCACGGCAATCGGTTCAGCGCGAGGCAAACCGTGGCGCTCACCCGCTACATGTTGCCTGCCTTTCCCTCCTGGAGCACCGGCCTGCCGATTGGTTGTGCCGACGGCACTTTGGGCGGACGTTTCTGCAACACCGGCGGCTCGGGTAAAGTCCACGCCAAAACCGGTTCATTGAGCATTTCAATCGCCCTGAGCGGTTACCTCGATAATCCGCACGATAACGAACGTTACTTTTTCTCGTTCATCGCTAATAAAACGAACATTGACCAGACGGCCACGCGCAACGCGATTGATGCGGCCGTCGTTCTGTTCGCACAACGTGGCGTCCCACTCAGTCCGGAATTACTGCGTGTGACCAGCCATCCCAATGGCACTTCGCTGCAACTTGCCTGGTCGGATGAAAAATTTGTTCGTACCGCCTACCGCGTTTATTCGAGCAGCAACGGCATCAACTTCGACGCGACGCGCAATATTCCCGCGAACGTCCACACGTATCTGGAGACCGGCTTAACGCCGGGTGCGAAACGCTATTACAAAGTCAGCGTCGTGGGTGCGAGTGGCGAAAGCAAAGCATCACGAATTTACGGCGCGCAAGCGGGTGGAAATGCGCGGGTGTTGATTGTGGATGGCAATGACCGTTGGCGTTTCCAACCCAACGAGAATCCTCACGCCACCAACCATGCTTTCGCCGCGCTTGCCGGTCAAAGCATCAGCGGCCCCACATTTGAAACGGCCCACCACAACGCGGTGCTCTCCGGCAACGTGGTGCTCACGGACTATCCGGCAGTGATCTGGTTGTTAGGTGAGGAATCCACCGAGGACGAAACCTTCTCCGCAACCGAACAAGCGTTGGTCACTGACTATCTGGCGGCGGGCGGCAATTTATTTGTGTCCGGAGCCGAGGTGGGCTGGGATTTGGATCGCGCCAGCGGACCAACCGCCGCAGACCGGAACTTTTACCATAACGTGTTGCGCGCGGTTTACCACCTGGACGACGCCAACACGTACGCTTTCACGCCGACCGGCGGCGGCATCTTTGTGAATAATCCCGCGAGCGGCTTCGACAATGGCACGTACGGGATGTTCAATGTGGATTATCCGGATGTGCTGCTCCCCACCAATGGCAGTAGCGTCGCATTAAATTACGTTGGCGGTACCGGCGGTGCCGCCGCAGTGCAATATGACGGTTCGCTGGGCGGCGGACGGGTGATGAACTGGGGGTTTCCGTTTGAATCCATTACCAATTCGTTTGTGCGCGAACGCTACCTCTCGGACGTGCTGCGCTTCTTTACCGTGCTGGATCCGCCGCAGTTGGCGACCCCGGAAATCAATTCGCAGGATCAAACCCTGACGTTGCGTTGGTCGGCCAGCTCTGGGTTGCGTTACCGTGTGCAATTTACTTCGGATTTGAATGCTCCGGTCTGGCGGGATTTGCCGGGCGACGTCATCGCCACCAATACCAGCGCAATCAAACTCGATCCATTTTCCAGTGGCGCCACGCCGCGTTTTTATCGGGTGCGACTGGTGGATTGAAATTTCCCGCCGTTTGAAAAATGCGTTGCCGCATTCGGACCAAAGACTTACCGTTTTCGCGTGGCGGTTAAGTTGACCATCCTCGGCAGTGGCTCACAAGGCAACGCTTCCTACGTCGAAACCGATGAAACACGGTTGTTGATTGACGTCGGTTTCAGCGGGCGTCAGATCCGGCAACGCCTCGCCACGTTGGAGCGCGTGCCGGAAAACCTCACGGCGATTTTGATCACGCACGAGCACAGCGACCACATTGCCGGGCTGGTTGCCATCGCTGAAAAAGCACGCATCCCGGTCTATTGCAACCGCGCCACGATGGAGGAAATCCAACAAGCCAATCAGCAGGCGCAACTGGATTTTCGCTTGTTCGTCGCGGGTGGTGGTTTCGAGGTCGGCGATATCAGCGTGGAAAGTTTTTCCATTCCGCACGACGCGCAGGATCCGGTCGGTTTCGTTCTGCGCACCAACGGCAGCAGCATTGGTTTCGCCACCGACCTCGGCCACGTCACCAAACTGGTGCTGGAACGCATCAAAAAAACCAACGCGCTCGTGCTCGAATCCAATCATGACGTGCGCCTGTTGCAGGAGTGCCCGAAACGCCCGTGGAGTCTGAAGCAGCGCATCCTTAGTCGGCACGGACATCTCTCGAACGAAGCGGCGGCGGATTGCGTCGGCGAAATCATGTCCGGTGATCTGCGGTATCTTTACCTCGGACATCTCAGCCGCGATTGCAACCACCCCGAACTGGCGCAGCGCGTCATGGCTCGACGACTCGAGACGCTGCACGCCAATCACGTTCACCTGCATGTGGCGCAACAAAATGTGCCGGGCCCGACCCTGTGGTTGTGATCCCAATTCGCGTTGACGCAACCGTCTCCCCAACCACCATCCTGGCCCAGCGAAACGATTGCTTGAACGCCCCAGTCTGATCCACGCATGTATCACTTGGAACGCATCCACAGTCTGGACCAGCCCGACCTGTCGCCCTATCGCACGTTAAAGCGACCGCGCGAACATCGTGAACACGGCCTCTTCGTGGCCGAAGGCGATAAAGTGGTGCATCGGCTGCTGGCCAGTCCGTTGACGGTCATTTCCGTTTTGTTGCCGGAGCCGCGGTTGGCGGAATATGAACCTGCGTTACAAAGCCGCCCCGAAGACATTCCCGTCTATTGCATCACCGAACGCCGGGTGTTGGAAGCGTTGGTCGGATTCACCTTGTTTCAAGGCATCATGGCCATAGCTAAAATTCCATCGCCCACTCCCCTGCCCGAGCTGCTGGCGCACCGGCCCAAACCAGTTTTCCTGGCGGCCGCCGACGGATTGACCAGTGCGGAAAACATCGGCGTGCTGGTGCGGAACTGCGTCGCCTTCGGTGCGCAGGCATTGTTGGTGGGCGAAACTTGTGCCAGCCCGTATTTGCGGCGGGCGGTGCGCAATTCCATGGGCGCTGTGTTTGAATTGCCCATCATCGAAACAGCGAACCTGGCTCAGGCCCTCACGCAACTGCGACCACACGGAGTCCGTTGCGTCGCCGCTCACCCGCATACGGAGCAATCCGAATTGCCCACAACCGATTTGCGCGCCGACCTGTGCGTCGTGTTCGGCGCGGAAGGTCATGGCGTTTCGCCGGCGGTGCTGGCGGCGTGTGATGCCGCCGTCGCCATTCCGATCGCGCCCACGGTGGATTCGCTCAACGTCGCAAGCGCGGCGGCGATTTTCCTGTATGAAGCGAGCCGCCAACGCCGTGGTTAATGCGCTTGACTGAAGCGTTGCAATTGCACTTCGCCATTCGATTTCGCTCCGGTCGGTCGAAGTCGAGTGAACAGCCCCCGCCAGAAACCGAGACCGTAAACCAGGTGCGTTTCCACCAGGAAGGGCAGCGCGCACACACCGCGAATGACTCCGCTCCGCGGCCATAAAACCAACAACTGCGCGGCAATCACCAACACGTACGCCACCAACGGCAACCACACCCACGGCCAGCGCCAAGCCAGCGCGAGCGCCGCCACCAAGTACGCGACAAACAGCGGCGGCACGAAGTTGAGCAATGAACCCAGCGTCGGCGTGGAGCGAAATTGTTCGGCGCGCCCGCGACCATAATTCCACAGCATCCGCGTAAATTGCTTTAACGAACGCCGCGGGCGTCGCCACACAAAAAGTTCCGGATCATAAATCAGCCGACCGCTGGTTTTCTGGATGTTATCCAGCAACGCATTTTCCTCGTTCGGATACAGCGCTTCGTTAAATCCGCCATGTCGCAGCAGCGTCGCCCGACGCCCCAGCAAATTGCACAAGATCAGTTCCTTCTCGCTCGTGTCCCGCACCGCGCCGACTTGCGCGTAGCGCGCCCGGCTCGGACCAAACGCCAGCCAGTTCGTCAGCACCAAGGCAAACACTTGTTCCAGGAACGGCGCCTCGCGCGGGCAGAGGTTGGGGCCGCCCACGATCTGCACCCGCCCATCACGAAAATGTTCCACCGCCCGACGCAGATTCCCCGGACGCGCCAGTGCGTCATCATCGAGAAAATAAATCAATTCGCCGCCAGCCGCGCGCAATGCGGCGTTGCGTTGGACGGAAGGTTGCCGACCGCGCGCCAGGATAATTTCCAACTGCGCCGCCGGATAATCCAGGGCCTGAGCGGCTGGCACGGCCGTCACTTCAGCGGCATCGGGACGCGCCGGAATGATGACAGTTACACTGGGCCACTCGTTTTGCACGGCGCTCAAGCTAAAGATTTGCCCGCGCAACTTCAAAGTGGAAAGTCATCCGTCAGCACGAATCCCGGCGTGATCCAGCTCCTTTTGCTACCCATCCGCAACGGGGTTTTGCTAGGTTGTCAGGCAATGACGCAACCATCAGGTCGTCCGCCAGTTCCGTTCACGGCTGGCCAACGAGTTTTTGAACGTTACTATTTGAAACGCGCGCTGGGCAGCGGCGGCATGAGTGTCGTGTGGCTGGCACACGATCGCGAGTGGGAACGACTGGTGGTGCTGAAATTTCTGGCCGCGCATTTGCTGGCCGACGCCAGGGAAATCGAGCGGTTGCGCGTGGAAGCCGTGCGCAGCGAACAATTGATCCATCCCAACATCGTGCGCGTCTATGACTTTTTACGCGATGAACACGGCGTGGCGGTGGCGATGGAATACGTGGACGGCTGGTCGCTCTGGTCCATGAAAGTGGACAAGCCGGGACTGCGGTTCAGTCGCGAGGAGGTTTCACCCTGGCTGTGCGACCTGGGGGCGGCGCTCACCTTTGCGCACGCGGCCGGCATCGTGCATCGCGACATCAAACCTTCCAATCTCATTCTCGATTCGCGTGGACGCTTGAAGCTTGCGGATTTCGGTCTGGCGCGGTCCCTGCGCACCCACGATCACGACCCCGGGTACCATCGCGTGATCGGCACGGATTGGTATATGAGTCCGCAACAATGGACCGGCGACGCGCCCGCCATCTCCGACGACATCTATTCGTTGGGCGTCACCATCTACGAATTGTTGACCGGTAAACCACCCTTCCACGATGGCGACGTCTTTCAGCAACTGCACGAAATCATTCCGCCCACGATGTCGGAACGCTTGATCCAATCCGGCGTGCGCAACCCCAAAATCCCACTGGCATGGGACGAAACCGTTGCCGCCTGTCTGGAAAAAGAGCCGGCACACCGTCCGGCCAACGTGGCTGAAGTTCTCACGCGCCTGCAAATCTGAACAACATTCAAATCCGCTGACGCCGGGTGCAGAATCAAATCGTTTCCCTTGTGGAATGGATTTAACCGGACGCCTCTGCTAATTTTTCCGCGTGTCAAAGACCGCTTTACAACTTCATGCGCCCGGCAGTCGGCTATCCCCGGACCAAGTAACGCAACTGGTGCAACAAGCGCTGCCGGCGGCCGCCTATCGGGCAAAGAAAGTTTTACTCATCGTCCCCGACCACACGCGCACCGCGCCGCTGGGCCTGCTGTTCCAGGCCATCTACGCGCAGATCGGCGCGGCGACCGGAGCGCTGGATGTGCTGATTGCGCTGGGCACGCATCCGCCCATGAGTGAAGCGGCCATTTGTGATCGTTTGGAAATCACACTGGCACAGCGGCGCAAGGAGTACCAAAAGGTGCGGTTCTTTAATCACGAATGGGACAATCCCGACGCGCTGCGGGAAATTGGTCGTCTCAGCCCCACCGAGGTTAACGAGCTTTCCGGCGGCCGGTTTGCCATCGAAGTGCCGGTGGAAATCAATAGGCTCGTTTTTGACTACGACCAAATCATCATTGTCGGCCCGGTTTTTCCGCATGAGGTGGTGGGTTTTTCCGGCGGCAACAAGTATCTGTTTCCGGGCGTGGGCGGACCGCGTATTTTGAACTTCTTTCACTGGCTCGGCGCCGTGATTACCAATCCCATGATCATCGGCAACAAGTGGACGCCGGTTCGCCGGATCGTGGATCGCGCCGGCGGCCTAGTCAAAGTGCCCAAGACCTGCTTCTGCCTCGTTGTCGCGCCGGACAAATCGCTTGTCGGTCTGACGTTTGGTTCCCCGGAAAGTGCCTGGGACGCGGCCAGCGATCTCTCCCGACAAACCCACATCACCTACAAGGAGCGCCCGTTTCACACCGTGTTGTCAAAAATTCCGTTGATGTATGACGACCTTTGGGTGGCGGGCAAAGGCATGTACAAGCTTGAACCAGTGGTGGCTGATGGCGGGGAATTGATCATCTACGCGCCGCATGTGCGCGAAATTTCCGTCACCCACGGCAAGCTCATTGAACAAATTGGGTATCACTGCCGCGATTATTTCGTGAATCAGTGGGAGCAATTTAAACATCACCCTTGGGGCATCCTCGCGCACAGCACCCATGTGCGCGGCATCGGCCGCATGAAGAATGGCGTGGAACATTGCCGCATCCGCGTCACTCTGGCCACAGGCATCCCCGCGTCTCTCTGTCGCCAAATCAATCTGGGCTACCGCGATCCGAAGACCATTTACGAAACGGAGTTCATGAATCGGGAAGCGGAAGGCATTCTCTTTGTGCCCAAGGCGGGCGAAATGCTTTACCACTTGAAACATCAGCCCCAATGGGCGGGCGGCAGTTGAGGCTCAACCATCCGCGCCAACTGCGGCTTCGTTTGCGGTCACCAACAAACCGCTCTCCAATTCCTCAGCCGCCACATCGTCCACAACCAGTTGCACCCCGGTGATGACGTGTTCGCTCGCAAACTGAAGCGCTTCCCCCCGCTGCTGAAAATCCCGCGCCAACTCGGGATTCACGGTCCAATGCCCCAAGCTCCGCAGATAAAGCTGGGAACGGACGTGTTGCAGCAAAACTTTCATGACGTGAACTAACAAAAATAGTGACAATAAGAAACCGCAGCGACTCCGCCCCAGCGGCGCATGGGTGCGACGGTTTAAGCTTTCCCTTCCCGGTCCGGTGAGCGCAAAAAGAAGTTATTGAAAGATATTCACCGGTTATTCGCGGCTGAAAATCAAAGCTTACGAACATCCTCACCAACCGCGCCAGAAACGATGGCGCGCGACGCCGCCCGTTTGGTGTCTGTTATGGCAGGCCGCTGGCGTGACCGAGATTGGGTTATGGTCCGTCAATGATGACGCCACGCACGGGCGCGCCTCCTGGAAAATCAGCCCAGTACAAATCACGAAAGCCGGGCGGATTATACTCCCAATGCCACGGTTCATTTTGGTAGGGATACCATCCGAACGACTCGCCGCGCAGCAGCAGCCATTTGTGAACCGGCGATTGGCGCATTCGCACCAGTTCCGACATCGGACGGGTGAACCCTTCGCGCGTTTGAAATTCCCCGTCCTGACTCATCTTGAAATCAATCGCCAACCCGAGCGAGTGCGCGGAAAAACTGGCCACGGCATTGGCATTGCCCGCGCGGGCCGCATTGGCTTGCGCCGTCTGCGGAGAACGATGCGACGAAAGGATGATCAAATCCACGCCCTCGGTTCGCGCCTGTTCGCGCATCTGCTCAAACGAAGACAGCGCGTGACGATTCAGCTTCCACTGCTCCTGGCCCGGAACGGCCAGCCATTGGTTGGTGATATAATTCCAAACGCCGTCATTGACCTCCTGCCGCAAAACAACCGCGGCGCGCGAACGGTTCGCCCGACGCTCCGGACGCACCAGGTCCAGAGCGTCCACCATGACATCGGCAAACTGTTCATTCGGACCTTTCGGGCCACCCGGAAAATCATCCTCCTGCCAGTTGAAGTTGCGAAAGTGATCGCTCAACTCCGGCCCCAAAATATCCAGCCCCGAACATTCCGGATCGTGAATGAATTTGAATTCCAGCGCGCGCAACAGCGCGGCTTGGGCGGCCCCAGTGGGGCGAAGCAACGCACGGTCAAAGGCAGCTTGTAAATGAGGGTCTTCGGCCCGATCTCGCAGTGTTGCCCAGATATAATCCGCCGGTAAACGCGACGCGCCCGCCGCCGCCAGATCAGCCGTGGCGGCCATCAACGCCATGGCCAACTCGGGCGGCGTAACATCAGATTTTCGTACCGTGGTACAACTGGTGAGCGGCAGGACCACCAGCAGCGACAAAATTGAGTTGCGGATAATGAACGCCATCCATTTCATCCTGATCAAGAGGCCTCCTTCCGTCAATCGAGCAGTCCGACATCAAGCTGTTTCCATCCAGGTTTTTGCGTGGTTGGCATATTTCGCGGTGGCGATCATTGATTATTATGCCCTGTCCTATGCCTGCCTTGCAGATTACGTCAAAAGCGCTTCGTGGCGAAGTACGCTCGCGGCGACTCAACTCAAATTCGGGCCGGTTGGAGGCGTTGAATCAAAGGCATTTACCACACCACTGCCCGGCCCCTCGGAACCGAATATTCAGGCACAATTAAAGCGCCAGCCATTTCAGTCCCAGGCGAATCCATAGGGGCGTGGTAATCAGGGAAATCACGGCGGTGCCGAGAACGGTGCGGATGGCGACGAGTGGTTCGCCGAGATACAGCTTTGAAAGCACCATCGGAAACACAGCGCACGGCATCGCCGCTTCCAACACCAACACCCGTTGGTGCTCCACCGTCAGGGGCATCCATTTTGCCGCGAGCAGAAAACTCAGCGGCAACAAACCGAGTCGCAACCCCACGCCCGCACCGATGGCGCGTCCGCCCTGGCGGGAAACAAATTCCTTCAGGCGGTCGGCCATGATCGCGCCGATCAACAACAGCGCCAGCGGAATGGCGCAGCCGCCCAGCCAATGAATGCCCGTGCTGAGGACGGCGGGGATGTGTCGGTCCGCGCCGACGGCGTTACTGACGATGGCAATGAGAATGGCGAAGAGCGGCGCGTTCAGCAATTTGCGCCAATCTCGCAACGCGCCGCCGGAAAGCACCATCACGCCCACCGACCACATGGCCAGTTCCGCGCCGATAATGTGCAGGAACAAGACGCCAACGGTTTTGCCATCAAACAACAGAAGTGCCAGAGGCAACGGTACGTAGCTATAATTATGCGTGCCGACCGTGACCGCAAAAGTGCGACTGGCCGCAGCGGTTGCCAAGGCGCGGTGCGGTCGCAGCAGCCACGCCAGCCAGACACCAAACGCCACCAGCAAATAACCCAGCAAGGGCGCCAGGAGGAGATTGCTCGCTTCCGACAGGGCCGGATTACCGAAGGATTTATCGAGGATCAGACAGGGCAGGAGTACGTTGACACAAATTTGCATCAGGCTGCGGTCCGCCGCTTCGGTCAACCAGTTGCGCCGGCGAATGATCATACCCAGTACCATCACGCCAAACACCGGAATGATGGCATTGAGAATGGTGATGGTCGGATTCATGACTGCAACAGGAACTCCAGCAAGGTCGCGAACTCAAGTCGTTGCAGTTCGCGCAAACCATCCAGCGGCAGGTTTTCGTTCACGGCGCGCTCACATAAATCCACGAACGCATCCGGAACCCAGCGCCCGTTGCGGATCAACGGCGGCGAAATTTTCAGCGCGGCAACCTCGGGTTGCGCGGCGAAGAGTTCTTGCGCGCGTGGCGCCAGCTCGGAAAAGACCGGATGCGCTCCCACCCGCCGCCACCAGTATTTGGAGTTCCAATAATCAGGTTCACGCCGGTGCATGATGGCGTGGATGAAACTGGCTTCCGGATCGGGAAGACTCTGCACCAGCGTATGCGCGGCATCCAAATGGTCGTGCCAAAGCAAGACCAGCGCGCGAACGAGCTGCTGGCGCGTGGCGGATCGCGCCGTTTGAGTCAACAACGCGGTCAGGCGCGCTTCCAGTTCGGCCCGGGCCAAAGTGCCCGGACGAGGTTGCGGACCGAGTTGCGCCGGAGCCGCGGTTGCGAGTAAGGCTTGAAATTGAGTCAGGTCTGACGCCATGCCGGAAGTCAGCTTGCCGTCCGCTCAAATCCTTGCCAAGAACAACCGCAACCCGCGTCAGCAACGTCCGGTTTCGACCCGCTGACTCCGGCCATTTCTTCCGAACAAAAGCGGCGGAAGATTGTCCATTCCTTCGTTGGGTGGAGCGGCGGCGAACGGAACCTTGCGTCGCCAACGACATCTGACAAAATTGATCGTTCCAAATGGAAAGGTTCTCGAGGCAGAATAAAATCATCCGGCTGCAGCGCGGCACCGCAGTGTCGCGCGGGCTGGCGGGTGGACTGGGTTGGTGGCTCTCGATGATTGTCGCCACCGCCGTCACCTTTACGGCCAGCGTGGATCGAGACACGGTTTATCTCGGCGAGCGCGTGGGTTTCTCACTGACCTTTGACGGAGCCCAACCCGAAGGCACGCCACCGGCGCCCGCCGTATCCGGACTTCAGTTCGCCTACAACGGTCCTTCAAGTCAGTTCAGTTTTGTCAATGGCCAGACTGCGGCCAAAATCACCCACAACTACACCATCACCCCATTGCGCGCGGGCGAGTTCGTCATTCCCCCGGTCAAGGTGACGCTGGGGCAACAGACGTTGGTCACTCAACCAATCCACCTCACCGTGCTCAAGGCCGGAACGCCTTCACCCGAGGCGGTGGCCCACGGATCGCAACCCGCCTTTCTGCAATTGCAACTGCCCAAGACCAATGTTTACCTCGGCGAAATCATCACCGGCGAGTTTCAGCTCTACCTGCGCGATGGCGTGAACGCGGGGCAATTTCAATTTACCGCCACGCCGGCGGAAGGCCTGACCGTCGGCAAAATGGCGGAACTGCCGCGGCGGCGGATGCAAGTCGGCAACGCGGCCTACACCGTGGTGCCGATTGCGGTGAGTTTGACGCCCATCAAAACCGGGCCGCTCACGGTCGGCCCCATCACCGCCGCAATCGTAATTGAATTGCCGTCAAACAACCGGCGGCGCGATCTCTTTGATCCGTTCGGCATGTTCAGCAAAGAACGGCGGCAACTTTCCCTCGCCAGCGACGAGCAGTCGTTACAATGCCAGCCGTTGCCGACGGAAGGTCGTCCGGCCAATTTCACCGGGGCGGTTGGAAATTTCTCCATGACGGTCAGCGCCGGTCCGACCAATGTCACCACGGGCGATCCGATTACCGTGCGGGTGGCGATCAGCGGTCATGGCGGGTTGGATGCGCTTACGCTGCCCGAGCAGACCACTTGGAAAGATTTCAAAACGTACCCGCCCACGTCACGGATCGAAACCTCCGATCAACTGGGGCTGCAGGGCACAAAAACCTTCGAGCAAATCGTGTCGCCGGAAAACCCCGACCTGAAGGAATTGCCGCCATTCACCTTTGCCTTCTTCAATCCCGAGACGAAAACGTACCAAACTCTGAGCCAGCCCGGAACGCCGCTCGTCGTTCGTCCCGGCGGAACGGTGGTCGCGCCAACCGTCGTGGCCAATCACCCGACCGCGAATCACACTCCACCGCCGCAACTCGACATCGTGCCCATCAAAACGCGACTCGGAAAAACATCGTCCGGCCCGGCCCCCGTGGGTTTCAGTCCAACTTTCGTCACTTTGAATCTCGCGCCAGCGCTGGCATTGATTGGCGCGATGTGGTGGCGCAGACGCACTGAGGCGCTGACGAACAACCCGCGCCTGCGTCGCCGCCGGCAGGTGGAAGCCACGTTGCGGGACGGCCAGGAGAAATTGCGCGTCCTGGCGGGGCAAAACCAATCGGAGGCATTCTTCGCGGAACTCATGCGTCTGTTGCAAGAGAAGCTCGGCGAGCGACTCGATCTGCCAGCCTCCGCCATCACGGAAGCGGTTGTTGACGAGAAACTCCGTCCGCGCGGCGTGGCGGAAACCACGCTGGCCGCGACGCAGGAACTTTTTCAGGCCACCAATCTGGCGCGCTATGCGCCGATCCGTTCGAGTCAGGAACTGGCGGCTTTCATTCCCAAACTGGAATCCGTGCTGCGCGAATTGGACGAGGTGAAATCATGAGTAACTCGAGTCAAACCAGCATGGGTTCGACACCGCTCAAGCGGACAGATGTTTCGTATCACCACATTCTTCGCTTTGGGGCAACCGCCGGTTTCGCGCTGCTATTTCTGTTCAGCTTCATGCCCTTCAGCCGAGCGACAACGGATCTGGCCGCGCAATTTGACGCAGCCAATCAATTCTACGCGCAAAGCAAATTTGCCGAGGCAGCGGACGTGTACGAGCAAATCCTCACGAACGGGACCACCTCCGCCGCGCTTTATTTCAATCTCGGCAATGCGCGTTTCAAGGCGGGTCACCTCGGTCAAGCGATCGCGGCGTACCGCCAGGCGGAAGCGCTGACGCCGCGCGATCCGGATGTGCGCGCGAACTTGAAGTTTGCGCGCAACCAGGTTCACGGACCGCGTTTCATTCCATCAAGCTGGCAACAAAAGCTCGGCGCGCTATCCAACCCGGAATGGTTGGGACTGACAACAACGGCGATCTGGATCACGTTGGCGCTGCTCATCGCGCGAGTGCTCCGCCCTCACTGGCGCGCGGCGTTGCGCGGCTGGATTGCGACGGGGGTCGTTGCTTCCATTGTCCTGTTGATTGGCGCCAAACTGGCGGCGGCAACCCAGTCCCCGGGAAGCATCGCCATTGTCATCCGCCATCAGGCCGCCGTACGCACCAGTCCGTTTGAAGAATCCGCCACGGCGTTCACGGCGCAAGATGGCGCGGAACTACGAGTACTGGATCAAAAAGACGCCTGGCTGCAAGTGACCGATGAAGCCCATCATCTCGGCTGGATCGAACACAGCGCGGTCGTGCTGACCGGTCGCTCCTGAAATCACCACAGCCTCGAAGCGTTCGTACCGTGTCGCTCGTATCGCGCCGTTTGTAGTCCCGCCTTCAGGCGGAATTTCGCAAGTCAAAGGCAATAGCTTATTTACCCTGCCGTCTTGAATCGTTCGTATTGAGTCGCTCGTATCGTGTCGTTCGCAGTTCCGCCTTTAGGCGGAAGCTCCGCGCAGACCACCTATTTGCTCCGCCGCTTCAAGGGCTTGATCTGCCGCTGAAAAAATCCGAATGCTTTGAGCTCCTCACGCAAGCGTTCCAGAGGCAGCCCCACTACGTTGCTGTAGGAGCCGAAGAGCGCGGCAATGATACGATCACCATGCTCCTGAATCGCATAAGCGCCGGCCTTGTCCAACGGATCAATCAACCGCAAATAAGCGCGAATCTGCGTGGCGGTTAATGGGTGAAATTGCACGTCCGTCCAATCGGTGAACACCCGGCGGTGGCGCGCGCGCAAGTGCAGCAGGCACACGCCGGTGATAACAGCGTGGACCCGGCCGGAGAGCGCTTTCAGCATGTCTGCCGCGTCGCGGGGGCTGGTCGGCTTGCCGAACAGCCGGGTGTCTCGATCCAGGTAAACCATGGTGTCCGCGCCGATGACCAGCGCGTCGGGGAAACGCCGGGCGACAGCGCGCGCTTTGCGGTAGGCGTTCACTTGCGCCATTTCCCAGGCGGTCAGTTGTTTGTCGTGAACTTCTTTGGCCACGCTGGGCACGACTTGAAACGGCAGGTTGAGCAGGTGGAACAATTCCCGGCGGCGGGGTGATTGGGAAGCCAGAATTATTGGTAATGCCTTCATGGTTTTATTGGCTCCGCCAGTTTACCCGATGGCGGGAAATAAACAAACCTTCTTGTTTTTCCAGCTTGGGAGCGTGATTATGCGTGCCAGCCATCTGCGCTCATGAATCTATCAATTTGGAAACGCCTTTACACGATGCTCGTGATCTTCATCACGATCATCCTGATCGCCGTGGGGCTGGCCTTTTTCAGCCAGCACAGCCGCGAACGCAGTCTGCACAACAGCGAGCAATTGCGCGTGGCGGAAACCCGCATCAGCTATGACCTGGTCGCAATCAGCGACGCCCTGCGAGCCACGGTGCTTGAAATCCGCCAACCCAAAGTCGTGGAGGCGGAATACGCGAACATCAAAACGGGGATGGAAGACCTCCGAAGTTGTTTACTGGAACTGCGCCAACTCCATTCCCAAAAAAAGGTCCAGGACTCCCTGGACGCGCTGGATGGCTTTGTGACTTTGACGCTCGAGCTACACGTCAAAGGAGTGATCGAGCGATTGGAAAAAGACCCGGTGGAGGCGCGCGATTTCTTTCTGAAATCCAATCCCGCCGTCGTTCAGCAACGAAAAGATGTGGTGGACAAAGTTAAAACGGCGTTCGAGCAGGTCCGGTACGAGGCGGATCTGCAGGCCAGCCGGGCCGGGTTGTTCGTAGTGCTGGGGCTGGCAACCACGCTGGGTCTGGTTTTTCTGGTGTTCCGCTTCGTGCTTTCCTCGACCATCACCATTCCCCTGAAGCAGTTGGTGGACGTCATGGAGCGGATGCGCAACGGCGACTTTACCAAACGCGTGGTGCTGAACCGCAAAGACGAGTTTGGTGTGTTGGGCGAGGGCCTGAACCGGCTGGCGGATGACCTGTCCATTCTGGTCGGACAAGTGCAACGCTCCGGCGTGCAGGTGAACATTACCGCAACGCAGATTGCGGCCACCTCGCGCGAACAACAAACCACGACGACGGAAATCGCCGCCACGACTGCCGAGATTGGCGCGACTTCCAAACAAATCTCCGCCACCTCGCGCGAACTCGACCTCACCATGCAGGAAGTTGTGGACGTGGCGCACGAAACTGAAAGCCTGGCGGGTAGCGGCCAAAGCGGCATCACCCGCATGGAAAACACCATGCGTCAACTCATGACCGCTTCGGCAACCATCGGGAACCGGCTGGCCGCTTTGAACGAAAAAGCAGGGAACATTAATGCCGTCGTCACCACCATCACCAAGGTGGCGGATCAAACCAATCTGCTTTCGCTCAACGCCGCGATTGAAGCGGAAAAAGCCGGTGAATACGGACTGGGCTTTGCGGTCGTGGCCATGGAAATCCGCCGCCTCGCCGACCAGACGGCGGTCGCCACTTACGACATCGAAAAAATGGTCAAGGAAATGCAATCGGCGGTGACGGCGGGCGTGATGGGCATGGACAAATTTTCCGAGGAAGTCCGGCAAGGTGTGAATGAAATCAACCAGGTCAGCAAGCAACTGGCGCAAATCATCAGCCAGGTACAGTTGTTGACGCCGCGCTTCACCACCGTGAGCGAAGGCATGCACGCCCAGTCCACCGGCGCGCAGCAGATCAGCGAAACCTTGACCCAACTCAGCGAATCCGCGCATCAAACCGCCGATTCGCTGCGACAGTCCAATCTGGCCATCGAACAGTTGAACGAAGCCGCCCGCAGTCTTCAAGCCAGCGTGGCGCGCTTCCAGCTTGAGGTGAAATGACGCCATGTTGTTTGTGTTGTTCCAACTTGGAAATGAACGATTTGCCGTGGAAGCCCGGCGCGTGCTGGAGATTGTGCCGTTGCTGGAATTGAAAAAAATTCCGCAAGCGCCTCCGGGGCTGGCCGGGGCGTTTGTCTATCGTGGCCAACCGGTGGCGGCGGTGGATTTGTGCGCGCTGATCCTCGGACGACCGGCCACCGAACATTTCAGCACGCGCATCATCATCATCCAGCACCAAACCGCTTCCGCACCCGAACGGCGGCTGGGCCTCATCGTCGAGCACGCCACGGAAACGCTGCGCTGCAAACCCGGGGATCTGGTGAAAGCCGAGATTCCGGTGGCGGGAAAACCGTTGGCCAGCAGTTTCTTGAAAGACGCTGAAGGCGTCATTTATCTCCTCGATTTGGAGCATCTGTTGCAACAGGAAAATTGCGCGCCAAAGCTGAATCCCTTATTGGAGTCCACGCATGTTACAGATTGAAACCTTGTTGCGCCGCCGCATCGGCCTGGAAGCCGCCGCCATCGGCTCCGGGCGCATCCGGCAAATCATCCAGCAACGCATGGAGCGACAAGGACTCAAATCCATCGCCGATTACGAACAGAAGTTGCGCGAATCGCCCGCGGAACTCGACGACCTGATTGAAGCCGTCGTCGTCACCGAGACCTGGTTTTTCCGTGATCGTGCGCCGTTCGACGCCTTTGCCAAAATCGTGACGGAACAGTGGCTGCCCCGGCATCCGCAACAGACGCTGCGCATCCTCAGCGTCCCCTGCTCCAGTGGCGAAGAACCGTTTTCGGTGGCCATGACCCTGGTGGACGCCGGAGTGGCGATGACGGCGTTTCAAATTGACGCGATGGATATTTCGCAAAACGCGCTGACCCGCGCGGTGCGCGCTGTTTATGGCAAAAATTCATTTCGCGGCACGAACCTCGAATTTCGCGAGCGCCACTTCCGCCGCGTCAAAAGCGGCTTTGCGCTGAACTCAACGCTGCGCCAACAAGTCTCCTTTCAACGCGCCAACATTCTGGATGCCGACTTTCTGGTGGCGGCGACGCCTTACGATTTCATCTTCTGCCGTAATCTGCTGATCTATTTCGATCGCGCCACTCAGGTTTCCACCCTCGCCAAACTGCATCGTTCGCTCGCGCCGGACGGAACGCTTTTTGTCGGACCTGCGGAATCGCTCATCGCCACCAAGTGCGGCTTCGTCCACGCTGGCTGGCCGCTGGCTTTCGCATGTCACAAGGGAAAATTCTTTTCGCACCAATCAGCGCGCCGCTCACGCTCCACCCCCTCCCAGTCCGGGCCAAACCCGGACCGATCGAGTCAACTCATTCCGTTGATGCGACCAATCGCGCTGGCCGCAGGCGCGGCAGGATCATCCGGTCGCGACGCGGCGCTGCTCAGTTATGCGTACGAACTGGCCGCCAGTGGTCGGCACGAGGAAGCAGTGGCTTTATGTTGGAGTCATCTGCAGCAGCGCCCGGATTGCGCGGAAAGTTACTACCTGATCGGCTTGATTCACGAAGTGCGAAACGATCAATCGGCGATTGATTTTTATCGCAAGGCCCTTTACCTCGATCCCACGCACCACGAATCGCTCGAACGTTCGGCGGTCTGGTGGGAACAACAGGGCCACGCGGCCCGCGCCAAACTTTTCCGGCGGCGCCTGACCCGCGCCATCCGGCAGCGTGAACTGGAAATCAGAACCGAGCCCAACCCTTGAGCTTAAAGTGAAACGCGCCAAGCCCGATCCTGCCGCGCCCGTGAAACCCGACAAGCCGGGCACACAACATTTGACGCGCACCAAAGCCGAGGTTTGGGCCGGTGAACCGCTCCCCGCTGAAGACCCGCTTCCAACCAATCTGGTCACGACCTCGGATCCCACCGCAAACCCCGCCTCCCCACCGCCACCCCCCAAACTCACGCGCAGTACCGTAACGGAAACCCATTTGCCTGATGAACCCGGCACCCAACATTTTGCCCGGGTCGAAGCCGAGGTGGTCCACGTTGAACCGGACCCCATGGGGAAACACCTCCAGCGAATCGAGCAGACAATTGCCAAGCCTGACTTCAAACTGTCGGTCACTCAAACCGGCAACCTGCCCGCGCCGGTGGACGATTGCTGGAATCGCACCGGCGTGTATGGCGATCATTCCTGCTCGAAACTCGCGCTGCATGGCCACTGCCACCACTGTCCGACTTATGCGCGAGCCGCATCGCAATTTCTCAACCGCCCGATTCCGCCCGATTACCGGCACGAATGGAGCTTGCATTTTGCTCCGGAAAAACGCGTTGCGACTCCGGCGAAAACCAGCGTCGTGATTTTCCGGTTGCTCGGGGAATGGCTCGCGTTACCCACGGAAATTTTTCAGGAAGTTGCCGAGCGCCGGCCCCTGCACACCATCCCCCATTGTCGTCACACGGTGTTGCTCGGCATCGTCAACATTCGTGGCGAACTGCTGATCTGTGTCGCGCTGAATCGTTTGCTTGGATTGGAAACGTCCCCTAGAACCTTGATCCACGGCCAGCGGCAGGAGCGATTGATGGTCGCCCAATGGCGCGGGCAACGCGTTGCGTTCCCGGTGGACGAAGTACATGGCGTCCACCGATTTCACAATGCCGATTTGCGCAACCCACCCAGCCTGTTCGTCCAAGGGGGTCGCCATTGCGCCAGCGGCATTTTTCCGTGGCGCCAACACACCGTCGGATTGCTCAATCCGGAAGCGCTGATGGCGGTGTTGAACCGAAATTTAACGTAATCACGGCCAGACTCTCGAAATCGAATTTGACATGTAACCAAGCGAAGTCTGTTGATGAAGAAACCCGAGTCAAACCAGGCAAGCTCCGTGGCCGACCTCACGATGCTGGAACTTTTCCGCACGGAGGCCGAGAGCCAGACGGCCTTGTTGAACGCGGGCATCCTGACGTTGGAACGCACTCCCGCCACCCCGGAACAACTGGAATCGCTCATGCGGGCGGCCCATTCCTACAAAGGCGCGGCGCG
This sequence comes from Verrucomicrobiota bacterium, assembly GCA_039806955.1. Lineage (GTDB taxonomy): Bacteria > Verrucomicrobiota > Verrucomicrobiia > Limisphaerales > JADLHS01 > JADLHS01. The sequence continues at coordinate 114,421 of JBDHQI010000004.1, read as the reverse complement.
GATCGTTAATTTCGAAGCCGGCATCCAGGTGGCGCACGCCTTGGAGGATTATTTTGTCGCCGCGCAACAAAACCGGCTGACCCCGCGCCCCGAGCACACCAACGCGCTGCTCCGCGGCGTGGATTGGCTGGCCGAACTCAGCAAACAAGACGATAAAAATCTGGCGATCTGGGAGAAGCGACATCAGGCTCACTTGGAGCAATGGCTCATGGAAATTCGCGCGATTATCGTTGCTCCAACCGACGCGTTTCCGCCCGTTAAAATCACCAACGCCCCGGCCAGTGGCGACACCACCTACTTCCGCAGCGCGGAAATTGCCACCGCCACCAGCAACGCGCCAGCGTCGGAAACCACGGAGCGTTATTTACGGTTGTCGGCGGAAAATCTCAATCGCCTGCTGGCGTTGGCAAGTGAGACGTTGGTGGAATCACGTTGGCTGCGGCCGTTCACCGCGCAGTTACAACGGATCAAACGCCAGCAAACCGCACTCGAAGCGACTCTCGACCAATTGCGACAAAATGATGTTGACCCGGTCAGACAACAATCAACCGCCAACGCCGCGCAACAAATCCGCGAGCTGTCGCACCAACTGGAAGAGCGATTACAGGAGCTGGATCAACACGAACGCCGCACCGCGCAACTGGCCAATCGCCTCTACCTGGAAGCGCTGCGCACCCGGATGCGCCCCTTTGGTGATGGGGTCCAGCACTTCCATCGCATGGTACGGGATCTGGCTCAAAGCCTGGGCAAACAAGTCCGTTTTGAAATTCTCGGTGAAACCACCCAGGTGGACCGTGACGTCCTCGAACGACTTGAAGCGCCCTTGACCCACTTGTTGCGCAACGCGGTGGATCATGGCGCGGAACCTCCCGCCGTCCGGCTCGAACAAGGGAAGCCACCCGAGGTCACCATCCGCCTGGAAGCGCGGCACAGCGCCGGGATGCTACAAATCACCCTGGCCGACGATGGGCCGGGCTTGGATCCGCAACAAGTTCGCGAGGCCATCAACCGGCGCAAGCTCATTGCGCCAGCGGCGGTGGAAACAATGACTGAACCGGAGTTGTTGCAATTTCTCTTTTTGCCCGGGTTCACCCTGCGCGAAACAGTGACGGAAATTTCCGGACGCGGCGTCGGCCTCGACATCGTGCAAAACATGATCCGCGGTGTCCGGGGAAGCGTGCGCGTGTCCACCTTGAAAGGGCGCGGCATGCGCATTCAACTGCAACTGCCGTTGACGCTTTCCGTGTTGCGCGCGCTGCTGGTGGAAATCGGCGGCGAGCCTTATGCATTCCCACTGACGCAAATCGTGAGCAGTTTGAAACTGCCTCGCTCGCAAATTTTGACGCTCGAAGGGCAGCCGCATTTCCGGCGAGGCGACCAGTACATCGGCCTGCTCAGCGCGCAACAAATTTTGGATGTCTCGGGGCCCACGCAGGATAGTTCCAACGATCTGCCCCTCATCATTTTGAGCGGGTCTGATCAACATTACGGTTTGCAAGTGGATCGCTTCCTGGGCGAGCGGGAACTCGTCGTCCAACCGCTGGACCCGCGGCTTGGTAAAATCAAGGACATCAGCGCCGCGGCCCTGATGGACGATGGGGCGCCAGTGTTGATTGTGGACGTGGAAGATTTGTTGCGCAGCATTGACAAGTTTGCCGTCAGCGGCCGGCATACGGCCATTCCTCCCGCGACCCGGCCCGTAACCGGCCACCGGCAGAAACGCGTGCTGGTGGTGGAAGATTCCCTGACCGTGCGCGAACTTGAACGCAAATTGCTGGACGCCGCCGGTTACGTCGCCGATGTGGCCGTGGACGGCATGGACGGTTGGAACGCCGTGCGCACCGGGGATTACGACTTGGTGATCACGGATGTGGACATGCCGCGCCTGGACGGCATTGAACTGACAACTTTGATTAAAAACGAAGAGCGCCTGCGGCTCATTCCGGTCATGATTGTTTCCTATAAAGATCGCGAGGAAGACCGGTTGCGCGGCCTCAACGCGGGCGCGGATTATTATCTGACCAAGGGCAGCTTTCAGGATGAAACTCTGATCCAGGCCGTGGTGGATCTCATTGGGGAGGCCGGCTTGTGAAAATCGGCATCGTCAACGATCTGGTGCTCGCCGCGGAGGCGTTACGGCGCAGCATCAACGCGCATACGCAACATGAGATCATTTGGATCGCCAAAGATGGCGCAGAGGCCGTCGCGCGTTGCGAGCAGGCCCGCCCGGACCTGGTCCTGATGGATTTGTTCATGCCGCGATTGGATGGCGTCGCAGCCACGCGACAAATCATGGCCAAAAGCCCTTGCGCCATCGTGGTGGCCACCGCCAAGGTTGAAGATCATATCGCCCACGTCTTTGCCGCGATGGGCGCGGGCGCCTTGGACGCGGTGGACGTTCCGACTTTCGGAGCGACGCAAAAACCAAAAGAGGTCGCTTCACTGCTGACAAAAATCGGCACCATTGAAAAACTCTTGGGCGACCCCAGGCCACTCAGATCCCTTAAAACCAAAGCCCCGCCCCTTCCGGCCAAGACCTGCCCGCGCCACCCCGCCAAGCTGGTCGTGATCGGCGCCTCAGCAGGCGGTCCAGCGGCGCTAACCACCATCCTGGGCGGGCTGCCGGCCACCTTCCCTGCTGCGATTGTCGTGGTGCAACACGTGGACCAACAGTTCGCGCCCGGATTAGCGGGCTGGTTTGCCGCACGCACGCCGTTGCAGGTACGCGTGGTCGCGGAAGGGGATCGTTTGGAACCCGGACGGGTTTATCTCGCGGGACGAGACCGCCATCTCGTAATGTCCAGCACGATGCACCTGGGTTATTCCGCACAGCCGGACTCAAGCACTTATCGTCCGTCGGTGGATGTGTTCTTCCACAGTGTTGCCCGGCACTGGCGCGGTTCGGTCACGGGAATCCTCCTGACCGGAATGGGGCGCGACGGGGCCGAGGGATTAAAAGCCTTGCGCGCCGCGGGCCACCTCACGATTGCGCAAAACCGACTTAGCAGCACGGTGTACGGCATGCCCAAGGCCGCAGTGGAATTGCAGGCGGCGCGGGAGATTTTAGCACTGGACAAAATCGCGCCACGCCTCATTTCTATCTTGAGTCAAGATCATGGCAACTGAGTACACCAAACCCAACTCTCCGGAGGGAAACCCCCTCACGTTTCCTCAACTCCCGGATTATCACGTCATGGTGCTCCTGGTGGACGATCAAGCCATGGTGTGTGAAGCCATCCGTCGCGCGCTCGTTACCGAATCCGACATTGATTTCCATTACTGCGCTGACGCGCGCGAAGCCTTGACCCTGGCGGCGCAACTGCGTCCCACGGTGATCCTGCAGGATCTGGTCATGCCCGGCATTGATGGACTCAGTCTCGTTACACAATTTCGTGCCAATCCCATCACCCGTGAAATTCCCATCATCGTTTTAAGCACCAACGAAAACCCACAGGTCAAAGGTCAGGCGTTCAGCCTGGGGGCCAATGACTACCTGGTCAAACTGCCGGACCGTCTGGAACTCCTGGCGCGCATCCGCTATCACTCGCGCGCCTACCTTAATCAAATCCAGCGTGACGCCGCTTATCGCGCGCTGCGGGAAAGCCAGCAGCAATTGGTCAACGGCAACTCGCAATTGTTGTCCCTGAACCAGAAGCTCGAGGAAGCCACGCTGGCGAAGTCCGCGTTCCTAGCCAACATGAGTCACGAAATCCGCACGCCCATGAACGGCGTGGTCGGCATGATTTCGCTTTTATTTGACACCGACCTGTCCGAGGAACAACGCGAGTACGTGGAAGGCGTCCGCACCAGCGCCGATGCCTTGCTGACCATCATCAACGACATCCTGGACTTCTCCAAAATCGAAGCCGGCAAACTGGAGCTTGACCATCACCCGTTTGAATTGCGCGGCTGCGTTGAAGACGCGCTGGAGTTGCTGGCCACCAAAGCCGCCGAGAAGCGGTTGGACCTGGTTTACACCGTGGACGATTCGCTGCCCAAAATCATCCTCAGCGACATGATCCGGCTGCGCCAGGTCTTGGTCAACCTGCTCAGCAACGCGGTCAAATTCACGCCTTCAGGCGAAGTGGTGGTGGAAGTGACTCCAGCCACGGCCGCCATTCGCGGATTGGACGGCGCCACCGACGGCACAACCGTCAGTCGCGAGGAATGGTTGCTGCACTTCAGCGTGCGCGATACGGGCATCGGTATTCCGTTGGAAAAGCAACATCGGCTGTTCAAATCCTTCCACCAGGTGGACGCATCCACCACGCGTCACTTCGGCGGAACGGGATTGGGATTGGCGATCAGCAAGCGCCTTGTGGAATTGATGGGCGGACGCATCTGGGTGGACAGCGACGCCAATAGCGGCGCCACGTTCCATTTCACCATTCTCGTGCAGAGCACCGGCACGGTCACGCCGCCCGCATGGGTTGGAAAACAACGACAACTTGCCAACGAATCCGTACTCTTGGCGGAACACGGCACGAGCAATGCGCGAGTTTTGCGGCAGCGCCTGGAAACCTGGGGCATGCAGGTCACCGGCGCCGGAACGGCGGACCAGACGCTGGCATTACTGCGCGAACCCACCGGGTATTCAGTCGTCATCCTGGACGCGCAACTGCCGGGCATGGATTGTTTCGCGTTGGCGCGCGAGATTCAAAAACTCCCCGCCCGAAAGCCGCTGCCGCTGCTCTTGCTTTCCACCGCCCGTTTGCGCACCGAAGACCTGCACGCGTCGGGAATGACCGAAGCCCATTTTCTTCACAAGCCCATCCGTCCCGGTCTGCTGCTGGAAACGCTCCACCGCATACTCGGAATGCGCGTGCAACTGGATCGCAAACCTCCGTTCACGCCCGGACTCGATTCGGATTTTGCGCGCCGCCTGCCGCTGCGCATCCTGCTGGCCGATGACAATCCGATCAACCAAAAGGTCGGCATCAGCGTCCTCAACAAATTAGGGTATCAGGCGGACCTGGCGATCAACGGGGTCGAAGTCATCAAGGCGCTGGAACAGAAACCCTACGACGTGCTTTTCCTGGATGTGCAGATGCCTGAAATGGACGGCTACGAATGTACCCGGATCATTTGCGAACGCTGGACGCGCGACAAACGCCCGGTAATTGTAGCCATGACGGGAAATGCGCTGATCGGCGATCGCGAAAAGTGTCTGGCTGCGGGCATGGACGATTACATTTCCAAACCGGTTCGCGTAGCGGATTTGCAAGCCACCCTCGAACGCTGGGGACCGACCAAGGTGGTGAAGCACGACACCAATTACTTCATGCGCAATCCCGAGTCGCTGTCGCCCGGACTACTCGACTCCGGCATCATTGCCGACCTCCGCGAAATGGCGCCCACTGAAGGCGTCAGCATGTTAAGCGAATTGATCAGCCTCTACCTCGACACCGCGCCCACCCATATCAAGCAACTGGTGCAAGTCGTCGAAGACCCCAAGCAGCTTGCCTTTCACGCTCACGCGTTGAAAAGCATGAGCCTGAACATGGGCGCGCGCCAGGTCGTGGAATTGAGTCAAAAGCTGGAAGAATTGGGCAATTCCGGTGAAGTTTACGGCGCCATGAAAATCATCCAGGATTTGGAAACCACTTACACTCAGACCAAGGCGCTCCTGATCGGATTACGCGACAAGGAAAAACCCGCCGCTTGATCCGCAGATTTAACGGCGCCTTTCCTTCGGACCCCATTGCCAATTTTTACTGATGAAACTTGTTTTTCCGCCTCGCCTGAATCCGGGTGACACCTTGGGCATCGTCGCTCCCGCCAGTGCGCCGCCCGATCCCAAAAACGTGGATCGCGCCATGGCCGTGCTCGAAAAACTCGGCTATCGGACCAAGCTTGCGCCGAACGCGTACAAACGCCTCGGCTTCCTCGCCGGCTCCGACCGCGAGCGCGCCGGTGATTTGATGCGGATGTTTACCGATCGCCAGGTGAACGCGATCATCTGCGTGCGGGGCGGTTACGGCACGGCGCGATTGCTATCCCGGCTGGACTACAGTTTGATCCGCGCCAATCCGAAGATTTTCATTGGCTACAGTGACATCACCTCGCTGCACGGCGCGTTTCTATCCAAGGCTGGGTTGATCTCCTTCCACGGGCCAATGTTGAACTCTGACTTTGCGCTCAAACGGCCCCCCGCGTTCACAGTGCAAAGCTTTCTGCGCACACTCGCTTCCGCGACTCCGTTAAACGACATCGCCACCGGCTATCCAGGCAAGACGATGAAAATTCTGCGGCGCGGCGTGGCCCACGGTCGGCTCATTGGCGGCAACATCACCATTCTGAACACGCTGATCGGCACCCCGTGGCAGCCGAACTTCAAGAACGCCATTCTCTTCCTCGAAGACGTGGGCGAAGCACCCTATCGCTGGGATCGCCTGTTGACCCAACTGCTGAATGGCGGGCGGTTGCAACAGGTCGCGGGTATTGCCATTGGCGTTAACGCCAATTGCCAGGATCCACGGGCCCAAACCACCAAGGAATATCGCCAGACTTTGACGGATGTTTTCCGTGAACGCCTGTTACCGTTGAAAATTCCGATCGTTACCGGCCTGCCCTTCGGCCATGTGGCAATGAACGCTACTTTACCCGTCGGCGTTCGGGCCACGCTGGATGCGAATCGCGGACGGCTCCAACTCGACGAAGCGGGCGTGCGCTGATCTCACAACTGCAACCGCGCCCGATCATAGGCGAATCGCTGCTGCGAATTCATCCGGGCAAAGTCCGGCGAACCATCGGCCTGGCGCGGCCAGTCGGTTGCAGCACAGGTCGAACTCGCAGGATGACTCCTCTCACTTCGCGCGGCCCCACTGCGACCGCCGGATGCAGTCCCCGTCCCGGCATAATTCATGGACTGTCCGGTCAGTTGCAAATCATCCGCCAACGCGCGCTGGGGTTTGATGCCTTTGCCTTGCAGCACGCCGTGATAAGCGCGTACGGCCTCCTCGGGACTGATCTTGCCGTCGGTGATCAATCGTAGCATTTCAATAAATGCCAGTTGATGCTCGGCGCTGTTGATTTTGCGACCAAACAACGCCGCGCGCGCGCCGTGCTTTTGCGCATCATAAATCAACTTGAACGCATCATGCGTTGTGCCCGCGCTGCCTCCCATGATGCCGACCACCATGTTGGGATCATATTGGCAAAGTTCCTCCATGGCGCGCGGGCCGTGATACACCACCTTCAGAAACAACGGTCGCCCCGCCTCCGGCACGCCCGCCAGGGTGCGCAGAATATTATCGTTGACGAACTCGCCCAGGTTTTCCGCGGGAATGCCGCTGTCCACGTTGGGGTCGAATACTTCCAAAAAGTGCCGGAACTGCTTGCGTTCCGCCTCCTCGCGAAATTCCTTGTAAGCCAGCAACGCCTCACGGTCCTGTTCCAAATCATTCACGTAAGTGATCGAATACAATCCAAGATTGGCGCCGGGAAAGTCGGAAGCCCCGCCCCGTTCACATTCCACTTCGCCGCATTGAATGTGATCAATGCTCGCCGTTCGAAACGGTTGCGACGCTTCGCCCATGTAACAACCGTGCCGGGCGGCCCAGACATCGGTAGTATCATTCGCACGAGCGGCGGGCGTGACGTGGGAATTTTGAAACAAACCTTCCTTGATCGTGAGTTGTTCGTTCACGTAGGCCGACATCAACATGATGTCCACCAAACCCTGGTGTGTTACTTCGCGGATGATATCCAGAAACTCCGGCAGATTGCGAAAGCCAAACTCTTCCCGAGACCAAACCTCCGGGGAGAATTGCGCCGGGCGCGCACCGCGCCGGGCCAGATAGGAACGCGGGCCGGTGGCGCGCACGCCATACGCCATGTCGGCGTCTTTGGCGTCGGCCAGAATGAACGCGCGCGAAGCGGGATTCGCTTTAATTTCAGCCAGTTTTTGATCGAGGGATTTGGTCATGGTTTCTCGTCAACATCCTTCAGTGCCGCCGCAATCAGTTCATCCGTGCAGCGGAAATTTGTTTCGTCCATCAAGCGGTCAAGCTCAGGCTTGAGGCGCGGCAGGAATCCCCGCCGGATGGCCTGAACAAGAACCCCCAAGGTTCCGGTCAATTTAACGCTAAGCTTCAGAGCCACCGCCCGGCCTTCCGCTTCGTCAATAATAAGCAGCGCCTCCAGCCTGATCGCCAGCGCGATGGCTTCCCGCTCGCCATCGTCCAGTTGCGTAAGTGGCGGATTTTGGTACGCGGACGCCGCTGTGGAATCATCCACCTGAATCCAGCCTGCGGTCGCAGCAGCCCGGAGTGACCGGCCTTCGATAAACTCCGCACCTTCGACCGCCACTTCACGCCACACGGCCGCCGAAATAAACACCTCCGAATAAAGCCGCCGGAGCAGTTCAAGCCGGTTAATCCGCGCCAGATAAACAATCGGAGATGAGTCAGCTACAACTGCGGGCATAGGCCAGGTCTTGCTCCAGCATCTCTCTGGTGTACGGTATCGGAACTTTGCGATCTCGCAGCAAGTCCATGAATGCGATGCGCGTCATTCCACAGAATTTTCCAGCCTTGCCCGTGGACCATTTGCCCTCGCGATACATCACGATGGCGAGTTCGAGTTTGGCGTTGCGGCGGATTTCCTCGTCCGTCTCACCAAAGCTCTTCTTGAAGCTCTCGGGAATTTCAATGGTTACTGCATTCACGTGACAACGATACCATGCCCGTCAAAAAACTAAAGGGCGCGTTATACTTCGTTTGACTGGAAATCTGCTCCTTAATCACCCGCACGCCGTACGCCATGTCGGCGTCTTTGGCGTCGGCTAGAATGAACGCGCGCGAAGCGGGATTCGCTTTAATTTCAGCCAGTTTTTGATCGAGGGATTTCATTGTAAAACCACAAGCCAACGGATTAATGCGGTAGAGCAGCTTTGCCCCGCCCCCGCACCCAATTGTAAAATCCAGGCGTTCACTTCATCTGCGCCAGAATCTGATCCGTAATGGCCTGCACCGCCTTTTCCGCTTCCGGATCAAAGCCCGCGCTCGCCGCCTCGGGGCGCGGCACGGCGCACGTCACGCCCGGACGCCATTCGCCACTGTCGCACAACTCACATTCCTTCATCTCGAACCGTGGGTCCACGAAACCCAGCTTCTCCTTGATGTTCAACAAATCCTTCATTTGCGGTCCGGTGAAGGTGTTGATCGGATGGCCCAATTGCCCAGCCACCACAATCGTGCGGCAATACGCTTCCACGATCTCCATGCGCCAGTAGGCCTCTTCGAGATTGTTGTGCGACCAAGTCACCACGCCGTGATTCGCCATCAAAATCGTGTTGTATTGATCCGTCAAATCCGCCACCAGCTTGCCCATGTCCGAGGTGCCCGGCGTGCGATAGGGTGCGACTCCGACCGAGCAAAACACTTCAAACTCAGGCAACATGCAGGTGGGCGGCGCGACGTTCGCCACCGCAAAGGCGGTCGCGTAGGGCGGATGACAATGGCAGGTGGCGATTGCCTTGGGCTGCCGTTTCATCATCTGCAAGTGCATGAGAATTTCGCTTGTGCGCTTTTTGTGGCCGAGCAATTGATGGCCCTCAAAATCCACGAGACACATATCTTCCGGTTTCAGCGAGCCTTTGCTCACCAGCGTCGGCGTGCAAATTGCCACGTCTTCCCCCACGCGAATCGCCATATTCCCGCCGTTACCGTCCACGTAAGCACGCTGCCACAAGCGCTGCCCCATCTGGCAAATTTGCTCCTTGAGACCGTGCGCATAGGGTGAATTGAAAAACGCCTCCAGCTCGGCGGGCGACGACTTGGAATTGATCGGTTGACGCGGTGGCAGCGGTTTCGTCGCTGCGACCCCGGCGGACTTGGCTGGAGTGGAGGGCTGAGGTACGACCGAGCGAAGGTCGTTCAGAAAATCGCGCGCCGAAGGCGTTAAAATGGCGTCGGCCGGCAAACTACTCAGGCTGCGACCCTCGCGTTGCATCCGTTCCACATCCTTCAAACTGATGACATTTTTCATAACTTAAAAGTCCTTCCGGCCCCGATCATCCCGACCACGGGCGATAAAACATATCGTCCACGAGCGCAGCATTGATCGCATCCACCGGCGTCGGCACAACAAATGGCTGTGCCGCTTCACGCCCTTCCACATAACCAATCACCTGCCCCACGCCACCGCCGATGGCGTCGTACACCACCAGACTGGAATCTTTACCCAGTGCCGGCGTCGCCGCCAATCCAGCGGCGTATTGTTCGCGGGAAAACGGACTCACGATCAAGAACCGTCCCCCTTCAAACGTCTTGATCGTCTTGCTCAACGTAACGCGACCGATGACCGTCCCCAGTTTCATACGCGCACTCCCGGTTCACGCTCGTCCACAATCCCAACGATCAACCAACGTACTGGACTTTGCGCATCGCCCACGGCGCGACGGGCCGCCAAACCGTCGGACGAAATCACCACCTGCTGATGCATCCCGGCACCCAACGCATCAATCGCCACCTGCGGCGTGCCCTCGTTCTGACCGTCGGCATTGACCGGCTGGCAAATCACCAGCCGCCAACCGTTGAGGCTCGGATGCTTCCGAGTCGCCACGATGTTGCCTTCGACGCGCGCCAATAACATAAAATCAAATCACGGATGGGTACGGATCAACACAGATGAAACCGGAACGCGCAGGAGCGCGGCCTTCAGGCCGCTTCAACTTCCGAACGCCGTTGACGCGCGGAAACTCAAGCGGGCCAAAGCCCGCGTCCCGTAATAATCCGTGTTCATCTGTGTCCATCCGTGGTTAATAAATTCTCAGATTGTCCACCATCACACACCGCCGAACACGTGTGAAGGTGCGCGGATTGGTCACGCCTTCACCAGTCGGGGTGGCAATGGAGTAACTCAAATAACCTTCGCCGCCCAGGCCCAGGCCCGCGGGCGAAGGGCCGTTCTTCACAAACAACGTGGTGTCCAACGCCCGCGCCATCGCGGTCATATGCTCCACGTCATGCGAATGAATCACGCTGGTATGGCGATAACCGTGCTCGGCCTGCACGGCCAGTTTGATGCCCTCGCGCACGCTCTTCACCCGCACAATCGGCAGAAACGGCATCATCTGCTCCTCCTGCACGAACGGATGGTCGGCTGAAGTTTCGGCAAACAAAAGCTGAGTGTCCGTTGGCAGATTCAGTCCGGCGGCTTGAGCCAGCACTTCCGGATTCTTGCCAATGAATTCCTTGTTCACGCTGGCGTGAGAACAACCGCCGCCCTGCCCCGGCTTGAAGGTGAAGGCCGCTTGCGTCAGTTTTTCCAATTGCGCGTCGTTCAACTTCACCGCGCCGTTCTCGGCCAGACGTTGCATCAACTTGTTCGTCACGCTGTCCAAAACGAAAACCTCCTTCTCGCCAATGCAGAGGAGATTGTTGTCAAAAGCGGCGCCGGTAATGATCGCCTTCGCCGCGCGGGTCGCGCAGCAGGTGTCATCCACCAATACCGGCGGATTCCCCGGTCCGGCACAAATAGCCCGTTTGCCGGTTTGCATTGCCGCCTTCACCACCGCCGGGCCGCCGGTGACCAGCAACAATTTCGTGTGCTCGTTTTTGCAAAGCGCATCGAAGGATTCCAGCGTCGGTTTCTCCACCAGACACGCGATGTTCTCAATCCCGGTCTCGCGATAAATCGCTTCGTTGTAAGTTCGCACCGCCACCGCCGCACAACGCGCCGCGCTGGGATGCGGATTGAACACCACTGCATTTCCGGCGGCAACAATGTTGACAATGTTGCCACTCAATGTGGGGATGGAATGGGTGCTCGGCGTAATCGCGCCCACCACGCCAAACGGTGTAAACTCCTCAAGGGTGATGCCGTGATCACCGCTTAAGGCTTCTGGACGCAGCCAATCCACGCCAGGCACCAGCCGGATGATTTTGAGTTTCTCAATCTTGTGATCGAGCCGGCCAATTTTCGTTTCATCCAACTCGAGTTGGCCCCAAGCCTCGGCGTTTTTCTCCGCCAACGTTTTGACGATTTCCTCGATCTTACGCCGCGCCGCCACGCCCTTTTCTCGCAACAACAAAAACGCTTCCTGAGCCGCCGCGCACGCCTCATCCGCCGTGGCAAATACTCCGAACTTGCCTCGCAACGCCGCTGCTGGTGGCGCGGAAGTTACACGGCGAATTTCATTTCGTGCCGGCGACGGATTCGCCGCTGTGGCGCTGGAGGCAGTCGCGCCGCCGATGCGTCCCAACACTTCCGCCACCACGTCGCGGATCAAAGTTTCGTTCACTGTGCTCATAAATTATCAAAGGTGTTGGTAAATCACTTTGAGCGGGCAACCTAAAATGTCGGCGAACGATACAATTCCACTTTTGGGCAACTCACCAATATTGGGATTCATCACCTCAAGGCTGAACCTCGCGAATCCTTGCGGCCAGTCGTATGTCAATTCGTTGAGCGTGCAAGTCGCTTGGCAACATGGCAGCTTGAACGAATCCAATCGAAACCCCGAGCCGTCGTAGTCTTCATCCATTCTTTCCTGCCACCATTCAATCTCAAGGCCTCGTCCGCACTTAGGACAGAGCACACGACTAAAATTTCCTCCGCAATCAACGAATCGAATCTGTTTCGTGATTTCTATTTCAATTTCGTCAGCCGCAGGCGCGAGCTCACGGAAACGCTTCGCGGCCAAAGACTGCTTTTCGGTCGGCGGAACCGCCCTGGCATCTTCCGGAATTAGAATGATCCAATTGTCTGACACGATAGTTCAGGCTTTCCCGCTGAAAATCTGTTTCCCCAGCACGTCCACGCTGTCCACGATGCCAATGATCACCGCGTCCACCGGGGCGTCTTTCATGCCTGGCGCTAACCGTGCCGAGCTGCCCTGCGTAAACATCACCATCTCGCCCAGACCCGCCCCGAGCGCGTCCACAGCCACGATGGTGTTCAGGCCAGGGCGGAACTTGGTGGGATCTTTTTCATCTACCAATTGCGGCCGGAGCAGGAGCAATTTACGACCGTCCATGGAAGCATCCTTCTTGGTCGCGACCACCGAACCTTCGACTTTGGCGAGGAACATAGGCGTATTGTGATTTGTTACATCGTCAAATCGTTAAAACGTGACACGCTTCACGCGCATCCGGTTTAACATTTCAACGCGGTAACAGTTATTTCTTCTTGGGCAACACCGCCGCCACGTCGTTGTGTGGACGAGCGATGACATGCACGCTGACCAGTTCGCCTTTGATGGCTTTGATGGCTTGCGCGCCGGCATCTGTCGCCGCCTTGACCGCGGCCACGTCGCCCACCACACACGCGGTGACTAAAGCGTTGCCGACCTGAGTCATGGGGCCAACGAGTTCCACGTTGGCCGCTTTCAGCATCGCGTCCGTGCCCTCCACGAGAGCCACGAGTCCGCGCGTTTCAATTAATCCAATTGCTTGAGGCATAGTTTTATTTTGTTTGTTGATTGCGTATGAATTTCAGTTTCTTGCTGTTTCCAATAAGCGTTTGGTTTCCCGAGCCACCACGAGTTCCTCGTTGGTGGGCACGACCATGATTTTTACCCGTGAATTGGCAGTGCTGATCGCGGCTTCGTTCGCCGGTGGTGCGTTATTCAAAGTCGAATCCAGTTCAATACCCAAGCTGGTCAGGTTCGCGCAGACGGCGCGACGGATCTCCGCCCGGTTCTCGCCAATGCCGCCGGTGAACACCAGGGCGTCCGCGCCGCCCATTTCAAAAAAGTAGCTGCCCATCCAGTGTCGGGTGCTCGCCACAAACACTCCCACGGCCAGTCGCGCCTCTACCTTCCCCTGCGCCGCTGCGACAGCCACATCGCGCATGTCGTTCGAGACACCACTCAAACCTTTTAATCCAGATTCCCGGGTCAACTGACGCTGCGCTTCCTCAATGGTGAAGCCCAGCGTTTTCACTGCATAGGGAATCGCTTCCGCATCCAGATCGCCGACCCGGTTGTTTTGTGGCAATCCCGATTGCGGACTCATGCCCATGCTGGTGCCAATCGCCACGCCGTTGTAAATTCCGGTGATGCTCGAACTGCCGCCCAAGTGACAGGAAATCACCCGCAATGGCGGATCGTTGACCGGGGCCTTGTTGCCATTGACGTAGAGATTGCGCACGCGTTCGGCGACATCGTCGCGGCCCAATAGTTCCGCAGATCGTTCGGCAATATATTTGTGGCTCGCGCCGTGGAATCCCCAACGGCGCACCCCAATGTCGAGCCAGGCTTGCGGTACGGCGTAACGCATCATCGCCTCGGGCGCGAATTGATAAAACGCCGTCTCGAACAGGCCCACCAACGGCACCCCCGGCACGCGTTTCCCAAACAGGCGGATGCCGGTGATGTACGGTGGATTATGCGCCGGGGCGAGACCGTTGTAAGCCTCCATCGCGCCCAGCACGCGTTCATCGAGTCGCACGCAACCAGTGACGCCCTTGGCGATCACGGTTTTGAAACCGACCGCCGTGAGTTCGCTTTCACTGGCCAGTGCGCCGACGTCCTTGAGTTGAGCCAAACAATCCTCAATCGCCTGCGGGTAATCAGCCACGCGCTCAAAGCCGCCTTTGTGCAACAGGCGCTCGGCGTTGTTCGCGAAATCGAACAACCGCCACTTCAGCGAGGTGCTGCCAATGTTGGCGATCAGGATTTTCATCCCATTTACGATTTTGGATTTACGATGTACGCGGCTTCCGAACTTACGAACACGTCCTTGAAACCAACGACTCGTAAATCGTAAATCGCGATTCGTAAATCACTGCAACCATTTGCCCAAAATTCCCAGATCATCATGCGGCCGCGGAATCACTTGGACGCTGATCACCTGCCCCACTTGCGCGGCGGCGGCGGCCCCGGCATCGGTGGCGGCTTTCACGGCGGCGACGTCGCCCCGGAAAAATCCGGTCACGTAACCGCTGCCGACTTTTTCCCAGCCGGTCATGGTGACATTCGCGGCCTTGAGCGCGGCATCGCACGCTTCCATGAGCGCGCAAAGCCCTTTACATTCAATCATTCCAACTGCTTGTTGTGCCATAATGGTTTCGGTTGTGGTTAAACTGGTTACTTGGCGGCGACTCCGCTATTGACGAACGCCTTTAACAAATCCTCATGCGGCCGCGCAATGATGTGGGAACTGATCAGCTCGCCCACCTTGGCCGCCGCCTTTGATCCGGCATCCACCGCCGCCTTGACGCTGCCGACATCGCCCTTGGCGAGGACGGTAATCAGTCCACCGCCGATGGGCACCGTTTTGACCAACGTAACGTTGGCCGCCTTGACCATGGCGTCGCTGGCTTCCACGCTGCCAACGTAGCCTTTGGTTTCAATCATGCCTAATGCTTCACTCATTTGTTTTTTCCTGTTTGGGTGTTAATGGTTATTGCAAAATCAAATCGCAAACTTGCCGAAACTTTTACTCCGGATTCGGTTTTCCACAGCCTGGGCGCTGGATTTAATCGTGATCATTTCAGCAGTTCCACCGGCGTGCCGGGTTGCAGGTTGCAGGCGTTGCCTTCATCGGTGTCAATGTGAACCTCCAATTTGAA
This sequence comes from Verrucomicrobiota bacterium, assembly GCA_039806955.1. Classification (GTDB taxonomy): domain Bacteria; phylum Verrucomicrobiota; class Verrucomicrobiia; order Limisphaerales; family JADLHS01; genus JADLHS01. Next base: position 98,902 of record JBDHQI010000004.1, on the reverse strand, counting down.
ACTCGGGTCCACGCGACACAACATCTTGTCCAGCGTGATCCCGCAATCCCCGCCGATCTTCAACTTCATCGCGCCGCCATTCTTCACCCCGTAAAATTCCGCATCCACCGGACTCATGTGAACGTGCCGCAGCGCGCGAATGATGCCCTGGTCCATCTCGAAGAAACCAGCCGGCCCCATCAACATCGCACCCGGGGTGCCGTCAATGTTTCCGGATAACCGCAGCGGAATCTCAAATCCCAACGCAATCGCATCTGTGTAAGATAACTCCACCTGATTCAGACTCCGGCACGGGCCAAGGATGCGCAGATTGGAAATCACCCGACTGCGCGGCCCGATCAAAGTCACAGTCTCCTTCGCAGCAAACTGCCCTTCTTGGTAGAGCCATTTATGAACCGTGAGTTTATGCCCTTTGCCAAACAACTGTTCCACCGCCGTTTCAGTGAGATGACAATGCCGTGCACTGATGTTGACTACAAGAGGATGAGGGGCGGTCGCCATCCGTGGAAGTGGTTTACCCAAGCGCGAATAAACCACCTGACGAACCATGTGTTCGATAACTGCTCGATGAGGCACAGGGGCAGCAACAGCCATAACTTGTATTATTTTGATTATTTTCAATTAAACGTCAACTAAAATCTTGCAAAATCTACCAATATCTATCACAATATGCTCAAAATGACGGCAGAAGAGCGAAAACACCGTCTGGAAGCCTACCTGCAAGAGGTTGAATTTGCCTCGTTGGAAGATTTGGCAAAGTACGTTGGCTCATCCGTATCCACCGTGCGCCGCGACCTGACAGTTCTCGAAACGGCTGGCACGGTGAAGCGCACTCATGGTGGCGCGCGGATTACCGTGCCCAAGTCGGACGAATTTACCTTCTCCACGCGAGAGACCTATCAGTTGGAAGCCAAGGAAGCCATTGGCCGCGCCTGCGCCGAACTGATCAAACCCAACCAAAGTGTCATTGTTGACGCCGGCACCACCACCTTCTGCGTGGCCAAATATCTGGAAGACAAATCTCCGCAGATCGTGACCAACTCCCTGCCCGTCGCAAACCTCTACTCGGCTGCCGGCAAAGTGGAACTCGTGGTCAGTGGCGGCGTGATTTATCCGCGTCTTGGCGTACTGGTCGGGCCGCTCGCTGTGGAAGCCTTCGCCAAAATTCATGCCGACGTGGCGATCATGAGCGCAGGCGGCATCACCCCGGATGGGTTAACCAACTCGCACGGTTTGTTGATTGATATTCAACGCGCCATGATGCGGGCGGCGGCCAAAGTGATCATGTGCCTCGATCACACCAAATTCGGACGGCGCTCGGTTTCGCCGCTCAGCGATCTGGCTCGCATCCACACCATTGTCACCGATCATCAGGCTCCGAACGAGCTGGTGACGCAATTGCGCGCTCAAGGCATCGAAGTCATCGTGGCCGCCGGTACCTGAGTCACCACGACAAAACACCGCCTCGAGAGTTCGTAGCGGTGCTGGGCCGACACCACCGAGTGGCCATCGGGATAATCTCCATTCACCTCGGACCAGGTAATTTTCAAAACCCCCAAACTGTTCTCGACAATAACTGAACTTTGTACGATAAAAGTCATGTCGTTTCCCCGTCCCTGTGTTGTTTCCGGCACGAGCCACAAACGCCACGGGTAAGCGAAAGCCGGTATGATGACCTCGCTCGTCAAAACCGAAACCTGCCCGACTGCGGCCCAAATCGAGTCGCCGCCAGGTGAATTGATCTCTCCGTCTGCCAGCCTCGCACCCGCTCCGGACGGGGCACCAGGGTGGATGCAACAATTCGCCAAATTTTGTGTGGTCGGTGGCAGCTATGAAGCCTCTGTCGTGAACCATTCTTGCGTCGAGCAGATTACTCAGTAACATGGCGGGTATGAAATTGACCGCAGCCATCGTGGTGCATCTGGCTCTGATTACCGCTTTCGTTTGGGGCATTTTACTGCTGGTGCAAGGAAAACCAGCGCTTTTGCTGGGAGCGATTACGGTTTACGCTGTGATTTTTGGCAAGATCGGCTGTGCTGCACACTGATTCCCTGCTCCCGACGCGGGCTATTTCCCTGCCCCCGGTACCGCCAGCGTTTTCTCCAATGTCGAAATAATTTTGCTCCATGGATCGCCGGTGGCTGCCGCCATTCCCGCCGCTATACCTGCGGCTGAAGCCGACGACACGGAGGTTCCTTGCGAGCCAAAAACCAATCCGTTATAGCCAAAAACCACCATTCCGGGAGCCGCAAGGTTGGCGACCGTTCCCCGGTTGGCGTAATTCGCCAATCCCCCGTCCCGCTGGAGTGCGGTCACGGAGATAACTTCCGGATAGGCCGCAGGATAAAACGGGACGGTGCTCGCATCGTTCCCGATCGCCGCGAAAACCGGGATGTTATGCTGCGATAATTGTTGCACGGCATCTCTCAGAACGGGACTGTCGCCGTAGCCGCCCAGACTGGCATTAATTAGGTAGGGGTTTTGGTTCCCAGCGGTGATCAATCCCAGCGCGACGTTAAACGTATTGGCTGATCCGGTGGCGCCGAATACATCCACCGAAATGACGCGCACCGAAGTGCTGCCGTTACCTGAACTCCCGATGACTTGATAAAAATCGCTCACCATTGCAGTGGCGTGAGTCGGCACACTATCATTCAACGCGGCTTCACCGGCTATGGAGATGCGCTCTTTCACGAATTGTTCCAGCGGACCAAGTGGTTGCAAGGCCGTATCCACAAACACCACTACCACGTTGTTGCCATCCACTCGCGCCGGATCCAGACTCAACCGGGGGAATGGCGCGGTCAGTCCCGCCAACGGTTGCGGGACTTGTGGCAGATCCACGTAATAATTATCTTCCACCCCCACCACCTCTGGATTTCCGGCCAATTGGCTGCGGGCGGATTCCGTTGCGGCTTCATCATCAAACTGGATTCGATAAGCGTTCAATTCAGGAATAACGCCCACAATTTTGCCACCCAACAATTTGACGAGCGCTTCCGCGTCGGTACCCGGCTTCAAACGAAGAATTAACTCGTTCGGCACCCGGCGCGCTTCCGGTTTGCGCGCAGTTTTTGATCGGGACACTGATTGCACAGCGTTTTGCATGGTGGAGCGAAAAACGTAAAGCCGTTGCATGCCGTTCGTCTGCGGAACCACCGCATAATTGATGGTACCGAACAATCGTCGCAACGCTTCCCCCGTGCGCAGGTTTTGGAATTTTGCTGAGGTCTGAAAATTATCGTCTGGCTCCACGAAGATCTGCCAGCCGGATTGACCGGCGATATCCTCCAACAGATCCATGAGTCCCACACTTTGCAGATTCGCTGTGACGGTGCCGGTGGCGCGATCCCAACTCAAGGAGTTGGAATTTCCCAGCGCCGTAACGGCGGTCAACCCCAGCCCGAAACACAGCAATAACCCGCACCGCTTAAACCCTTGGCAGCGCCAACCGAAAAGGCCCGGCTGTATTTGCAAATTCACGACTTCACAATACGCCTCAAGGCGTTTTAACCAAATAAAATCGTTGTTGGTTCAAGATCGTCGCATCGAACCACCGCCCGAGCGAGTTTGTGGGAGTAACCGTTGCCATCGCGGCAAAAGGTTGGGTTAGATTGGTGGTAGTGAGAATTTGATACGTCCGACCAGCCGCCGCAGGCCAGGTTATGGTTGGGAACGGTTCAGTTACCGTCAAAGTGAACGGCATTTCGCGACCGACAATCCGGGCCCAAAATGTTTCAGTGCGGAATTGCGTTCCGTCGGTTCGCGTGGCCATGGCATGGATCGGATGCAGTCCGATACCCAGGTCGGCCGCGGCAACCGAAAAAAGCGCCTGACTTGAATTCTGAGCAACGCCAAGCGAACCGCCGGTGCTGAACAGTTCAATCATCGCCACCTCGTTGGTATTCACCGCCACCTCAAATTGCAGCGTCGCTTCCAACGCCGTCAGGTTGCCGCCGAGAAGCGGAATCAGGGTTGCCGCCCAGTCATTATTGGTCACGCGGATGCTTTGTGCCACGCGCGTTTGCGTCCGCACATGACTACCCTCATAAGCCACCGCCATCAGTTCATGACTGCCATCCGGCAACAGTTGTGTATTCAGCGGAACGGTTAAATTCCAATTGGTCAGCCCGGCGGTAATGTACAGGTGATTGCGCGGCCGCAGGTCGTTGAGATTGTCCTCCAGTCGTTTGGATGTCTCTGGATGCAGGATGAATGTCCCCAGCAACTGCGCTTGAATCTGCGCGGCAGGCCACCCGTGACGCCGCGCGCGCAGGTTGAATTGCGCGTAAGGAATGTTACTGTTCATCATGACCAACAGATCTTCCGCTTGTACACCATCCGGCCCGGTCAATGCCGGATGCGTGTTGATCTCAGTAATTAAATTTTGCACCAAGATTTGCAGATCGGTGGCCGGATTCCCGCTGGGAGGCGCTTGATTGGTCAGCGTGATTGTAGTGATGGCGCCGTTTGTCAGCGTGACGGTCAATCCCAGATAGTCTCCCTCTACGACCGGTTCCATCACCTCGAATTGCAGCAATCCCACCACGGCGGCATCCAGAAAAGTGCCGCGACTGGCGCGGATAAACGTAGTGAGCGGTTCTTCGGTCTTTTGCGCGCTGCCCACGCTGATCGTCACGTTCGAACCACTGGCATTGAGATTCAAACTTTGCAACTCGACTCGATCTCCATGCGCCACCGCTCGAACCTGGGTCAAGTTGGTCCTGGCATCCAACTGCGCAACCAACCCCGCGACCACGGATTGAATCGTCGCCTCGGACGGAACCTCGTAATACACTGGAGTATTGTTGATGGTAGTCGAAATGTGATTGCCAGCTTGCGGCAAAATGTTGCTCACCGTGGTCAACCAGTTGCCGTCCACAAACAAATCCACCTGCTGGAAAGGCCGTGCCTGTGTCGGCGACTCCAGATGCAGCGTCAGATTGGTGGTGCCGTGCAGCGCGACTTCATCTGACAGCCCAATCCAATTTCCCGATCCGGGGATGGCGAAGGGCGCCGCCAGCGGTTCGCCAACCAGAATGCCCTGATAAGGATTGGTCACGCTCTGGTAATAACATTCAGCGATGGAAAATCCACGCGCTTGATAAAAATAATTTTGCGCAGCCGGAAATTTTTCCGCGTAAGCGCACGGCTCAACGATCGTGCCGTAACTGGCCGTAGCCCCGTGCCGAATGAAATCCATCGCGGTGGTGTGTTCCGTATAATTAAAGAGAATCCCGCCATAGGATGTGAGATTATCAATCATTGCTCCGGGCGCGGCATCCAGATCGGTCACCGTGAACACCTGTTTACCAATCTGCAAACCGGACATTGCCCCCAATCCCAGCGGACTCGAAGTATTGGTCTGTATAATCAGGCGATTGCCATAAATTTGGGTGTTGAAAACAACATCGTCCGCTTGGAGATAGCGCAGGTTGCGGATTTTATCCGAACTTTTCGTCAGAAAAACCGGTTGAGCGGGCAGTGAACCATCCGCCGCCACCCCCAAGTCCACCACGGCTTTGGCGCGGGCGAGATCGGGGGCGGTCAATAGGAACGCCAGCCAGGAATTGCTGTTCGGGTTGATTGGCGGCGTGTACCGGAAAATTCCTTCACTGCCCGCATAACGATTGGTGGTTTCTGTCGGCAGATTGCACGAGGGTAACCCACCGGGGCAGTTAATGCAGCCGTCCGGATGAAAACCGTAAAACAGAACCGATGTGGTGCTGTTCACGCCGCTGGTGACCGGATTCCCAGTGGTCTCTGTCACCTGAAACGGAAGGTCCATGCACAAGACGAGGTACTCAATCTGATTGGTTAGCCGCCGCTCAGACAACGCATTGAGCAGCGGCGCACGCAAAGCACTTTCAAACTCCGATCGCGCCCAAGTGGTGTTGTCACCTGCCCAATTGATCCGCAATAAATTCTGTGCGGGCACGCCACGTCGCTCACAATAATAATTTCCCAACGCGATGGAGTTTTCGCTGTTTCGATTAACCACCACGAATACGTTCAAGCCACTCCCACCAGCGAATGTACGCAGCGCCAAGGCAACAAGTCCCAAGATCACAATGCGGCAATAGTCGGTCACTTGCGCAGGATGACAGAATCAGCGGCACGGGTAAAGAATGAGAACCGGCGGCGCCATGCCGGCCATCACACTGTGTTTAGAGCGAATTAAATAAAAATGGGGCCGATATATCTTTCTCTTGGTAGTACAGCGAACGTGAGTCCGCTCCATCTGAATTCGGGAGAAAATTAGAGCCGACTCACGTCGGCTGCTACCGTTGGGGAGGCCAAGCGCGGCCACAATTTTAGTTAAACCGCTATAGCGAACTTTCAATGGGTGCGAAGCGACCTGATTCGCATCATTGTGGATCAACCTTTGATGGAAGTCGGAGCCAAAGTTCGCGCCCGACTGGAAGCAAGTCCACTTTGGCGAGGTTGCCTTATTGTTTATCAATGGCCAGCGCCACCAATAATAACGCGAGATAAACGATGGAGGTGCGAAACAGTTTTTTGGCGCTGCGCATATCCAAAGTTCGTGCGAACTGAATCGAGCGCAGCAGATACAATCCGCCCAGCCCCAGAGCCGCTGCAAAATACAGCCAACCCGCCAAATGCACCAGCGTCGGCATGAGGCTGACCAACAACAGCACCGCAGCGTTGCCGACCGCCTGTTGCGCGGCGCGATCGCCACTCGGATCCACCACTGATACCATTTTGTAACCGGCACGGGTGTAATCATCCTTGTAAATCCAGGCAATGGCGCAGAAGTGCGGCAATTGCCAAAGCACAATGATGGCAAACAACACCCACGCTTCGGTGCTCAATTGACCGCGCGTCGCCGTCCATCCCATCAAACAAGGTAGCGCGCCGGGAACAGTCCCCGCCGCAGTGTTCCACCAAGTTAGGCGCTTTAGCGGCGTGTAAATAAACAAATAGCTGATGAAGGAAATGCCCCCCAGCACACAGGTCAGCGGATTGACCAACGCGGCGAGATAGATCGTTCCCATCAATGCGCAAGTGCCGCCAAACAACATCACCGTCAAGGGTTGCAATCGGCCCGAGGGCAGCGGGCGCCCCGCAGTACGCCGCATCCGCGCATCATGCTCGCGCTCTAAAAATTGATTCAATGCGGCAGCGCCACCTGCGATCAACGCGGTGCCCAACACGGCGTGGAAAATTATTACGTACTCCGCGCCAAACTGGTCACAACCGAGATACGCGCCCGCCAAGGTGGTGACCAACACCATCAAAACCAATCGCGCTTTGATCAAATCCGCATAAACGGAAATCCATCCTTTGCTCGAAGTCGCGCTGGTAATTCCTGGTATTACAGAGTTCATCTACAATCACGTCGTGACGGAACGATGCGGGGTCGAGGGAGAACGAGCCATCGAACCGGGAGCTTCGTCGCAAGCAAAACGCCGGTAATAAATAAAACAACCGAACCCGCCTGTCACGAGCGAAAGTGCGCCGACCAAAACGTGTCCGGTGGCCACGTCGGCGGCTTTGTTGGACCAAATCGTCCACGCCCCCAGCGCCACCTGCGCTAAAATTAATCCCAACCAGCATTGCGCCAATCGTTTCACCGCGCGATCGCGCGCCAGCCAAACGCACCGCCCCACGGCCCCCAAAATCAGCAAAGCAATAATGCGATGCGCCAGTTGCAGTTCAATTTGAAAGGCGGTAATGGGGTTCACCGCGGTCACTTCGAGTCGCTGCAAATTATATTCGGCCACGGCGACGGAACTCATGTCCGGCCAGATCTTTCCGTAGGCCAGCGGAAAATCAGGAATGCTCAGACCCGCGTGTTGATGACGCATGGTCGCACCGATGAGAAGTTGCACAAATATCAGGACCGTGGCGGCCACGAACCAGGGCCGCGCCCGGAACGAAGTGGGCCGTGCGGAGGGATCGCGCCACCAGCGACTGGTCATCAGAGCAATAATCGCCATCAGCGCGAGAAACAATTGCCCCAAGCAGCCGTGGAAGATTCCCAAAATGGTGCCGAGCCGCACCCCGGCAAAAACGCCCGCATCCAACACTACCCGCAAACCTCCGAGCAAACCTTGCAACTGCACCAAACCAAAGGCGATCCAGATCAACGTTGGCAGGCGTCCGGGCGCGGCGTGGTTTTTCGTCCAGACCAATCCCGCCAGCAAAACCACGCCGCCGATTCCTGAAAGAAAATGTCCCGCGCCCTTCCAATCGTCGCCCAGTCTCAATAAAACCAGCCCCAGTAAAATTTCTGCAAGACCGATGAGGAGCAACGGTAGTTGAGATTTTTTTCCGCCCAACCAACGCGTCTGTGCCACCACCAAAATGCCCACCAGTGAGGCCCATAAACGGTGGGTGTGTTCATGAAAAATACCGCCGGTCAGCCAAGTGGAAATCGGCAGCGCGAACATGTTGTAACCGTAACTGGTCGGCCAGTCAGGCACCGCCATGCCCACGCCGTGGCTGGTGACCAAACCGCCCATGCCCACCAATCCCAAAGTGGCCAGCGCCGTAAGCACCGCAAAGCGATGTAACCACGGCTTATATGCGGTTGCGAAAGAAATCATGGGACGCGCCGAAAAAGAAAACCGCTGCGGTCCTGACCACAGCGGTTTTCTGAAAGCAATTACTTCACTTTACTTCGACCGCGAAATCCATTTTCGCGCCGTCGGCCGTCACTTCAATATCCTTCGCGATGCCCTTTAGAGCGGCTTTTCGATGGTAGGCCACCAACTTGTATTTGCCGGGCGGCACGTCTTTGATCGTGAACGAACCATCCGTGCCCGTCACCGCAAAATAGGGATGATCCACCACGGTCACCCAGGCAAACATCCACGGATGCACGTCGCATTTGAAGCGCAGAAACTCTTCCGCATTCGGAATCACAAAGGTGAGGTCCGGTCCTCCCGCCAACTGCGCGCGATTCTCCTCCTTGTTCCCTGCAGCCGTCGGCGTGGTATGCACGTTGTGCATTACCGGATCAGAATTTTTTACCACGATTTTCTGACCGGTTTGCACCGCAAGAATCTGCGGCGTGTAAATACATCCGATTTGATCCAACTCAGCGGGGCCAGCCGTGGCGCCAGTGGACTTACCCTTGAGACTGTCGCCTTGCAACACGACCACTACATCGGACAATTCCTTGTTCGGTCCTACCACGAAAAATTGCGTTTTGGGTGTCGGTCCCGGATGCAACTTGCCGCACTGCGCGTCGTCTTTGAGCGGTGTAATTTCCTTCTCTGGCGGCGGGTTGCCGACCAGTGTAACTTTCCCAGTGATATTTCCAGCTGTCGCCATTTGAAACGCGATAGCCATGCTACCAACTGCGGCGAGTGTTCGATTCAATTTCATATTTTTAAGTTCTGGTATTTCTAAAACCAACAGGGCATCTTATCAACCGATGGGATTTCAGGCAAGTATTCGAATCTATATTCATTCAAGCTCATTTTAGTTTTGATACCAGCTAATTGACCCGATAATTCAATCGCTGATTTCGCTTTTCCTGACCGGTAATAATCCCTGAACATCCAACTTTTATCGCTGATCCAGCATGAACGAAACTGCTCTTCCATCTCACCCGATTTCCCATAACACCACAGACGCAAAAATTCGCGAGCTATTCAACCAGAACGTCATTCCGAGTTATGGCCGGCTCGATCTCACCCTGAGTCACGGCAGTGGCAGCCACGTTTACGATGTCAGCGGCCGCCGCTATCTCGATCTCGGCGGCGGCATTGCCGTCTGCTCATTGGGCCACGCGCATCCGGCCATGGTGGAGGCGCTCACCGAGCAGGCACGCCGACTCATTCACGTTTCAAATCTCTATTATACCGAACCTCAAGGGCGACTGGCCCAGGCGCTGGTTCAATTGATTGGTCCGGGGAAATGTTTCTTCGCCAATAGCGGCGGCGAGGCCAATGAAGGCTTGTTCAAGCTCGCGCGAAAATTCGGTCACGACGAAGGCCGGTTTGAAATCCTCACGACGGTCAACTCCTTCCACGGTCGCACACTGGCGGGCATCGCCGCGACCGGACAAGACAAGGTGAAAAAAGGGTTTGAACCCATGGTCGCGGGTTTCCGCCAGGTGCCCTACAACGATCTGGCCGCGATGCGCGCAGCGCTCTCACCGGCCACGGCCGCCATTTTGGTGGAGGACGTTCAAGGCGAAGGTGGAGTGTCCCCCGCGACGGCGGAATATCTGCTCGGACTGCGCGCGTTGTGCGACGAGAAGAAACTGCTCCTGCTTTTGGATTGTGTACAAAGCGGCCATTTTCGGAGCGGCCGTTTTCAAAGTTTTCAACGGATTTTAGAAAACACACCAGGCGGTGAAAAATTTTTGCCCGATGGCGTCTCCATGGCCAAATCGCTCGGCGGCGGATTTCCCATCGGCGCGTTTTGGGCGCGCGCACCGTACGCGGATCTGCTCAGTCCCGGAACGCACGCCACGACTTACGGCGGCTCTCCCCTGGCCTGCGCCGTGGCGCTTAAAATTTTGTCCGTCATTGAAAACGAAAAGCTCGCAGACAACGCCCGACGCATGGGTGAGTTCCTCACCGCTGGTCTGCAAAAAATCATCCAGCAACACCCTCAACTGTTTCACGGCGTCCGGGGTTTTGGCTTGATCCTGGGACTGGAACTCGCTGCCGACGTTCCGGGACTCAACGTCGCCGGGAAAACGCCCGCCGCCGTGATGACCGCGAAAATGCAGGAGGCCGGCCTGCTGTTGATTCCCGCCGGCACGCGCGTGCTGCGGATTCTTCCGGCGCTGAATTTATCCAAGGCAGACGCGGAAGAGGGACTGGCGATTATCGCCAAGGTTGCCGCCGCGCTTGACGCATAGGGGATTCGCGAGCGTCCATTTCAGCGTTAAAAACAGCGCAAACCGTTTTAATGAAATGCCGCTCAAGCTTCACCAAACTTGAATCTGCGGCCACTCGCCACTATAAAGTATTGTTTCTGACTGATTAAGACCGGGCTACACGCCTTGATTACCAAAGAACGTGAAACATTTGTTAAGCATTGAGCAGCTTTCGCTGCGCGACATAAACGCAATTCTCGCCGATGCCGTCGTGATGAAACGCACCCGCGGCCATCATCACGCCAAGCCACTGACCGGCCAGACTTGGGCGCTAATTTTTGCCAAAGCCTCGACCCGGACGCGGGTTTCCTTCGAGGTCGGAGTCAGCGAACTTGGCGGGCGCCCAATGTTTCTCAACACCTTGGATATTCAAATGGGGCGCGGCGAACCCATCAAAGATACCGCCCGCGTCATGGGCCGCATGATCCACGGCGCGATTTTTCGCACCTTCGCCCAGACGGACGTGGAAGACTTCGCGCGCCACGCCAAAATTCCCACCATCAACGCGCTGACGGATCAGGAACATCCGTGCCAGATCCTCGCCGATCTGCAAACGATTCTGGAAAAGCGCAAATCACTGCGCGGCTTGATCGTCACCTTTGTCGGTGATGGTGCGTGCAACGTGCCTATCTCCTGGATTTTTGCCGCAGCCAAACTTGGGTTCGAACTGCGCATCGCCGCGCCTAAAAAATTTCAGCCCAGTCCGACACTGCTAAAGCGCGCGGGGGGAAATATTATTTGCACGACTGATCTGCGAGCCGCCGCGCGTAACGCTGATGTGCTTTACACCGACGTCTGGGTTTCCATGGGCAAAGAAGCCGAAGCCGCTGCCCGCACGAAAGTGCTGAAACATTATCAGATCAATCGCGCCCTGGTCAAACTCGCCCAGCCCGGCGCCCTCGTCATGCACTGCCTCCCCGCCTATCGCGGCAAGGAAATTGACGACGAAACTTTTGAAGCGCACGCCGACACGATTTTCACTCAAGCCGAGAACCGTCTGCACGCCCAAAAAGCCGTACTCAAGTGGGCTGTCAGTTGAATCGGTGGAACGACGCGGACGACGGTTGCGTCGCCTCGTAGTTCAGCTTTGTTATCGCCAAAACATCCGGCTAATGCCATTCGCCACGACTCTTTCCGATTCCGGCGGCTTGCGTTGGATACCTCAATTCGCGCAAGCTCAAGTGATTGAAGGTCTTGGCATTGATTAGAAAATTCCATCGCCATCTGCTCGCCGTGCTGGCGGGAGTGGTGCTGGCTCTCGCTTTTCCCAAGTTCAATTTGGCCGGGGCGGCCTGGGTCGGTCCGGCATTGCTGTTGGCCAGTGCGCATGGGTTGACTCCGGGCGCGGCCTGGCGCATTGGCTATTTCAGCGGCTTGATATTCTGGCTGACGACACTGGGCTGGTTACTGGCGATTCCCGTCACCGGCTTTCCCATACTCGGCTGGGTGGCGTTATCCGCTTTTCTGGCGATCTACCCGGCCACCTGGGTTTGGTTTCTGACGGGGCGGATCGGACGCGGCACCTGGTTGTGGCGTTGCTTCTGGTGTCTGAGCGGCGCCGCGGCGTGGGTGGCATTGGAAATGATTCGCTCCCGCTTGTTCAGCGGTTTTCCCTGGTTGCCGCTGGGCGCGGCGCAATGGGAATTGACGCCGCTCATCCAAATCGCCGCCGTCACTGGTGTTTACGGAGTTTCCTTTCTTGTCGTGTGGATGGCACTGGCGTTGTATTCCAGTGTGGGGACATTGCTGCGCAATCCCACCACGCGTTACATCTGGTTGGGCGAAATCATCTTCCCCCTGATCGTCGTCATCGTCGTCTTCAATCAAGGGTTATCCCGGCTTCACCAAATGCCGGCCGAGGAAATGGCGCTGCGAGTCACAATGGTTCAACCGTCCGTGCCGCAGACCATGATTTGGAATCCGGACGAAAACTCGGCGCGTTTTGACCACTTAGTGTCATTAACAAAAACTGCGCTGACGAACAAAACCGACCTGCTGCTCTGGCCCGAAGCCGCAGTGCCCGAGCTGGACCTCGACACGTTTGCCGCCATCACAAACCTGGTGCGGCAACGCCACGTCTGGATGCTGTTCAGCGCGGATGAAGTCCGACCGAAGCCCGGCCAGACGACGAGCAGCAACGCCTGGGACGTCTTCAATTCCGCCCTGTGGTTGAACCCGGCGGGCGCATTCATCGGCAGTTATCACAAACGCCAGCTCGTGATATTCGGCGAATACGTTCCCTTGATGGATTACCTGCCGTTCGTAAAGTGGTTCACGCCCATCACCGGCACCTACACCTCCGGACAGGAAGTGACACAATTTATTTTGGAACGCCCCTTTGCCACGCACAATGCTTCCGACTATGAGGATCCTCCCGATCCGGAAACCGAACCAGTCGCCCCGTCGCGCACCCACATTGCGCCGTTGATCTGCTTTGAGGACGTCTTTCCTCACCACGTCCGTGAACACGTGAATGCAGAGACCGATTTACTGGTGAACCTGACCAACGACGGCTGGTTCGGCGCCGGCGCGGCGCAATGGCAGCAGGCGGCTAGCGCAGCCTTTCGCGCGGTGGAAAACGGCGTGCCGCTGCTGCGGGCCTGTAACAACGGAGTAACGTGCTGGTTCGACGCGGCGGGACGGATGCGCGAAGTTTTTCAAGATGCGGAAGGCAGCGAATACGGCCCGGGGTTTGCCCATTGGCGGGTCACTTACGCGCCGGCGGCTAAACGCGCTCCTACGCTTTACAACGCCGTCGGCGACCGCTTCGGTTGGAGCTGCGTGGCGTGGTGTGGAATCTTGCTCTTGGAGCGTTTCAAACCATTCCGCAAGAGACGTCAGGCGTGATCCAACAGCGCGCGCTGCCAGTTCATCAATCGCGGCGCGTGCTGATCCCAGTCGCGCGCCAATTCTCCCAGCACGGTGCGATTGACGACAATTGAAGCTTCCAGCCCCAAGGCCTGCGCCGCCCGATCGCGCCGCGCTTCCAATTCCTGATAACGGCGCCGCTCGGCCTCGGACGGACGCCGCGTGCGGTTGCGCAAAATTTGTGGAAACGCGTCGGGTGACTGCTTGAGCGCAGCGTGAACGATTTTGCCAATCCCCTCCCGACGCCGTGGTGAAAGATGGCGCGGAAATACCAACTCCAAGGGCTGCTGAGTCGCCGCCGCTTCTGCCAGGGCAATCAACTTCTCGTGCGCAAGAATAAAGAATGGGGGGCGATTGGCCCTGAGCGCCTCCCCTTCGCGCCAGTGCCATAACGCTCGCAACACCGCCAGACCGGCGCGATTCAACGTATGCGCGCCCTTGATCCGCCACACGCGATCGGGGTCCTCTTCAGACGGCCGCGTACATTCTTCGATCAAACGCGCGCACCATTCGCGATGCCAGTCGAGCCGGTGTTTCTCGGTCAACGCGCGAGTCAAATGGTTCGCCAGTAGCTTGAGGTGGTGCGTGTCGTTGAGCGCGTAAGTGATCATGCGCTCGGTCAACGGCCGCCGCGCCCAATCCGCTTTTTGCGGCCCTTTGTCCAGTTTGATGCCCAGGATTTGTTCCACCAACGCGCCAAGCCCAAACTCGCGATAGCCAAGCAACCGCGCCGCCAGCATCGTGTCAAAAATCGTGTCGGGTTTGAACGCGTGATGCTTGTAGAGTAACCGCATGTCATAATCCGCCGCGTGCATGATGAGTTGATGCCCGGCCAGCGCCTGAAGCAAGGGGCTGAGGTCCCCGACGGCCAGCGGATCAATCAAGCGGTCTCCGATGCCGGTCGTGATTTGGATCAGGCAAATTTTTTCCGGATAAGCGTGTAAACTGTCCGCCTCAGTGTCCACCGCCAGCCAATCCGCCGCCCGAAGCACCGGCACCAGCCCCGCCAACTTCTCTTCCGTATCAATCACGCCGCGCCATAAAAGGCGAAAGACGCCCTCAAAGTCAAAATCGTTTTCCAAAGCCGGATCAGAAATCCGCCGCCCAATCCGTCGTTTCCCCTCAAGCAACCTTGCAGACCGACGGCCAAAAAGTTTACAGTTTCGCCCATGAATTTATCTGAGGCCTTCGCCCAATCCGTGCAAACGCGCTCCAACAAAATCGCGATTTACTGGGACACCAGCGAATTCACCTTTGGCGCAATCTGGGCCCAAGCGCTGGCTGTGGCGACAGAATTGACCGGGAAATTCGGCGTCAAACCCGGCGACCGTGTGGCGCTCTGGCTGAAAAACCGGCCCGAGTTTGTTCCCTCGTATTTTGGCATTCTCGTGACCGGCGCCGCCGTGGTCCCGGTCAATAACTTTCTGAAACCCGCCGAAGTCAGCTTCATTCTCGCAGACGCGGGTATTGACCTGCTGATTACGGATGCAGAATTGGGGGGGGCGGCGGCAACGCTGGCGGCAAGTCGTCCGGGTTTGCAAATCGCCAAAGTGGAAACTCTGGCCGCCTTCACGCAACCAGCACCGCAAGGAATTCTGTCACTGCCGGACGCGGCTCGACAACGTGCCGAATCGGACCTGGCCGTCATCATTTACACCTCCGGCACCACTGGAAAACCCAAAGGCGCCATGCTTTCCCACGGCAATCTGCTGCACAACGTGGCGGGTTGTCAGAAGGTACTCGAGGCCATGGAATCTGATCGCTATGCCGTCTTTTTACCGTTGTTCCATAGTTACATGATGACCGTGGGCATGTTGCTGCCAATGCTCGTGGGCGGCAGCATGGTGTTGATCAAATCGTTGAATCAACCGCAACAGATGTTGCGGGAGATGTATCAACGCCAAGCCACAGTTTTACCGGCCATCCCGCAGTTTTATCGAACCCTCACCCATGCGCAGTTGCCCGCCAAACTGCCCTTCCGACTTTGCGTCAGCGGCGCGGCACCGTTGCCGGTTCAAGTGTTGAAAGATTTCGAGGCGAAGCACCACATCCCGTTGATTGAAGGTTACGGCCTGAGTGAGGCAAGCCCGGTGGTGTCGAAAAACCCGCTGCACGGTGTGCGCAAGCCCGGCTCGATCGGCCTGCCATTGCCCAATCTGGAACTCACAATTCAGGACGACGAGGGCCACATTTTAGAACCAAACACGACTGGTGAACTCTGCGTGCGCGGTGGCAACGTCATGCTGGGTTATTGGAACAATCCCACCGAAACCGCGCGCGCACTCCGGGACGGCTGGCTGTTGACGGGTGATATTGGCTATCGCGATGCCGAAGGTTATTTCTTCATCACGGATCGCAAGAAAGACATGCTGCTCGTCAACGGCATCAACGTCTATCCACGTGAGGTCGAGGAAGTGATTTATCAATTTCCCGGCGTGAAAGAGGCGGCGGTCATCGGCGTCACCGACGCGCGCAAGGGCGAACAACCGGTCGCTTACGTGGCCACCGCCGACGGGACCACTCTGGACGAAGCGGCGCTGGTGGGATTTCTGCGCGAACGGCTGGCCACTTACAAAATCCCGCGGCACATCACCGTCATGCCCGCGCTGCCGCGGAACGCCACCGGAAAAATCTTGAAGACCGAACTGCGCAAGCTGGCCGGCGCTTGATACCGCCACGCCCGCGCCCTCGCGACGGTCTAAAAGCCTCTCGCCTCGCTGGCCAGCGCCGGGGCGCGCAGCGAAACCTCCCGTTCGTCCCCGTAGGCGTCCATGCCCATGATGGAGAAAATCTGGTCGCGCGTGGCGAGATACTCGGACGCATCCAAATCACGCGGACGTGGCAGGTCAACCACCACCTCCGCCTGCACGGTGGCTGGCCGCCGGCTCATCACCAAAACGCGATCCGCCAGTTGCACCGCTTCCTCAATGTCGTGCGTGACAAAAATGATGGTCTTGTGCTCGGCCTGCCAGATGCGGATCAAGTCGTTGCGCATTTTGAGGCGGGTTAAAAAATCCAGCGCGCCAAACGGCTCGTCCATGTAAAGCACGCGCGCTTCAGCCGCCAGAGCGCGGGCGATCTCCACCCGCTGCCGCATTCCGCCGGAAAGTTCACGCGGGTACGCCTTTTCGAAACCCGTCAAACCCACCATCTGTAGATAATGCTTCACCCGCTCCGCGCGTTCGGTTTCGGAGCGGGATAGCAAACCGAAGCCGGCATTCTGCTCCACGGTCAGCCACGGAAAAACGCCGTTCTCCTGAAAGACAAAGATGCGTCCCGGGTCCGGCCCCGCCACCAGTTCGCCCTCCACCCGCACCACGCCGCGCGTTTCCTTGAGAAACCCGCCGAGGATGTTGAGCAGTGTGGATTTGCCACAACCGGACGGCCCGACAATACAAACGAACTCGCCGGCCCGAATATCGAAATTCACGTTTTCCAAAACGTGGATCGGCTGCCCCGGCGTCTTGCCGGGAAAAGACATCCACGTATCGCGCACCTGAATCAGCCGTTCACTGTTGTCCATATCCCCACCGCACTTCATCGAATTTTTCCAAACGTCGCACCAACAAATCCAGGAACAGACCGATGATCCCGATCAAGACCATGCCCGCCACCACCAGATCGTAACGCTTGCCGGCATTGCGCGCGTCAATGATGAGGTAGCCCAGCCCCGAATTGACGGCGATCATTTCCGCCGCCACCACCACCAGCCAGGCCACGCCCAAGGCGATGCGTACCCCGGTGATGATTTGCGGCAGCGCCGCCGGAAAGATGACGCGGCGAAACAACCGGAAACCGCGCAACCCAAAATTCTGCGCCGCCCGGATATAAACCGATTGCATGTTCTGCACGGCGGCCATGGCTGAAACGGTAATGGGAAAAACGCTGGCGAGAAAAATCAGAAAGATGGGCGCGCTATCCTTGACCCCAAACCAAAGAATGGCCACTGGAATCCAGGCGATGGGCGAGATCGGACGTAAAATTTGGATCATGGGATTGATCGCCAGAAACGCAGGACGGAACCAGCCCAGCGTCAACCCCAACGGAATTCCCACCGCCACGGCGCAACCAAATCCCCAGCTCACCCGAAACAACGACGCAACGATGTATTTCACCAGCAATCCGTGGCGCGCCAATTCCACGATCCCGTAAAATACTTCCAGCGGCGTTGGAAACAAATCACTACCCGACCAGCGTACCGCCAGATGCCAGCCCACCAGAAAACCAATGACCACCAAGGCAGGCAAACCGACGTGGGCGCCCAACCAGACGGCGGAATTTCCGGTGCGATTGGGGTTCGTGCTCACTTCTTCACCTGAAAGGACGGAACGTGAATCGCTTCCGGATCGGGCGCGAAGGAGTCGTCCACGTAATCATCGAAATGCGCCGTGCCGTTGAGCATGCCGGCTTCTTTGGCAAGTCGTTCGATCTCTTCAAAGTCAGGCCGCAACGGTTGGAGCCGGCTGTAGGTCACGCGATCCGGCGGCTTGCTGAGTACGTAACTGAGCAAACGCGGGTTCTGATTGTAATAGTTTTTAGCTACGAACTGGGCGGCGTCCAGGCGATTGGTCAGGCTCTGATCAATCCATTTGCCGCTGGACGCAATGCCGTCCACGAGTCGTTGAATTTCGGCGCGCCGGGTTTGAATGGCGCTTTCATGCACCGCCAGCACGCAGGAGATGAAACCCGGCCAGGCATCTTTCGCCTGGAATAAAACCCGACCGTAACCGTCCAACTCGGTCTGACCCATGAACGGCTCGCCGGAAGTGATCGCATCCACCGAACGGGTTTGCAGTGCTGCGGGCATGTCCGGCGGCGGCATCTCAAGTATCGTCACATCGTTGAAGGTCAGGCCAACCTTCTTCAACTCGCGATACAAAATGAGTTTTTGATTCGCATACCGGCCCGGAATGGCAATGGTCTTGCCGCGCAGATCCGCCGGGTGAAAAATATTGGAATCCTTATGCACCACCACCGCCGTGCCGTCACGATGCCCCAAATGGACGATCTTGATTTTCACGCCCTGTTCCCGCAACGCGATGGCCATCGGTGCGAGGATGAACGTGGCCGGCATTTCCTCGGGGCGACCGAGAAACATCTCCTTCAGTTCCGCAAATCCGCTGAAGCGCAGCGGTTGGAAGAAACCGTGTCCCTCAACATTGCGATTGATGTAATCCGTCACCGGACAGGTCAGGTGGCAGGTGACAGGAATAAAACCCACACCCAATTGCCGCTCCCGGGCGCTTCCCGCAGGTTTGCGTTTGAACCACTGCAAGTTCAACGCGCCGTGCAGCACCGTGATCGCAATCAACCACAGCACCGCCGTTCCAACAATGGATTTACCTAAACGCATCCGATTCAGTCTGCCTGAACAGCAGTCTAAATAAAATCTTATTTGGGAAGTGATTAGGCGGCGCAAAGCTCGCCCCCGTCTCTACGCGGTCATTGGCAAGGTGATTTTGACAATTTTGCGCCACAATCTCCTGCCAAAGCTCAACTTTGAACCCGGACCATTACGCGGCGCGACCACGGTGCGATGCGATGGGATTTCCGCAGAATTCCTGAGTGGATTCCGGGCAATTCCTAGCTGCATTGCTTCGTTGTTTTCTCTATCGTGACCAAGCATGTTCGCGATTGTGGCCACCGACGACCCGCGCGCCGTCAAATTAGAAGTACAAACGGCGTATCTGAGCATGTACCCCGAAGGCGATCCGCAATTCGTGGATCGCATCTTTGGCTGGGTGGAAGACAGTTTCTCCGGGCAACATCCGGATTACCAGGCCAGCGATGCGCGCTACCACGATTTGGAGCATACGCTGCAAGGCACGTTGTGCTTCGCCCGACTGCTTCACTGCCGCGCCAAAACCGGAGCCACCCCGACGATTTCACGGCACAACTTCGAGCGCGGCCTGATTGGCATCCTGCTGCACGACACGGGTTACTTGAAGCGACGCCATGATCTGGAGGGCACGGGAGCGAAATATACGGCGACACACGTTTTGCGCAGCCTCGAATTTACCAATCAACTGCTGGCGCGTGAAGCCTTTCCCCTCGCCGACATTCGCGCGGTGCAGAATATGATCCGCTGCACCGGCATAGATGTATTTTTGGAAAGTATTTCCTTTCTCAACGCGGAGGAGCGCCTGGTTGGCCACGCATTGGGCACGGCGGATTTGCTGGGGCAAATGGCCGCCAGGGATTACGTGGAAAAACTGCCGATCCTGCACGCGGAATTTCAGGAAGCCGCCCGCCACGACCGCGGCCACACCGATTTCATCACTAAGTTTGGCGGCGCGGAGGAATTGATTTCCCGCACTCCCGCGTTCTGGCGTGATTACGTGCTGCCGAAATTACAAAAGGAGTTTGACGGTCTGTACCGCTTCCTGAACGATCCTTACCCCGACGGTCGCAACTGGTACATCGAACAAATTGACGCCCATATCGAGCGCATTGAAAGTCAGCTCGCCGCCAAGCGCTGAGGCCCCGCAATCCAGCGCAATAGTTGTCGCTACAATCCGCAAGCACCGCCGTAGCATTTGCTCCTGCGCCGGTTTCAACGCATCATCTCTCCATGATCAAGGCTTGGATTTTTGATCTGGATAGTTGCCTGGTCGCGGCGACTGAAATCGGCCCGGCCATCGTGGCGCCGATTTTCAACGCCATTCAGGAGGCCAATCTGGGTGACGTGGCCCCTGATGATCTGGAGGCGGCGTTCACGGACTGTTGGCGTTTCCCCTTCGATTTCGTGGCGGAGAAATATGGATTTTCATCGGCGATGCGCGCCGCTGGTTGTCGCGGTTTTAGCCAACTGGAAATCACGCAACCGCTGCATGGCTACGGTGATCTCGCAGTACTCGACGCCCTGCCGGGAAAACTTTTTCTCGTGACGTCGGGCTTTCGCCGACTGCAAGCCAGCAAGGCGCGCGCGCTCGGTATTGTTCCGCGATTCACCGGTATTCTTATTGATGCGATTGACGCCGGTCCGACTCAAGGTAAGCGCCCGCTCTTCGAAACGATTCTGAAGGAGCATCAGTTGAACCCAAACGAAGTTCTCGTGGTGGGCGACAATCCCGATTCCGAAATCGCCGCCGGCAATCAGTTAGGCATTACCACCATCCAAATCCTTCGTCCTGGCGTGCCGCCTTCGAGTGCGGCAACGCATCGCGTTCGCGATTTGCACGAGCTAAAGGCACTTTGCGCCACCCGGCGCCCCTGAGTTCAATGGCGGCTTCCTCGCGATGGATTAAATGACGCCACCCTCATTCCGAATCTTGGAAATGGAGGCCGCGTCTCCTACGCTGTCCACATGTCGCGTGATTACGTCCTGCGGCCGTTTCAATCCGAAGTCCAACTCGCGATTAATTACGCCAAGGAACTGAATCCCCAGCAATATGCCGCCGTTACCGCTCCGCCCGGAGCGGCGCTCGTCATTGCGGGCGCTGGCTCAGGCAAAACCCGCACGCTAATCTACCGCGTCGCCTATCTGCTCGAGCAAGGCATTCCCGCTGACCGCATTCTGTTGCTGACGTTCACCAACAAGGCGGCGGGTGAAATGATGCGGCGCGTCGCCGATCTGCTGGGGCAGGAATTGACCACGCTCTGGGGCGGCACCTTTCACTCCATCGGCAACCGGATTCTGCGGCTGCACGCGCTGCGGCTCGGCTTCGGTCGCGATTTTACCATCCTGGATCGCGAAGACGCCCGGCATCTGATCGGCACCTGCATCACGGAGGCCCAGATTGACATCAAGGCCACGCGCTTTCCCAAGCCCGAGGTGCTGGGGGATATTTTTTCGCTCGCGTTGAATCGTCAAAAATCGGTCGCGGAAATTCTGGGTACGGAGTACGGCTACTTCGATACACTCGCGCCGCAGATTGAAGCCGTGGGACAAAGCTACGTGGCCCGCAAACGCGCCACCAACGCCATGGACTTTGATGACCTGCTGAACCTCTGGCTGCAACTGTTGCAAACCCAGCCGGACATCCGCGAGCTTTACCAGCGACGCTTTCAATTCATTCTCGTGGATGAGTATCAGGACACCAACAAACTGCAGAGCCACTTGATTGATCTGCTCGCGGCGCCCACCAAAAACGTCATGGCGGTCGGCGACGACGCGCAAAGCATCTATGCGTGGCGCGGGGCTGATTTCCAAAATATTCTCAAATTCACCGATCGATATCCCCAGGCAAAAATATATCGGATTGAAACCAATTACCGCAGCACACCGGAAATTTTGCGCGTGGCCAATGCGGCCATTGCGGCCAACACCGAACAGTTCACCAAGGTGCTGACGCCCGCCCGCAAGCCCGGCGATAAACCGGTGCTGGTTGCCTGTCAGGATGCCGGACAGCAGGCGACCTTTGTCGCCCAACGCGCACTGGAGCTGCGCGACGCGGGCACGCCGCTGAACCGCATGGCCGTGTTGTATCGCTCCCACTTTCACGCGCTGGAATTGCAGCTCGAGCTGACGCGCCACAACATCCCGTTCAGCATTACCAGCGGCATCCGCTTTTTTGAGCAGGCGCACATCAAAGACATCGCGGCCCATCTTAAATTCGTCACCAATCCACGCGACGAATTATCCTTCAAACGCCTGGTGTTGCTGCTGCGGGGCATCGGCGGCAAAGGCGCCGAAAAGTTGTGGAAACATTTCTCGGCCGCCCTGCCTACCGCCGAAATCAGCCAATCACCCGCCGCGACATCCGAGGCCCCGGTGGATGCGGATTCAAACCCATCCGTGGTTCCGTCGTTGGCGGTGGCCCTGCAAAAATGCGCGACGGTGGTCCCCAAAAAGACAGCTTTGGCTTGGGCGCAATTCGTCACGATCATTGCGCAACTCGAATCGGCGGACGTGCGCAATCAGGCCGCCAAAATGATTGCCGTGACCATCGAAGCCGGCTACGACGATTATCTGAAGGAGAACTTTGCCAACTATCGCTCCCGGCTCGACGACCTGAAACAGCTCGGGGTCTTTGCGCAACAATTCGCCACGGTGGCGGAATTTCTGACCCAAATGGCGTTGCTCACCAATGTCGAAGCCGAGGACCATCAGCAAACGTCCGATCGGGATGACGAGAAGATCCGCTTGTCCACCATCCATCAGGCCAAGGGACTCGAATTCGACTTGGTCTTCAGCATCATGTTGTGTGACGGACTCTTCCCCTCGGCTCGTTCCCTGGAAACCGACGCTGGGTTGGAGGAAGAACGCCGCCTGTTTTACGTGACCATTACGCGCGCCAAGAATGAGTTATACCTCTGCTATCCGCTATTGCGCGCCGGTTTTGGCGGAGAAGGCGTAACGCTGCAACAACCTTCACGCTTCCTCAGCGAAATTCCGAAAGATCTGTTGGATGAATGGAATCTCCAGTCGTTTGGATGAATCGGAAAATGCCACGGGCGCAGGGATAACTTCGTCGGCACGGGCCAGGCGACGCGGTCGTTGACTCAACGCGCCGTTGCGGCTGGCCGCCAATCCAAGACCTTCAACTGCACCGAGCGACGTTCCTTGTATTCGTTGATGCGCGGCACGAAGGCGAGATCAAACCGCCCCACCGGCAGATGGCCATTCCCGGCGTTCCACCAAATGGCTTCGTGCGAAACTGAACCATCCGTCACCCACATTTTGACGTGTTGCCGCTCGGCTCCCACCCGCCGCAGCGGGCGCTGGTGCGATAGATTGGTGGCATAGAATTGCAGCGGCGGATTTTCCTGCCCCATCGGCTTCATCTGTTCCAATTCGGTCAGCAGCGCCAGCGAAAGGTCTTCCAACTTCACTGCGGCATCCAGGCGCAGGGGCGGTTGCAAATCCTCCCGCTTCAACGTGCGCCGCGCAATGTCATTCAACCGCGCGCGAAATGCGTCCAACCGGTCCGGCTGGATGGTGACTCCCGCCGCCATCGCGTGTCCGCCGTGGCGCACGAGCAAATCGTCACATTCACGCAACGCCATGGCGAGATCGAAGCCCGCAACACTCCGGCCCGAGCCGCGCCAGTTCTCACCTTCGCCGCCAATGATAAACGTGGGCCGATAAAACTCCTGTAAAACGCGCGCCGATACCACCCCCACCACGCCGATGTGCCAATGCAACTGCCCTTCCACAATGACGAAATCCGTTTCCGAATTGAAGCGTGCGCGAATTTGTCCGGACACCTCCTCGACGATGGCGCGCTCAATTTTCTGGCGCTCGCGATTTTGCGAATCCAGGCGCTGTGCGAGCGGCAATGCTTCCTCCATCGTTTCGGCCAACAACAAGTGCAACGAGTCTTCCGCGGTTTCCAGGCGGCCCGAGGCGTTGAGACGCGGCGCCAGTTGAAAACCGATGTCGAAGGTGTCGAGTACTTCGGGAGACTGCGCGACCTGCTTCAGCGCCATCAGTCCCGGACGGCGGGTGGTGTTCAATCGTTCAAAGCCAGCCGCAACCAAAATCCGGTTTTCGCCGACCAGAGGGACCAGATCCGCCACCGTGCCCAGCGCCACCAAATCCAGAAAGGTGCGCACGTCAAAGTCGTTTGCGCCTGGCAGATTGATTTCCCGACCGCGCTTGACCAACGCGTGCGCCAGTTTGAAAGCCAGCCCCACTGAGCATAACTCGGTAAACGCGCCCACCGCTTCATCATCGCACGTCGCAGCATCAGGCGAAGCCGCACGAGGATTGACTAACGCCAGGGCGGGCGGCGCTGGCGTCGAGATCTGGTGGTGATCCAGCACAATGACATCCACGCCGCGATCGTTCAGCCAGGCGATGGTTTCACCAGCCGTTGAGCCGCAATCCACCGCCAACAAAATTTTGGCGGGATATTTGTGCAGGCAATTTTCCACACCTTCCTGACTCAAGCCGTAACCTTCATCCAGGCGGCGCGGCAGATACGCGTTCACCGCCCAGCCCAAGGCGCGCAGCGTTTGCAGCAACAACGTGCTGGAAGTGACGCCGTCCACGTCGTAATCACCGAAAATCACCAGCGATTCTCCCAACGCGCGGGCGTGAAGCAAGCGGGCCACCGCCTGGTCCATGTCGGGTAACAGAAAGGGATCGGCCAGATGGCGCAGTCGCGGCTGCAAGAAGCGCTGAATGGCGGCGGGCGTGCTCAAGCCGCGATTGATCAGACACTGCGTCAACAGCGGGGAAAGATTCAACCGCGCCGCCAACGGCCCGACCAACAAGGGTTGGGATGGTGCGGGCAGCCAGCGGTATTTCATGGGGGAGATTACAGGGTCACGACTCCGGGCGGTTTCGGCGAGTCTGTTTTTTGCGCCACTTGAAAAGGACTGAAAGCATCATGGAAATGGCGATAACGCCAGCCACGACCATCAGCGAGACGTTGCTGCTGATATGAACTTGGAACCACAGTGGCTCGGAGCCGGAGGGCGCGAGCAGCATCTTCACGCCAATGAACACGAGCACGAACGCCAACCCCACTTTGAGATAACGGAAGTAGCTGATGGCGCCGGCCAGGACGAAGTAAAGCGAGCGCAACCCAAGGATGGCGAAGACGTTTGAGGTAAAAACAATGAACGGTTGCGTGGTGATGGCAAACACGGCGGGAATGGAATCCAACGCAAAAATTAAATCGGTGGTCTCAACCATCAACAGCACCAGGGCCAGCGGCGTCAGCATCAAATGGCCCTGCTCGCGAATGACAAACTTCTGGCCGTGAAAATCGGTGGTAGTAGGGAGGAATTTGCGCACGAATCTGAGCGCCAGATTTTTTTGTGGATGAACGCCATCGTGGCCGGAAAACAACATTTTGATGCCGGTAAAAATCAGAAACGCTCCCATCAAATAGAGCGCCCAACTGAATTTTCTGATGAAGGCGGCGCCGACGGCAATCATCATGCCACGCATGAGCAACGCGCCTAAAATGCCCCAGAACAGCACGCGATGCTGATAGGGTGCGGGCACACGGAAATAACTGAAGATCAGCGCGATGACGAAGACATTATCCAGGGAAAGCGAAAGTTCAATCACGTAGCCGGTAATGAATTCCACCGTCTCCCGCTTTTCCCAACCGGGAATAAGATGCGGCGCCAGGAACAAACCAAAGGCCAGAGAGAGGACCACCCATAAGCAGGTCCAGCTCAGGGCTTCCTTGAATTTTACGACGTGGGCCTGTTTATGAAAAACGCCGAGGTCCAAGGCCAGGAAGAACAGGATGCAGACCAAGAATCCCCCCCAGTACCAAGGATTGATAGTGAGAGTGTCAGTCATGATTCAGTTGCCTTTCGCGCCACGAGCAACCCTATCATCCCCATCTCGGAGCGGATGGAAATTACAATTAAAACATGGATTGGAATGGACCAACCCGGTCGCTCAAGCCTTGGCCGCCGCCGTGGCGCCGCCCCTGGAGGAAACCACGGGCGCGCTGCCCAATGCCGGACGCTGCCCCTTATGCCACCACAACACCAGGGCGCTCGCAACATAAATGGACGAGTACGTTCCGACAATACTGCCCACCAGGAAGGTGAAGGCAAAATCATTTACCGGCCCGCCGCCAAAAATGTAGAGCGCAAGCGTCGCCAGCACCACGGTGCCGGTCGTGATCAAAGTTCGGCTTAAAGTCTGATTGAGCGCTTGATTGATCACCTCGCGGAAGGAGCCGCGCACGCCCAGCCGCAAATCTTCCCGAATCCGGTCGAAGATCACGATGGTGTCGTTGATGGAGAAACCGACGATGGTCAGCAGCGCCGCAATGACGGTGCTGTTCAGCTCCCGTGGCGTCATGAAATAAATGCCCGCCGTGATTAAAATGTCGTGCAAAATGGCGACGACCGCCGCGACAGCGAAGGAAAATTCATAACGAAAGGCGACATAGACCAAAATTCCGAAGAGCGCCAGTAAAACGGAGGTAATGGCGCTGTTGCGGATTTCCTTGCCCACCAGCGGCCCGACCTTGTCCATGCTTTTCACCATAAATTCGGCTTCAGGAAAAGTGGTTTGCAATTTTCCCACCACTAACTTGTCAATGTCGCTGATGTTTTCACCCCCCGCCGACTCACTACCGCGCAAGGTTAATTGCAGCGCTTTCACCCCGCTGCCCAAATCAGATTGGTAGCTGATCATGGATTCGCCCACCTTAAGCTCATCAACCGCCGCCCGCAATTTCGCGGTGTCCACCAGGTGCGACTGATTCACCGAGAGCTGAATCGTATCGCCTCCCGTGAACTCGACGCCATAAATCCGATTCCCTTTGTAAACTCCGAAACCAAGGCCAATCAGCATGACCGAGACGCTGATGATCGCCATCGGTTTCGCCCACTTGAGAAAGTCCAGTTTGGACGTGCGCACCAAGTGCATCATCTTTACGTCCTTGATCAAGTTCTTGGCCAGCAACCAGTCAAAGATCAAACGGGTGACGACCAGCGCCGTGAACAAGCTCGCGGTTACACCAATCGTCAGGGTCACGCCGAAACCTTTCACCGAGGCGGTGCCCATGAAAATCAAAATCACGGAAGCGATCAGCGTCGTGAGGTTCGAGTCAAAAATCGTGCTGAAGGCCCGGTCATAGCCGGCGGCAATGGCCCCGCGCAACGATTTACCCTTCTCCTTTTCCTCCCGAATGCGCTCATAAATGAGCACGTTGGCGTCCACCGCCATCCCGATGGTCAACACAATTCCCGCGATGCCCGGTAGAGTGAAGGTGGCGCCAATGGCGCACATGACCCCGAGCAAAATAACGATGTTCGTCAGCAGCGCGATATTGGCAATCACTCCCGCCACCCGGTAATAGACCAACATGAACAGCACCACGAGAATGACGCCAATTGCGGATGCCGTCATCCCGCTCCGGATTGAATCTTTACCGAGGGTTGGATCCACGTTTTTCGAGGACAGTAAGCGCAACGGCGCTTTGAGCGGATTTTCCATCACCCCCGCCAGCTCGCGCGCACTGCCAATATCAAAATTACCCGTAATCCGTCCGCTCCCCGTCAGAATCGGCTCGTTGATGTTGGGCGCGGAATACAATTGCCCGTCCAGCACAATGGCCAGGCGCCGGCCTTTGTTTTCCTTGGTGACTTCGGCGAACCGCTCCGCGCCGGCGGGCGTCAATTCAAAATCAATTTCCAGCTCGCCCATGTTGCCGCGCATGGCTGCGGCTTTTTTAATGATGTTGCCGGTCAGCCCGGGTTCGCCCTTGCGCTTGACCACCACCTGCTCGAGCCGCTCGCCTTGGGCTGTGTGTTCCCGCCGTTTGAGCAACTCATAACCCGGAGGAATTTCTCCGGTTTGCACCAATTGATCCGTGCGTTCGTGCGCCAGGCGGAATTCCAAAAAGGCGGTTTTCTGCAGGTTGGAAACAGCGCGATTCCGGTCATCTTCCGAAAGCCCTGGCAGTTGTACTAGAATCCGATTGTCCCCCTGCGGCAGAATCACCGGCTCCGCCACGCCAAACCGGTCCACCCGTTTCCGGATCACTTCCACGGCTTGAGAAACCGCCCCGGCTGTGTCGTTGGTCGAAAGCACGCTCGTATCCAATTCCATGAGGAACGAGGTGCCGCCCCGCAAATCCAGTCCGAGTTTAATCCGGCCCGCCACCTCGCGTTGCAGACGATTCAGGATGTAAGTGGTCGGATTAGGTTGGCCGGCGGCGTTAAACGGGAAGAAGCCCGCGATGTCATTCGTGCCCACCGCCTCCAGCAGATTACCGTATTGCTTGTTCGGCACGGTCTTCTCCAACTCGCGCGCGGTGAAAACAATGTTGGAAATGGTCGTGTCCCCGGGAATAACCCGCGCCTGCTTCTGAAACTGCGCGATCAGGTCACCCGTGGTGGGAGGATACGTTTCGTAAAGCGACCAGAGGATGAGAAGGATGACAATGGTCAACCGCCAGAATTTATTTCGGATCATGGGAAAAATCAGGACTCGCTTTTAGACTCGGACTTGCTGCCACGCTCGGTGATTTCGGCCACTGCCGACCGCGCCAGCTCCAGCTTGGCATCGGCGGAGCGCAACGTCAGCGTGTTGTCACGAATGGAAAGCACAACGCCAATGATTCCGCTTGAAGTCAGCACTTTGTCACCGGGTTTGATGGTCTTGAGCATGGCGGCGTGCTGTTTGGCCTTTTTGGACTGGGAGAAAAACATAAACCCAATCATGACCACCATCAACACCAACATCGGCAGCATCGTCCAGGGTTGAGCCGTGGTTTGTGTTGCGCTGGCGTCGGCGAAAACCGCCGGAAATAAATCACAGTCCATATTTGAATAAACGGAGGTTCAATTTAAGAAAATCGCGACCGTTAGCAAGCGTATTACAAAGAATCTCCGCTTGGTTGCGCGGGTAAACCGACAAAAAAGGCCGCGAAACGCGGCCTTTGAAATCAACCAGCGAGGGCAACGCTCAACTCCGCGCTGCCGGTCGGGCTTTGGCCGTATCCAGAATTTTCTCGGCGATGCTGTTGGGCACCTGCTCGAAAGTCAGTGGCTCCATGGAGTAGGAAGCGCGGCCTTTCGAGAGCGAGCGGATGGCCGTCGCATAGCCGAACATTTCCGCCAACGGAACCTGCGCGTTCAAAATGGTCAGCCCTTGCTTTGCTTCAATGCCGTTGATGACGCCGCGACGACGATTGATGTCGCCCAGCAAATCACCCTGATATTCATCCGGCGTGGTGACTTCGACCTTCATGATCGGCTCCAACAGGATTGGGCCGGCTTTCTTGAAGGCGTCTTTCAACGCAAAAATGCCCGCCATCTTGAAGGCCAGCTCGTTCGAGTCCACTTCATGGAACGAGCCATCCACAACCTGCACCTTGAGGTCAATGACCTGGTAACCGGCGTACACGCCGCCTTTGATGGCTTCCTCAATTCCGTCAATCACCGCAGGTATGTATTCCTTCGGAATCGTTCCGCCCACGATCTTATTCTCGATCTCAATCCCCTTGCCACGCTCGTTGGGCTGCACCTGGATACAGGCATGGCCGTATTGACCGCGGCCACCGGATTGCCGGATGAACTTGCCT
This sequence comes from Verrucomicrobiota bacterium, assembly GCA_039806955.1. Lineage (GTDB taxonomy): Bacteria > Verrucomicrobiota > Verrucomicrobiia > Limisphaerales > JADLHS01 > JADLHS01. Next base: position 69,220 of record JBDHQI010000004.1, on the reverse strand, counting down.
TCACCGTCACTCGATTGCGTGATGGTTTCCCGATACGCAATCTGCGGCGCGCCCGCGTTGGCTTCCACCTTGAACTCGCGCATCAAGCGGTCGCGGATGATTTCGAGATGCAACTCGCCCATGCCCGCGATGATCAACTGCCCGGTTTCTTCATTGGTGAAGCAACGAAACGTCGGATCTTCCTCCGCCAAGCGCTGCAGCCCCTCAGACATCTTGTCACGATCCGCCTTGGTCTTCGGTTCGATGGCCATACTGATGACGGGTTCGGGGAAGGTCGGCGGTTCAAGAGCCACATCAAATGACTCCTCACACAGCGTGTCGCCCGTGGTGATATTGCGCAACCCCACCAGCGAGGCGATTTCACCGGAATAAACCCGGTCCACGTCTTTTCGTTCGCCCCCTTGGATCACCATCAAACGGCTCACCCGTTCGCGCTTGCGAGTGCGCGGATTGTAAATCGAATCCCCTTTGCCAACGGTACCGGAGTAAACGCGAAAGAATACCAACTTGCCGGCATACGGGTCCGTCCAGAGCTTGAACGCCAACGAGCAGAATTTCTCACTATCGCTGGTGGGCACTTCAACCGGATTATCCGTGCCCGGCTCGATGCCTTGCGCTGGCGGAATGTCCAGCGGGCTGGGCAAATAATCCACGATTGCATCCACGAGCGGCTGCACACCTTTCTTCTTGAACGACGAACCGCATAACACCGGAACCAATTCTATTTTGCAGGTTAGCCGCCGAATGGCCGCCTTAAGCGACGCCGCGTCCACCGGCTTTTCCTCGAGCACCAATTCCGCGATGGTGTCGTCCTTATTGGAAACCGCGTCCACCAACTCCGCCAAAGCCGCTTTCGCGCGCTCCTGATGCTCGGGGGCCAAGTCCCGGACTTCGTATTTCAAGCCTTCATTTTGCGCTTCGCCAACTCCCCACACGATGGCTTTTTGGTTAACGACATCAATCACGCCCTCGAGTTTATCCTCCGCACCAATAGGCAGCATGATCGGATAAGCATTGGCCTTCAACTTGGTCCGCATGTCGTTGACGACATTGGCGAAGTTGGCCCCGGTGCGATCCATTTTGTTGACGAAGGCAATCCGCGGCACCTTGTATTTGGTGGCCTGTCGCCACACGGTTTCTGATTGCGGTTGCACTCCGGCAACACCACAAAACACCGCCACCGCGCCGTCCAGCACGCGCATCGAACGCTCGACTTCCGCGGTGAAATCCACGTGACCGGGAGTGTCAATGATGTTGATGCGTTGCCCCACGCCTTCAAAGGACTTGTACAAACCCGTCTCAGCTTTTTGCGTCCAGAAGCAGGTGACCGCCGCCGAGGTGATCGTAATGCCCCGCTCCTTTTCCTGCGCCATCCAATCCGTCACCGTGTTGCCGTCATCCACGTCCCCGATTTTGTGAGTAACGCCGGTAAAAAACAGGATGCGCTCGGTTGTCGTCGTCTTGCCGGCGTCAATATGCGCGGCGATGCCGATATTACGGGTGTGTTCCAGCGTGTATTCGCGGTTTGGCGAATTCAACGATTTCGTTTCTGCTACAGGTGCGGTCATAATTATGTCTGCGGTAAAAAAAACGCCCCGAGCCAGTGGCTCCCGGGGCGTGTTAAAATCTGGAGCCTACCAACGGAAGTGGGCGAAGGCCTTGTTCGCTTGCGCCATTTTGTGAACGTCGTCCCGCTTGCGGATTGCGCCACCCTGCCCTTGAAACGCCTCCATGATTTCGGCGGCCAGCGCCTGGCTCATGGAAGTGCCTTTGCGCCCATCGGCAAATCCTACAATCCAACGCAACGCGAGAGCCACCTGCCGATCTGAGGATACTTCCAGTGGCACCTGATAGGTGGCGCCGCCCACGCGACGCGCCTTGGTCTCAATCCGCGGTTTGGCATTGTCCACGGCCCGTTGCAAAATATCCACCGGATCGCTGGCGGGATTCTTCTCCGAGAGCTGCTCAAACGCACGATACACAATGCGCTGCGCGGTGCTTTTCTTCCCGGAAATCATCACCGTGTTAACGAGCCGCGAAACCAGCGTGCTCTGATATTTCCCATCCTGAACCAATGGACGTTTGGTGGCTTGACGACGACGTGACATAGCTTTCTTAAAAAATCTCCTGAAGATTACTTCGCAGCAGCCTTGGCTTCCTTCGGGCGTTTGACGCCATACTTGGAGCGGCTGACGCGCCGCTTTTCCACTCCGGCGGCATCCAACGTGCCCCGGACAATGTGGTAACGCACTCCGGGCAGATCCTTCACCCGGCCGCCTCGAATCAAAACAATCGAGTGCTCCTGCAAGTTGTGCCCTTCATCGGGAATATAGGCAATGACCTCATAGCCATTGGTCAACCGGACCTTGGCCACTTTCCGCATGGCGGAATTTGGTTTCTTGGGCGTACGCGTCATCACCTGAATGCAGACGCCACGACGAAACGGCGCTCTTTCCAGCGCCGGAGACTTGGACTGGTACTTGATTTTATTGCGGCCCTTGCGGACCAACTGATTGATTGTCGGCATTTGCTAAATTTTTCAACCGTTGCTGGGAGCTTGTTTACCGCCAGATAAACGGAAGCGAGAGATTAACAAACGCCAATTCACTCGCAACAAGTTTTTTTGCCAAAAACGCCCGGAGGAGGAGTGATTAAAAGTGGGTGGCGGGAAAGGAGCGATTGTTGAAGAATGAAATTGTACAAATTTAGCCGCTTCGTTATTCACAGTGGGAACGGAGAGCAAAGATTGGCATCAAATCAAATTGAGCGAACCGGAGCGGCAGTTGATTGAACGATCGCACAAGCATTCCGAGTGTCGTGGTGCGATCAAAACCGGAATAATGCTTCGGAGCTATTGCCACTGGGGCAAAGTTCTTTAGTCTCACCCGTTGCTTCAGCGGAGGATAGGGCTCTGCGGGGACGCAACCCGAGCCGCCTGAAGCCTGACATACGGCAGCCCGGCGGTGGCTTGCCGCCGCCGGGCTGGCCCTCCTGCGGAGTCAGTTCCAATGCGATAAATCCACCTTACCTGCTACCTTCGGCCCGATGAAAAACTTCAACTGATTCATCGTCATCTGCTGCCTTCGCCCCGACGGTGAAATCTACTACTTGCGATCTGCCCCCAGATCCCGAAAGAAAACCTATCATCCTGCTTTACCTCCTCGTCTTCTGCCCCAGTCCGGTTTTGATCGCACGCAGAATTCCGGTTTTGATTGTTACACGACAGTTTGTGCGTCTAAGCTTGACCGTCACCTTGAACCTCTCTTTACTGTGCGGCGTTAGGCTTAATTCATGTTAGCGCAAGTTAAAAGCCTGTTTTCCAACGATATTGGGATAGATCTGGGGACCGCCAACTCTCTCGTTTATGTACGAGATCGCGGCATCGTCCTGCGGGAACCTTCGGTCGTGGCGATTCAGGCGGGTACTACCAATGTGTTGGCGGTCGGCGAGGAAGCCAAGCGGATGCTTGGCCGCACGCCCGGCAACATTGTGGCCATTCGGCCGATGAAGGACGGCGTGATTGCCGATTTCGAAATCACCGAGGCCATGCTGCGTCACTTCATCCAGAAGGTGCATCACCGGAAATTAATCGCCCCACGCGTTGTGGTGGCGGTGCCTTCGGGAATTACGGAAGTGGAAAAACGGGCGGTAAAAGATTCCGCCACCCACGCGGGCGCACGTGAAGTTTACTTGATCGAGCAGCCCATGGCTTCGGCCATCGGCGTCGGTCTCCCGGTCCACGAACCGGCGGGAAACATGATCGTGGACATCGGAGGTGGCACTTGTGAAATTGCCATCATCTCTCTCGCCGGGATCGTCTTCAGCCGCAGCCTGCGGGTGGGCGGAGACGAATTTGACGACACCATTGTCGCTCACATGAAACGGGCCTACAATTTAATGATTGGCGAACGCACTGCGGAGGAGATCAAGATTAAAATCAGCTCTGCCTTTCCGCAGGAGCAGGAATTAACCATGGAAGTGAAAGGACGCGATTTAAGTTCCGGACTGCCCAAAACGATAACGATTCGTTCGGAGGAAATTCGCGAAGCCTTGCAAGAACCGCTTTCAAGCATATTGGAATCCATCCGGCTGACGCTCGAACGTTGCCCCCCGGAACTGGCCGCGGATCTGGTGGATCGCGGCATTGTGATGGCGGGTGGTGGTGCGTTGTTGCGCGGCATAGACCGGCTGGTCGCTGAAGAAACGGGACTGCCGGTGCATATTGCGGACGATCCCCTGACGGCGGTGGCCGAAGGGACGGGCCGGGTACTCCAAGAACTCCAATTTTTGAAGCGCGTCACCAGCGCCTCCAAATAAATTTCCTGCCATGGCGTTCGCCGGATTCGGTCCGGCCAAAGTCCGGACCGCTGACGAACGATGTCGAAACGGTCGTATTATATTATCGTCGGTCTCGCCGCCTTGCTGGCCCTGCTGATGTTGAATCTGCCGGGTTCAACGGCGGTGCGCCTGAAAACGGCCTTCGGCAGCATTTTTCTACCCCTCTTTGGCATGGCCGACGGAGCGCACCGTCTCGCTGTGAAAACTGGCGACCGGCTGCACACTAAATCGGAACTGATCGCCGCCAACGAGGCTTTAACCCGGCAAAACCAGGAGTTGCGCCTCGAAGTGATTCAAGCCCGGTCCCTGGCCGGCGAGAACGAGCGCTTGCGTCAATTGGTGGACTGGAAAAAACAAAGTCGTTGGAAAGGTAAGCTGGCTCGCGTCATTTATCGTGATCCGGCCAACTGGTGGCGCACGATCCAGATTGACCTCGGCACGCGGGAAGGACTGAGCAACGACCTGCCGGTGCTTTCCCCGGAAGGATTTCTGGTCGGACGTGTGCTCGCCGTCAATCCCACCAAAGCACAAGTCGTGCTGATGGGGGACCCTCATTGCAAAGTGCCGGCCGTAGTCGAAAGTGACGCGCGCAGCCAAGGGATCATTGTCGGCGGTCGCGTGTTCGATGGCTCCTTCGTGGAGCTTTCCAATCTGCCCACCCACATAAAGGTGAAACCCGGAGACCGGGTAGTAACCAGCGATTTATCCAGTCTCTATCCGCGCGGCATTCCAATTGGCGTTGTCGCTGAAGAACCGTGGCTCGCTGAGTCGCACCTGGTGCAGGAGGTGAGCGTTAAACTATCCGCGAACCTCGGTGCGCTTGAAGAGGTCTGGGTGCTATTTCGATGAAAATCCCCAACAACCAAAATTTATTGAATTACAAACCTCACTAACGTGTTCCTGCTCTCCAACATTCTGATCCTGCTGGCGGCAGTGCTGGTCGTGTTCCTGCAAGGCACCTGGTTGAATCTACGCGCGCTGCTCGGCGCACAGATTGACCTCCTGCCGGCGTTGATGGTTTTTACCGCCTTGACCAGCGGCCCGATTATGATGGTCACCCTCGCCTTGGTCGGCGGGTTGATGTTCGACACGCTTTCCGCCAATCCACTCGGGATCAGTGTGCTGCCCCTGCTCGGCATCGGCGCGCTCCTGCAACCGCGCCGCGAACTGCTGTTGCGCTATCAAAAATATACCCAGTTTGTTTTGGGATTTGCCGCCAGCGCCGTCGCTCCCTTGGTGACAGTGTTGTTGCTGTTGACTTTGGAACAATCGCCCTTGCTCGGCTGGGGTTCCCTCTGGCAATGGTCCGTGCTCAGCCTGGCGGGCGGTCTCGCCGCGCCGGTTTTCTTTTTGGTATTCGGTCGCTTGAACGACGCACTCGGCTACCGCCCCATGACTGAACCCAGTTTCCGTGCGGATCGTGAAATTCGCCGCGGACGCAATTGACATGCTGATTTTCGACCAACTCCGCAAGAATGACGCCCAGCTTCACTGGCTGGGAATCATCCTTGGCGCGGGCCTCATCCTCCTGCTGATCGGGCTTTGGTGGGTGCAAATCGTTGGCGCGAATCGCTATCGGGAAATGGTCGAAGTGCAACACTATCGCACGGTGCGCATGCCCGCAGCGCGCGGTCAGGTGCTGGATCGCAACCATCGCATCCTGGCGGAAAATCAACCGGATTACCGCATCAATCTGTATCTGGAAGAGCTTAGCCCGGCGTTCCGTAATGAATATCGCCGCATCCGCCCGCGTGTGATCATCACCAACGATCTGCCGTTTTGGAAACGCTGGCTGGGGCTACCGAATGTCACCACCCAATTCGTCCGGGTGAAAGATTCGCAACTCGAACAACAGGCGCGCTTCCAAGTGGTCAGCTCCGTCGCGCAGCAGGTCAGTGATATTTTGCAACTGCCCGTGCCGCTAAACGCCAGTAATTTTAATTATCATTACATTCACAGCCGGGCGATGCCGTTCAATCTGGCGAGCCAGCTTTCTCTCCGTTCCGTGGCGCGCTTTGAGGAAAAATCTCCCGCCGGATTGGAAGCCAGCGTGGAAATGCGCAGTCACCGCGTTTATCCCTACAGCAACCTGACGGCGCAGGTCGTCGGGTTTGTGCGTCCGGACGACAGTTCCGCGCTCGGCGAAGACGCGACGTTTTCCTATCGGCTGCCGGATTATCGCGGTCAAATCGGCATTGAAGGCGGGCTGGATCAAGTGTTGCGCGGGCGGGCGGGCGTCAAATCCGTGCTGGTCAACAGCCTGCTCTACCGTCAGAACGACACCATCTGGGAGCCAACCATCTCCGGCGCGGATGTGGTTCTAACGCTCGATATCGAATTGCAACGAGCCGCTGACGCCGCGCTCCGCAAACAAATTGGCCCTGACGGACGCGGCGCAGTCGTGGTCATGGATGTACATTCAGGCGATCTCCTGGCAATGGTTTCTGCTCCCACCTATGATCCCAATCGCTTTACCAAACGCATCTCGCGCGCGGAGTACCAGCGCATCCTCGAATCGACCGCCTTGCGAAATCGTGTAACGGCGGATCAATATCAGGCTGGCTCGGTGTTCAAAATCATCGTTGCCCTCGCCGCGTTGGAAACCCCGGCGGCCAGATTTGACCCGCTCGAAGAATACGAAGTTAAAGCCAACCCGGCGACTGGACGCGGCATCATTTGGGTGGGGAATCACCCGTTCCGCGACACGGTGAGTCCGGGGTTCTACAACCTCGAACGCGCCATCATGAAATCCAGCAATTCGTACTTTATCGCGCTGGGCCTGCGCCCCGGTGTTTTTGAGCGTGTGATTGAATTGGGACACCGATTACACCTGGGCGAACGGTTTCCCCCGGAGACCCTGCCCTTGCGACAGGAAGCCGCCGGCAATTTTCCGTCCTTTGAACAAATCCGTAAAAGCAACTGGCAGAATGGCGACACCGCGAACATCTGCATTGGCCAGGGGAAGATGGATGTAACGCCGTTGCAAATGGCCGTGATGATTGCCGCCGTAGCCAACGGCGGCACAGTAGTCACGCCACATTTGGTGGACCACTACACGGCCCAGAATCCGCTCGATCCGATTCCACCTCAACCTTCCGCGCGCCGCCAGATTCGCGAGCAACTCGGGGTGAGCGCCAGGAGCCTGAAAATTGTCCACGAAGCGATGTTGTCGGAAACAGAATCACCCGAAGGCACCGGTCGTTACGTGCAAGGTTGTGGGTATCGAGTCTGCGGTAAAACGGGGACCGCCGAGTTGCAGACCACGCGTGAGGATGGCACTGGCAGGAAGAATACAACCTGGTTTGGCTCCTTTGCTCCGTATGAAACACCCCGGTTTGCCGTGGTCATCATGGTTGAAAACGGCGTCTCGGGTGGCGCCACCTGCGCTCCCGTCGCGCATGACGTGTACGTCGCCCTCAAGGAGTTCGAAGCCCGCGAGGCGGCCAATAGCACCGCCTCCACGCGACGGTTTTCCAATTCGATTCCATGAGCCTGTTGAACCGATCCCACACGCTCAATGAAAGCGCGCCGCGGCTGGATCGCCTGCAATTAGCGGCGGTGCTGGGATTGATTTTGGTTGGATTGGCCTTCGTGTTCAGCGCGACCATGGCCAACGAATCTGCCTGGGGCCAGCCGCTGGTAAAACAATTGTGGTTCCGCCAGCTGTTCTGGTACGGCGCCGGAGGCACGGCGGCGGTCCTGCTGTGCCTGGTGGACTACCACACGCTGACGCGCTGGGCGGGGGTCATTTACTGGATATCAATCATCACGTTGGTGGCGGTGATCTTTTTCGGCACGATCCGAGGTGGGGCGCGGCGCTGGTTCGATCTGGGCTTCGTCAGTCTGCAACCATCCGAACTGGCCAAACTCGCTTTCGTTCTGGCACTGGCTAATTTCCTCAGTCGCCCTCCGGATGAATTACGGTTGCCGGCGAATTTCTGGAAAGCACTGGCGATGATGGGACTTCCCGTTTTGCTGATCATGAAAGAGCCGGACCTCGGTTCAGCGCTGGTGTTCATTCCAACGGGGTTTGCCATGATGCTGGTAGCGGGGGTACCGCGGCGTTTTCTATTGCGACTGTTGGCCGTCGGCAGCCTCGTCAGCACCCTCTTTCTGGTGGATATTTTGTTCGCGCCGCCCGGTTGGCAGATCAAACTGGAGGAGTACCAGCGCCACCGGCTGCTGGTGTACTTTGGCCAGGATTTTGCGCCGGCCAACGCCACGAAGGAACAGAAGAAGCGGATGGAGGAATTGCGGCGGCAGAAATCCTATCAGCCCAATCAAGCCCTGCGTGCAGTGGGGTCCGGCGGTTTTTGGGGCAAAGGTTGGCGCGAAGGCAGTCAAACGGCGCTGGGCTTTTTGCCTCCGGGCGCGGCGCACACGGACTTTATTTTTTCAGTTATCGCCGAAGAGAAAGGTTTCATCGGCAGCGTGATGGTTCTCACGCTTTACGGCATCGTCCTGTTTACCGGGTTACGCATTGCCGACCGGGCCCGCGATCGCCTGGGCAAAGTGCTGGCGGCGGGAGTGGTGGCACTCCTGTTCAGCCACATATTCATCAACATCGGAATGAACATCCGGCTCATGCCCGTGACAGGCATTCCACTGCCGCTGTTATCTTACGGCGGATCTTCAGTGCTGGCCTCCATGATCGCCATTGGCATGCTGCAAAATGTTCACATCTATCGAAGAGGATACTAAATCATGAGTAACGACAAACGATTCGGCGGCAGACGCCGCCGCGGCGGAATGCGTTTCAAACCCAGTGGCGGCCTGCAAAACCAGTCGCCCAAAAAAGACAAGGCGGCCAGTGAGGCCCGGGCCGAGGCCATCGGCGAAGTGGTGGGAGGATTCGACCAGGAAAAACTGTTTGAACATCGCCATCAGAACGAAATCGAACGGTCCGAAAACCTGGCGGCGGGACTGGCGTCGGACGGCAGTGCCAAAAGCGCAACGGCGCAGAAAGCCAAACGGGAGGCGAGCACGCCCGCCGAACCCAAAGCTTCCGCGCCACGCATGCCGGAAAAACCGTTCGCTCCCGTTAAAGTGGCCGAACCCAATCGCACGCTGGTGGAAAAAATCACGGACGCGGCTACGCATCTGGTCAAGAAGGTGCAACGCCTGATCCGACCGGAAAAACGTGTCCACAAGGAGATTGTCATCAACGCAGAAATGTTGGAAACCCGGGTCGCCGTGACTGAAGATGGGCGGTTGGAGGAGTTTAACATTGAACGCACCACGGAGGAACGGCTGGTGGGCAGCATCTTCAAAGGCAAAGTGCGCAACCTGGAAGACGGTTTGAAAGCGGCCTTCGTGGACATTGGTTTCGAGAAGAACGCCTTCCTCCACTACTGGGATGTCGTGCCCAACCAATTCGACAGTGGGGTGGAAATCGTGGATCGGCCGCACAAAAAACGCGACAAGCCAAAGATCACGCAAAAGGATATTCCACGGCTCTACCCGCCCGGCTCGGAAATCGTCGTACAAGTCACCAAAGGACCGATCAGCACCAAGGGGCCGCGCGTAACCACCAATTTGGTGTTACCAGGACGGTATCTCGTGCTGTTGCCCAATTCTGATCAAAGCGGTATTTCCCGCAAGATCGAGAACCATCAGGAACGCCAGCGCTTGAAGAAAATCCTGCGCGAACTCAGCATTCCCGATGGCATGGGCATCATCATGCGCACGGCGGGTGAGGGCCAGCAAAAACGCTATTTCGTTCGGGATCTGGCCTTGCTACTCACCGAATGGCGAAACATTCAGGAAAAAATCAAATCGCAACCGATGGCCACGTGCGTCTTCGAGGAGCCGGACCTGATCGAACGCACCGTACGTGATTTTCTCACGGAAGGAGTCGAGCGCATCGTCGTGGACAACCAAAAAGCGGGCGACCGCATGCAGGAAATGATCACGAAAATTTCCCGGCGTTCCGCGCGCAAGGTGAAGGTTTACCTGGAGGCGCAACCGGTCTTTGATCGGTTTGGCATCTCCAAACAATTGGAAAGCGCGTTCGCTCGCCAGGTGCATCTCAAGAGCGGCGGCTACGTCGTCGTGGACGAAACCGAAGCGCTGGTGGCCATTGACGTGAACACGGGACGCCACAAAGGCGGCAAGGATCAGGAAGCGGCCATCCTCAAGGTCAATCAGGAAGCGACGGATGAAATTTGCCGGCAACTGCGCCTGCGGAACATGGGCGGACTCATCGTGCTGGATTTCATTGACATGAAATCCGGGCGTGACCGCCAAAACATCTTCAACCGAATGAAAGAGGGATTGCGACGGGACAAAGCCAAAACTCACATCCTGCCGATCTCGCCCCTCGGGCTGATGGAAATGACCCGACAACGCCATAGCGAAAGCGTGCGGTCGGCCGTCTATGATGACTGTCCGTATTGCAAAGGTCGCGGCAAGGTGAAGAGCACCGAAACCATGAGCGTGGAAATCCAACGCAAGCTGCAGGAAATTCTGAAGAAGCGCGCCCGCGATGAATCCGATTTTCAATTGCGCATCGTGGTGCATCCAACCGTGCTTGAGCGCCTGCGCACCGAAGACGAGAAGCATCTCATTGAATTGGAGAAACGGTATTTTGGGAAGCTGAGCTTCCGCGCCGATCCCGCCATGCATGCGGAACAGTTCAAAATTCAAAACGTCGCCACCAACGAAGACCTGGTGAACGTGGCGTAATCCGGCCACGCTCGCACAATAGCCCCGGCCGCCCCCGGTTGGGGCTATTGCATTTTCCTCATCAGGAAGTAATTTGCCCAGTTGCCAATCCCCCGTTTTGGGGCTGGCCGGACAATTCATTAAAGCAAAGAATATCAGATGCGTTTTCCACGTTATTGGCGTACCGCGATGATGATAATTGCGCTGGGGGCTGTTATGCTCCCCGCGTCGGCCCAGGTGCGTATTTCCGAATTCATGGCCTCGAATACGAGCACACTGGCGGACGAAGACGGCTCGTTTGAAGACTGGATTGAAATCCAAAACATCTCGCCAACCCCCGTCAACCTGCTGAACTGGTCGCTCACCGACAACGCCGGCAATCTCACAAAATGGAAATTCCCCGCGACGAATCTGCCCCCCGGACAATTTCTGGTGGTGTTTGCCTCGGATAAAAACCGCCGGACGCCGGGCGCACCGTTGCATACCAATTTCAAATTGAGTGCTGGCGGAGAATATCTCGGCTTGGTCGCGCCGAATGGCAGCACCGTCGTCAGTCAATTCGCTCCGCAATTCCCCGGACAATTGCCAGATGTGTCCTACGGAGTCGCCTCGGTCGCCAACAACGTGACGTTGGTGGCGACGGGAGCGATGGCTCACGTATTGATTCCCTCGTCCGCAAATGGCGGTGATAACTTGGGTTACACTTGGACGGGGGCCGCGGCAAACGAACCATTCTCGACCAGCGGTTGGACTTCGGGCGCCACGGGCGTGGGCTTTGGGGTGGCGGAAGTCGGTCTGAACGTACAAAGCGCAATGTCGAATCAAAATGCCTCGGCGTTCCTGCGTCTGCCCTTTGTGCTCGCGGATGCCACTAATTTCTCCCAACTCACTCTGCGCTTGAAATATAACGACGGTTTTATCGCCTGGATCAACGGCGTCGAAATAGCTCGGGCGAATGCGCCCGAGGAAGATTTAAGTTGGGACTCCACCGCCACCCAGCCCCACAACGCGACGCTCTGGGAAACGATGACGTTCGGATTGAGCACCAACCTGTTCCGGGTCGGCGCGAACATCCTGGCGATTCAAGGCTTGAATCTTTCTGCCGCCGACGATTCCTTTTTAATCAATCCCGAGTTGATCGCCACCACACTGGCCAACGACAGTCCCGGCGGAGTTTATTTTACCCAACCCACGCCGGGAGCGGAAAACATCGGTGGAAGCCTGCTGCCCGGACCGGGCATTACCGAGCCTGCGCACACACCCCTGACTCCGTTGGCCAACGAAAATGTGGCGGTGACCGCCAGAATCTTTCCCACGGTCAACCCCGTCGCCAGCGTCACGCTTTTCTACCGGGTCATGTTCGGATCGGAAACCAGCATCGCGATGTATGACGACGGCACGCACGGGGATGGCGCCGCCGGCGATGGAATTTACGGCGCCACGATTCCCGCCGGCGTGGCCGGCACGGGTGAAATGATCCGCTATTACATCAAGGCGCAAGACAACACCGGACGCGACTCGCGCCTGCCGGTGTTTAGTGATCCGGCGGAAACAGCTGAGTATTTTGGCACCGTAGTAAACCCAGGCTACGTGAACAGCCCGTTGCCCGTGATTCATTTATTTGCGCCGCCCAGCGTGTTGCAGCCGGGGCCCAGCACGTCGCAAATCGGCGCCGATTCCGAAGGCGGCGGACGGGTGGCGTTGTTCTATGACGGCGAGTTTTATGACAACGTCCTCATGTCTTTGCGGGGCAACTCGACGGCGGGTTACAACAAAAAATCGCACCGGCTGGATTTCAATCGCGAGCACCCGTTCCGGCACAATGAATCCAGCCAACGCATCCGCAAGACTTCGTTCGTGGCGGATTATCCGGACCCAACCTATCTGCGGCAGGGACTGAGTTTCTGGCTGTGCAACGAAATCGGCGCGGTCAGCCCGTTTTATGCGCCATACCGGCTGCAACTCAACGGCCAGTTCTATCAGTTGGCGAATCACAGCGATGTCCAATCCGACGAGCATTTAAAACGATTGGGTTACGATCCCAACGGGGCGTTGTACAAGGCGGCGGGCACCATTCAGCCCAACGGATTCAGCACGGGCGGGTTTGAAAAGAAAACACGCAAATGGGAAAACAACACAGACTATGTCGCTTTCGCCAACGCAATCTCCGAATCTCTGTCCACCGGGCAACGCTTCACCAACCTCCTGGACCAGCTCGATCTGCCGCAGGTCATCAGCTACATGGTCGCCGCCCGATTTGCTCATGAAAATGATGACGTCTGGGCCAACATGAGCATTTACCATGACAATGACGGCGATGATTTGTGGCGGATTGTTCCGTTCGACATGAATCTATCCTGGGGGGCGGCCTTCATGGATTCGGGCGATTACAGCGGCATCCAGGTGACGAACGATAACATCAAAAGTTTTCCGCTGTACGGTTCATCCCAAGCCGTTCCCGCCAGTGGTGGCAGCGCATGGAATCGCCTCTACGACGCCATCTTCACCGTGCCCCAAACGCGGGAAATGTTTCTGCGACGGATGCGAACGGTACTCGATGCCTATGTGTTGCCTCCGGGCAGCATCACCGCCGACTCGCCCATCTACCAAAAAGTGATCCAATGGCGCGATCGCATTGCGACGGAAGCGTCACTGGATCGCAGTTGGTGGGGTTGGCCCGGCAAAGGTGGGCAGGGCAACTTTGATCCCGGCATCAACTTGAATGACGGCGTGAACAGTCTGTTGACCGATTTTCTCGCCAAACGACGGTTGCACTTCTACGGCAAACATTCGGTCACCAACGCCACGTTGCCCATTGGGATCAGCAAAACCCAAAATGCCGGCATCCCGCTTGCCCAGCCTGCGAACGCCACGCTCAGCATCGTTGGTTGGGATTACAATCCGGCTTCCGGCAATCAGAATGAAGAGTATCTGCAACTCCGTAATGACAACGCGTATGCGGTGGATATTTCCGACTGGATTTTATCGGGCGGCATCCGCTTTCAATTTGCCAAAGGCACGGTGGTGCCGGCGAACAACTCGATCTACGTCTCTCCCGACGTCAAAGCGTTTCGCCATCGCACCACCAATCCGAGAGGCGGCCAGGGTCTTTTTGTTGTCGGCCCTTATCAAGGGCGACTCAACGCCTGGGGCGAGAGTTTGACGTTGACCAACTCAGCCAGACAGTTGGTCGCCAGCAACAGCTTTGTGGGCAATCCCTCCCTCGCGCAGCGTTTTCTGCGGATAACGGAAATCATGTATAATCCAATACCCGCGCCACTGCTCACCGACGACGCCCAACAATTCGAGTATCTGGAATTACAAAATACGTCCCCCGACACCACTTTGAATCTGAACGGCGTAAGTTTCACCCGTGGTATTACTTTCAATTTCACGGGCAGCAGCGTGACCACCCTGCTTCCCGGTCAGACGGTGTTGGTGGTACGCAACCCCGCCCTGTTCGCGGCGCGCTACGGCAGCGGTTTCAACATCGCTGGTCAGTTCGATGGCGCCCTGGACAATGCCGGGGAAACCTTGCGCCTGGAAGACGCCAGCGGCGAAAAGATTTTGGAGTTCGCCTATAATGACTCGTGGTACCCGCTTACCGACGGACTGGGTTTTTCGCTGGTCATTGTGAACGCGCAGGCAGATTGGAAGACCTGGGGCGACAAAACCAGTTGGCGGGCCAGTGGCGCTTTTAACGGGTCTCCGGGACTTGGTGTTGATCCGGCCCCGGCAGTCGTAGCCCCGATTCTCGTCAACGAAGTGCTGCCCCATACCGACCCACCCTTGCTGGATTCAGTGGAGTTGTTCAATCCCACCAGCACCAACGTCAATGTCGGTGGTTGGTTCCTCACCGACAGTTTTCTGGCCCCGACCAAATATCGCATTCCCAACGGCGTGCAAATCCCGGCGGGCGGTTATCTGGTGTTTGATGAAAATCAATTCGCGGTCGGGGCGACGGCGTTCCGGTTCAGCGAACTTGGCGAATCCGTTTATCTTTTCTCGGGCGACGCCAACACGAATCTGACCGGATATTATCAGGGTTACGATTTTCCGGCCGCACCCAATGGCGTCAGTTTCGGGCGTTACACCAACAGCGAAGGCACCGTGCAGTTCGTCTTACAAAGCCAGCGTACGCTCGGCGCGGCCAATGCCTATCCGCAAGTGGGCCCGGTCGTCATTTCTGAAATCATGTATCACCCACCGGGAGACGGCGACGACGAAGCGAGTGAATTTCTCGAACTGCAAAACATCACGAGTACCAACGTGCCGCTCTACGATCCGGCGTTCCCGACCAATACCTGGCAGGTGCGGAACGCCGTGGAATTCGATTTTCCCGGCAACCAAACGCTCGCCGCGGGACAACGGTTGCTCCTCGTCGGTTTTGACCCCGCCGATTCCGTGCAACTGGCGGCATTTCGCGCTCAGTATGGCGTCTCCAACACCATCCCCGTTTACGGACCGTGGAGCGGCAGACTGAGCAACTCGGGTGAGACGATCGAACTGCTTACTCCCGGAAAGCCCGACGCCGGCAACTACGTCCCCTACTACCTTGTGGATCAGGTTTCCTATCGCGACACCGCGCCGTGGTCGGCGGAAGCCGATGGCCTGGGTAATTCATTGCAACGGGTGGACAACTTCGGGTTCGGCAACGACCCGACCAACTGGTTCGCCGCCGGAGTGACGGCCGGACGCGCGACCCTTCCGAATCAACCGCCCGTGGCCACCATCATCGCGCCGGGCAGCGGCGCGTTGGTCGGCGTGAGCAATCTCCTCGTCACGGTGCAGGCCAGCGATCCGGATGGAAGCGTCGCCAGCGTGGAGCTGTTGGTGAACGGTACGGTTATCAGCCAGCGCACGAGCGCGCCCTTCGAGTTCAACTGGACCAATCTCGCCTCCGGCAATTATACCCTGCAAGCGCGCGTCACGGATGACTTGGGCGCAATCCGCCTTTCCCCTGCCGTTGAACTCAATCTCTCGGGTCTGCCGCCGTCCGTGGCGTTCACGTCGCCCGCCAATGGAGCAATTGTCCTGTCTGGCGCCACTGTGAATTTAGCGGCCACTGCGCAAAGCGGTAGCGGTGCGGCAACGTCGGTCAGTTATTTTCTGGATGGTGAATTGCTGGCAACCGTCGGCACTCCCTTTAGTTACACTTGGACCGCCAATCCCGCCGGAGCGCATACCTTGACCGCCGTGGCCCAGGATGGAGACGGCGAAACCAGCGTTCCAGCAAGTCGCTCCATTTTCGTCCAAGCGGTCGCCTCGAACCCCATTTTGATTCCCGCCAACTCGACCTGGCGTTATCTCGACAACGGCACGGATCAGGGAACGGCGTGGATTCAACCGGCTTTCAATGACGCGACCTGGGCCAGCGGCGACGGCAAATTTGGGTTTAATAGCTCCGGCAATGGCGGCTTCGGAACCATCCTCAGTTACGGCGGAGACCCCAACAATCGCTACGTCACCTATTATTTCCGCCGACAATTTGTTGTGCCCACCCTCGCGGGAATGACGAACCTGTTTTTGGAAGTGCAACGTGATGACGGCGTGGCGGTGTACTTGAATGGAAATAGTTTGTATCGAAACAACCTGCCGTCCGGCCCCCTCAGCCACACCCTGCTGGCAACCAATGCCAGTGATAACGGCAATTCCTGGCAGACCGCCGTGTTGCCGTTGACCGGATTGGTGGTGGGCACCAATACTCTCGCGGTGGAACTGCACCAATCCAGTGTCAGAAGCAGCGATCTCGTCTTTGATCTTCGATTGCGACTGGAAGGTTACACCCTCGGCCCGGCCATTATCAGCCAGCCCACCAGCGTCACCATCGCTCCCGGCGACACCGCCAGCTTCAACCTGTTCGCCACCGGGAGCGGGCCGCTGACTTATCGCTGGTATTTCAACGACACGTTACAGAACAGCACCAGTAACACACTGACCGTGGTCAATGCGCAGCCCGAAGATGTGGGTGAGTATTTCGCCGTGGTTTCAAATGCCGTGGGCGCAGCCGTCAGTCGCGTCGTGACTTTGAACTTGACGGTCCTGGATAGCGACGGAGACGGCATGCCGGATGATTGGGAACTGGCCAATGGCACGAACCCTTACCTGAACGACGCCAACGCGGATCCGGACGGAGACGGCCAGACCAATCTGCAGGAATACTGGGCGGGCACCAGCCCGACGAATGCCGCCAGCGCCTTGCGCTTCGAAAACATGGCCCTTGACGGCTCGAACCTGCGCTTCTCTTTCCAGGCCATGTCCAATCGCAGCTACTCCATTCAGTCGCGCCCCGTCTGGAACAGCGGTTGGTTGCCCTGGCAGGACATCAGCGCCGCCGCCACCAACCGGCAATTGTGGATCACCAATCCCGTCAGCGGCGCGCAGCGTTTCTATCGCCTCGTTACACCCGCCCAGCCCTGACAAGGATCCCCAAACCTCTTGTCCGGACGGGGATGTTTTTTGCGTGACAACCGGCCGGCGGACGGGTCTGGTATTACTGCATGAACCATGTGCAAACCCGGGCTTCCCCGCCCTGCCCTCCGGTCATCACTCCGCTCAATCCGCCCGCCGCGACGCCGCGTCCGCCGTGGGGATTTTGGGGGACGACCGGACTCGGCGTCACGCTCGTGAGTCTCTACATCCTGACGCAATCTCTCATCACGGCTGGATACCTGCTCATCCAACTTGTCCAGCAGCACGATAAATCCTCGCTCAAACTGAAGGAGATGGCAATGGATGGTGACCTCGTAGCCATCGCGCTCATTTTCGGATTCCCGGTGGCGATTTTCTTCGCGATCTGGTTCATCAAGTTGCGGCAAGGACCAGCCTTGGTCGATTATCTGGGGTTGCGCTGGCCATCCTGGCGCGCGCTGCTTTTGTGGGGTCTGGGCTGGGCCGCCGTTTTGATTGCAAGCGAAAGATTGACCCTGTTGCTTGATCGCCCGTCGGTGCCGGAGGTCATGCTGGGCATCTATCGTTCGGCCCAGTTCAAACCGTTGCTCTGGCTCGGCATCGTGCTGTTCGGGCCGGTGGCGGAGGAAGTCATCTTTCGCGGTTTTCTGTTTCGCGGCTGGCAGCAATCATGCCTGGGCAGCTGGGGTACGATTCTGCTGACCTCCTTGCTGTGGGCCGGCATCCATCTGCAATATGATGCTTACGGTATCGCCACGATTTTCGCCTACGGCATTTTTCTGGGTTGGGTGCGGTTGCACACCGGCTCAGTGCTGTTGTGC
The DNA here is from genome assembly GCA_039806955.1 of Verrucomicrobiota bacterium. Classification (GTDB taxonomy): domain Bacteria; phylum Verrucomicrobiota; class Verrucomicrobiia; order Limisphaerales; family JADLHS01; genus JADLHS01. The sequence goes on along the minus strand of JBDHQI010000004.1, from coordinate 50,987 downwards.
ATCGGGTTGCACAGCGCCTTGAATCTGATCTCCACCATTCAAGTGGAATTGCATCTCGCGACCGCTTGAGTCCGGCGGAAAATTTCCCGGACCGGCGCGCGCGTGCTCCGGCAGTTGGGAATCAGCAATTCCGTCAGCGGCGCGCATCGTTTCTGCCGGCGCGCGATCCCGGCGCAACCTTGGGGGAAAACCCGGCTTCAAAAATGGCGTAAAGCCACCGGTCACCTGCGCGGAAACAAATTCCGGTCTTGACCGGCTCGCGTTGAAATGTTTTGGTGACGCCGCCGTGGGAGAGAATTTTCCTGACCTCAGAAATCCACCCCGTTGGTTGCATTGAGCAGGTTCAGCCGACTCCGGTTTCCGTGTGAAAAACCGCAATTTGATCATCGCCATCCTGGGCGGACTTTCGACCATCAGTCCCTTCGCCATTGACATGTACCTGCCGGCGTTCCCGGAAATCGCCACCGCCCTGCACACCACGCCGGCCAAAGTGGCCTTGTCCTTGTCCAGTTATTTTGCGGGTATTGCTGCCGGGCAACTCTGCTATGGACCGCTGCTCGACCGTTGGGGACGCAAGTTGCCCTTGTACGCCGGTCTGCTCGTGTTCATCCTTGCTTCCCTGGCTTGTTTATTTGCGCAACGGGTTGAAACGCTGATCGGACTCCGCTTCCTCCAAGCACTGGGCGGTTGCGCGGCTCAAGTGGCGGCAATGGCGCTGGTGCGCGATCTGTTTCCCGTCCACGAAACGGCCAAGGTGATTTCCCTGCTGGTACTCGTCATTAGCGTCTCGCCACTGCTCGCGCCCAGCATAGGCGTCATGATCGCCACTCATCTCGGCTGGCAATGGCTGTTCATCGTGCTCGTGGCCTTTGTCACGATCATGATGGCTCTGACGCGCCAGCTCCTGCCTTCCGGGCACGCGCCGGATGAGCGTATCTCGCTGCGCCCGGCCGCCATCCTGCGCAATTACGGCAGCGTTTTACGCGAACCGCAATTTTTAATCTTCGCCCTTTCCGGTGCCTTCGCGTTCTCGGGTCTGCTCGTCTATGTGGCCAGTTCGCCCCTCATCTTCCTTGAGGTTTTTCAGGTGACGCAAAAACAATTCGGGCTGATCTTTGCGGGTCTGTCCCTCGGCTTCATCGGCAGCAACCAGGCCAACGTGCTGTTGTTGCGGAAATTTTCCAGTGAACAAATTCTGTGGGTCGCCCTGCTGGCGGAATGTCTGGCCACGCTGCTGTTGCTGATTGGCACGACCGCCGGCTGGTTCGGCCTGACCGCCACCCTGATCCTGCTTTTCATTGCCTTGGCCAGTTTGGGCCCCGCGTATCCCAACGCGGCGGCGCTGGCGCTGGTGCCTTTTGAGCGCAACATCGGCAGCGCTTCAGCGATGTTGGGGTTTTTGCAAATTGGCGTGGCCGGACTGGCCTCAGCCAGCTTGGGCATCTTCAACTCCCCTACCATGCGGCCGGTCGCGGCCATTTTCATGGTAACCGCGTGGATTGGATTGATCATCCTTGGGATCGGACGCAAACACCTGGTCCAACTGCGTTACGCCACACCGGAACGTCCCGTTGAAAGCCACTGAAACAACCTCAGCCCACGTCGCGGATTGAAAGCCTTCAGCCCGACGTCAGACCGCTGGCCGGTTTAAGAGTTGGATTGGGTTTCACGCGAAAACTTCGCCACCAGTCCAGGGGCAACAGGCCGAGAGCAATCAGGCCGAGCTGGCTGTAAACAAAAAGCATGAGCCATTTGAACGCGGCGTCCATGAAGCCATAGCTGTGCAGTCCGATGCCCAGCATGTTCGTGCCGAACCACGACCACGCCGTGATGATGTTGCCGAAGATGGCAAGATTCATCAGACCGCGCTCGCGCACCATGCCGCCCCAGCGCGCGTGCAAAATGAGCGCGTTCCAAATCACGATCAACAACGCGCCGTTCTCCTTGGGATCCCAGCCCCAGAAGCGGCCCCACGATTGATCCGCCCAGATGCCGCCCAGCACCGTGCCCGCAAAGCTGAAGAGCGTGGCAAAGCAAACAATGGCGTAAACCATCTTCACCAGCGCCTTGCTGAGCGCAAACTCCTTCCGCATGGCCAGGATCGGCGTGAACACTCCCAGCACCACATACGTGATAGCCAGCAATCCCGCAAAGAACGTGGACGCGTAACCCAGCGTCACCACCACCACGTGCGACGCCAGCCAGAAATTGGTGTCCAGCACCGCGCGCATCATTTCCATGGTGTCGCCGCCCAGCGCAAGGTTATGCGCAATCAACAGCGTGATGAAACCCGCCAGCCCCGCCATCGCGCTGCCCAGCCCCACCTTGTAAATCCGTTCCAACAACAACCCCAGAACACACGCGCCCCAGCCGATGAAAATTGCCGACGAATACAGGTTGGTGACCGGGGGACGCCCTTCCAACGTCATGCGAAAAATCAAGCCCGCGGTATGCGCCAGAAACGCCAGCACGATGAGGTAAAAGGCGGAGCGGCGCAACGCCTCGGAAACCGGCGGCCACGCCCCAAGCGTCAACAGAGCGACGCCAGCCAACACAAACGCCGCGATGTAAATGATCGTCGCGTGCAAAAACAGCTTGGTGCGGTTGAAGTAAAATTCCGCGCGGCCTTTGCTCACTTCTTTTGCAAAGTCCGATCCCAGCCAGTTCTTGTAACCCGCCACGGCACTGTTGAATTCCGCAGGATCACGCTGCGCGTAGCCTTCCGCCATCCGCGCGTAAAACATCACCACCGGCGAGATTTTCTGATCACGAATTGAATCCAGCAAACTCGTGCCGACAAAGACCCACGCATCGCGATCCTCCTGGGGATTCGTGGGCGGCACAACCCGCGGATAGGATTGGTTGGCGGCGGCCTCAATTGTGCGCGCCAGTTTCAGGAAATGTTCCCGCGCCGCCTGGACTTCCGCGCCTCCGGTCCCTTGCGCCCGCAACGCCTGGATACCCGCCGGCATGGCCGCTTGATAATCGGCAAGGAACTGCACGAAATTCGTCACCCCTTCGGGCTTGATGCTGTGCTTCAACCGTTGATAGATGCTCAGCGCATTGGCCAGCTTCAACAATTGTTGCTGATACGTCGTGCGCACCGAAGCGTCCAACTGACTTGCCGCGCCAGCCTGCGTCATGATTTCGTCCAGGCTCGGCCGCAGAGCGTTATAGGAATAATAGTGCAACCCTGATTTTTCCGTGCCCTGGCCATCAAGTTTCAACTCGCTGATCAGGTCCGGATGGTGCATCAGAAAGATGTCGCGGGTGTCGGCCACCTCGGGTTGAAAACAAACCTCCAGCAACCATTCTGAAGAACGCAGCTTCTTGCCGTGCCGCCAGAATTGCCAGGACGGCACCGACTCAATGGGCAAATCGCCCGTGCTGCGGATTTGCAACAACGAGTTGCGCGCGACGGAATCCAATGGCTGCACCCGACCGTTCAGCAACGCGGGCAGACGGCCAAATTCAGCGACGTGCATTTCGCCATCGGCTTTGGGTTTCATCACCATCACCATTTCCAATCCGAAAATGGCGAGACAGAACCAGGGAAAAATTTTCAAAATGACTTTCATGCGATTGCTTTTCTGCGTCGGGTCGCGAAGCCCACCAGGTGGATCATAAACTGCCAGATCATTCCCGCCGCCACGAGGACGCAAGCAAAGTACGGCGTGAGCCAGCCAGGATTGTCCACCACCTGTAACACGGTCGCCTGCTCGGTTGCTTCATCGTAGCTGGCCTGGAAAAAAGTTTTACCGCCGTAACGCAGCGGTTCGTTCATCCGGATGGTCAGTTCGCGGTTCTCACCGGTGTCGGGGCGATCCAAACGGATCCGACTGGAAAAATTCTTCGGAATCGCCGTGCCGGCGTACCGGTCAAAGCGAAAATCAATCAGGTGCAGATAAAACGGCTTGTAGTAACGCTCGGGGCGCAGCGCCAACTGATAATCCCGCCCGCCCGCGCTCAAGGTTTGCGGTCGCGCAAAGTGTCCGGAAACAAAAACGTCCCGCTTCTCACCGGTGGGGCTGATCAACTCGATAATAGCCGAGGGCACGTCGCGACGATTCATCTCGGTGACTCGCGGCAACCCGCGCCACCACACCTTGAAATCCTCCGTGTTCTCGGCTTGAACCGGTTCAAACCCATCGGTGGCTTTGGTGGCAACGGCTGAGTTCGCGTGAAATGCCATAGGCCGCACCTCAAATGGCATTTCCGGATTGGACAATTCCCGGTCATGCGTCAGCAGGCTGACCGGGATGGCGATCACCTTGTCCTCCTTGGGATCGGACGTGTCCACAATCGCCAGTTCCCAGCGTCCGTTGGATTCCGAGTAGTTGGACGCTTCCCCCTCCTGGATGGTCATGTAACTTTCCACCGAAAGCAGGTCGGTGGCGAATTGTCCGAGCAGCAACAGCACGATTCCCAAATGGATCATCACAATGCCCACGTGCTTCCAGCCCTTGCGATAGTACCGCAAATGCGCGACGAACAGATTGATCAGGAACAAGCCGCCAACCAGATAGCCGCCGGGGAAAATGGGCAGACGCCAATTCGCGCCGGGCGGCTGCCAGTAGATAAACCAACTGCGGAAAAACTCGTGCTGCGCCTGGAACAATCCCAATTTCACCTGGGCCAGCGTCCCCCAGAACACCAGGATCAAACCCAACGCCAGTAGGACCACCGCCAGTTTGACGGAGGAGAAAAAATTAAAGAGCCACTTGCCCATGTTAGTACTTCACTCCCTTGACGAACGCGGCAAACGCCTCCTTTTGCGCCTGCACCAATTTTTCGTCGCCCATCAACTTGTAAAACCAAGTCGCGCCATTCTGCGGGACGATGGCCGCCACGGTCAACGTCGGTTTCTGGGGGCGCGCGTCAGTGCCGCTCATCTCGATCAACGTAGCCGCGCCGGCGCTCGTTTCAATCTTCCGCGCCTGGCGTTCCACTTCGGCATCGCTCCAGGGCGACAAGCCCAATTGTCCCCGCCAACGATTCACATTGGCGACCAACCCGCCCCCGTCCCCCGGCGACGTGCTGACGTTCACCGCCGCCTGTTCGCCTGCTTCGCCTACGATGATAAATTTGGTGAACAAAAATTGTCCGCCATCAATCTCCTTCCAGCCAGCGGGAATCGTCCACGTCGGTCCGCCTTGCCGCAGTTTCGGCGGGCGTTGCTCCGTGACCGCGCCCGGCATTATCAGCGGCGGATGGCCTGCCGGCAATTCCGGACTTGGCGCCGCTTCAATCTTTACCGATTGCAGAAACTGTAAAAACTTCGGTTTCTCCGCCTCGACCAATTCGCCGTCGCCTTGCAACTTGAAGAACCAACTGTTTGCGCCACGGTGCAACATGACGGTGACAATGCGCATTTCCGCCCCGGACGCCGATTGTCCGTTGATCTCGAACATCTTCGCCGGCTCGCCGCCAACTTCGACGGATTTGAGTTGCTCGGCGGCTTCTGCTTCCGCCAGTTCCGGCATGCCGACCTGTTGTCGCCACATGTTGACGATCAACGCTTCGCGCCCATCCATTCCGGGCAACGGAGTGATGGCGACCTGGGCCATTTGATTGCTCGCTCCCCGGATACTGAAACCCGCCACGCGCATCTGGCCGGCCCCCTCATCATGCCAGCCAGCCGGCACGGTATAAGTGACCTCCGGTTGCGCGGGGAGCGCGTGCGGATTTTCTCCAGTCGCATGGGTGTGATTGGCGTCGAGCGCGACCGCCAGCGGACGCTCCTTCGGAATGTGATACACGCGGATTTTATCCGCCGCCGAAGCGGTTAGAATCCCGCACAGAAAAATGCCGAGATGCCACTGCCATCGGTAAGAGAAAACCACCTGCGGATAACGACGCATCCTCTGTTTGTACTTTTTTTGCCCCCCGACAGCAAGCCGCGCTTTAGCACTACTCAGCCCGGTATCGCCGCGCGCAAGCGCACTCCGCAGCGAAGACGCAACGTCCAGGGCTGTGCGTCAATTCAGTCCACGTTTTACGCGTTGTCCTTTCGTTGCGGCAGACGCCTTGCCACCACCGGGGATGACCTCGACCTGATACGGGGGGGACCTCGCGGGGCGCGATTCTCTCAGCCGGAACGATTCGATTGGAGTTTGGGTGGAACGGGCCACTGGCCCGTTCTGTCGGGCTACCAGCCCGATAGCCGAACGTAAAGAGTGCGCACCCAATGGTGTGCGATTTCCGTGCGCTCGACTGGGCGCAGGCAGCACCGCGAGCGGTTCAGCGTCACTGTTGTTCCATCTCGGGTGTGCTCGAGGCGCTCTCACCGGCCTATCTCGCATCGCTCTTGCAGGATGTCGTTACCGGCGCGCCGTTGAAGTATCGTCGAACCGAGTCCGGCGGGTTCCTTTTGTATTCGTTCGGCTGGAATGAAACCGACGACGGCGGCACGGTGGCATCAATCACAAGTGGTGGCGTTGATTTCAAGCAAGGCGACTGGGTGTGGCGCTATCCAGACAGGACAGACTAGCCGCGCAACTCGCGATCCATTGCCCGTTCCTCCGAAAATCCCGCGTGACGCCGACGTTTCTGCCGCATCAAACTGGATGGTGAGAGGACGGGCGCAATCACGGATAGACCCGGATCAAATTCGCGCGTCCGGCGATGGAGGCGAAGGCGCGGACAGGAGGACAGGCAAGGGAGAGGGGAAAAACCGCAAGCGTCTGGCAGGTAAGCCTCGGTAGGGCCGACACCGGCCACTGTTGGCAAGCGCCATTTCCAACCGGCGCTCAGACAAAAGCCTGCGGTGCGCGTCCTGAAAGTGAAGGGATCACCCATTAGGGCCCTTCACTCTTTCAAAAACCGATCTCTTTCACGGTCCAAAGTTACGGAGTAATCTGGACGACGCGCAAACCACCAGGTGCAATCGGACGCGATCGCACGGTGAAGAGAAAAGTCTGGCTCGTGCTACCGCGTCCGTCGCTCACGGTCAAGGTAATCTCCGACGCTCCAGTTTGCTCCGCGGTTGGCAAGAGATTCAAGGTGCGGTTCGCTCCAGAGCCGCTAACTTCGAGGTCGGTGTCCGCGACGAGGGTTTGATTCGCTGAAGTCGCGGTGACTACCAGATTGTTAACTGGCGTTTCGGTGTCACCAATCGTAAACGGAATCGGCGGCACGACGGCGCCCACCCCGACTGATTGATCCGCAATGGTCGTGATCGAAGGCAGACGATTCACGGATACGTTGAAGGTGCGGGTCACGATATTGTTCGTGGCCGTGCCGTCGTTGACGGTGACCGTAATTGTTGCCGAGCCACCCACGCCAGCCACGGGAGTAAACCGAAGCGAACCCGTCGCATTGGGGCTGGAGTAGCTCACCGTGGGATTCGGAATCAGACTCGGACGACTCGAAGTGGCCGTCACCGTGAGCGTTTGGGTTTCATTGGGCGCACCGCTGCTGATGCCGGACAAATTGATCGTCTGTTGCCCCGCCCCTTCATTCAACTCCAAGTCTGCCAACGCGTCGAGCGTCGGCGGTTGGTTTACCGGGTTGACGATAACGGTGAAGGTTCGGGTGACGATGTTGTTGCTCGCTCCGCCGTCATTCACCTGCACGGTAATGGTGGCCGTGCCAGATTCAAACGCCACCGGGGTGAAACGCAGCGTGCCCGTCGCATTGGGGCTGGTATAATTAACCGTTGGACTGGGAATCAGCGTCGGGTTGCTTGAACTAGCCGTCACCGTGAGCGTTTGGGTTTCATTGGGCGCACCGCTGCTGATGCCGGACAAATTGATCGTCTGTTGCCCCGCCCCTTCATTCAACTCCAAGTCTGCCAACGCGTCGAGCGTCGGCGGTTGGTTTACCGGGTTGACGATAACGGTGAAGGTTCGGGTGACGATGTTGTTGCTCGCTCCGCCGTCATTCACCTGCACGGTAATGGTGGCCGTGCCAGATTCAAACGCCACCGGGGTGAAACGCAGCGTGCCCGTCGCATTGGGGCTGGTATAATTAACCGTTGGACTGGGAATCAGCGTCGGGTTGCTTGAACTAGCCGTCACCGTGAGCGTTTGGGTTTCATTGGGCGCACCGCTGCTGATGCCGGACAAATTGATCGTCTGTTGCCCCGCCCCTTCATTCAACTCCAAGTCTGCCAACGCATCAAGCGTCGGCGGTTGGTTCACCGGTGCGGATGGTTGGTACATCACTTCGTTCGAGAAAGTGCTCTCATCGTCGTTGGCATTGAAGGCTGTCGCGGCGAAATAGTAAGTCGCACCCTCCACCAGACCGGTGATGGTGGCTTCGGTCGTCGCGCCAACGGTGGTTGAATTAGTATAACTGCCGCTGGCCGGCCCGTAATAGATGCGGTAACCGACCACCTCCGGATCCGGCGACGGATCCCAAGCCAGCTTGACTTGGGCGGCTCCGGCGGAAAAAGAAAACGGTTGGATGATGGAAACGGCGAGAAGAATGACCAACGTTGCGAATCTCCTCCACGATACGACAGCTTGATACAACATAAGCAAAACCGCTCTCGCAAAATCGTTGCCAACTTTGTCAGCACAGCCCTGCGTTTGATTTTGCCGCACGTTTATCAACGAGTTATTTTACGCTGTTCAATTTCTGAACGGAGAACGATGCGGGCAGTTGTTTCAACGTGTGAGAAAGTTGCGCGATGCTTGTCCAGATTCCCGTCCGCAAAACGAAATACCCAGTAAAATTCCCGGGTCGCGTAAAAGTTTCACCGGGTCGGAGTCAGACTGGCAACGAACCTCGGCAACTGGCGCACAAATCTATGCAACATTGATCGTATGGCGGCGCCGCGTGTCTCCGACTGAATTTCCTCACCGATCGAACTCCAATCTTCGCGCTTCACGACACGGCGGCTCGCCGGATCGTTACCGGCCCCGTGCATTCTGCCATTGAGACCCCGCGGTGAATCTGTAACCTGTGGGCCGTGCCCTTCGGGCATTGAAAACATGATTGAGTATCTTGGCAAATTTCATCCGTTGCTGGTCCATTTGCCCATCGGCTTCCTGGTGCTATTGGGCCTGTTTGAATGGCTGGCGTTGCGGCCGGCTGGCCGGCGGCTTCACGACGCCAACCGGTTGATCCTGCTCCTCACGATTCCCGCAGCGCTCCTCAGTATCACGCTGGGTTGGCTCATGGCGGAGAACCAGCACTACGACTCGCGAATTTTATTTCGGCATCGCTGGCTCGGCACCGCGACGGGCGGAGCGATTCTCCTGCTTTGGGTCATCCGGCAACGCGGTTGGTTCACCGCTTATCGCCGCAGTCTGTTCGCCACGTTGATTCTGCTTGGCATCGCCAGTCACTACGGCGGTTCGCTCACGCATGGGAGCGACTTTCTCTCCTGGCCCAAAAAACGTGCGGCCACCACACCCCCTGGCTCAACTGAAGACCTGCTGGCGCAACCGGCTTATGCCGCCTTGATTCAACCGCTGTTCAACAATTACTGCACCGGCTGTCACGGCGAAACGAAAGCCAAAGGCGGCTTGCGACTCGACAACCTCGAACATGTGCTGAAGGGTGGCGATTCCGGTTCGCTCTTCGACCCGGCAGAGGGCGCACCAACATTGATCGGCTGGCACATCAATCTCCCGGATGACGACGACGATCACATGCCGCCTGAGGGCAAGCCGCAATTTTCGCCCGCCCAATTGGCGGTGCTGAATTGGTGGCTTGCGACTGGCAATCAGACCCAGCCCGTCACGTTGCGCGAGCTTCATCCCAGCTCCGAAATGTTGCAAACCATCCAAGCCAGCCTGTCCACAATCGCCCCGTGAGCCGGCGGCCGGCAGGATTTTTCCATTCAAATTTATGTTGCACAGCGAATTGATTCCCGCTCCGGAACGCGGATCGAAACACTTGATGATCCTGTTGCACGGTCTGGGCGATAGCCTCGAAGGTTATCGCTGGCTGCCGGAAGCCCTGCATCTGCCGTGGCTGAACTATTTGTTGGTCAACGCGCCGGAGGCATACTACGGCGGCTACTCCTGGTTTGATATTGATGGCGACCGCGTCCCCATGATTCACCGCAGCCGCCGGTTGCTGTTCGAACTGCTCGACGCCCAACGCGACCAGGGTTTCCCGACCGAACAAACCGTTGTGGGCGGATTTTCGCAAGGCTGCCTGATGACGATGGAAGCCGGGTTGCATTACCCGCATCGGTTCGCGGGACTGGTCGGCATCAGCGGTTGGATTTCCGAGTTGGACCTGGTGCTGGGCCAGTTGCCGCCGCTGGCCAGGCAACAGCGTTTTCTGGTCACACACGGCACGCATGATCCGGTTGTCCCCTGCGACATCACGCGAAAGCAGGTCAAGCGATGCCAGGAAGCAGGCTTGAATATCGAGTGGCACGAATTCCAGAAACCGCACACCATCGCGGGCGAAGAGGAGTTGCGGGTGATCCGCCAATTCATTCAGGCGGGAGCCGGCAAAACCAGTTGACTCGAGTAACGCAATCGCGGCGACGGCGCACAGTCAACGGCACTGCGGCTGAAAACCTGAAACTGCGTCACGGCTGGCGGCGCACCAAAGCCAGTCCTTTGAGCAAATCCACCGCGCGCCCCAAAGCAACATCCTGAATCAGGGGCACCTCTGGCTCGTTGTCCCGCTGACGCACGAAGCGCTCATCCAATTCCACCCCCTCGCGACGAGCGCGCACCAAATCCGCCTCGTTGGCGTGCGGTCGCCGGACGACGCGATTCGTCACTCCCGTCGGGGCATTTGTCCCCGGCGCAGCGGCCTGGCCGTACGGATCATTCCAATAGGCGCGTTCTTCCGCCGGACTGACGGATATGGAAATATCCGGCGCCACCCCGGAAGCCAGCGTGCCGATTTTTCCGCCAAATCGGATCGGGGCCGTGGCGACGCGGACCTCTTGCGCGTCCTTCAGCGTAAACTCCCTGGTCATCATCGCTGCGCCGAGAGTTTGGCTTCCCAGCACCAAACCGTGACCCGAATGGCCCACCAAAGCCGCCAAGGCTTCCGCCGCCCCCATCGTTTCGCCATTCACCAGCACGGCGATAGGCCAAAGCCAGGCGTTGGTTTTGGCGGTCGAACGCACCATGCCGTTGCCCCAGTCCAACAAATCGCGCGCTTGCGCTTCAAACAAATCCGCCGTGGCGGCGGCCGCGACGTAGTCATTCCCCTCGGCAAAACGCAAATCCAACACCAACCCCTTGATCGCGGAGTTGGTTAACGTCAACGCGACACAGGCTTCTCGCACCGCTTCCGCCAGCGGCCCTTCGACCTGTTGCACCCGCAGGTACGCTATCGCTCCATCGAACACCATGCTTTTGGAAATATTCGTCCAGTTCCCCGGAGCTTTTGCGCCCGAGGCGATGAGCTGCACTTTGCCGCGAAATCCATGCAATAGCCCTTCGGTCGCCTTGCGGTCAATCTCCGCATTGGTCACGTCGGGGAGATTGGTCTGAATCAACTGACGCAGCTCGTCAAAGTCCGGCAACGCCTCGGCGCCACGGGTTGTAACCGAACCGAAAGCGAGACTCGCGATCAACAGGCGGCAACCCCAAGCAGTAAAATTTCTCATAAAACAACTGCTTCATCTTTCCGCCTGTCTCACCGTTCGGCGAGAAAAAACTTTGCGCGCCCGCGTTGCCGGCGGACGCGCGTCAACAAAATCGGGTGTCCGATCCGTTGCCATGGCGTCGCCATCATCCGCCACGAAACGGATTTCAGCGCCACGAGTGGCGGCGGCAAATTCCAAACGGGCGGGAAAGTTGTAGTCGCATTCCGGCGTCGGACCGCGTTCACTACCGGAATGAAGGAACCCCGATCGGAACGGTCGGATTGCCCAAGCGAAACTTGGGTCGCCGCCGGCTTGATTCCGCAGGTTTCGAGCTTGCCTGCCGATGCGCCAGCCCGTTTACTTAGTCGGCAACCAAAACCGAGGCGGGACTTATGATTGTTTACGTAATCTGTCTGACCGTAGGACTGCTGTTCACCTTCATCAGCGCCATCGCCAGTCATTTTTTTGGCGGACACGACGCGCCCGACATTGGCACGGGCGGCGTCGCTGAGGCGGGCTTCGATACGAGCGGCGTCCCCGGCATTTCCTTTTTCAGCCCGACGGTGCTGAGCATTTTCGTCACGGCCTTTGGCGCGTTTGGCATGATTTTCAGCAAAATCGAGCCGACGCAAAGCCCTTGGTTGAGCGCACCGCTGGCGCTGGCGGGGGGCGGAATTGTGGCCATGTTCGGCTTCTGGCTCTTCAACGCGATGTTCAAGAAGACCCAAAGTTCCAGTGAATCACGTGTGGCCACTTTGGTCGGACAAGTGGCTTCAATCATCACTCCCATTCCGAAGAACGGTGTGGGAGAAATCGCTTATGTGCAGGGCGGCGCGCGTTACACCGCCCCGGCGCGCACGGAAGACGGCCAGCCAATTCCCTCCGGTCGCCCCGTAAAAATCACCCGCATCGTCGGCACCCAGTTTTACGTTGAAACCACCAGTTAATGCAGTGAATCCCAAATCCAAAAACTGAATCTGATCATGAATCCCACTCCCTATTTGGCCGCGTTCGGCGACCTGCCTTTGATGACCATCATCTTCAGCGTTGGCGTCATCGCGATTGTTTTCTTCATCACCGCCGGCATCTGGGCCAGCCGTTACACCAAGGTTGGCCCCAACCAGGTGCTGATCATCTCGGGACGCAAACACCGGATTGTGGATCCGGATGGCAGCGTCCGCGACATCGGCTTCCGCGTGGTCAAAGGCGGCGGCGTCTTCGTCTGGCCGGTGGTTGAAAAAGTGGATGTGTTGTCACTCGAATTGCTCACCATTGATGTGCAAACGCCGGAAGTCTATACGAGCAAAGGCGTGCCCGTCCGCGTGGACGGCGTGGCGCAAATCAAGGTCAAGGGTGACGATATTTCCATCGGCACGGCGGCGGAACAATTCCTGAGCAAGGGCACCGAGGAAATTCGGAACATCGCCACGCAGACGATGGAAGGTCATTTGCGCGCCATTCTCGGCACGATGACGGTCGAGGACATCTATCAAAACCGCGACGCCTTCGCCACGAAGGTGCAGGAAGTGGCCGCCGGCGACATGGCCAACATGGGCCTGCAAATCGTCAGCTTCACCATCAAGGACATTCGCGATACGCAAGGTTACCTCGACGCGCTCGGCAAACCGCGCATCGCCCAGGTCAAGCGCGACGCGCAAATCGCGCAGGCCGAAGCCGACCGCGATGCGATGATCAAATCCTCACAAGCGCAGCAAGCCGGTCAGGAAGCCAAGTTCGTGGCCGACACCAAAATCGCCGAGGCGCAACGCGATTATCAGACCAATGTTGCGCAATACCAGGCCACGGTGAACACCCGAAAGGCCGAGGCCGATCTCGCGTACGACTTGCAGAAATACAAAACCGGACAGCTCGTCAAGGCCGAGGAAGTTCAGGTTAATATCATCGAGAAGCAGAAACAGATCGAACTGCAACAACAGGAAATTCTGCGCAAGCAACGCGAGTTGGAAGCCACCGTGCAAAAACCGGCGGATGCGGAACGTTACAAGGTCGAAACGCTGGCCAACGCCCGCAAATTCCAGTTGGAGACGGAAGCCGCCGGTACCGCCGCCGCCGCCAAAGCTGAAGGTTTCGCCAACGCGGACGTGCAAAAAGCCACCGGTCTGGCCGAGGCCGAGGCGAACAAAGCCAAAGGTCTGGCGGAAGCCGCCATCATCGAGGCGCAAGGCAAAGCGACCGCCGAAGCCACGCGACTCAAAGCCGAAGCATTCCAGAAATACAACGAAGCCGCCGTCATCGAATTGCTCGTCAAGGTCATGCCGGAAATCGCGGCCAAGATCGCCGAGCCGCTTTCCAAGACGGAGAAGATGGTCATCATCAACTCGGGCAACGGTCCGGGCGGCGGCGCGAGCAAGCTCACCGGCGACGTGACGCAGATCATCGCGCAACTGCCGCCGGTGCTGGAGAGTCTGACCGGCGTGAAATTTGAGAAGCTACTCGAACAAGTCCCCGCGCTGAAAAAAGCAATGGGGAAGGAGGACGCGGCGAAAGGTGAATGATTGGGAGCCGGGTTATGGCTGAAAACCATCAAACCGATACGAAAGTCTGCCCGCTGTGCGCGGAAACAATCAAAGCAGCCGTGAAAATCTGTCCGCACTGCCGCCATTGGCAAAAGCGGTGGTCTTGGACGGATCCCCGAACCGCGGCGTTGCTAATGGCCGCGTTTTGGATCCTCGTCATGGTTGGTATGGGAGTGTTTTTTGAACGGGTCTTTGGGGACAAGGATGATTTTGCCACGTACCGGGATGACATTGTAATCGTCGAATCCCAAGTAAGCCAGCGACCGTCCGGCACCAATACTTACGTGACTGTGGTCGGTATCTTGACCAATGCCAGTGCGGTGAGTTGGAAGGATGTGGGCGTGGAAGCGCAATTTCTGGATTCTACCGGCAAACCGTTTGATGTCATCACGGTGAATGCCGATAGTTTCCGCGGAGTGGTGATCTTGCCGCATGGAAGCAGCACGTTCAAAATTGAAGGTCGGATGGCGCGACCAGAGGCCGACTATTCCAACTACCGCGCCACGGTGCGTTGGGCCAAAGACGCTTGCGCCTTGTTTTAGCTCATTTATCCATGCGCCTGTTTGAAGCCATCATCGAAGCGAATCACCAAGCCGCCGCCGGCAACGCCAACGCCGGTTTGCGCCCGGCGGACTTCGCGGACGCGCTGCCGGTCGCGGCGTTGACGTGTTTTGACGCGCGACTGAATCCGCTCCTTCCAGAAGTGCTCGGCATCCCGGAAGAGTGGTTCATCTGGTTGCGCAATGCCGGCAACGTCGTGACTCATCCCACAAGCAGCACGGTTCGCTCCCTGGCGCTGGCTTGCGCGGTCAAAGGGGCCAGGGAAATCTGCGTCATCGGCCACACCGATTGTCAAATCTGCCGCACCAGCACGATGCAACTGTTGGAACGGCTCAAGTCGCTGGGGGTGCAACGTCAATTATTGCCGGACAACGTCAACGAATTTTTCAACGTCTTCAGCAGTGAACGACAAAATGTGATCAAGGCGTGCGAGGTCGTGCGGAGCAGTCATCTTATCGGTCCGCAAATTCCCGTTCACGGTCTGTTGCTGGATACTTCCACCGGACGCCTCGAGTGGTTGGTCAACGGCTATCAAAGTTGGGCCGCACCGGACGCGACAGGGAGCGAGATGCTGCGCTCGACCGGCGAAACCGTGGATAAACTCAAATCGCTGGCAGAGTTTCAGTTCGGCGAAATGAAATTTCCCGAGACCAAGATCGGCGAATTCGTCGCATCAACTGGAGATTGGTTGAGCAACAAAATCGAAGCGCGGCCAACCCCGATGGAAGGCGCGTCGGCCCCAGAAGCCGCGCAGCCCACCACGCCCGTCGCCGCCGCCGCCGCCAAGCTGGTCGCGGCCGCGAAAGTTGTTTTGGCGCAACCGCCGCAACCGCCCGCGCAAGCGGGGCCGAAACCCATTCCCCTGCCGCCCAAGATTCCGCCGCGCATCCAAGCGCCCAAGTCCAAATTTTTCCGCCTCAAATAAGGCGCCACCCGCTACGCCAAAGAGCCGAGGTAGTTCAGTCCGAAGTGCCGCTGGTATTCGTGCATGATGTAGCGATCCGTCATGCCGGCGACATAATCACAAACCGCCCGGGGCAAGCCTTCCCGCCGGATGCGTCGGCGCGATTGCTCGCCGATTTCCTTCGGATGCCGCAGATAGAAATTGAAGACCGCCTCCAACATCCGCACCGCCCGGGTGTTGGCCTCATCCACCCGCTGGCTGAAGTAGAGGTGGCGGTAAAGAAATTTTCGCATCTCCTGGTTTTGGCGCCGGCGCGCCGGACTATACTGCACCAGCGCGGTCCGATATAAACGAACGTCGTCCGCGCTTTGCACCCCGGCGGCGGCGATCAGCCTTTCCGAAGTCGTCACCACGTCCTGCACTTGCGCATCAATCAGCGCGCGGATGATGGCGTGGCGCCGTTGTTCCCCGGAGAGACTCCCCTGCTCTTTTCGCACCTGCCGCGCGGTTTCATTCCAAACCGCCACGTGACGATTCAACTCCGCCTCCGAAAGTAAGCCCGCATCCAGACCATCATCCAGATCGTGGCTGTAGTAAGTGATCTCATCGGCCAGATTGGCGACCTGGGCTTCCAACGACGAATGACGCGCCGCAAAATCTTTGCGTTTGCTCGGGTGGTCGTGAGCAGTGAAATGTTTGACCAGCCCCTCGCGAACTTCCCAAGTGAGATTCAATCCCGAAAAATTGGCGTATTTCCGCTCCAGCGTTTCAACCACGCGCAGGCTCTGCCGATTATGCTCGAAGCCACCGTGCCCTTTCATCAGCCGATCCAGCACTTGTTCTCCACGATGCCCAAACGGTGAATGCCCCAGATCGTGCGCCAGGGCGATGGTTTCGGTGAGGTCTTCGTTGAGCCGCAAGGCCCGCGCAATTCCGCGCGCGATAGCCGCCACTTCGATCGTGTGCGTAAGCCGGGTGCGCAAATGGTCGCCCGTACCATTGAGGAAAACCTGCGTTTTGTATTCCAGCCGACGGAAAGCGCGCGAATGAATGACGCGGTCGCGGTCGCGTTGATATTCCGTCCGCCAGGACGAAGCGGTTTCCCGGTATTTGCGCCCCCGCGAATCTCCACTCATCTGCGCGTAAGTCGCAAGCGTTTGACGTTCGAGTTGTTCCAACTCCTGGCGCGTGCGCGGCATGGGACGGTGTAGTGCGGTGGGGTTCGCTGGCTTAATTCGCCACGGAAATGGGCAACGGAATGCCGCGCAGTTCAAACAACCGGCGGATCGTGTCTTCGATCAAATTGTTCGGACAACTCGCGCCGGCGGTGATGCCCACTGTGATGCGCCCCAGCGGAAGCCAGTTCAAGGTCTCAACCTCCTTCTTCTGATGCTGGTCGTAGTGCGAAATCTTTTCCGCGGAAATCATCTTGGTCGCATTCTTGATGAAGTAAGTGGGCAACACGGCTTCCCCCATTTCCGCCAGATGTGACGTGTTTGAGGAATTGTAACCGCCGATGACGATCAGAAAGTCCATTTTCTCGTGCAACATTTTTTCCAACGCGCCCTGACGATCCTGCGTGGCGCCACAAATCGTATCGAAAAAGCGGAAGTGTTGATCCAGATGTTCCGCGCCATAGCGTGCGATCATCGCATCCCGTAACCGGCGCTGCACTTCCTCGGTTTCACCGCGCAGCATGGTGGTCTGATTCGCCACGCCGAGCGCCTGCAAATGCAGATCCGGATTGAAATCCTGGGAATAAGCGCCTTGAAACTTGTTCAGGAACTCCTGCTTATCTCCGCCATTCTTGATGTAATTGCAGACGTAATCCGTTTCCGCAAGGTTCAGCACCACCAGATAATGACCATTCCCCCCGGCCCGCGCCTGCGACGTGGTGGCCTTGGTTTCTTCGTGCTTGGCCTTGCCGTGAATGATGCTGGTAATGTTGTCCTTGGAATACTGCCGCACCCGCTTCCACACGCTCATCACATCACCGCAGGTCGTATCCACAATGATACAACCCTTCTCCTCGATTTTCTTGCGCGTGGCCACCTCGGTGCCAAAAGCCGGAATCAAAACCGCATCGCCCGCCTGGATGCGCGCCAACTCCGCCTCGGTGGGTTTGGGAGAAATAATCTGGATGCCCATGTGGCGGATTTGATCATTCACGTCCGGGTTGTGGATGATTTCGCCAAGCAAATAAATCGGCTTTTCCGGCGCGACATCGGAAAAATATTTTTTCGCTGCGTAGGCCAGATCAATGGCGCGCTCGACTCCGTAGCAAAAGCCGAATTCCTTGGCCAATTTGATGGTGAGATCGCCCGCTCCGAGTACCCCGCCATTGGCGCGAATTTTTTCCACGAGCGGACTGCGATAGTGGGAGAGCACCTTGGCCTGAACCTCTTCCATGATGTCCGGGCGACGCAGATTGATTTTCTTGGGCGGCGCGATGGGTGCGGGCGTTGACATAACAAAATAAGTCTAGCTTCAGTTCATCAAACGTCGAGTAGAAACCCAACCCCCGGTCCGTCCCTCAGCCGAAAACCTCCCCGAGGTCCTTTAATTTGAGGTAACGCGCGGATTCACAATGTTTTTTAATGGACTTTCTGGGCTGGTTTGGCGACAACTAGCTGGCACATGTTTTCTTTCCAACAGTTGTTCGGCAAAGGCGATAAATTCCAGGAATTACTTCAGGCCGCCGCCCGGGAAGCCCATGAAAGCATCCGCCTGGTAATTGAATTGATGGAATCGTCGCGCGGCACCGAAACCCTGGATGCGCTCGCCCTGGCCCGGCGGATGGAGAAAAAAATCTTCGAGCAGATCAACGAAGAACTGGTGCATACCTTTGTCACCGGCCTGGAGCGCGAGGACATCGAAGCCATCGCGCGCGGGCTGTACAAGATTCCCAAGAGCGCGGAAAAGCTGGGCACCCGTTTTCTCATGGCCGGAGCGCACGTCGAAGGAGTTGATTTTTCCAAACAAGCCGAGATGCTCGAAAAAGCCACCGCCACGGTCCACCAAATGGTGGAACAGCTCAAGGCGATTGACGACATGGAAACCATGAAGCAACTCAACGACAAACTACGCAACGTCGAAGGGGAGGCGGACAAGGTAATCAACGGATTCCTGCGTGAACTCTACGAAGGGAAATACGAGCCCTTGCGCGCCATGGTCCTGCGGGACTTATACGAGTTGATCGAAAAGGTGATTGACCGATGCCGGGATGTCGGCAACGTGGTCATGCAAGTGGTGCTCAAAAACTCCTGATTCACGCCGATGACTCTCATTGTGACCGTCATCTTCGTGGCGCTCTTGTTTAATTATATCAACGGCTTCCACGACACGGCCAATTCCATCGCCACCGTGGTGGCCACCAAGGTTCTCTCGCCGCGCCAGGCCGTGATGCTGGCCGCCGTGACCAATCTGGTCGGCGCTTTCCATGGGACGGCCGTAGCCACCACGATGGCCTCCGGTTTGGTGGACTCAAAGATCGCCACCATGTCGGTGCTGTGTGGCGCGCTCATCGCGGCCATCATCTGGAACCTCATCACCTGGTGGGCGGGATTACCCTCCAGTTCCTCCCACGCCTTGGTGGGCGGCCTTTGTGGCGCGTGCCTGGCCGCCGCCGGCAACGATTGGTCCGTCATCATCTGGTCCATTCCCAACGCCGAACATTGGTGGTTGGGCAAGGGCATCTTGTGGAAAGTCGTCGTCCCCATGGTGATCTCTCCGGTTTTGGGGTTTGTCTTTGGATTCGGCTGCATGGGCCTGCTGTACCTACTCCTGCGCAACTGGCGCCCGACCACGGTGAATCGCACCTTTGGAAAATTGCAATTGCTCAGCGCCGCCTACATGGGCTACAGCCACGGCACGAATGACGCCCAAAAGACCATGGGCATCATTGCCCTGGCCCTCGTCGCCGCCACCACCAGCGGCGCCTTTCACCATCTCCCGGAATGGTTGAGTTTTCTAAAAACGCCGGATGTCCCCGCCGGTGAATCTCTGCCCATCGCCACCTGGATCAAAATCATTTGCGCCCTGACCATGTGCGCCGGCACGGCCGTTGGCGGCTGGCGCATCATCAAGACTCTGGGGCATAAAATGGT
This sequence comes from Verrucomicrobiota bacterium, assembly GCA_039806955.1. Classification (GTDB taxonomy): domain Bacteria; phylum Verrucomicrobiota; class Verrucomicrobiia; order Limisphaerales; family JADLHS01; genus JADLHS01. Next base: position 31,367 of record JBDHQI010000004.1, on the reverse strand, counting down.
CAAGCTGCATCCGGTCCACGGCTTCGCCGCTGAAGCGACCGGCGCCTCGGTGTTGTTGGCCGCCGCCCATTTCGGTATGCCCGTTTCCACCACGCACGCCATCACGACCTCGATCATGGGCGTCGGCTGCGCCAAGGGATTTAATCATCTCCGCCTTAAAGTGGTGGAACGGATTATTTGGGCGTGGCTACTGACCATTCCCGCCAGCGGCTTGGTGGCCTATGCGTTGGTGCTGGCCGCCAAAAGCCTCGGCGCCATGTAGCCCGACGCCGACGCGAAGAATCAACTCTCGGCCCGTAACCGCCGCAAACAATGCGTGAGGAACGGCAGCAACTGTTTTTTTCGGGACACCACCGTTCGCAGATTGAAAATGCCGGACTCCAATTTTGGGTAATCAATACGGGCCAGGAAATCGTCATTACCCGCCACCACCAACAAGGAATTTTGCGTGGTCACATCCGTCACAAGCAACGCCGAGAACAGGTACTGATGACGGAGCCGATAATCCGCCAGCGCGGTCAGCAACTCCTGTTTGCGCTTCCAGAATTGATCAAAACCCGTCTCCTCAATCTGCGCCACACTGAAGGACTGGCGGCCTTCGGCGTATTCCTTGCAATCCGTGGTGATGGCTTTGGGCGCGGGTTGCAACGTCAACAGCGATCCCGAGGCGAACAGTTTATCGGTGAACGCCCGCGCGTTGACCGCCGCCACCGCTTCCAACTTCCGCAACACTTCCACATCGCGCGCCGTGGTCGTCGGTGAAGTCAGATTCAAGGTGTCGGAAACCAATCCCGCCAACAACAGTCCGGCGATCGCCTTGGGCAATTCCACGCCCTGCCGGAAAAAGCAATCCGCCACGATGGTGCTGGTTGAGCCGACAGGTTCGTTCCGAAACAAAATCGGCTGGTCTGTGCTCATCGGGCTGATGCGATGATGGTCAATGATCTCCAAAATCTCGACTTCCTCCGCGCCCGGCACGGCTTGCGAAAGCTCATTGTGGTCCACCAGAATCAACTTGCGATTCACCGTTTTGAGGAAATCCGTTTTGGATAAAATCCCCACCGTCTCGCCCTGCTGATCCAGCACGGGGAAAATCTTGTACCCCGATCCGGCCGCCTCGTCGCGCACGGCGGCCAGTGACGCATGTTCGCGGAAGCTCTGGAATTCCTCATTCAATACATGCCGCACCGCCACTGCCGCGCGACACAACGCCGCCGTGGTGGCGGTATCGTGCGGCGACGAAATCAGGCTGATTTTTTTCTCCCGGGCGGCGGCGAAGGTTTTTTCCTCCACCTTCAAACCGCCGGTCACCACCAACGCGCGCACGCCTTCGCGAATCGCCAGATTTTGAATGTCCCAGCGATCGCCCACCACGATGATCAATTTATTCCGCGTGAAAGTATCGAGACGCCGTGAAAAAGATTCCACGCTCATGGCGCCGATCATCAGCGTCAGGTCTTCCTCCTGGTCCGGATCATGCGCAATCAGCAAATCCCCATGCAGAGTCTGCGCCAGATTGGACAACGACGACAGTACCCGCCGCGAATCCACCAACCGATTGGCCGCCGGAAACAGGAACTTGCTCAACTTGAACAGCGACAACAATCCGCGACACCTGCGGTCGTCATCAAGCACCGGTAGAATCCGGACTCCGCGTTCATCCATCAAACCCAGAGCCGCCGCAGCCGTGGTATCCGGCGTCACGCTAAGAATGCGTGTTTGCATCACATCGCGCACCTTGGGCGAGACGTCCGCGACGAACTTCGGAGCCGCAACGCCGAACTCGTTCAGGACAAAATCAATGCGGTCGTTGGTATCACCACAACGCGCCGCCACCGCTTCCGGCATGCCGGTGCGGCGCTTGAACTCCGCGTAACCAATGGCGGAACAGATCGCATCCGTATCGGGATTGCGATGTCCAATGACCAGAATTTCATTCATGCGACAAAGCGCGCAGGGTAAGTCGGCAATGCGACTATTTCAAGGAAAACGGAGGCACAACAAGATTGTCCGTTCACGACCGGGGGCGGCGGCGCATTTCACATTCGGTCAGGGTTGGCGACCCGTATCCGCACCCGCACCGCTGCGGTCAAGCCACACTTCACCCAAGATTGACGGGCCTGACTTTCACTCATACTTTGTGCCCATGACTGTAACTAGCGAAGTCGAGCCGGTGGACTTGGGCGAACTGCAATTGCGCCCGGCCATGAGTCCCGAAAAATTCGGGCCGCTGGCTGCGGAAGTGTTCGAACTCAAGAAGCAGCTCAACGCCGTCATCCTCGCGCATAATTATCAGGTCGCCGAAATCCAGGATGTCGCGGATTACGTGGGCGACTCGCTCGGCCTCGCCCAGCAAGCCGCCCGCACCGACGCCCGGGTCATCGTCTTCTGCGGGGTGCATTTCATGGCGGAAACTGCCAAAATCCTTAACCCGGATAAAATCGTCGTGCTGCCGGACAAGAACGCCGGTTGCTCGCTGGAAGCCAGTTGTCCTGCGCCCAAACTCGCCGAATTGCAGGCCACCAATCCCAATTTCTGGACCATTGCCTATATCAATTGCAGCGCCGCAGTGAAGGCGCTCTCCGACGTGATCGTCACCAGTGGCAGTGCGGAAAAAATCGTCAAAGCCGCCCCTCCAGACAAGGACCTGCTCTTTGTGCCCGATCAAAATCTTGGCGAATGGGTCATCGAACAAACCGGGCGGCCGATGACGCTCTGGAAGGGCAACTGTTATTTACATGTGGATTTCCAGCGCGACGCCCTGCTCCGCGCCAAAACAAAATATCCGGACGCCAAAATCGTGGTCCATCCGGAAAGCTTGCGCGCGGTGCGCCAGCTGGCCGATGTCGTCTGCTCCACGCAGAAGATGATCGAGTTCTGCAAAACGGACCCGGCCAAGAAATTCGTCATCGTCACCGAATCCGGCATCATCACCCGGCTGCAAAAGGAGTGCCCCGACAAGCAGTTCTTCTGCACGCCCACCGAAGATGTCAACCACATGCCGGCCGACCGTTGCCGCTGCAGCGAGTGCAAATTCATGAAGATGAACACCCTGGAGAAAGTGCGCGACTGCATGAAACATCTCGCGCCGCGGGTGGAATTGCCGGAGGACATCCTGAAGCGCGCCCGGCTGCCGATTGATCGCATGCTGGAAATCTGCGCGCGTCCCGGCCGTTGACCCGGGCCGCGGCTTGACGGCCATGCGCATCGGTCGCCCATCCGCAAACCGATGGTGCCGCTGGCTGGGTGGCTGGTTGAGCGCCGTCACGCTGGCCGCGTCCGCCGCCCCCATGAACGAACACGTCATCCTCCTGCACGGCCTGTGCCGGTCCAGCACTTCCATGCACCGGCTGGAACGCGCCCTCACCCAGGCGGGCTACCATGTCTGGAACCTTGATTATCCCTCGCGCACCAACACCATCACCAACCTGAGCGAAGCCGTGCTCGCGCCCGCCCTGCGCGACGCCCGCAGCGCCGGCGCCACCCGCCTCCATTTCGTCGGCCATTCCCTCGGCTCGATTCTGATCCGCGCTTATCTTGCGCGTCATTCACTCACCAATGCCGGGCGCGTCGTGATGCTCGGGCCGCCGAATCAAGGCAGCGAGATCGTGGACAAACTTGGCTCGTGGTGGTTGTTCAAAAAAATCAACGGCCCGGCTGGCAATGAACTCGGCACGGACCCCAATTCTGCGCCCAACCGGATTGGCGTGCCGAATGTCGAGATTGGCATCATCGCGGGCAATCGCACCATCAACTGGATCAACAGTTTCATCCTCATCCCCGGCCCGGATGATGGGAAAGTTTCGGTGGAACGCACCAAACTCGCGGGCATGACGGATCACATCGTGTTGCCGACTCCGCATCCGTTCTTGATGAAGAACCAAACCGCCATCCGGCAGACCATCCATTTTCTGCGCGAAGGAAAATTTGCCCACCTCTGTAGCGGCGGTCTATGACCGCCGCAAATAATGAATCCGAAACTCACCAACTCAGAAAAGAGACCGCTGCCAAAGCCGTCTGGCTGACCGAAGGGAGCGCCTTGCCGCTCCAACCGTAGCAGCCGACGTGAGTCGGCTCTAACTTTCTCCCATATTCAGATGGAGCGGACTCACGTCCGCTGCTACAAAGGAAAAGATAAACCGGCCACGGCTTTATTTAGCCATCGAGACACCGAGGCGCAGAGAAACGGATTTGTCCGTCGGGTCGCAGATTCTTCCTGAACCCTTGAACCTGAACCCTGATACTTCGCCCCTCACCCCTCATCCTTTCATGACAAATCTGTCATGCGAGTTTTACCGAACATTTAACACCGTTTGCGTATCTTAAACCCGTGGTCGGGTCCAGCCGACCGGTGCTATGCGTGTTTTAATCGTCGAAGACGAAAAGAAAATGGCGTCGTTCATCCGCAAGGCGCTTCAGGCGGAAGGCTTCGCCGTGGATGTCCTGCATGAAGGCCACAGCGTGTTGGCCGCCGCCCGCGCGACGCCTTTCGATGTCATCATCCTCGACATCATGTTGCCGGGACGCGACGGGTTGAGCGTGTTGCGGCAGTTGCGCGAGAACGACATCCGCAGCGCCGTGCTGTTGCTCACGGCCCGGGGCGAAATCTCAGAACGGGTGGAAGGGCTGAACGCTGGCGCGGATGATTACTTGCCCAAACCGTTTGTGCTCGCGGAACTCGTCGCCCGTGTGCGCGCCGTCGGGCGGCGCAGCAACCAAAGCCAGCCGGTGCAACTGCGTGTCGGCGATCTCACGCTGGACACGGTTTCCCACGTCGCCAAGCGGTCGGAACGGGTTATCGAACTGACCTCGCGCGAGTATCGGTTGCTCGAATTTCTGATGCGCGCGCCAGGCCGGGTGCGTAGCCGGATGGCCATCGTGGAAGGCGTGTGGGATTACGATTTCGATCCGGGCACAAATCTCGTGGATGTCTATGTCATGCGGTTGCGCGAGAAGATTGATGGCGCGGCGACGGTCAAATTGCTCCACACGGTCCGGGGCGTGGGTTACGTCCTAAAGGAGGGCACATGACGATCCGTACGCGGCTGACGGTCTGGTACACCGGGGTGTTGCTGGCTTCGTTCGCGTTAATGGCCGGAGTCATCTACTACGAATTTGTCATCGAACGGGCGCAGTACCGGGCCGAAGGCAAACCGCCGGACACCGTGCGCCATGAAATTTTTGAGGTCGTCCTGTATTACGGCGTACCCACGCTCTTGCTGACGGTCATCGGCGGCTGGTGGCTGCTCCGCAAGGCGCTCACGCCGTTAAACCAACTGGCCGCCGCGGCGGAACAGGTGCAACTGCACAATTTGCGGCAGGAACTACCGCGCACCGGCAACGGCGATGAAGTGGATCGGTTGTCCAAGACCCTGAATGAAACCAACGCGCGCTTGCTGGATTCTTTCGTCCGCATCCGGGAATTCACCCTGCACGCCTCGCATGAATTGAAAACCCCGCTGGCCGTTCTGCACGGGGAACTCGAAGTGGCGTTGACGGACCCCGCGAATACTCCCGCCCAACGCGAGATGTTTGCCAATCAGTTGGATGAAGTGCAGCGTCTGTCGAAGATTGTCGCGGGCCTGACCCTGCTGGCCCGCGCGGACACCGGGCAGGTGACGTTGGCCAGCGAGATCGTCCGCCTTGATGAATTGGTGTGGGACAGCCTCGCGGACGCGGAAATCCTCGGCCACGCCCAAAAAATAAACGTCGCCATGCCGCGTTGCGACACGGTCAGCATCCGGGGCGACCGACACCGGTTACGCCAACTCCTGCTCAACTTGACGGACAACGCCATCAAATACAATCAGCCCAACGGCCAGCTTACACTCACGCTCGTCGCCGGCGCCACGGAAGCCACGCTGACCCTCACCAACACGGGCCGGGGAATTTCCACCGACGCCCTGCCGCGCGTCTTCGACCGCTTTTATCGCGGCGACGCCTCGCACAGTCAGGAGATCGAAGGTTGCGGCCTCGGCCTCAGCATCGCCGCGTGGATCGTCAAAGCCCACGGAGGCCGGATTGAAATCACTTCGGAGCCGGAACAAACCACCACTGTCACCATCCATCTGCCACTCGCCGCCCAATGATCACCTCAAACAATCCGCCGCTGCGGAACGATGCGACGCCTGTCGCGCTGGCCGCGGCCAATTCACGCCGCCGGTCGTTGTTGCTGCGCCTGCTCCGTTCCCGGTTCGGCGGCGGCGCCATCTTTTATCTCGTCTTCCTGACGGTTTCCCTGCTCACGCGCATCGCCCTGTTGTCGCAGGCCGCGAGCCAGGTGGATCATCAGCCGCTCAAGATCGTCCTCACCCTGTTCATCGGGATGCTGTTTGATCTGGCCACCGCCAGCTACGCCAGCCTGCCCATCGTGTTGGGCAGTCTGTTGCTGCCGCGACGCTGGTTTGCCGCGCGCTGGTTTCGGGTCGTGGCCGGCGCGGGTTTTTTCGTCCTGCTTTATCTGCTGCTTTTCGGTGCGGTGGCGGAATGGTTTTTCTGGGAGGAATTCGCCTCCCGCTTCAATTTCATCGCCGTGGATTACCTCATCTACACGACGGAAGTCATCGGCAACATCCGCGAATCCTATCCCATGCCCCTGATCTTCGGCCTGCTGGCCGGGGCGGCGTTGCTCGCTTATTATCTGCTGCGGTGGACCGGCCTGTTGCAACAGTGGCTCACAGTGGACGAAACCTGGGATACACGGCGCAAACCCGTTTTGTTCTGGCTGGCGTTGCCGGTAATGTTGCACCTGAGTTTGTCCAATCATGACGTGCCCGAGTTGGGGAACGCCTTCAATCAGGAACTGGCCCGCAACGGCCTCTATTCCTTCTTTGCGGCCTACCGGCAAAACTCCCTCGATTACGACCGCTTCTATCCCACGCTTCCCACCACGGAAGCGTTCCGGCTGACGAAAGCCACGTTGGGAGCGACCGCGAATCAACCCGCTCATAGCTTTGACATCGGGCGCCGTATCATCAATGCCGGGCCGGAAAAACATTGGAACGTCATCCAGATCACCGTTGAAAGTCTCAGCGCCAAATTCCTCGGACGCTTCGGCGCCACGAATGGACTGACTCCACACCTCGATAAAATTTACGACGAGAGCCTCGTGTTCACCAATCTCTACGCCACCGGCACGCGCACCGTGCGCGGCATGGAAGCCCTGACCTTGTGCGTGCCGCCCACACCCGGCCAATCCATCGTGCGCCGGCCCAACAACGAAAACCTTTTCTCCGTTGGCTCGGTCTTTCGCAGTCGCGGCTACGATACTGCGTTCATCTATTCCGGTTACGGTTACTTCGACAACATGAACGCCTACTTTGCCGCCAACGGCTACCGCGTCGTGGATCGCACTTCCGTGGCGAAATCCGATATCACCTATGCCACCGTCTGGGGCGCGTGCGACGAAGACCTGTTCCGCTGGACGATGCGCGAAGCCGACGCCGCTTTTGCCGCCGGCAAACCGTTCCATCATTTCGTGATGACCACGTCCAATCATCGCCCGTTCGGCTTCCCGGCGGCGCGCGTCTCCTTGCCCACCGGCCATCGCGAAGGTGCGGTGCAATACACCGATTACGCCATCGGGAAATTTTTTGCAGCCGCGCGGCAAAAACCCTGGTTCACCAACACTCTGTTCGTCATCGTCGGCGATCATTGCGCCAGCGCCGCCGGAAAAACTGCGCTCCCCATCCCCGGCTATCACATCCCGGCGCTGATCTGGAATCCCACGCTCGTGCCCGCCCAACCCGTCGGCACGTTGTGCAGCCAGATTGATCTCCTGCCCACGATCTTCGGCCTGATGGGTTGGAGTTATGAATCGCGCTTTTACGGTCAGGACATCCTCCGCATGAAACCCGAGGAGCAACGCGCCTACATCTCCACCTATCAACGCCTCGGCTATCTGCGGCCCGGAAAACTCGCCGTGCTCGAACCCGTGCGCCGCCAACGGATGTTCACGTATCAAACGCCGGACGCCCCGAGTGAAGCGCCGTTGAACGCGGATTTCATGGCCGAAGCGATTGGCGAATATCAGACGGCCAGCTATCTTTTCTCTCACGGATTGAACTGCGCCACCAATGAAAAAAAATAGCCTGCTTCCGCTCGTCCTCACCCTCGGGTTGCTGGCCGGCGCGATGGCGCTGTTTCAATTCACCGACCTCGATGTCCGGGTCCAAAACCATTTTTACGACTTCACGAATCATCGCTGGCGGATTGACCGGCACGATTCCCTGCTCCGCGTCCTGTTTTACACCGGGCCGAAAGTCGTCATCGCCAGCGCCGGTGGATTGCTGTTCGTCTGGCTGTTGCTGCCCGTCCGCTGGCGACCGAAACCGCTGCGTTCAGTGGAACTGCCGTGGCCCAAAGCGCGGCTCTGGTGCTTCCTGCTTTGTCTGGCGCTGGTGCCCATCACCATCGGTCTGATGAAACATCGTTCCGACCTCTTTTGCCCGTGGTCCATCGATCGTTACGGCGGCGATCGCTCCCACTTGCATTTCTTCGACCCGCTTCCACCCGGTTATCCCGAGGATTGCGGCCACTGTTTTCCCGCCGGTCATGCCAGTGGCGGCTTCGCTCTGCTCGGCCTTGCGTATCTGGCCGACTCCCGTCGGGGCCGTTGGCTGGGGTTGCTCATCGGCCTGACCGCCGGTTGGACGATGGGCGGCTATCAAATGCTGAAAGGCGCGCACTTTCTCAGCCACACCGTTGCCACCATGCTGATCGCCGGAGTCATCGTTCAGACTCTTCATTGGTTGTTCCACCGGGGCGCTGGTCCATTCATTTCCCGATGCAGAACTGACCGAACACCGCATCCAACAAATCTTCCGTCGTCGTCTTGCCAACGATTTCGCCGACTGCCGCGATGCCCTGCCGTAAATCCAGCGCCACAAATTCCAGCGACGCATCCGCGCGCAACGCCTCCAGTGCCAGCCGCAAACTGGCGCTCGCCCGTTTCAGCGCGTCCTGATGCCGCGAGTTGATCGTCACCTGCGCCATCTCCGCCGTGACACCGCCCGACCATACGAGCGATTTAATGGTGTCCTTGAGCGTTTCAATCCCCTCGCCCGATTTGCTGGAGACATCCACCAACGGAACGTTTTCGGATTTCGGATTTTGGATTTCGGATGGAAAAACCAACTTCACCGGCAAATCCATTTTGTTGCGGATGATGATCCGCTTCTTGTCCGCAAACTCGCTCAAGAGCTTTTCGTCCTCGCCCTGCAACGGCTCGCCGGCGTCCAGCACATGCAAAATCAATTCCGCCCGCGCCAGCGATTCGCGACTGCGCCGGATGCCTTCGCTTTCAATCTCGTCCCGGGCTTCGCGCAAGCCCGCCGTGTCAATGAACACCACCGGAATGCCGCGCACGTTCGCGGTTTCCTCGATCGTGTCGCGCGTCGTGCCGGCGATGGGCGACACGATGGCGCGGTCGTGGCCGAGCAGTTGATTGAGCAGGCTGGATTTGCCCGCGTTGGGCCGGCCAATGATCGCCGCGCGGATGCCGCGCCGGAGAAGCTGGCCTTCTTCCGCCGTGCGCAACAGTTCGACCATGAACGCGATGCCCCGCGCCATGCGATTCTCCAGTTGCGCCCGTGTGTCCGGCGCGATGTCCTCCTCGGGGAAATCCAGGTGCGCTTCAAGGTGCGCGAGGGTGAGCATCAATTCATCGCGCAGTTGATTGATGCGTTGCGACAGCTTGCCGGCGAGTTGTTCATTGGCGGCAGTAAGCGCGCGTTCGGTGCGCGCGTGAATCAAGTCCGCCACGGCCTCGGCTTGCGCGAGATCAATGCGCCCGTTGAGAAACGCGCGTTGCGTGAACTCCCCCGGCAACGCCGGGCGCGCGCCACATTCCAGCACGGTGTCAAAAACGGTTTTCGTCGCCAGCACGCCACCGTGACAAGTGATCTCCACCACGTCCTCGCGCGTGAACGTGCGCGGCGCGCGCATCACGGCGCAAAGCACTTCATCCACTTGTTTGCCGTCGCGCCGGACTTTGCCGTAATGAATCGTGTGGCTCGCCGCGCGACTCGGCGGCTGGGAATGGGGACCGACGGGCGTGAAGGCCCGATCCGCCACGGCGAGCGCGCGCGGCCCGGAAATGCGGATGACAGCCAGCCCGCCGGACCCAAGCGGCGTGGCGATGGCGGCGATGGTATCGTCGAACATGACGCGGAGTTTGCGGCTTGCTCCGGTTTCCCGCAAGCCGCCGCAAATCTTTCGCAAACCGCGGAGTGCGACCCTGCGGGAAATGGATCACTCTACTTGCAGGGAGGTTTTGCAAAAGTCTGAATACAAAACGCCGAACGCCCGCAACATTAACTTTGTTGCGGGTGCTCGTTTTTCCGGGTCGGCGCGCCGCTCTCACCGGTGGCGCACCTCCACCCCGCGCAACGACTCCACCGGCAGGGCCCGAGCCACACCCCGGTGACCCGTGACGGTGGTGGCGCGAAACAATGAATTGAGCACCGCCTCCTCCGTCGCATCCGCCGCCGCGCGGAACAGTGGCGACATCGCTTCATTCGGCAAGGCCACCCCGCCCCGGGGAGTTCCGCCCTGGCGCCGCCGACATTCCTCGGCGGTGGAAAACGCGAGCGCATAATCGCCCGAACCATTGGACAAGCTCGACCCGGTGCGCGCCAGCCCGGCCATCGTGCGCGCGGCCAGACGCCGCAAATTGCGCGCACTCAAGGGCGCATCGGTGGCCACAATGATCATGATGCTGCCGTCGCCGCCGGGATTGGCCGCCGGCGGCAGGCGCGGCAATTCCGGTTCCACACGCACTCCGGCCACGGTCAAATCTCCGCCGAAATTGCTTTGCACCAGCACCCCCACCACGTAACCGCCCTGCTCCCGGGGCAGTTGCCGGGAGCTTGTCCCGATCCCGCCCTTGAAACCAAAAGCCGTGGTGCCGGTGCCGGCGCCAACCGTTCCCTCGGCAACGGGGCCGCCCTGTGCCGTTTCCAGGGCCTGGACCACGTGCTCGGCCCGGATGGGGCGGGCCCGAATGTCGCTCAAAAAGCCGTCGTTGGTTTCACCCACCACCGGGTTGATTGAGCGCACGGCCTCCATTCCGGGTTGCCGTAACATCCAGTCCACCATCGCATCCGCTGCCTTCCAGACGCTCAACGTGCCGGTCAACAACACGGGGGTCTCCAACTCGCCCAACTCCTCCACCTGCGTCACTCCGAGCAATTTGCCAAACCCGTTTCCGACGAACACGGCGGCCGGCACACGCTCCTGAAATAAATTCCCGGCATGCGGCAGGATCGCGGTCACTCCGGTATTGAGATGCACGCCTTCCTGCAGAGTCACGTGTCCCACCCGGACACCGGGCACATCCGTGATGGCATTGAGCGGCCCGGTGGGCAGGGTGCCGATGACGATGCCGAGCTCGCGCGCCCGGGGCCGCCGCGGCGGTTCATCCGCAACGACCGGGGAAACCCAGGCCAGGCAAAGCCACCCGGCCACCAACGCCAACCAGTGCGCAAACATCGAATCCCGCATGGCCCAGTACTTAACGTCCGTCGCTCGGAAATGCATTAAAAAAGCGCCCGGTGCGGGTTTCCGCGCCGGGTTCACCCCGCGCTTCACCCCGCGCTTCACACCGCCTTGGCCGCAATGTCGCGTCGGAAATGTGCGCCCTCAAAGTGAATCGCTTCCACCGCGGCATAAGCCGCCGCCTGCGCCGCACGCAAATCCCGGCCGAGCGCGGTCACGCCCAGAACGCGACCGCCCTGGGTTACGATGCGCCCCTCCTGCCAGGCCGTGCCGGCATGGAAAACTTTTGTTCCGGGCAACTGGCTGGCCGCATCCAGCCCGGTGATGATCTTGCCCTTGGCGTAGCGGCCCGGATACCCGTGGCTGGCCATGACGACGCACACGCTGGCTTCGGGTTTCCACTTCAATTCGTGCCGCGCCAGCGTGCCGCCCGCGCTGGCATCGAGCAGTTCCACCAGATCATTTTCCAACCGCGTCAGATATACCTGTGTTTCCGGATCCCCAAAGCGCGCATTAAACTCCAGCACTTTCGGACCGTCCCGGGTCAGCATGATGCCGGGATAAAGCAGCCCGCGAAAATCAATCCCTTCGGCAGCGCAACCGCGCAAAAAGGGATCAAGAATCTGCCGCGCAACCCCGGCCAGCTGGAGGTCCGTGAGAAAAGGCGTGGGCGAGCAGGCTCCCATCCCGCCGGTATTCAAACCGCGATCACCATCCAGCGCGCGTTTGTGATCCTGGGAGGTGGGAAACAGCCGGGCGGTGGTGCCGTCACACAAGGCGTGCAGGGAAGTTTCCGTGCCTTCGAGGAATTCCTGGATCACCACGCGCGCGCCCGCCGTGCCAAATGCCCGGCCGACCATGATTTCTTCCACCGCCGTCTCGGCCTCCCGCTGGCTCTGACACAGCAGGACGCCCTTGCCCAGCGCCAAACCATCCGCCTTGACCACGCAGCGGCCTCCGAGCGTGGCGGCAAATTTTTTTGCCGCCGCAGGTTCGTCGAAAGTTCCGGCGGCCGCCGTCGGAATGCCGTATTTGGCCATGAACTGTTGCGAGAAAACCTTGGACGATTCGAATTGGGCCGCCTTCTGGTTCACGCCCCAAATCTTCAGGCCGTGTTTCTGGAACAAATCCACAATGCCCAGCGCGAGCGGGTTGTCCGGGCCGACGACGGTGAAATCAACCCGCTGCTCCTGTGCGAACGCCAGCAATCGGGGCAAATCCTCCGCGCCGAGATTGGCCGCTTCCACCGCGCGATCGTTCGCGGCGAGGCGCTCCAACGCGACGCCCGCATTCCCCGGGGCGCACCACATCCGCGTGACGTGAGGTGATTGGGCGAGTTTCCAAACCAGGGCGTGTTCACGACCGCCCGAACCGATGACCAGAAGTTTCATGGAATCATTAACCAAATAAGTTTTCTCTAGCGCGCTCCCGACTCCGGATCGAGATGGATGGTCAGGGTCAATTCTCCGGAAGCCGATACGGGCGCGTTCACCAAGAGAATCCGCGTATTCGGATTTTTCTGGTTCACGCCATCATCCGGTGGTTGGGCATCGGCCACTTCAAAATGCGCCGCTGCCGGTGATTCAATGACCGCGCGTAATCTCCGACCGCTCTGCCGCAACTTGGCCTGCGAACCCTCGAGCTGCACCTGCGCCTTGGTGACCAACTGCCAGCGCACGGACAGACCCGCTTTTGCCCCGGTGATGTCGTCGCGGATCAGCACGGACCGGTCCGCGCCGACCGTGAAGGTTCGAGTCACGCGCTTGGCTTGTCCGGTAAAGATTTCACTGAGATCAACCGTCGCGGAGTTCGTAGTGAACCCGGTAATCCGAGCGTCGCCATTCACCCGATGCAACTGGTTGTCCAACGTCAGCGTGCTGTGGCTGAAATTGTTCAGGCGATACACCCGCCAACGGTCGCTCTGCTGGTCGCGCCCCCACAAATTCCAACCTTGGGATTCGATGGAAAAATAATCCTGCGCGCCCAGATCAACGGCCCAACGCACGCCATCGGTTTCCAGTATGAACGAACCGGCATCCATGTGTGCGTGCGGCAACTTGGCCGAGCCACCCTTGAAAGCGAGAAACAGCGCGTCGGGATCCGTCCACGAACTGCGAAAGACGCCAACGGGATTCACCCCGTCGCCATGCCAGGCCTGCGGCAGCGTGGGAACGGAAATTGGCTCCGGTAAATCCTGCGCCCATACGGCCAGGAAAGGAAACAGACGATCCCGGGTCAGATTGGAATTCGGATCGGCGAGGCGTTGCAACAACAGTTGATTTTGGAAATAGACCAGACCGGGTTGCCGCAGAGTGCGGGCGAACCAAAACAAGGCTGGCGAAAACGCCACTCCATCCGAGCCATCGAAAAAATTGTAGGGTCGTCCGGTCGGTCCGATCTGCATCACGAGCGCAGTGGCGCTGGCGAGAAAACCCGGCGCGGCTGACAATTGCCAATCCGTCCCGAGCGCCGTTTGCAACGCGGAAAGCATCAGCACTTGATAGCTGGTGCCGTAATCCCAGTACGCCGGACCTTCGGGATAAATGCCGTCCGGCGCGTAAGGCGCCAGTCCCGCCGGATTATTCTGACGCGCGCGCGACAAAAGTTCGCGGGCCAGTTCCGGCTCGGATTCAGCAATGGCCAGGGCGCTCAAAGTCAAACCACCGAAACACACTTGATTCCAGTTATTCTGCGTGCGCTGCCAGTTGTTCCATTTGGCGGAACGATCCAATGCCGGTTGGATGCCTTTCTCCACCAACGCCTGACGCACGCCGGAGCGCAGGGTCGCTTTCAGATCCGCAAACAACCAGTCGTAGCTCAAAGCCAGTCCGGCGGCCATTTCGGCGGTATCAAGAAAATGCGAGGGATTCCAATCGTCGAACGCAATGAGCGTCGCCATTTCCTTTTGCACACGATTCAGAAAAATTGGATCGTCCGTCAGCCGATAGGCGAAGCTGAGGCAGACCAGGCGACGCAACGCCTCGCGCGAGACGGACAACAAACGACGTCCCTGCTTTTGGTAGGTGACCGGTGACGCTTTAAGCAGAACCCGCGCTTCCGCCTCGACGCGTTTGAGGATGGCGTCGAGCCGCGCGTCCTGTGCGCGCCGCGTGCGCAGATTTTCCCAGTCGGTTTGCGTGACGATCAAACGCGGATGCTCCGGACACAGGCTGGCCAGCAGATCTTCCGGTGGATTTTCGGCCGTGCGAGTGCTGAATGGCAATATCAGCAGCAGAGCTACACCAATACCGACAAAATACCGCGTCAGTGGACTCGTCCGCAGTGAATTGCCTTTTCGAGTAAAACAAGCTTTCAGCATTTAAGTAATCCGCACTTTACCCTGGCCTGGCACCACTTCGCCGATGATCCAAGCCTTGTGTTTCTGCGCCTTGATGAATTTCAGCACCGCTTCCGCCTGGTCCGCCGCAACGATGGCGACCATGCCGATGCCCATGTTGAAAACCTGATAAAGCTCTTCATCCGGCACGCCGCTCTGCCGTTCGATGATTTGGAAGATGGGCAACATCTTCCACGAACCCTTACGAATGACGACATCCAGTGACTTCGGTAACACGCGAGGGATATTGTCCACGAAACCGCCGCCGGTGATGTGGGCGAAAGCTTTGACCGGAGACCGACGCGGCGAGCGGCGCGAGGCGTTGAATTTTTGCAACAATTTTTGCACCAACGGTCCGTAGCTGCGGTGTTCCTTCAATAATTCCGCACCGATGGATTTTTTGAGGCCGGGAATTTGGTTCGTGGGCTGGTAGCCGAGTTGTTCGAAGAAAATTTTGCGCGCCAGTGAATAACCGTTCGTATGCAATCCGCTGGATTCAATGCCGATGATGATATCGCCGCGTCGGACGGTTTTCGGGCCGTTGAGCATGCGGGATTTTTCCACCACGCCAACGATCGTCCCGCTCACATCGTATTCACCGGGTTGATAAAAACCGGGCATCTGCGCGGTTTCGCCGCCGATAAGTGCGCAGTGATTTTCCGCGCAGGCGCGGGCAAAGCCCTTGATGATTTCAGTGAAGACGTGCGGCTCAAGTTTGCCCGTGCCGAGGTAATCGAGAAAGAACAGCGGCTCGGCGCCGATGACCGCGATGTCGTTGACGCAATGGTTTACCAAATCGGCGCCGATCGTGTCGTGCCGATCCAAGGCGAACGCGAGTTTCAGTTTTGTCCCGACGCCATCCACGCTGCTGACGAGAATAGGCGCGCGATATTTCTTCACGTCGAGCGCGAACAAACCGCCGAAGCCACCCACCTTCCCCAGCACCTCCCGGCGGTGCGTGCTGGCGAGCAATCGCGGCAACGTGGCTTTGACTTTATTCCCGAGGTCAATGTCAACGCCGGCAGCGGCGTAGGCTTTCTGTTTCATGCGCCGGCAAGTTAAGCAACTCTCGCCGTCTCAGGCGAGATGAAAGCCGCGGTTGCCGCGCAACTTTTCTCCCATTGCTTTTTTCCATTGGTTATGGCAGGCAGATATTCATAAATTGCGTTATGTTCTGGCGTCTCATTTTGGGAGTCTCGCTGCTCGCCAACCTCGGGCTGGCCTTGTGGTGGTATCACGCCAGTTCGCCCGCCGCCGCCGCGCCCACGGCCGTGCCGCCAGCGCAAAGCGAATCCATCAGCGCAACCAATACACGCACCGCAGTCATTGTACGGCCACAATTCTTCTCCTGGCAGGAATTGGAATCATCGAACTACGCCACCTACCTGAAAAACCTGCGGGCGATTGGTTGTCCGGAAGAAACGATCCGCGACATTCTGCTGGCGGACGTGAATCAGATGTTGCGCGAAAAATATTTGTCCGGTCTTGCCGGCCCCAAAGCCAATCCCCGATGGTGGACCAATTTTCGCACTAACGATGGGAGGCACGATGAACGGACTTCTGTCGCTAATTTTATAGAAGAACGCAACGTCATCATGACGCAGTTATTCGGACCGGACTGGCAAAAAGATTATGGGCGCGATTCGTCGGCAACCCACTCCCCAAGCAATCAAGTCCTCGCCACCTTGGAAGCCGACAACAGCTTGCGAAATTTAACCGCCGACCAGAAGCAACTCGTGGTTCAAGTATTGTCGGCAACGGCCGATTCGGAATTTGAAAGTCCCGCCGCAGTTCAGGCGGCCGAGCAGTCCCATTGGGCCGCCCTCAGCAGCGCCCTTAGTCCCGAGCAGTTGGAATTGGTTAAACTGCATTTCTCAAGCTGGGCGGAGCAGCTTCGCGAAAAATTGGACGGCCTGATCGAATTCGACACGCAGCCGGAGGAATTCCGCAGCATCTATCGCAACACCGTTGACCTTCAGGCGCGCCTGGCGGCGTTGGCCGGGCAAAGCGATGATGCCGCTAATGACGAGCGCGCCGCCCTTGATGCCGAACTCGAAACCGCCATCCGCAACTCGTTGGCCCCGGCGCGCTACGCGCTTTACGTTCGGCTGAACGATCCCGCTTATGTTTCAGCGATGGATGAAGCCAAAACTAGCGAGCGCAATGTGACCCCCGACACATTGGCGTTGATTTACGCCATCAAGCGGGAACGCAACGCCGAACAGGCGCGGATTGAAAACGATCCCACGCTCACCTCCGCGCAGCGCGAGATCGAATTGAAACAACTGGAACTGGACCAGCTCAAAGCCATCACCCTCGCCCAGGGCGAGGCCCTGCCGCCCGAACCGGATGCGCCCTCCCCGCCGCGCCCCGAACCGATGAAAACACATAACGTCCGCCCGGGCGAAGGGCTGAATCAAATCGCCAGCGTTTATGGCGTGGCGCCGGAGGTCCTGCGCGCGGCCAATCCTCAGCTGGATTTCAACCACCTGCCCGCCGGCGCGAAAGTGAACGTGCCGCTGCGCTACCTCTATCCGCTGCCCCCGTAAGTCATGCGCGCGGTCGTTCAACGCGTCAGTGGCGCCACCGTCAGCATCGCCGGACAAGTGCGGGCCGGAATTGGCCGCGGCCTGTTGGTGCTGCTGGCCATCGCCGAGGATGACACCACCGCGGACGGCGAATGGTTGGCGGGTAAAATCGTGCGCCTGCGGATTTTTCCCGATGCCGCCGGTTTGATGAATTGCTCCGTAAGCGAGATGGAGGGTGAAATTCTCCTGATCAGCCAATTCACACTTTTTGCCAGCACCCGGAAAGGCAACCGTCCTTCCTTCATTCGCTCGGCCCGCCCCGAAGTGGCCATTCCGCTTTACGAGCAATTTCAAGCCAGGCTGGCCCAGCAACTGGGAAAAGCGGTGGCCACCGGTGAATTCGGCGCCGAAATGCAAGTGAACCTGACGAACGACGGCCCCGTCACCATCATCATTGATTCAAAACAGCGGGAATAAAGCTACCGCCGCCGACTGTGCGGATACGCCCCATGGACGGAGTTCATAAATTACGGAGGACCAATGCCCACCTGCCCCAGCGTGAACATGAAAGCCACGATACCCATAGCCACCAAACTCAAAACCAAAAACCCTAGCAGCGGCTTCATAAATGCCGAAGCGTGATGATGAGGCAGGCGACATGGAAAAAGGCCGAATACATTTGGCTTTTGTGTTCATAGCGTACCACCAGTCGGCGGTAATTTCCCAACCACGCAAACGTGCGTTCCACCTTCCAGCGTTTGCGATAGCGCCGCAGTTTGCGCCCGTCCTGGAGCGACGGACGCCGGCATGGGGACAAATCAACTCGCTGCCACGCCGCTTGAGTTCCCGCCGCGCCTGGTCGCTGTCGTAAGCTTTGGCGGCAATCACCCGGCGCAACCGGCTGCGCGGACGACCCCGCCCCTTGCGGGGCACGCGCACGGTGGCCAAGGTGCGGCGCAACAGCTTCACTTCCGCCGGCGCGGCCGACTTCAGGAGCTTTCCCAAAGGAATACCTTGGCCGTCGCCCCCCACCATCCACTTCGTGCCCTTGGCCCGCTTGGTTTTCCCGACACCAGCGCCCCCTTTTTGGCGGGAGCAAAGCTCCCGTCCACAAAACTCTCGTTCCAGTCCAATTGGCCGCGTGCGTCCAGTTCGGCGAGCAACTGTCGCCACACGTCCAGCCAGACGTCTGATTCCTCCCACAACTGCAAGCGACGCCAGCTGGGGCTGGGATATTCCGGCGGCAGGTCGCGCCAGCGCGCCCCGGTCTTGAGCCCCCACAGGATGCCTTCCAACACTTGGCGATGGTCTGCCCAAGGCCGTCCGCGTCCTGACGACTGCCGCAGCAACGGTTCGATCTTCTTCCACTGTTCATCCGACAGGAATGGTTTTGGCATCCGCAGCTTATTGCATATCCGCTGTAAAGGAGCCAGAGTAAAATACTTACATCGAAAACCTTTTTGAAACCGCTACTAGGCCGGTGTGATTCGATTGGAGTTTGGGTGGAACGGGCCACTGGCCCGGCAGTCGAACGCAAAGAGTACGAACCCGATGGTGTGCGATCTCCGTGTACTCGGCTGGGCGGCAGGTTGCCGCCCAGAACGGCCAAGTGGGCCGTTCCACCTGAACCAACTGCATCGTTCCGGTTAAGCTGGTACGGTTTCTGGCGGACGAGGCGTCCGCCAGCACACGCGAGGCACGTATGTTTCCTGGTCGCAGTTGCACATCAGGGAATGTCCCTGCGACGACCCCACCGATAAACGCGCAAATGCCGCCAAACAAGATGGAAGCGGTCCAGGCAATACCCAACTGAAAGTGTGCCCCTCAGACGTATCTCTGTGCCTGCGGATAAAAATGCCGTGTCGAGGTAACACTCTCGCAACACATAGCCCATACGAAACAACGCAAAAATGAAAATGCCGAAAGCCACCAAAATTCAGAACAAGGACTGTCTGCTTTTCTTCGACACTTGAATGGTTGCTGGCACACCCATGATGCCTATGCTCCCCAGGTCGCGCTCCACCCGGGTGGCTGTCAACTCAGATCTCGAGTTTACTTTCACCACGGAGTTGCCACCGCAGGTCAAGGTGTCGTCAAACGCAGAAACCGGTTCGCCCCGCCGGCGGGCAGGATCACTTGATACCGCCCATTGACCACCGTCGGGGTTGCGCCCACGGGAATCCATTGGGCGGACGCCCCCAACTCCGCAGTGCCTTCAAGGACACAATTGGCACAGGACAAGGACCATTCCACCACCACGTTCGTGCCCACGAGCTGGATGTTCAAATCCGTCGGGTCAAGCTCCACCTGCGTCAAACGTAGAAACCGGTTTGCCCCGCTGACGGGCAGGATCACTTGATACCGCCCATTGACCACCGTCGGGGTTACGCCCACGGGAATCCATTGGGCGGACGCCCCCAACTCCGCAGTGCCTTCAAGGACACAATTGGCACAGGACAAGGACCATTCCACCACCACGTTCGTGCCCACGAGCTGGATGTTCAAGTCCGTCGGGTCAAGCTCCGGTAACGCCAGACGCAAAAACCGCTGCGTTCCGGTTGCGGGCAGGATCAGCTGATAATGCCCCTCCACCTCACTCGGGGGAGTCGTCACCGGAGTCCAATGCGCGGCAGCTCCCAATTCGGATGATTCCTCCAGCATGCAACTGCTACATCCCATCGGCCACTCGACCAGCACATTGGTGCCAACGGAGCGAATTCGCAACGCTCCCCATTCCATGGCGCGGAAGAATCCGGCCCCGGCCGCGGTGGGACGGGCCGGTAAAACCGTGCGCAAAGCGGTTGGCGTGATCAAATCATCGACAGCCCAATCCACCGGTTGCAACAAATCCGACGTGCGTTCGATGAGGTAGTTCCGATTCGGAATGGCATAGAGCACCAACTCCAGTTGGTTATTGGGGTCGCGCTGGGTTTCTAATATCGGCTCGCCCCCCACCACAAAGACCCGCCCCGAACGCACCGCTCCGTCGCCAGGCAGCCCACTTTGGCGCTCACCGGTCAACGATTCACCCACCAACGCCACAACCGCAGAATTGGGCGCCGGTTGCACCGTAAAGTCGATCTGGCCCAACGTGAAGTCGCCATGCAATAATCCGCCGGGCTGCGCGCCCAAGAGGATTTCCACCCGGTTGGACGGCAACACGGTCAGGCTGGTGGCGCCGATCTCGGAACTTAAACCGGAAAGTGTGAAATTGGTCAACCGCGCGGAACTTGAAGCATCCGGCAGCAGCCCCTGCAAGCCCAACACCAATCGCAAACTGGTTACATCCGCCCGCGAATGTAAGGTCAGAGCGACGCCTCCAGTTCCATTCGAAAGCACCGCAACGGAACCCATCTCCACGGAGAAGGACGGCAAGGCTTTCAGCACGTCCACCGTAAAACTTTGGGTCGCCATCAACGCAGGCGTGCCGTTGTCGGTCACGATGATCGTTATCGAATAATTCGTGCCACCCTGCGTTTCATCGGGACGCCAACTGAAGACGCCATCTTGCGGCGTGATGCTCGCGCCAGCGGGAGCGTTCGGCCCCAAACTGAAGGTGAGCTGCTGGGCAGGCAGATCGGCATCCGTCACGACATTGGTAAAGGTCAGTAGCTGGCCTTCGGGAATCACCACGTCAGTTATCGGGGCCAGTAGCGGCGCATGATTAATGGCCTTGACCACCACCAGAAAAGTTTGGGTCGAGGTCATCTGGGGTAACCCACCGTCACGAGCTATAACCGTGATGGCATTCGTTGTGCCGCCCTGGGTGGGACTGGTCACCCACGTCAAAGCCCCGCTGATCGGGTTGAGCACCACACCCGGCGGGGTGCCGCTGCCCAGCGAGAAACTGAGACCGTCCCCATCCGGATCCGTCGCCGCGAGAGTCAGACTCAGCGTCTGCCCCGCATCCACAATCCGATCGGCGATCGGAGCCAACACTGGCGGCTGGTTGGAAAACGCGATCGTAGTTTGCGCCTGCGGCACCGCCGGCGCGGCTTCCCGATTGCCGGCCCGATCCGTCGCCACGCTGTAGAAGGCATAGGACTTGCCCAGGCTGCCCTGGAACAAGGCGGCTCCGGCGCTTGATCCACCCAGCCAACGCTGGAACGGAGCACCGTCCTCGCTGTAATAAATGTCGTAATTTGCAATTCCACTTCCCACGTCCTGTCCGGACCACTGGACGGAAAACGCCGTTTTACTCTGCGGCGGCAAGGCCGCTACCGAACTGACCGGAGGCGTGACATCGGTCTGGTCCACCAGCGCATACACCAGCGTGTAGGTACCGGGACCGCCCATATCGAGCAGGTGCAGGATGTTTTCCCGAATGGGCCGGGTCCCCTGGCCGCGGAAGGTCCGGTCCGTCACCCAGGCGTTCTCCAGATTGATGGTCTGGCCGTCCGCGCGCGTGACGGCACTCAGGCGGTACTGCCCGTTGCCCGGGTCCGGAATGCGCAAATACCCCCAACCCGCCGGGAAGGCCGCACTGAGTTGCACTTCCAGATTTTGCGGGGACAGCACGCCGGTAATCACTCCATTGGTGATTACCTCCACATGATTGCTGGAGCCGTCGCTCAGCCAGAGGGTGTCTGGAAAGTCCCGCAAATTCGGGATGTCATTGACCAGGAACGCATGTTGCCCGTTCACCTTGACCAGGCGGTTCATTTTGTGAATGCGCACCTCGTCAATCAACGACGTGCGCGGATTTCCGTGACTATCCAGGTGCTCGAAGGTGGCGCTGTAATCAATGAACAACCCCTGCAAGGTTGAGGTCAACAACCAGCGGCCGACACCAATCCCCCCCGCGGGAATCGTCCCAAAGTCCACCGTGAGCGAGGGCGTGAGATTTTGTCCCTGCACCTCGCTGGCGATGATTTGAAAATCAATCAGCAGCCCCTTCTCGTTTTCGACAATCTCCGGTTGCGCCGAAGTGATCCGGAAATTTTTGGCCTCACCCGCCCCGTTGTTTTTCACCATGATGGCCAGGTTGTAGGGAATGCTCGGTTCCACCACGTCCGTGAACGGATCATCGGAAAACACGTCCCGCTCATGGAAATAATCCAGAGTCAACCGGGCGGTGGGGTTCACGGTGATGGCCACCGGACTCAGGGGCATGGTCACCACCACTCCATTGAGCGAATAACGGAATTCGCCCGAGACAAAATACTCCGTGGGCGTCAGCGGGGCGGCGTCCACCGTGGGCACCAGAACCCAGCTGGCGGTGCCCTTGGCGCCGCCGGCCACGACCCCGCCCCCGGCCACATCGCTCAAGCCGCTCAACTCGGGCGCATCAATTCCAAACAGTTCGTTGCGGTCGTTCCCCTGCCCATCGGTCACGCGGACCGTGATCGCAATCCCCTCGATGGGTTCCGTTGTGCCGTTTTCAACCTCCAAAGTGGCTTTGAAGGCTTCGCGGCTAAGCACGGCTTCCTGATCCAGTTTGATTTTGACCCGGGCACAAACTCCGCCGCTTTCCGCCTCGGACCGGAACCGGGCGGTTTCCACAATGGCGTTGATGGGATCGGTGAATCCAGCGGCCACGGCCTCGCCATGATACTGCGCGGCCAGCATCATCTTCTCCTTGAGCACCACCAGGTCAATGAAGTCCAAGTTCGCCCCGGGCGGCGCGTCGGCAGGACGGGAAATATCCAGGGCAATCATGTCCAACGTGCGATTCCAACGATCCAGGAAGCGATGCAATTCCGCGAGCGGCACTCCCGGCGGCAGCACTCCCTCCAGCAAATCCTCTCGTTCCGCCGCAGTCACGTAGCGGTCGCCCGCCGAGCCTTCCACGGCTGCGGCCTGGAACCGGGCGTACCAATCTCCGGTGGCCGTATCAGCTGCAGGATTAAACCAAACTCCATCCGGCGCACCGGTCAATTCGTTGAAGGCGTCCAGCATGGCACGGACTCCCAGCTTGTAATGATCTATCAAATCATCGCTCCCGGATTGCCCGGTAACGCCATCAGAGGAATAAATCCGCGTCACGAGATTCGCTGCCGGGCTGCTGCCACCCGCGCCGCTGCCACCGCCGCCTGAGCTAACGCAGCGCACCAACGAGTAGAGACAGGAAGGCAGGCCGGCACCCGGAATCAAGCACCCGGCGGCACCCACTGCGCAATCCGCCACGGTACCCAACGTGATGCCATTTTCCCCCAACCCGGCACCACAGGCAAAACCGCTCGCAAAACAACCGATCGGCCCCGGAATACAACCCAGCGCGGTGAGGATCAGACACTTCGGATCGCACCCAAACTTGAACGCGATGGAGGGACTGGAGTAACTGGAGTTCACACCGCCGCCACCACTGCCACCGCCGCCGCCACCGCCCCAACCGCCCCAACCGCCGCCGCCACCACCGCCCCAACCGCCGCCGCCGCAATCTCCCGTCACGCCGGTGACGGCTATGGCGGTGCCGCCTCCGATTCGAAAATTTCCACACTCGAATCCCCACGAAGCATCGCCACGCATACCGCAAGGAATCCCCGTCTGCGCCGTAACCAACGACTGTCCGGCGACCCCGCCGCTCGACAACCCTGCCAGGCTGTTGAAATCGGCAATGCGCCGCAACGTCACTGGAATCGTCAAACTGCCCTTGGCGGGAATCCGTCCCAGATCCGTGATCAACGGTTCAATCGAGTAGAACGGATGCGAACTGAAACTCCATTTCACGTCGTCCGCCGCGATCAAACCGTGATTTTCAAATTTCACGTTCACCTGCTTCGTCTGCCCCACCACGGTCAGATCGCTCACATCCAACAGGGGCGGGTCCAGCGTCACCACCGGCGCCGGCACCACCGTTTCAAACGTGGTTTCGATGGTGATGCGGTAACGATCCTCAATTTCAATGCGCTCGACCGTCCAGGTATAACGCACCGCCTGATAGGACAGGAACGCCCGCACTTCGTTGGTAATGCCGGCTTCCAGAAACACCGTGCCCCGGTAGCCATTATGCTGCTCGGCATCCAATTCCACATCGTAATACCCCTCCATGAGCTCCGGCACCCAGAAGCGTCCCGCCGCATCGGTGACGCCGTTGGTGATTACCTGATGACTGACGGCATCACGCACACGCACGGTGGCGTTGGTCAGGGGCGGCTCGCCTTCCGAGTAGTAAGTGAATTCATCGGCGGCCATGACCTGCAACGCGCCCTTGGCCTCGGACAGCGCGCGGAAGGCAAAGGGCACGGACAGCCCGGTGCCGGTGCCGTTGATCGCCAGGTTGCCGTTGTGCATCTGCAAGGGCAAATCTTCGGGCGGATTCAACTGCAGCGTCACCGTGTTGGTTTGGCCCGGAGCCAGGGAGGGCAAAGGATTCGGCGTAGCCAATGACATCCAGGCAATCGGAGGCAGCGAAAGGGTCAACGGGCCGGTCTCCAGTCCGCCGGCATTTACAATCTGGAACGACACGATGCGTTGCGCGCCCCGTTTCATGCCGCCGAGCAAACTGCCGGGGTAGGCCACCAACCGGGGCACCAACGGATCAATCGTGACCCGGATCGGCACCTCCAACACCGCGCCCTCCACGCTGGTGATGCGCAGGCCCAGGATGCCGGACGTGAAGGACGCATCCGTGGCCGCGATTTCATAATTCAACTCCACGCTCGCCTCGCCCGCCAGGTAATTGGTTTGCAGGCCGGCAGTCACCACCAGGTTGGCGGGCACATTTGTCACTGCCACCGTCAATTCCGACAGGGGCACATCGGCCAGGTTCTGCAGTTGGAGCGTCTGCGCCACGCTGCTCCCCTCGCTCAGGCGCACCGAGGGTTGGGCGGGTGTGGCCTTCATCCCCAGCAGATAAAAACTGTCCTGGACCGCTGGCTGGGAAATTCCGGGGTGGCTGGCGGCGATTTCATAAAATCCCGCTTCACCCGCCAGGGGTTGCCAGGTGGTGGAAAAATTGCCGGCGGCATCGGTCAGGGCGGAAATGACCCGTGTCGTGCCGCGAACGCGCACGGAGATGTTCACCAGGACGAAGGGCAGCTTGCTCCCCGGGTGTCCCGGCAGAAACGCACTGCCGCTCAACGGCACCGGGGTGCCGGCCGGCGCCGCTTCCAGCGACGTCTGCACCACCGCATCGTAGGCCGCGCCCACCACCATCGGCGCGCTGGCAATCCGGAAATTGTTATTCTCATCCAGTTCCACCGCGCCATCCATGGCGTCCGCCTGCACGATGACCCAGTATTGGCCGGCAGCCTGGGGCATTCGGACGGAGAGGCTTTGCCCAATGGCGGTGCCGGCGGGCAGCGGTCCGTTAAATCCGGCCTGCCCGACGAGCACGTTGTGCGGACCAATCAGTTGATTGGTGGAAAGCCAGATGCGTTGCACGATCGCGTTGGAAGGCATGGCCACGATGCCCTGGTTCAACAATTGCCAGCCAAGTGAAACGTAGGTTTCCGTGGTCGCACTCGCCGGGGCCGTAACGCTGCCAATCACCAGATCGGGCAGGTTGACATCCGTCACCGTGATCTGGCCGCTCCCGGAGGTAAAGCCCGGGGCGCTCGCCGTCACGGTCACGAGTTGGTTGCCATCGGTCACCCCGTCATCCACGGAGGTCACATTGAAGCTGGCACTGCTGGCCCCCACCGGAAGGGTGACCGTCGCCGGCACCGTCAATTCCGTCAAGTCGCTGGAAATGAGCTGGACCACAAGACTGGTCTGGGTGCCCGTGTTCCGCGTGATGGTGCCCACCGCTGCGGGCGACTGTCCCTCGGTTACCACCCCGCGATTGAACGAAACACTCAGCGTGGGACCATCGTCATCCGTCACCGTTACCTGGGCCGGAACGCCTTCGGCCAGGCGCACGTTGCTCGCGCTCGCCAGAAACCAGGACTGCACCGTCACCGATTTCTCCCCATCAACCGTGGAATTGTCCACCGCCGCCACATTGAAGGTGAGATTGGTTTCGTTGGCGGGAATGGTGACCTGGCGGGGCACCCGCACGGCATTGGTGTTGCTGCTCTCCAAATCCACCACCAACGGACGCGGCGAAACCGGCCAGCGCGTCAACGTGGCTTGAGCCGCTTGAGGTCCGGCCCCCTCGGCGAACACCGGAGGAAGAATGTTCAGAGTCAGCGCCGGCCAACGACCGTCGAGAATGGTGATTTCTGCGCTGCCGGACTGATAACCAGTGGCGAGCGCAGTCGCGGTTACGGACTGGGCGGCCTCGATAAACGTGTTATCAATGGCGAGCGCGGTAAATGGGGCGCTGAACTGACCCGCCGGAATGGTAAGCGTCAACGGCAACATCAGCCGGGACGCCGCCGAAGCGCTGAAGCTGACTTCGACACTCTGGTTGGTTCCAGCCTCGCGCGACAGCGTGGCGGCCACGGTACCGCCTTTAATCACCTGGTTGGTACTGAATTGAATCGTCAACCGCGGCAGATCCACATCCACCACCGTCAGATTGGCGCTGCCATTCATATAACCGGTGGCCGTAGCCTGTAACGCCACCAACTGGTCGCCGTCAGCGATGCCGTCGCGCAACGAGATAATGTTGAAAGTGGCCGACGCCGAACCGGCGGGAATCGTCACCTGGCTCGGGACGGTCAATTTATCGGGACGACCATGCAACAAAGTAACCGTCAACGGCGTGGGCCGACTGCCATTCCGCGTGACCGTGCCAACGATCGGCTGGGAAGCGCCTTCCACAACCTGGATGGCGGACAGTTGCAACTGGAGTGCCGCCGGCACGCTGGTCTGATTGGTTGCCACACCAAAGTTATTCGCTTCAGTCGCTTCGAGAAGCTGCTCACGACTATCCGTCATGGCGGCAAACCAGAAATTGCCCGCCGGCCCCGTCACTGGAATGACCACCGATTGCGTATGGCTGACAGATGCGCCGGGAGACAGGCCCCCCGTGCGGGTCACCGTGACGAGTTCAAACAAATTTCCGGTTGCAACCGCGTTGGTGGCCAGGAACAGGGTTTCACTCCAAGGTCCGTCGGCGGTTGCAGCCCCCGAATTGGTGGTGATCCACTGCACGACCACCGGTTCGCCGGGCAGCGCGGTGGACGGCGCCGATAGCAGGCTCACTTGGAGATCAGGCCGCGGCGGCAAAGCGAGGGTGATGGGCTGGGCGCGCAAATTGTTGCTTTCATCCGATTCAGCAATCGCATTCTGCCGATCCACAAAGGCCACGATAAAATACTCGCCAGGCACCGACCCGGCAGTATGCGGTAAAGTTAAATCCAACTCGTTGGTATAGCGGGCTCCGGGAGCGAGTGGCACAGTCAGCGCCGTTGGACTGGCCAGCAAGACGGCTCCCGCCAACGAGTTCGATGCGGTGGACAGGTAAAGCCCATCCGCCCAGGTCGCGGTGGCAGTTGCCGCGCCCGCATTCGAGATCACCAGGGATACGGAAATATTCTGGCCAAATTGTCCGACCGTCGGAGCGGCGAGGGCAGCGACCTGCAAATCCACTGCCACAATGCTCAATGGCGAAGCGGCAAAAGCGACGTTATTTGTTTTGGTCACTTCCTCGACTTGACCACCACTATCAAGAGAGACGCCAAAATAGTGCGTCCCCGCGCCCAACGGCGGCACGATGACGTTTTGCGTGACGACCAACGACGTCAAGGGCGCCAACCCTCCGGGCGGATTCAAACTGAAGACCCCCAGCGTTTGCGCGGCAGAGCCGTCACTGGTGGGGGCCACCAACACGGCGTTCTGCCACGGGCCTGAGGCCACTCCGGGGCCGGCATTGGACACAACCAATGTCATTGGAATCAGCGTGCCGGACTGGGCCGTGGCCGGAACCGTAACCGCGCCAACCACCAGATCGGAGGGCGCCAAGGTGGTGAAGACTTGATCCGCTCCCACGGTTTCATTGCCGGCGGCGTCCGTGGAACGCACGCGGAAATGATGCAAAGTGGAGACGTCCAGATCACTTAACCAGATACTGTGATTGGTGCGCAATAGCACCGAACTCGCGGTCTTTCCGTAGCTGGCGGTCAGTCCATAATCCACCCGTGAGCTGGCCGGTTTGTCCGTCACCCAAGTCACCTGAGCGGCACCAGCGGCGGGCACGGCGACGATCCCACTGATCACCGGTGGCGTCCGATCAATAAAATCATAATGCGCCACCCAGTTCAGATTGGTTGGGTCGGTCGTGGCAAAGAGCTTGGTGAAGCTGTTCACGTTGGTATAAAGCTCCCCATTCAGAGTGAACCGATTAAACGCATAATAATTCGGCGGCGCATTGGTCACCGCCACCGGCGCAGTGATCTGAACCAACTGTCCATTGGTATAAGTACCCGCGCCGGACACCACGGCCAGGCCCTCCGGGCTTGTCGCCGTCGTCACCACATGCGTCAGATTAGCCTCCTGATAATGAGCGCGAACGAAACGGTTGGAGGTCACCACCACGCTCAAGGTCAGGTCGTTGCCGGCATGATTCGTGGCGGTGCCCCAGGAATCACCCTCGGTCCAATGACTGAATTGATAACCGAACGCCGGGATCGCGGTCAGGATATTGGTTGTACCCCAGGTAAACGTGCCCGCACCCAACACGCTCCCCGCTGTGGGCGGCTGGTTGGAAACATTGATGGTGTAAGTGGGGAGGGCAAAAACCGCCAGCAAGTTGACATCAGAGAGCAGCGTGAAGGTATAGCTCGCGCTGGCGCTGCGAACGAGGCCGTTTTCCAGCCAGTTGGCAAAATAATAGGGTGCTTGCGTGGTATTGGGTGTTGCCGTCACCGTCACACTGCTTCCGGCCAGGTACGTGCCGGCGCCGCTCAAGGTGCCGGCCTGTGGCGGAATCGCGCCCAGCGTCAATTGATAGCTGGCGATGATACTGAAGGTGCTGCTGACCGTATTGTTCACCTTGGCCGCCTGGGGCGAGGTCCCGTCATGCTCGAAAATTTCCTGATCCGGATCCGCTTTGACCTCCACCAAATAGGTCCCGGGCAACGTCGCCGAAAAATTCACCTGGTGCGACACACTCGCCCCGACCGTAAAGGGGCCAACATTTGTGAACCGCTGATCCAGCAGCGTGGTGGCGCTGGTCTGATGCTGAACGAGCAAGCGTTCCTTGAAATCGGCCGTCGCCCCGTCGCCCCGGTTCGCTGTCTGCCAGGTGACCGTATAATTCTGCGCCGCATCTGGCCCGGTTATCTGCAGGTTTTCAACCGCCAGATCGGGATACGGAGCCAGCTCAATGACGAGCGGAATTTCGGATGCGGTTTCGTTGTCATCCTCGAATAAGAATTCATTGACCGTATCCGTATAATCGCACGACGCCACCAGATAATAACTCCCAGACACGCCATCTGGCAGTTGCGTGGTGTTGGTCACCGTATAGCTCTGACCCGGCTGCAGCACTCCGACATGCGACCGGAGCGACATTTCGAAATCACCCAAGCCACTGACCGGATTGAGGGAAAGCGAAACTCGATCAAACCAAGTGCCCACCTGGGTTGCGAGTGAGCCGACGTTGGCCACCGTATAAGTGTAGGAAAACGAATCGCCACTTTGGAGTCCAGCCAGCGGCGTCAAGATTGTCAAATCGGTTATCTGAAGATTGGGGAAGGCAACTTCCTCGGTCGGCGCCACGATGACATCGAGGATATATTCACTCATCAGTCCGGCCGAATTGGCGCGCGAACGCACGGCGGCGTAATACGTTCCGGTTTGCTCGATCCGCATTTCGCCCACGCTGTCATCGGGACGACCGCTGAATTTCGGCACATACGCTCCTGATGCATCGTAAAGACTCACGACCCCGATCAGTGGACTGCTGCCGGGTTGGCGGGTGCGCAGAAACACGGTCTGCCCGGCGGCAACCGTGCCCAGGTTAAAATAATCCAAATCAGCCGACGTTTTCACATAGCCCCCTACGCTGGCCGTGCGGCTGTTGGGAGCATCGGGAGGCACGGTAAACGTCAGGCCATTGGCGGTGGCGATGTTGTTATTCGGCTCGATCTCAACCGCCTGACCGTTGCGGTAAAGCGAAATTCGAAAGCGGTACTCGGAGAACCAGGAATACCAAGTGCTCACGCGCACTGCATACAAGCCATTGGTCTCCAATATCACCGGAGTCGTTTGTAATTGCCCATTGTTTTCCGTCGTCAAATTGAACAACACCTGCCCATTCGGACGATACAACGTATAACTCAGGCCACTGGAACCCGGATCGCCCGGATTTTGTGCGGCTAAAATCAGCGTATCCCCCGCCTCGGCCTCAAATTGCCAGAAATCCACATCGCTGCCGGTGCGCAAGTAACCTCGACCACCGCCTGAAATCAGGTTTGGTTGACTGCTGCTCAAGTTCAACAAGGTGGCGGCACCCGCCACATCATTGGGTTCCCTTTCCACCTCCAGCCCAGGCAAGGCTTTAATCGAGAACTGGCGGGACCAAGTAACCAAGGCATTTCCGGAACGATCCTGAATATTGGTCGTGGCGGTAAACCGATAGGTTCCCGGAAGCAAAGGCGTGTTCAGAACATAGCCGGCGGTAAGCCCGCTCGTGTAATTGGGACTGCTGGTCAACGGCCAAAGAACATCGTCCGAGGTGTCAAAGAAGCCGTCCGGACCCGTCCCCCGAAAATCGTAGTTTAGCGCATCGTTGACGCTGGCGGGGAATAGGTCCTCAGAGAATCCCAAAGTAAATCCACTTAGGAACGCCGTATTCGTGCTTCCTTCTGACGGGAGGCTCGCGGTGGTGATGAATGGACGCGCGGTATCGGTGATACGCAAGGTCAAAAAGTACTGCGCCAACAACCCCGCCTCGCCAGCCGAAGCCTGGATTCGAGCGTAATAAGCGCCGGACGCCGCCGCCGGAATGGTATAGAGCAGATTAGTATCTCCCGCCGCGCTCGTCGCGACCACGTTGCCGCCAGAGTCGAGGATGGCCATCAGCCCCTCGAGATTGCTTTGCGAAGGCTGGTTCAACACGAGTGCGATTTCCGAAGCTGGAGTCAGATTACCCAGCGCAAACACATCGGCGGGGTCGCCGTAGCGTATGTAACCGAGCAGTTGGGCTTCCAAGGCGTTCCCGACCCACTGGAAGT